>JAHEAV010000045.1 GCA_024642565.1 Erythrobacter sp.
TTGTCGACCGCCTTCATCAAACCGATGTTGCCTTCCTGAATCAAATCAAGGAATTGCAGGCCGCGGTTGGTATATTTCTTGGCAATGGAGATCACCAGTCGAAGGTTGGCTTCCACCATTTCCTTCTTGGCGATGCGCGCCTCGCGTTCGCCCTTCTGCACCATATTCACGATGCGCCGGAATTCGTCGAGGCTCATCCCGGTATTCGACGCGATATCGGCGATTTCGGCACGAATCCGTTCTACCGCATCGCCTTCCTTCTCAGCGAAGGCAGCCCATTTCTTGTCTTTCTTGATGTTGTCTTTCAGCCAGGCATCATCAAGTTCGTTGCCGATATAGGCTTTCAGGAAGTCAGCCCGCTTGACCTTGTGCCGTTCGGCCAGACGCAGCATCTGGCCGCCCAAGGCTGTCAAACGGCGATTGAAGGCATACAAATTGTCGACCAGAAATTCGATTTTGGTCGCGTGAAATTGTACGCTTTCGACTTCGGCCGTCAGCTGTTCACGCAGTTCTTCGTACTTGCGTTCCTTCGACGCCGGATAATCGGCACCCGAACCCATGATGTCGACGCGTTCGGCCTGAATTTTTTCGAATTTCTTGAACAGGCTGGTGATGCGGGCAAATGTTTCGAGGGCTTCCGGCTTAAGCGCGGCTTCCATCTGCGCCAGCGACAGCGTGTTGTCTTCTTCGTCATCATCATCGCGCTGCTTCTTCGGACGGCCTTCGCCATCCTCATCATCTTCGTCGATGTCTTCTTCGTCGTCGTCATCATCGTCGTCATCGTCGCGAATGGTCGGACCTGCGGTTTCTTCGCTTATTTCGCCGTCATCATCGTCACCGTCTTCTTCCATCTTGTCGACGGGCGGTTCCTTTGAAAGCATGGCGTCGAGATCGAGGATCTCGCGAAGCTGCATTTCTTCATTGTTGAGTGCTTCGGACCAATGAATGATCGCGTGGAAAGTAATCGGGCTTTCGCACAGCCCGATGATCATCGTATCGCGCCCGGCTTCGATGCGCTTGGCAATGGCGATTTCGCCTTCGCGGCTCAGCAGTTCAACCGCACCCATTTCGCGCAGATACATCCGCACGGGGTCATCGGTCCGCTCGACGGTTTCTTTTTTCTTGGCCGCGGTAGACGGCTTGGCTGGCTTTTCCTCGTCGTCGCCGATTTCTTCGACTTCGCTTTCGGGTTCGGATTCGCCTTCCGCGTCTTCGTCACTTTCGACGATATTGACGCCCATTTCCGAAATCGCGGACATTACATCCTCGATCTGGTCGGTCGACATCTGATCCTGAGGCAAGGCTTCGTTCAGCTCATCATAGGTGATGTAGCCTTTTTTCTTCGCCTTGGAGATGAGCTTCTTGATTGACGCTTCATTGAGGTCAATCAGAGGTGCGTCTTCTTTGCCGTTGCCGTCTTCTGTTGAGGCCATGTTCTAAGTTCGGTCCGTTTCTTGTTCGTCCGTCCGGGTATTACCGTCGGCCCGATCTGAATCACTTTGGACCGCCCGAGCGGCCCGTTTGCTTGCCATTTGCCCTAACCGCTGCTCGAATTCCAGCTTTCGTTTGAGCAAACGCTGTTGCTCGGCAAAAGCCCCTTCGGGATCGGTCGCAAACCGCGCAGTTGCTGCCGCAAGCGCAGCTTCCAACGCAGGCCTTTCGACCAGCAGGGATACAGCTTCGGCCAAATCATCACGAGCCGCGGTCGGATCGATTCCTTCGCCAAGGAAGGAGAAACGGGTGCTATCCGGCGGGGCGATGAAGCCTTGCACGGCCGATATGGGCAAATTTGCGCCAGGTTCAAGCTTTTCGGCAGCATCTATCAACGAATCTATCGCTGGTGCGGCCCGAACGTCATCCGCGGCGAAGCGGGCAAGGGCTTCGGAATGGCGCAAAATCTGGTCTGGGTAGCGCGCGAGTCCGAATACGACCGCAGCGGTCAATTGATCGCGCGCGCCGCCCTGGGCCGACCGGCGCAAGCGGTTCGACGCTTCGGGAGTAAGCGTGGGATTGGCCGGTTTCGGCAAGCCATGCTTCCAGTCTCTTGCCGTTCGTGCCGGTCTGGCTTCGCGCGGGGGGAAGGCAAAGGCGGAAAATCGTTCGAGCAGTTCGCGTTTGTAAAGCGCCCGAATGTCCTGATCCAGAATCGTCTCCACATGGGCCAGCAGCCGCGCCTTCAGCCCGGCTTTGCTTTCAGGCGTATCCAGCTTTTGCGCATCGCGTTCAAAGGACCACAGCGTATCGAGCAGGCTGGCGGGATTCTCCAACAAGGCATCCATGGCGCCGCGGCCGCGCTGTCTGAGCAGATCGTCCGGATCGAGCCCCGCGGGCAAGGTGACCAGGCTGAGCGAATGGGCAGGGCGCAGCAAGGGCAGGGCACGGGTTACGGCGCGCATGGCCGCGCGCTGGCCGGCGGCGTCCCCATCGAAGCACAGGATCGGCCGTTCAACCATGCGCCACAACAATTCGATCTGGGTTTCGGTCAAGGCCGTGCCCAGCGGGGCCACCGAATCTTCGATCCCCGCTGCGGCCAGGGCAATTACGTCCATATAGCCTTCGACCACGATCATGCGGCCCGATTGCCGCGAAACGGGGCCGGCACGGTGGAGGTTGTAGAGGGTGCGGCCCTTGTCAAACAAAGGCGTGTCGGGTGAATTGAGGTATTTCGGAGCCTTGCTGTCTGTTTCCAGAATACGCCCACCAAAGGCAATCACCCGGCCGCGTGCATCGTGGATAGGCAGCATCAGCCGCGCACGGAACCGGTCATAGGGTTCCTTGTCATCGACGGTAATTCTCAAACCGCCTTCGATCAGCAGCGGTTCTTCGAATTGGCTGAGCGCCGCCTTGAGCGCCTGCCTTTCATTCGGGGCAAAACCGAAGCCGAAACGCGAAACCGTGTGGGCATCAAAACCGCGTGACTTCAGGTAATCGCGCGCGCCAGCCCCGCCGTTCGATTGCAGATTTGCGACAAACCAATCCTGCGCGGCCTGCATCACATCATGCAGCCCGGCGCGTTCTTCTGCGCGCTGCGCCGCACGCGGATCGGGGGCGGGGACTTCCATCCCCGCTTCGGCCGCCAGTTCCTTGACGGCATCCATAAAGGATAGGCCGCGCTGGTCGGTCATCCAGCGGATCACATCCCCATGCGCCCCGCAGCCGAAACAATGGTAAAATCCCTTCTGGTCGGAAACGGTAAAGCTGGGCGATTTTTCATCGTGGAACGGGCAGCACGCCTTCCATTCATGCCCAGACTTCTGCAGCTTTACCGTGCGCATGATCACGCCCGACAGCGTGACCCGCGTGCGCAATTCATCCAGCCACTGAGGAGTGAGTGCCATTGCCGGACAGTATTAGGAAAGTGCGGCCTTAACCAGTCCGCTGGCCTTGCTCATATCCAGTTCGCTGGCATGGCGCACTTTCAGTTCCGCCATGACCTTGCCCATATCCTTTAGCGACGCCGCGCCCAGTTCCGCCATGATGCCTTCGATCAGGGCCGTGGTTTCGGCGTCACCCAACTGCGCGGGAAGGAATTCCTCGATCACGGCAAGCTCCAGTTTTTCCTGATCGGCCAGTTCCTGCCGCCCGCCCGCTTCGTACATGGTGATGGATTCGCGGCGCTGTTTGGCCATTTTCTGCAGAACTTCGACCACCAGATCATCGTCTGGCATGTCTTTGGAGGAAGTCCGCAATTCAATATCGCGGTCCTTGATCTTGGCGGCGATCAGACGGAGCGCGGCGGTGCGGTCTTTCTCGCCCGCTTTCATCGCAGTGATTTGGGCAGACTTGATAGTATCACGAAGCATGGGTCGGTAATTCCTGTGGATGATTGGCGGAGTTTTCCGCGGCCCGGTGCATTTAACCCAAGATTGCAGCGAACGATAGGTTGACGCGGGGGCCAGTCCACCATATCGGCTGGGACTTAGCGACATCGCCGGAAAACCATTCAATCGGAGCGCCCCATATGGCCGACCCCGCCTCTACGTCTGTGCAACCCAAAGGGGCAACGGGATGTCTCGTTCTGGCAGACGGTACTGTCGTCTGGGGCATGGGCTTTGGCGCCACTGGCGATGCGGTGGGCGAAGTTTGCTTCAACACCGCGATCACCGGCTATCAGGAAGTGATGACCGATCCCAGCTACGCCGCGCAGATCGTCACCTTCACCTTTCCCCATATCGGCAATGTCGGCACCAATGCAGAAGATGTGGAAAGCGCTGTGGAAGGCGCAGTGGGCTGCGTGGTGCGCGAACCGATCACAGCCAGCAGCAATTTCCGCGCCACGCAGGACTTTTCCGAGTGGATGGCAGCCAGGGGCAAGATCGGCCTCAGCGGTGTGGACACGCGCGCATTGACCCGCCGTATCCGCCTGTCGGGCGCGCCCAATGCGGTGATCGCCCATTCGCCCAATGGAACGTTCGACATTCCGGCGCTGATTAAGCGCGCGCAGGATTGGGCCGGGCTGGAAGGAATGGACCTCGCCCAGAGGGTAACGCGCGAAACAACCGAACAATGGGGCGGCGGCGCGTGGGCGCTGGGCAAAGGCTATAGCCGCGCTGCGTGGGACGGCAGGCCCCATGTGGTCGCGATAGATTACGGGGCGAAGGACAATATCTTCCGCAATCTGGTGCAGGCTGGCGCGCGGGTGACCGTGCTGCCCGCCAAGGCCACAATGGCGGAAATCATGGCGTTGAAGCCGAACGGAGTATTCCTCAGCAATGGCCCCGGCGATCCGGCGGCGACGGGGGAATATGCGGTTCCGGTGATCAAGGCGCTGCTGGATGCGGATATGCCGCTGTTCGGCATTTGTCTGGGCCATCAGATGCTGGCGCTGGCAAGCGGTGCAAAGACGGTAAAGATGCACCAGGGCCACCGCGGCGCAAACCATCCGGTCAAACGGTTGGACAGCGGGGTGGTGGAGATTACCTCGATGAACCACGGTTTTGCGGTGGACGGCACGACCCTGCCGGATGAATTGGAAGAAACTCACGTTTCCCTGTTCGACGGATCAAACTGCGGCATCGCGGTAAAAGGCAAGAAGGCCTTCGGGGTGCAATATCACCCGGAAGCATCGCCGGGGCCGCAAGATAGCTTCTACCTGTTCGAGAAGTTTGTGGGGATGTTGGGGTGAGGCAAACCAGGTTGATTTGGTTCGC
>JAHEAV010000015.1:0-5723 GCA_024642565.1 Erythrobacter sp.
TGCTGAAACGCGTTGAGGACGAAGCTGATAAGCGCCGGGCATTTATAACACTGACTGACAAGGCGGCGGATGCAATGGCGCGCTATTTTGAAGAAATGGGCAAGGACGCGGCGCGCGCAGTTTGACGCGGTTTCAACGGCTGCGTCTGGAAAATTGATCTTTACGTTTTTGAATTCGGGAAACGCATGGCTCATAGATTCCATGGTGTCCCGCGGACCCGGGCCTGCCTGAAGCCAAAACCCGCACATGGACTTAGTGCGGAACCTATTCCTGATACCGGATTATCACGGTTAAGCCGGTCCCAGACGCAACATAGGGCAATTCTCTGCGAAGTGCGTCTGCTCTGGCGCGGTCCAGAATAGCTGGCGGTATTCCGGGATCATGCAGCACGGCATCGGCAGACCCCAGCAACCGGCATTGGCGAAGGGTCAAATCCTCGGGGTTGTTGCTAGTCAGGATGATCTCAACCGTTTCTGAATTGGGATTCGTTGGTCGGCCAGCCAACCAGGTTTCGACCTGCCTGGCCGAACCACCATCCAGCGGATCGAGCGCTCCGCCTTCACCAAGCGCGTCGTCCACCGCGCGGCGGCGATCGCTTCCGACGGGCCATTTGCCGCGCATTTTCTCGCGAGCCGCCTCCAAAGCGCTGGCGAGCGCGCCCAGTGAATCCGGCAAAATCCGCTCCAGCCGAAGGCGCAATTGCTTGGCAAGGCCTGCCGATGCGCCCGATGTGCCGATGGCAATCAACACCGGGTCACGGTCGAGAATGCTCGGGGTGGTGAAATCGCACAGTTCGGGCCGGTCGGCGACATTGACCAGCAGGCCCTTGGACCTGAGCCGCATCGCCGCCGCCTCCGCCGCGCGCGCATCGTCCAGCGCGATGAAGGCAATCCGCGCGTGATGCGCTTCTGCTTCGCCGCAGGGAATGCCGCCCGCGCGCTCCACCAGCCGCGCCTTGGCTTCGCCCATTTCGCCGGACCCGATTACCACAACGCGCGTTCCGGCAATCCGGTGGAACAGGGGTAGGGACCGGATCATAACCAGTCGGGAACCCGCTCTGCGGCCATGATATCGGCGGCGGGCAGGCGATCCGCCACCACTGCAAAGCGATCTCCGTCGACCAAAACCTCTGGCACGAAGCCCCGGCTGTTGTAACTGCTCGCCATCGTCGCCCCATATGCCCCGGCAGTGCGGAACACCGCCAGATCGCCGGCCTGCAGTGCGTCCATTTCGCGGTTCATGGCGAATGTATCACCTGTCTCGCAGATAGGACCGACGACATGGGCAATATGCCGTGCGCCATTGGGCACCACGGCATCAATATCGTGCCATGCGCCATACATGGCGGGGCGCGCGAGGTCATTCATCGCGGCATCGACCACCACGAAGGGGCTGGCGTTGGAACTGCGTTTGACCCGGATTACGCGGGTCAGCAACACGCCCGCATTGCCCGCGATTACGCGGCCAGGTTCGAAAGATAACGCCACGTCCCAATGTTTCGTGACCCGAGCCACCATTGCCCCATAATCCGCCGGGGTGGGCATCACTTCGTCCGCTTTATAGGGAACACCAAGCCCGCCGCCGAGGTCGGCATGGGTAACTTTGAGACCGGCTGAGCGCAGTTCCGCAATCAACGCACCGACTTTTTCAAACGCGGTTTCGAGCGGTTCCAGACTGCTTAACTGGCTGCCGATATGGACCGCAATTCCGCGCATATCCAGGCCGGGCAGGGCGGCCAAGGCCGCATAAATCTCACCCGCGCGGCTCATTGGCACACCGAATTTGTTTTCCGCCTTGCCCGTGGAAATCTTCTCATGCGTGCGCGCATCAACATCGGGGTTTACCCGCAGCGCGCAGCGCGCGACCTTGCCTTGGGCTGCGGCGATGGCCGACAGTTCATGCCCTTCTTCCTCGGATTCCAGATTGAACTGGCCGATGTCCGCTTCCAGCCCTTGCACCAACTCCGCACGGGTTTTGCCGACACCGGAAAAGACGATGTCCTGCGGGGCCATATCGGCCGCAAGCGCGCGGACCAGTTCGCCGCCCGATACCACATCCGCACCGAAACCTTCTTTCTGCAACACTTTAAGTACCGCAAGATTGGGATTCGACTTCACCGCAAAGGCAATATGCGGCTTGTTCAGCCCTGACAGGGCTTCCCGAAAAACCCGCGCATGGCGCACGAGCGTTGCCCGCGAATAGACATAGACAGGAGTGCCAACCTCTGCCGCAATATAAGGCAAAGGCACATCTTCGGCGTAGAGCACGCCATCACGCAGTTCAAAATGGTTCATGGATCAGTGTTTCATTCACTCGGGCGGCAAATCGAAGGGGTCATCTTCGCGTTCTTCGGACCGCCTTCGCAGTTCTACACTGCGCTGCGGCGCGGCCTGCGCTTCGGTTTTGAGCAGATCCTTCGCGTCTGGCTGCGCATCGGCGCCCGTTGGTGCGGGGGGCAGTGTCTTCCCGGCAGCAGGTTCCAGGTCGGCGACCTGTCCACAGGCGGGCAGCAGGCAAAGGCCCGCAGCCATGGTTGCAAAGGCAAGAAAACGGCGTGTCATCGATCCATCCCGAGCTGTTGGCGCGCCTGCGCCACTTGATGCCTTACCTGCTCGGGCGCGGTTCCGCCATAGGATCTGCGGGATGCGACCGAAGCATCCACGGACAGCGCTGCGAACACCCGATCATCGATGCGCGGATCAATCGCTTGCAGTTCGCCCAGCGTAAGCGCGTCCAGCGAGGTGCCCTTTTCTTCCGCCAGTTTCACCGCTGCACCGGTGATGTGGTGTGCCTCGCGGAAGGGAATGTCGGCCTGGCGCACCAGCCAATCGGCCAGGTCGGTGGCCGTGGCATAGCCCAGTTCCGCCGCTTCGCGCATCCGGGCGGTCCTGAATGTACTGTCCGCCACCATCCCGGTCATGGCCGCAATGGACAAGGCCAGCAGACTGGCAGCATCGAACACCGGAGGTTTATCGTCCTGCATATCCTTGGAATAGGCGAGCGGCAGGCCCTTCATGGTAACCATCAGCGCCGTTGCGTTGCCGATGATGCGCCCCGCATGTCCACGTACCAGTTCTGCCGCATCGGGGTTCTTCTTTTGCGGCATGATCGAACTGCCGGTGCTGAGCGTATCGGGCAAACGGACAAAGCCAAAGGGCTGGCTGGCCCAAATGATGAATTCTTCCGCAAGCCGCGAAAGATGCAGGGAACATTGCGCAGCGGCCATCAGATAATCGAGGGCAAAATCACGGTCGGAGACAGCATCGAGGCTGTTGGCGGTGGGCCGGCTGAAACCCAGAGCTTCACTAGTGGCCGAGCGGTCAATCGGGAATCCGGTACCCGCCAGCGCCGCACTGCCGAGCGGGCATTCGTTCAGCCGCAGGTGGGCATCGGCAAAGCGGCTCCGGTCGCGCCGGATCATTTCGTAATAAGCCATCAAATGGTGGCCAAGGGTTACCGGCTGGGCAGTCTGCAAATGCGTGAAGCCGGGCATGATGCTGTCCGCGTGTTCACTGGCGCGGATAACCAATGCGCGTTGAAGCTGCTCCAGCCCGCTGTCGACCTGCTCCATCGCTTCGCGCACCCACAGGCGAAAATCGGTCGCTACCTGATCGTTGCGGCTGCGTGCAGTATGCAATCGCCCGGCGACCGGGCCGATCAGCGCTGTCAGGCGGCTTTCGGTTGTCATGTGAATATCTTCGAGGTCCCAGTCCTCCGGCACGCCATCCTTTTCATATTCGGCGGCAATTGCATCCAGACCGTGGGCGATCGAGGTTGCATCCTGCGCACTGATAATGGACTGCGCGCCCAGCATTGCCACATGGGCCTTGCTTGCCGCGATGTCCTGCCGCCACAATGCCTTGTCGAAGGGGATGGAGGCGTTTATCTCGCGCATGATCGCGCTTGGCCCTTCGGCAAAGCGGCCGCCCCACATCTGGTTGGAGCTTACATTGTTCTCAAGATCGTTGCTCACGCTGCTACTCGCTCTGTCACTCGCCGCTTGCGATAGGGAAGCGTCGAGGGACACGCAAGAACAGGGGAACTTGCCGCAGACGAATACCAGCTTGTCCGGCGCCATTGATCGCGGCCATGCAGGAGAGTTGATGCCGGTGATTTCGGTGAAGGATCCGGCCGGACAGCTGCTCAACACGGGCGCGCTGCAAGGCGTCCCCACCTTGGTCAACCTCTGGGCCACATGGTGCGCGCCCTGTGTTGTGGAAATGCCCATGCTGGACGATCTCGCCGGTGAGTTTGGCGATACCTTGCGGGTGGTGACGATCAGCCAGGATATGCAGGGCGCGGAAAAGGTGACTCCCTTTTTCGCGGAGGGAAAATTCAGGCATCTCCAGCCGTGGCTCGATCCGGAAAATGAATTGGGGTTCGGTCTGGGCGGGGGCGTCCTGCCAACCACCGTGCTTTATGACCGGGATGGCAAGGAAGTGTGGCGGGTGACGGGCGAATACGACTGGTCCAGCGCCGCCGCGCGCGAGGCAATCGCAGAAGCGGTGAAATAATCCCGGCGTATCGATGGCTGAAACTGTTGGCGCCAGTGCCGAACTACTCGGTCTGCGACGCTTCGAGCAATTCCATAAAACTGCGTGCCGCGTTCCTGTCCTCTTCGAGTTTGAAGCTGACATCAAGGTCCGGAGCACCGCCGAGCATGTGCAGCAGCGCCCACAAAGCAAACCGTTTGCCGCGATCCTGCTCAAGGCCGAGATCGACCTGGCAACGCTCTATACCCGATGCGAGCGCGCCGGAGGTGATCTCTGAAATCTCGCTGGTGGCAAAGTATCGCTGCAAAAGATCGTCCAGGTCCATGGTTTGGAATTAACCTCATTTGCGAGGATCGCCAAAGCATTTGACCGGACTGCGCGCCATCGCGCCCAATCCATCATATTCGGCAGAACCGGCACTGCCGCCATACAGGAACCTTGTCGCCCGCCCAGCGCCGTCTGACAATCGCGGCAAGGCGAGCCAGTTGCGAAGTTTGCCGGAAGCAGTCCCGCGTGATAAAGACCAAGACGGGGGAAATAATCATGATCAGACTACTAAAATCCGCACTTGTACTGTTTGTCGGGCTTCATGCTCTATTTTATGCCTTGCAGAACATTGCCAACCTAGGTGCCGCGCACAATGCGCTTGTCTATGTCATAAGCGGATCAGGCCACGAGGTTTATCCGGCGACTATTTTCTTCAAATCCAGTAGCCCGATATTTGCATGGGCGGCTCTGATGCTTGTGTTGATCGGGGAATTTTCTGTTAGCTATTTCGGCATCAAAGGGGGTTGGGACCTGTTCAGAGCGCGCAATGGGACCGCGGAAGAGTTCCACGCTGCGAAAAGCAATGGCGTGACCGCTGCAGGCCTCGCATTGCTGGTCTGGTTCGGTTTCTTCATGAGCTTTGGTGCCGCCTTCTTCCAGATGTGGCAAACTCAGGTCGGGACTGGTTCAATGGAAGGTGCATTTATGTATGCCATTGCGTCGGCAGTAACGATATTGTTTGTGTGCCTGACTGACGACTGACGACTGACGACTGACGACTGACGACTGACGTTCGGCCCACGGCCTGATTTCCGTGCTAAGATCAGGCAACAAGCATTACCAGGCGCTTGCCAGTAGCCGCCATCGGGACGGATTTGAGCGCAGGCTGAATGGCGCCAGTCCGCTATTGCCCGCCATCCTGCTGGCCTCAATCGTTCGGGACTGGGGCGCAACCATGCTGCG
>JAHEAV010000015.1:5823-69155 GCA_024642565.1 Erythrobacter sp.
AGGCGCTTGCCAGTAGCCGCCATCGGGACGGATTTGAGCGCAGGCTGAATGGCGCCAGTCCGCTATTGCCCGCCATCCTGCTGGCCTCAATCGTTCGGGACTGGGGCGCAACCATGCTGCGAATATAGAGCTGGCGACCCACCCTGGTGGTAATCATTATCGTGAATATAAACCGCGGTTTTCCGCAGATACGACTGGTGGGCGCTGACGGGCTCGAACCGCCGACCCTCTCGGTGTAAACGAGATGCTCTACCAACTGAGCTAAGCGCCCGACCTGTGTCGGAATGGCGCTAATAGCGGCCCAGGATTCAAAATCAATTGCCAATGGCGAAAATCGTCAGGGCGGGTTAGTGCGCGGGCCATGGAAGTGAAATATATCAGAGTTCTCGCGACCGGCGGCACCATAGCGGGAACTGCGGGTTCGGCGATGCGGCGGGATTACGTTCCCGGGCAGATCGGGATCGAACAATTGCTGTCCGAAGTGGCCGGCCTTGGCATTTCGGCCGAATTGGTGGGCGAACAATTTGCCAGTATCGGTTCGGAAGACATAACCCCGGCAATCTGGGCAAGGTTGCATCACGCGTGCAAATGCGCGCTGGCAGATGACAATTGCCTGGGAATCATCATCACCCATGGCACGGACACAGCCGAGGAAACGGCGTTCCTGTTTGACCAGACACTGCCGACCAGCAAGCCCATCATACTGGTTGGCGCCATGCGCGCCGCCGATGCGGTTGGAAGCGATGGCTTGCGCAATTTTGCCAATGCCGTGCAGGTGGCAAACGATCCTGCGTCGGGTGGGCGCGGCGTGCTGCTGGTCATGAGTGACAATATTTTTGCTGCGCGCGACGTGCGCAAGGCGCGAACCGAAGGGATGGAGGCATTCCGCGGATTTCCGCGCGGCCCGGTCGGCCATGTCACGCCCAATTCGCTCGAATGGTTCGGCCCGCCCTGGCGTGAGGGCGAAGGGGCACGGTTTGCCTTTCACGAAACCATGCCCAAGGTTTCGATCCTTTTCGCCTATGCCGGCATGTCGGCTGATGATGTCGCGCTGGCTCTGGCTGGCGGGACTGCAGGGTTGGTGCTGGCGGGTTTTGGCCATGGCACCGCGCCGCAACCAGTGCGGGCGGCCTTGGCCACAGCTGCGGCACAAGGGGTGCCGGTTGTCCGTTCGACCCGCGTGGATGAAGGTTTGGTTGACCGCGAACCGGATGACGACACAATGGGCTTTATCGCCGCCCGCGCTTTGGGCCCGCCCAAGGCACGGATATTATTGCAGCTGTTGCTGGCGAACGGGATCACCGATCCCGTTCGCGCGCAGGAAGCTTTCGACCGGCGTTAGGGTGTGACGAGGTATTTTTCGCCCGTGTGCATCGCGCGGTAATCGAGCGCAGCGTCCTTCTCCAGCATTTGCTCCAGATTGACCTTGGCCTTGTAGCTGCTGGCAAAGGTGGTGGTCAGATTATCCAGCACCCGCTTGCGCATCCGCAGCACCGTTTCCATGCCGGCCGTGGCAAGGAAGGGCGTGAGCAGCCAGCCGGACAGGGTGAATCCGAAGCCATAGGAAGGGGTCAGAATGGTGGGGCCAAGATCCAGACGGCCGTAGATGTACATCTTCTTGGCCTGGTTTGAACCGTAACGGCTGTATTCGCTCATCTTGCTGACCGCGACCTGCTCCATCGCCTTGAACACTGTATCGACCGTGGTGCCACCGCCGATGGGGTCAAAACCGAAATAGGCATCGGTCGCGTCGATGGCCTCGCGCAATTGCTTCATGAAGTCATCATCCGAGGAATTGACGACGTATTTTGCACCCATGCCTTTAAGCAAATCCGCCTGTTCCTGCTTGCGGACGATATTGACCAGATCGATCCCGTCTTCCTGGCAAATCTTGTTGAGCATCTGCCCGAGATTCGATGCCGCGGCCGAATGGACTATCGCCTTGTGGCCTTCCATCTTGGCCGTTTCGACAAAGCCCAGCGCGGTCATCGGATTGACGAAGGCGGATGCGCCGTCTTCTGACGAGACATCGCCCAGCGGCAAACACATGGCGGCATCGGCAATCGCATATTGGCTGAAGGCATTGCCCGGAACACAGGCGACACGCTGGCCGACCAGAGCCTGTGCCATCGGACTGTCGCCTGCGGCGATCACTGTGCCGGCACCTTCATTACCCACCGGCATACGCTGGCCGTGGCGGCCTTTGGCGCCGCTATTGAATGGTTCGGGCATCTTGGCAACGATCTTGCCGGGGGAATAAGTCGCATTTTCGAGATCACAGGGGCCGAACAGCAAGGCCAGATCGGACGGATTGATCGGCGCGGCCTCCATACGCACGAGCACCTGGTTCCCTGTAGGATCGGGAAAAGTGGTTGTGCCAACTTCTACCGTCAGAGTGCCGTCCGATTCGAGGGTTGAGAAAATCTGTTTGCCGGTGGTGGTCATTGTGGTCTCTCCTGTGAAATGTTGTTTTCGTCTGAATACTTAGCGGCGACGAAGTAAAGGCCCTGTGGGGGTGCGTTCAAGCCCAATTCCTGCCGGTCTGCGGCGGCAAGGGCGTCTGCCAGCCGCTTTTCGCTCCATCGGCCCATGCCGACCAGCGCCAGGCACCCTACCATGGACCGGACCTGATGATGCAGGAAACTTCGTGCGGCAGCCTCGATGAAAATCCAATCGGATTGTCCATCGCCGCCGCGCCGTACATCCAGCCGGTCCAACGTCTTGACCGGGCTGTCAGACTGGCAATGGGCGGAACGGAAGGTGGTGAAATCGTGGCAGCCGACCAACGACTGCGCTGCACGGTGCATGGCATCGGCATCAAGCGCAGGCCGGATATGCCAGGCGCGGCCCGTGTCCAACGTCAATGGGGCGCGGCGATTGCGGATTTTGTAGAGATATTGGCGCCCGGTACAGGAAAAGCGGGCATGCCAATCGTCCGGCTTCACCTCGCAAGCGATAATCGCAATGGGGTCGGGGCGCAGTTTGGCATTGATCGCTTCCATCAGGCGGAACGGGGTGAGCGCAGTATCCAGATCAACATGGCTGCGCATTGCAAGCGCATGTACGCCCGAATCGGTTCGGCCCGCAGAATGTAACGTCGCCTCCTCACCGGTAACGGCATGGATGGCCTGTTCGACCGATTGCTGAACGCTTGGTCCATGCTTCTGGCGCTGCAACCCCTGGAAAGGCGTGCCATCGAACTCGATAGTGAGCGCGAACCGGGTCACGTCAGCCGTGTTCCGGCGGCCACACTGCGGCCGCGCAGGAATTCATGGACTGCCATTGCCGGTTTCCCCGCACGCTGGATACGGGTCGGGCGAATAGCACCGGCGCCGCAGGCAATCGTAAACTGATCGTCCAGAATAAAGCCCGGATCGCCCGAGGCCGAAACCACCTCAGCCTTCAAAAGCTTGATCCGCTCGCCCTCCAGTTCGAACCATGCCCCGGGAAATGGCGCGAAAGCGCGGACTTGCCGTTCGATAGTCTCAGCTTCCTTGCCGAAATCGATCCTTGCTTCGATCTTGTCGATCTTCGCAGCGTAACTCGCCCCGGCCTCGTCTTGCGGCACGGCATGGAGCAGGGGGAGGTCGATCAGCGTACCGACCATTAATTGTGCACCGATTTCAGCCAGTTCCGCAGTCAATTCGCCTGCAGTCTTATCGTCAACCGGTGTCCGCGCGGTCGCCAGCATCGGGCCTGTGTCCAGCCCGGCTTCCATCTGCATGATCGTGACTCCGGTCACCGGATCGCCAGCAAGTATGGAGCGCTGGATCGGCGCGGCGCCGCGCCAATGGGGCAACAGGCTGGCATGTACGTTGAGGCAACCCTGCTTTGGGGCATCCAGAATTGCCTGGGGCAAAATCAGGCCATAAGCGGCGACTATCGCGACATCCGCTTCGAGCGCGGCAAAGTCTGCCTGCGCTTCGGCGGTCTTGAGTGAAACCGGGCAATGCACCGGAATATGGCGGATCTGGGCTTCTGTTTGCACCGCAGAAGGCTGCAATTTCTTGCCCCGTCCCGCCGGGCGCGGCGGCTGGGTATAAGCGGCGACTATCGTATGACCCGCTTCGTGCAGTGCGGCCAGTGTCGGCACGGCAAAGTCCGGCGTTCCCATGAAAATGATGCGCATGGCGGGCTAGGTCGGGCTTCCTATTGCTTTGCGCAACCCCTATCTTTCGCAAATGGCATCGAAAGAGATCGAGACGCTTGCTTCCGCGCTGGCACGTTTGCCCGGCCTTGGTCCGCGGTCGGCGCGGCGCGTGGTGCTGTGGCTGGTCAAGCGGCGGGAGACGGCACTGGTCCAATTGCTGGGCGCACTGGAACAGGTGCGTGACCGCCTTGTCGAATGCGGGACCTGCGGCAATGTCGACACGCAGAACCCCTGCGGCATCTGCGCCGATCCACGCAGAGACCAGGCATCGATCTGCGTGGTCGAAGATGTTGCCGATTTGTGGGCGCTGGACCGGGCGAAACTTTTCACCGGACGCTATCATGTGCTCGGCGGCAAATTGTCGGCCATGGACGGTGTGCGGCCGGAAGACCTCAATATTGGCGCGCTGCTCGACAGAGTGGCGGCGGGCGGGGTGGACGAAGTGGTCCTGGCAATGAACGCCACGCTGGAAGGGCAGACTACCGCGCATTATATTGCCGAGCGGCTGGAAGGCTTTCCGGTGCGGATTACCCAATTGGCCCACGGCCTTCCCGTTGGCGGGGAACTGGATTATCTGGACGAAGGGACACTGGCGCAGGCGCTGCGGGCGCGGCGGCCGATCGGTTGATCGGGATTGCGCAATCCGTCGCGGCGCACTATTTAAAAGCTATGGCTATCCGTGAAATTCTTGAAGTGCCGGACCCCCGGCTCAAAACCGTGTCGGCTCCGGTCGAAAAATTCGATGATGAGCTGAAGACGCTCGTCACAGATATGTTCGAAACCATGTATGATGCTCCTGGCATCGGCCTGGCCGCGATCCAGGTTGGGGTACCGCTGCGCGTTCTGGTTATTGACCTTCAGCCCGACGATCCGGATGCCGAACCGGAAGTTTGCGACCATGGCGGGCACCAACACACCCACCAGCCGACTTTGAAACAGCCGCGGGTGTTCGTGAATCCGGAAATCCTTGAACCGGCCGAAGATCTTGCGACCTATCAGGAAGGCTGCCTTTCCGTTCCCGATATCTATGCCGATGTGGATCGCCCGGCGTCCTGCCGTGTGCGGTATCAGGACCTTGACGGGACGGTGCACGAAGAACAGCTGGATGGGATGATGGCCACCTGCATTCAGCACGAGATGGACCACCTTGAAGGTATTCTGTTTATTGACCATCTCAGCCGGTTAAAACGGCAGATGGTGCTGAAGAAGCTGGATAAGCTGCGCAAGGCGGCTTGATCCATTTCGGGGATTTCTCCGCATAGATTGCTGGCGTTCTCTCTCCGTTCCACTTAAGCAAGCGGGATGGACCCAACGATTCTTGCTCTGGTTGCGCTATTTCTCGGCCTTTTGACGGGGGTTGCAGCCGCTTGGTTCGTCGGGTCACGCCAAGCCAGGGATTTGGGCGCCCGGTTGGCGGAGCAAGAAGCAGCGGCAAACCAGCGAGAATCGGAATTCAAGCGCGCGGCCAAGGAACTTGGCGACGCACAGATCGAACTTGCCACGTTGAAAGCCAACGCCGCCAATTTCGATAAACAGATCGAACAAATGCGCGAGGCGCGTGAAGAATTGCTGGCACAGTTCAAAGTGGCGGGCGGCGAAGTCTTGTCCAAGGCCCAGGAAGAATTCCTCAAGGCCGCAAGTGAACGATTTGGCAATGCCGAAAAAACCAACAAGGAAGCGGTTTCCGCTCTGCTTGAGCCGGTCAACCAACGCCTTAAATCGTATGAAGATCAGGTCGCCAGCCTTGAAAAGCAGCGGGTTGATTCCTTCGGCCAGTTAACCGGCCTGATCGAAACCATGCGGCAAGGCCAGGAAGAGGTGAAGCGGGAGGCCCAGCGTCTGGGGAATTCGCTGACCAATGCGCCCAAGGCGCGTGGCCGCTGGGGCGAACGGGCCTTGCAGAATGTTCTCGAGCAATGCGGCCTGTCCGAACATACCGATTTTCAGCTCGAACATTCGGTCAATACCGAAGAAGGTCGGTTGCGGCCGGATGCGATCATCAATGTGCCAGGCCAGAAGAAACTGGTGGTGGACGCAAAGGTTTCGCTGAATGCCTACCAGTCCGCTTTTGAAGCCGAGGATGAGGATGTGCGCGCCCGGGCGATGGCCGATCATGCGCGCTCTATGCGCAACCATGTCCAGACATTGGGTGCGAAAAGTTACCAGAGCCAGTTTGACGATGCACCGGATTATGTGATCATGTTCGTCCCGGGCGAACATTTCGTTGCCGCCGCGCTCGAAGCCGATCCGGAACTGTGGGACTTTGCCTTCCGCAACCGCGTGCTTCTGGCGACGCCAACCAATCTCGTCGCCATTGCACGAACCGTGGCGCAGGTCTGGCGGCAGGATGGGCTGGCTAAGGAAGCACAGGAGATCGGGCGACTTGGCGGCGAGTTGTACGATCGGCTTGCCGTTGCCGCCGAGCATCTGAAGCGCGTCGGCACCGGACTTGATACTGCGGTGGGCAATTACAACAAATTTGTCGGCAGCTTTGAGCGCAATGTCCTGTCAGCCGGGCGAAAACTCAAGGACAAGGGTATCGAAATCGGCAAACGCGAGATCGAAGATGTGCCTTTGGTGGAAGCTGCTCCGCGCTACACCAAGGTTGATGCGCCCGATTGATGGGTGGCTGGCTGGTCAATCCAGCGATGCCAGAACCTCATAAGCCAGCACGGCACCAGCCACAGCCGCATTCAGGCTGTCCGCCCGTCCGCGCATCGGCATCGTCACGCGCAGGTCGCAAGTGTCTTCATAGTCCTGCGGTAGCCCTTGCGATTCATTGCCAACCAGAATGAAACATGGCGCAGCATAGGGTGCGCCGCGATAGGGTACGGCATCGCGCAAACTTGCAGCCACCAATTGCCCGTCACCCTGCCGCAGCCAAATGATGAATTCGTCCCATCGGGCCTGCGCAATTTGCTTGGTAAAGACTGCGCCCATGCTGGCACGCACTGCCTCGACCGAAAAGGGATCAGCGCAATCATCCACCAGGATGAGGCCGCCAGCGCCAACGGCATCACAGGTGCGCAGCATGGTGCCGAGATTGCCCGGATCACGAAGCGCCTGTGCGACCATCCAGATCGGCCCCGCTGTTCGATCAAGCGCGCCCAGCGATGTATCAAATTCGGCAAACATTCCAGCCACGGCCTGCGGGTTATCCTTGCCGGTAATTTTCGACAGGATATCCGCGCTGGTTTCGATCACCTCGCCGCCCGCCGATGTGACAGCGCCTTCAAGCTCGACCAGCAGGGGGTGCGTGTCGCGCCCCGATGCCATGACCAATATTTCAGGTATTTTCCCGGATACGAGCGCGTCTGTGAGCAGGCGCAAACCTTCGACCAGAAACTTGCCTTCGCGGCGGCGGATCTTCTTGTCCCGTAAGGAACGCAGATATTTGACCGTCGGATTGGAAAAGCCGGTAATCTCGCGCCGGACTACAGCCTCCATCAGTCCTCGCCGAAACCGTCGCCGACCAGCGCGCAAAGCTGTTCCAAGACTTCAGCCGCACCAACGCCTTTGACGATGACTTCGACAGTGTCGCCCTTGGCTGCACCCAGCATCATGAGGCCCAGTATCGACCCGCCAACGGCTTCATTGCCATCCTTGGTCACGCGAACATCAATGCCTTCGGGAAGTTGGCTGACGGCGTTGACGAATTTCGCACTGGCGCGCGCATGCAGCCCGCGTTGGTTTACAATCAGCATTCCGCGTCGTTGTTCGGTCATGCCGCGCTCTCACTTCTAGCGGTTTGACCAAGGAATTCCGAAGCGATGGTGATGTAGGTTCTGCCCGCATCACGTGCAGCCACGATTGCTTCGCCAATGGGGCAACTCTTCCGGGTACCTGCGAGCCGGATCAGCATGGGTAGATTGATGCCGGCGATCACCTCAACCCGGCCCGTGTCGAGCAGGGAGATTGCCAGGTTGGAAGGCGTGCCGCCGAACAGATCGGTCAGGATAACTACGCCTTGACCCTGATCGACCTTCTTGATCGCATGTGCGATTTCAACGCGCCGCTTCTCCATATCGTCGTGCGGGCCGATACATACGGTCGCGACGGCTTCCTGCGGACCCACGACATGTTCCATCGCATGGACGAATTCCACCGCCAATTGGCCGTGAGTCACCAGAATCATCCCGATCATGGTCGCCAGCCGCCGCTCAATGAATTGGTAGTTATGATACTGAAATTATTCATATAAATTTCTTGCGAAACCTTATGATTGGGGCCCTTCGATCTGATCGGCGGCTCGTGATCCCAAATTGCGGTGAAGAACCGTGGGCGAAAATCCTGCTTCGCGCAAGGCTTTCGCCATTGTCTCCGCAGCATAGACCGAACGATGTCGCCCGCCAGTACAGCCGAATGCGATATTTACGTAGCTTTTGCCTTGCACCTGGTAGCGCGGCAGCAAGGTCAGCAAGAGGTCGCGTATCTGTGCAAAAGCGGTTTCGAAAGCAGGGTCTTTGCGAATATGTGCGCCGACCGCTGCATCTTGCCCGGTCTGTTCCCGCAATTCGGGGATCCAGTGCGGGTTGTCGAGAAAGCGCATGTCAAAAACCAGATCAGCGAGCGGAGGGGTGCCGCGCGCAAAGCCGAAGCTTGAAACGATAATGGCCATGTCATCGGGCGCGCTGTCGGCGAATTTTTCCCGCATTTTTTGTTGCAGTTCGTTGGTCGCAAATCCGGACGAATCGATGACTGTATCGGCCCAGCGCCGCAGAGGCTCCAGCAACTCCCGCTCAGCTTGAATTCCGATACGCACGGGGCGGCCCAGAGCCATCGGGTGCCGCCGCCGCGTTTCATTATAGCGGCGCTCCAGCTCGCCGCTGGCGCAATCAAGAAACAGCGTGGTGACTTGCAGATCGGTACGCTTGGTGAGCGATTTGACCTCCGCGATCACATCCGGCGGATTAAACCCCCGCGTGCGCGAATCGAAGCCGATTGCCAGTGGATGGCGCGGCCCGTCCTGATCCGGGCGCGCAATAAGACGGCTGAGCAAGCGGATTGGAAAATTGTCGATCGCTTCCCAACCCAGATCTTCCAAAACCCGTAGAGCCGTGGTCTTACCCGCGCCGGACATGCCGGTAACAAGAAGAATGTGCTGGCGGTCATTTGCGTCTGGCGCGGTAGAATCATCCGACATTTTGCCGGTTTGACCGCATTTCATCGGCATGGAAAGGGAGGATCAGCGTTTCGGGCTGGTCCCGGCTGTGTTCAAGCCGTGCAGATTGAGTGCGTATTCGACCCGGATTGCGGCTGCGGCTCCGCGTGGATCAAGGGTCAGGCTTGGAATTTCAACACCTTCGACGAGCACAGTTCTGGCGTGTTCGACAAAGCGCGGGGCATCGGTCGCCAACACCAGCTGCAGGGAAATGGGTGCACAAGTTGTTGGAAAGTCGATGATCCCGACATTGCGTATCTCCAGCTTACCCGCAGTGCGCAGAGGCGGCGCAGCCCACAATTGTCCATCGCGCACATCCAGCAGCACACCATCATCGCCGACCAGAATGGCGCCGCGATCAATCAGGCAAAGCGCAAGACTGGTTTTCCCGGACCCTGGCGGTCCTTCGATCAGGATACCCTGGCCACCAATTGCGACGCAGCCAGCCTGACGATTCCTGCCCGACATCAGATACGCTGACGAATGAATTCGGGCAGACGCAAGATCAGGCAGGCCCCGCTTGCACCATCAGCCCGCCCTTCGGCACGCAGGGAACCATCATGCGCTTCTGCGATGGTGCGGGCGATGGCGAGGCCCAGTCCGCTGTGATTGCCGAATGCCTCTGCATCAGGGCGCAGCGAATGGAATCGCTGGAATACTTTTTCGCGGGCATCCTCGGGAATGCCCGGCCCATGATCGCATACGCTGAGCGAAATCAGATCTTCGTGATGTTCAATGGTGACTGTGATCAGGCCGTCGGGCGGTGAAAAGGAAACGGCATTGTCGAGCAGGTTTTCGATGACCCGTTCCAGCCGGGATGGAACGCCCCAAACCACTGCGGCGCCCAAAGGCCGCCGCAACTCAACCTGCCTGCCTTCATTTTCGGCGCGATGTTCCCGTGTCGAAATGATCGCTTCGGTCAGTTTGACCAGATCCATTTGTTCGAAAGTGGCACGCGACATTTCTGCATCGATCCGGCTCGCATCGGCGATTTCGGTTACCAACCGGTCTATCCGGCGCACATCGTGTGATGCGATGTCGGTCAATTGACTTCGCAATTCGGGATCTTCGACGCGGGCAAGAGATTCGATTGCACTGCGCAGGCTGGCGAGCGGATTCTTGATCTCATGCGCGACGTCAGCGGCAAAGTGATCGACCGCATCGATTCGTTGACGCAGTGCCGTGGTCATGTCCGACACAGCCCGTGCCAGTAACCCGATTTCATCTTTCCTCTCAGGCAGACGGGGCACTTCGACCCCCCGGTCACGCCCGAGTCGCACGCGAATGGCCGCCTTGGCGAGCAGTCTCAACGGACGGACAATCGTGCGCGCCATGAATAGTGAGAGTGTTACCGAAATCATCAGCGCCAGGAAAACGGCACTGACAAGCGTAGAGCGTGCGCTGCGAACGGTGTCTGTAATATCCACTGCGTTGCGCGTGGTAAGCAGCGTCGACCCCTTTAGCCCGACGGGCGCGGCCGCGTTGATCACCGGCGTTCCGTCCGGCGCATCGCGCAGCTGTATCTGGGTTAGACCTTCCTCCCGAGCGCGGGCCAGCTCTGGCCAGGAATCAGCGCGAGCGGCAAGCGGTTCGACATAGTCGGGAATAGGATCAGCCCCGACAATCGTATCGACAGCGCGGTCAAGCATCCTGGCAAAATCTTCCTGCCAGGGTTCCTTGACCGGATCGTCAAAAGAGAATTGGGGAGTGTCCAGCTTGAAACTGTCAGCCCACAGCTCCCCCTGGGCATCGAACATGCGCAGCCGCATATGCTGTTCCTTGCCGATCTGGAGCAGCAAGGCTTCCTGTCGTTCGCGGCTGGCGCCGGCAAGTGCTTCCGCCGTAATCTGCGCCTCAATCCGGGCGAGCTTGTAGCGTTCGTCGAGCAACTGCTTACGATAGCCATCGAGGTAGAAAATCCCCCCGCCCAGAAGCGCCAGCGGTAAGAGATTCACCGCCAGAATACGCGACGTCAGCGGTAGGCGGCTGGACCATTGCAGGCGGTCCATCCGGTAATCCTTGCGCGATTCCAGCCGACTGCCCGGTCGTTCGTCAATCACGGAATTATCCATCCGTGAAGCTGTAGCCTGCACCATAAAGCGTTTCGATGGCGCTGAAATTCCCGTCAATTGTCCGGAATTTACGCCGCATACGCTTGATATGGCTATCGACCGTGCGATCATCGACGAACATGTCTTCGGTGTAGGCTGCGTCCATAAGCTGATTGCGCGATTTGATCACGCCGGGGCGGACTGCCAGAGCTTCCAGAATCAAGAACTCCGTTACCGTAAGCGATACGGGTTTGCTGTCCCAACTGACCTGGTGCCGCGCCGGATCCATCAGCAAACGGCCGCGTGCCAATATGTCTACCGGATCTTCCTTGTCCGTGATCTTGTCAGGATTGGCGTCATCCGCCAGTGCCGCGTTCCGGCGCAGGATCGCGCGAATGCGGGCCAGCAACAGACGCAAACTGAAGGGTTTGGCGATATAATCGTCCGCGCCCTGTTCCAGCCCGGCTTCTTCGTCCAGTTCATCATCCTTGCTGGTCAGGAAGATCACCGGAAGCGCGGAATGTTTGCGCAATTCGCGCAGCAATTGCATCCCGTCCATCCGCGGCATCTTAATGTCAAACACGGCCAGATCCGCCGGGTTTTCGAGCAGGGCTTTCAGCGCCGCTTCCCCGTCAGAATACAAACGTGTGGCGAAACCTTCGGCCTGCAGGGCGATGGACACCGTGGTCAGAATATTCCTGTCATCATCGACCAAGGCGATAACTTTTTGACCCACATCGGCAGGTGATCGCCGGTCAAGGTCCGGGTCCGTATGGCTTTGCATTGCCGACTCTCTGCAGGATGCACCTTCGTCCATGGCATGATGGAGTAGACGGTTCGGCAGCGTGAAACAACGAATTGACGCAGTCATAGATAAGTTTCCTGCGTTCGTTCTTGGATCGTTTGACGCGCGAGACCGGCGCTTCTATGGGCAATTGTACTAGCTCTGCATTCGTATGCACGCGACTCGGAAGCTGCGCTGCTGCCTCCGTTTCACCACGATCAGGAGAATTTTGTGACCATCCCGCTTTCAGCTTCGCTTGCCAGCCAAGGCATCGAAACCACCGCAACCATCCACTCGAATTGCGGGACCGATCAACTGGTCGGGGAAGCTTTGGCGCGCGGCGAAGGGCGTCTGGCGAAACATGGCCCACTGGTTGTGGAAACCGGCAGCCACACCGGGCGGTCAGCAAAAGACAAGTTCATTGTTCGCGATGCCGTAACCGAAGACACCGTGTCATGGGGCAAGGTCAACGCGCCAATGGCCGAAGATCATTTTGCCAATCTCAAAGCGGATTTCTTTGCTGCGCTGGGTCAAAAGCAGGATCTGTTCGTGGCCGATTTGTTTGGCGGTTCGCAGCCGGAATACCGCGTCAATGTGCGCGTGATCAACGAACTGGCCTGGCATAATCTGTTTATCCGCACCCTTCTTGTTCGTCCGACAGAGGCAGAACTGGCTGGTTTCGTCCCTGAATATACCATCATCGACCTGCCCAGTTTCCGCGCCGATCCGGAACGGCACGGCTGCCGCAGCGAAACTGTGATCGCGGTGAATTTTTCCGAAAAGCTGATCCTGATTGGCGGAACCAAATACGCCGGTGAGATGAAGAAGAGTGTGTTCGGCATTCTCAACTATCTGCTTCCGGCAAAGGGCGTCATGCCGATGCATTGCTCCGCCAATATCGGATCAGATGGCAAGACGGCGGTTTTCTTCGGCCTGTCCGGCACCGGCAAAACCACGTTGAGCGCCGATGCCAACCGGACCTTGATTGGCGATGATGAACATGGGTGGTCGGATACGGCCGTGTTCAATTTCGAAGGCGGCTGTTACGCCAAGGTGATCCGTCTTTCCGAAGAAGCGGAACCGGAAATTTACGCCACCACACGGATGCACGGGACCGTGCTGGAAAATGTTGTGATGGATGAAAATGGCGAACTTGATCTTGACGACAATTCGCTCGCGGAAAATACGCGCGCAGCCTATCCGCTGTCGGCTATTCCCAATACGTCGAAGGAAAATCTTGGCCCCGTTCCTTCCAATGTCATAATGTTGACCGCCGATGCCTTTGGCGTGCTGCCACCGATTGCGCGGCTGACCCCCGATCAGGCGATGTACCATTTTCTGTCTGGATATACTGCCAAGGTTGCCGGAACCGAAATTGGTGTGACCGAGCCTGAGGCAACGTTCAGCACTTGCTTTGGCGCACCGTTCATGCCGCGTCACCCAAGCGTATATGGCAATCTGCTCAAAAAGCGGATTGCCGAAGGCGGGGTGCAATGTTGGCTCGTGAATACCGGTTGGACGGGCGGCAAATATGGTGTGGGCAATCGTATGCCGATCAAGGCAACGCGGGCTTTGCTTAATGCCGCACTCGATGGTTCGCTCGCTGATGCCACCTTCCGCGAAGACCCCAATTTCGGATTTGACGTACCGGTTGCAGTGGCCGGCGTGGACAGCGCCATTCTCGATCCGCGCAGCACCTGGGCGGACAAGGATGAATATGACCGGACCGCGCAAAAACTGGTGCAATTGTTCATCGACAATTTTGAAGAATTTGCCGCCCATGTTGATGAAGGCGTAAGGCAAGCCGCGCCGCATGGGGAAGTACAAGCCGCCTGAAAAGGCCGCGTCAGAGCTGCCCGTAAGAACGGGTGGGAGAGGGGCCCTCTTTCCGGCTGGAATTCAGCTACGGGAAGAGGGCTTCTTGCTGTGGTGTCCGCTGCACAGATGATCACTTGCCATCGGCGAGGCGCAGGCCGAGTATGGGTGCCGCGGGAGTTTTTTGCAGGAGCAATTTATGGGACTGTTTGACACTATTCTTGGTCAGGTCGGCCAGCATGCCGATGTTGGTAATATGGCGGCGAAGCTCGGCATTGATCCGGGCATGGCTGAAAAAGCAATTGCCGCGCTGGGCGCCTCCCACGCCGAACCGGGCGATACGCTGGCCGGTGCCGCTGCCAAAACCGGTCTCGATACCGGTATGCTCAGTCAGATCGTGGAACAAATCGGCGGCGAAGGATCGCTGGGCGAATATGCCAAGGCACTTGCGGATAATCCGCAGGCGAAAAATATCCTCGAAATGCTTGATCGTGACGGTGACGGCAATCCGCTCAACGATATCGCCAGCATGGCATCGGGCCTGTTCGGCAAGAAATAGCCGGTTTAGCCGGACGCGCCGCTAACATACCGCGCGACATTCTTTGCCATTACATCCAGCGGCGCGTTGCCGCCCCGCACAATCGCATCGTTGAAGTCCTTGAGATCGTAGCGGCTGCCCAGCGCCTTTTGCGCCAGTCCGCGTTGGCGGACGATTTCGCTATGACCAACTTTGTAGCCGCACGCCTGGCCCGGCCAACTGCAATAACGATCGACTTCGCTGGCGACATCGTCCGGATTGCTGCCGTTTTGCGTGACAAAGAAATCGATCGCTTTGGCGCGGCTCCAGCGTTTGTGATGCAGCCCGGTGTCGACCACCATGCGGCAGGCGCGGAACGCCAGAGACTGGAGATAGCCCAGTCGGCCGACGACGAAATCGTCATAGGCGCCCAGTTCGTCGGCCAATTGTTCGGCATAAAGCGCCCAGCCTTCGGAAAACGCGTTGAAGGCCAGGATTGAGCGGATCAGCGGCAGAGTGTTGGAAAATTCACCTTCCCAGATATGGCCGGGAATCGTTTCGTGATAGGCAAGATCGGCCAGGTCGTATTTGCGGTGTAGATCGGTAGTGCGCAGGTTGATCCACATGCGCCCCGGGATCGTGCCGTCCTTGCTGCCAGACCCGCCATATGCGCCGGGTGCGCCGGCTTCTTCATTCACCGGGATCCGGCGAACTTCCAGGTTCGGATCTACCAATCTGTTGAAAGCGCGCGGCATTTGCGCCTTGATCCAGGCAATCCGTTCCTCGAGAAAGGCCATGATTTCGGCGCGTCCGGGGTCGCCGGGGGTGAATTTGTAGCGCGGGTCCTGGCTCAGCGCGGTCATCCGGGCACCCACAGTGCCGTTCGTGTAGCCGATATCGCGCAGGATCGGGTCCATCCTTGCATGCAGCGCAGCCACTTCTTCCAGCCCGCGTTCATGCACTTCTTCCGGAGTCAGGCGGGTGTTGGTGCTGGCGCGCAAAGCCCAGGCATAATATTCATCGCCATGCGGCCGGGCGGACATGCCGGGATCGCTTTTTGCGAGTTTCTGCTGGCGATAGAGTTCGGCCAGCTGGCCCTCCAGCGCCGGTGCAACCTTGCCGGAGACGATTTCCTTCGCCTTGTCGGCAACGGCCTTCACGGCTGGGAGATCCGACCGCGTCAGCGGTTCAATCAGCGCGCCGCCTTGCATGGCGTCCTTGAGTGTTCCCTGCATCTGGGTGATCGCCTTGGCGAGCAGGAAGTCCGGGGGGATCACCCCCATGCCGGTTGTGGCTTGCATCCGCTCAAGCTCTCCACCCAAAGCGCCGGGCATAGCTTCCAGCCTGGCCACATAGGCTTCGGCATCCGCTGCATCCGCCAGGGGCTGAGAACCATCGAGGAAACGCGGCATGTCGATATAGGTCCCGACATTCTGGATCACGACGTAGGGCGCATTGCGCCAGCTCCCCACGGCGACATCGCCATAGGGCAGGGCAAAGCCATCGATTGCCGTGGAAAAGGCGCTTTCAACAACTTCGAAACTGGTAATCTGTTCGGGGGTGAGCAATTCACGCGGGTATTCGCGCGCTTCCTCCATCCGTTTCCGCAAGGATGCGGCATAGCGGGTCTGGCCGGCGCCTGACTGGTCCTTCAACTGCCCGCGCAGCGCGGCATACTGGCCTGTATCGACACCAAGACCGGTTGCCCGTTCGGGCTCGTTTTCCAATACAGTGCCAGCGATAGCATCGAGCATCTCGTCTGGCGTAAGTGTGACCGGTGCCGCATTTTTGGCCAGCGTGGCACAGCCGGACAGGCCGGCCAGGGCCGTAGTGGCCGCCAATCCGGCAAGCGTTTGGCGGCGAGTGATCGTCATATCGGTAATTTGTGTCATGCCGCTGTCTGATGGCCGCTAGGGCGGCTGTCAATTGGCGAACTCAAGCCCTTATGGGAGTTTGAGCCTGTTCTCTTTTTTGCCGGGCTTCACTCCGCCGCCGCATCGCGCTAGCAGGTGGGTATGTCCACCGATACCGTCCTCTCGATCCTCGTACTTGCCGCCATCGGATTGCTGGTGGGGGCATATTTCCTCCACCGGCGCGGCGGCCCGAAACGCCAGGCCATGCTCATGGTAATCCTGGCGCTGGTGGCAATTGCCAATGTCGCCATCTGGATCGTACCGGACAGCAAGGGCAATGCGCCGGTGAACCAGATCGGGCAGTAGCGGCGGCTACTCCGGCAATTGCCAGCGGACAGAGCTGGAATAATTGCCGCCAACAGCTTCGCCACGGCGATCTCTGGCCGGATCGAACCGGGCGCGCCTGCTGACCAGTTCGCACGTTGCCTGATCGAGCACGGCGTGGCCGCTCGATTTCGTAATCTGGCAGGACATTGCCCGGCCATCTGCGCCCACACGCACTCTGAAGCCCGTGGTGCCCGTCAATTCCTGACGGACCCACACGGAGCGATAATCGCTTTCGGTGATCCAGCGGGCGGGATCGCCCCGTGGGCGAGCTGAAACCGGATCAAGGCCGGGTGATGTGGTGAGATCGGGCTGGCCACCGGTTGTTGGCGGGATCACCGTATTCGTTATCGGCGGCAGGGGCGGAAGCAATACCGTTGTTGTATCCACCACGGGCGGCAGGGAATTGATCTCTAGCGGCAAGGGCGGGGTGTAGATTTGGCTTACGACCGGATCGGGCGCTTCAGTGGCCGGTTGCGGTGTTGGCGGCGGCGGGGGCTTTGGTGTGAATGTCGTCGCAATTGGATTGGGCTGAATGACCGTTTCGATAAAGTCCACAGCCATGCCGCTGACAATGGCATAGCCAAGCAAAGCATGGATTGCGGCAACGCCAAGAATCGCTTTGGTTTGATCGCTGCTCCGGGTCTGGTTGAAATAGGTCATGGGACCATCCTCTCTTGCTATTACAAGTGAACGTGATGGTACAACATATCATTCAATTGGCAAGGGCCTTGTTTATGCCAGTCACTATCGCCCTTCGTCATCGCCTACGCGACGCGCAGCGTAACGCCCGAATTGTACTGGGATTGCGCCCGCGACGGCAGAAAGTGCGACCTAGCTGGACGCCGTGAACGGCGCCCAGGCGAGGTGTTACTTGATCGGGCAATCGGGGGAGAGACGGAAGTCGAGGTAATTGTCGACCGAACCCATCAGATCTTCCATTTCGTTTTCGAAGAAATGGTTGGCCCGCGGAATTTCTTCGTGATGGATAGTGATGTGCTTCTGCGTGCGCAGCTTATCGACCAGCTTCTGCACCGCGCTTGGCTGCACCACGGTATCGGCAACGCCCTGAATGAAAATCCCGCTGGCGGGGCATGGGGCAAGGAAGCTGAAATCATACATATTGGCCGGTGGGGCAATCGAGATGAAACCCCGAACTTCGGGCCGGCGCATAAGCAATTGCATACCGATCAGCGCGCCGAAGGAGACGCCTGCAACCCATGTGGTCTGCGCTTCGGGGTGGATGGATTGCACCCAGTCAAGCGCGGCCGCGGCATCGCTCAATTCGCCAATGCCATTGTCGAAGCTGCCCTGGCTGCGGCCAACACCGCGGAAATTGAAACGAAGGGTGGCAAAACCGCGGTCAACAAACGTCTTGTAGATTTGCTGCGTAATGCGTTCATTCATCGTTCCGCCACCTTGCGGGTGCGGATGCAGAATCATGGCGACCGGGGCACGAGGGCGCGGTGCAGGGGAGAAACGGCCTTCGAGGCGGCCTTCGGGGCCGGGAAATATAACTGAGGGCATTTGTGGACCTGTCAGAAGAGAATGCAGCGCGGGTAGCGCCAGCCTTATGGGTGGCTATATAGTGACAAAAGTGCTTTTCGCAATTGCCGCGATTGCGCAAACCCAAATGACCGCGAGCAGACCATTTCACGTATTTATCTCGACCATGCCGCAACCACCCCGATCCGCCCTCAGGCGGAGGCTGCCATGCGCGCGGGATTGGCGATCTGGGCCAACCCTTCCAGCCCCCATGCCGAAGGTCGCAAGGCCAAGTCCGCATTGGAAGGCGCGCGTGAACAAGTGAAGCAAGCGCTGGGCTGGCCGGGGGAAGTGATCTTCACCAGCGGCGCCAGCGATGCAGCGCGTCTGGCTTTCGATCAGGCCGTCGCGGATGATCAAATGCTGTGCGCGGCGGAACATGATTCGATCCGTTCCTTCGCCCAATACCGGGGCGCAGGCGTGGTGCCGGTATTACCCGATGGGGCAATCGATCTTGCCGAACTGGAACGGTTCTGTACGCGGGCCGCTGACGCAGCGGCCAATTCCGGGAAGTATCGCTGCCTGGCGGCGGTTCAGCATATCAATTCCGAAACCGGCAATCAGCAGGATATCGATAGGGTTGCCGTGATCGTCCACCAAGGCGGCGGGCTGCTGTTGGTGGATTGCGCGCAAAGTGCTGGCAAATTCGACCTGCCCCAAGCCGCCGATATGGTGATAATTTCGGCGCATAAATTCGGTGGTCCGATCGGAATTGGGGCTTTGCTGGTGAAGGATTTTGCCATGCTGAAACCTACAGGTGGGCACGAACGCGGCTATCGGCGGGGAACGGAGAATCTGCCCGCCATTCTGGGAATGGCAGCGGCGCTGGCAGCTTGCGCAAAACCGTATCTTGCCCCGGACGTTCTGCAACCGATCGATCAGTTGGCGCGGGAAGTTCGTGAACTGGGCGGGGTCTGGCTGTCGGACCGACTGGCGCAGCCGACGCCCTATATCCAGGCGGTCGCAATGCCGAACATGTCAGGCAGCGCGCAATTGATGCGGTTTGATATGGCCGGTATTGCGGTAAGTCAGGGATCGGCCTGTTCATCGGGCACGCTAAAGACCAGTCATGTGCTGGAAGCGATGGGCATCGACGATGATCTTGCCGCGCGCATGATCCGGGTCAGTTTTGGCTGGAACACCAACCGCCCCGAAGTAGAACGCTTTTGCGAATTATGGTTGAAAATGGCCAAGGGAATTCAATGATCTATCTCGACTATCAAGCGTCAACGGCGCTGGCCCCCGAAGCGCGCGATGCGATGCTGCCTTGGCTTGGCGGGCCTGATAGCGCGGCATTTGGCAATCCGCACAGCCCGCATGTTCTGGGCCGGCAGGCAGCCGCTGCCGTGGCCTTGGCGCGCGAACGTGTGGCGGCGCTGCTACCGGCTGGTGGAACGCTGATTTTTACAGGTAGCGCGGTCGAGGCGATCAACCTCGCAATGCGCGGATCTGCGCCGCTTGGCGATAAACGGCCACTGGCGGTTTCGGCAATCGAGCATGTCGCCGTGCTGGAGACTGCGCAGGCACTGGGCTGTCCGGTCACAACAATTCCGGTGTCCCGCGATGGTATCGCCCAGACCGATTGCGCGCTTGCACCGGGCACCCGCATGATCGCCCTGATGCAAGTGAACAACGAAATTGGCACAATTCAGCCGACCATTGATATGGCCAGGCGTGCCCGGGACATGGGCGCTCTACTGCTCGTCGATGCGGTGCAAGCTGCGGGCAAGATGGCCTTGGACGAAGCCGATCTGATTGCCATCAGCGCCCATAAGATTCACGGTCCCAAGGGCATCGGCGCCCTGTGGGTGCGCGACGGAATCGCACTGGAACCCATTCTCACCGGCGGCGGGCAGGAAGCCGGTATCCGGTCGGGCACGCTCAGCCCGGCCCTGTGCGCCGGATTTGGCGCGGCGGCACAGGTCGCCCTTGAACGCCGCCAGTCTGACGCGGCTCATGCCGCCGAATTATGGGATTTGGCGCGGGAATTGTTTGCCGACTGGACCCTTAACGGCAGCGCGGATGCGCGCTGGCACGGCAACCTGAATATCCGGCGCGATGGCCTCGATGTTGCGAGGCTGATGAGCGATTGCCGGGATATCTGCTTTTCCGCCGGTTCGGCCTGTTCCAGCGGCTCAGGCAAGGTCAGCCATGTGCTCCGGGCCATCGGGCTTGACGACAAGCAGGCGAAAAGTTCAATCAGGCTGGGATTCGGGCGCTATACGACGCCGGACGAAATTGGAGAGGCTGCCAGAAAGATCAAGGCTGCAGCGGCAGCACAGGGGGTCTGATGGTCCAAGTCCGTTTTGTTTCTGCCCAGGGCGAGATTACCGATACCGAGGCCGAGCCCGGTGTTTCCCTGCTTGAATGCGGGCAAGCGGCCGGAATGCCATTGGAAGGAACCTGCGAAGGTCAAATGGCATGTTCGACCTGCCATGTCGTTGTGGCGGCGGAGTGGTTCGCAAAACTGGCAGAGGCAAGCGACGACGAAGAAGACATGCTTGATCTCGCCGCCGGGGTGACCCGCACCAGCCGCCTGTCCTGCCAGATCATCCTTTCGCCTGCGCTTGACGGACTGGAAGTGCGAATCCCGCCAGAAAGCAGGGATATGCAGCGTATATGAACGCGGCAGATTCGTAAAAACCCTGCCCGATCCGGCAAATTCGATAGCCAATCCTGCGATAGTTCATCCACGAACGGGGAAACCGCACTTTTGCGCATTGTTAGCGGGACAACCCCGGTGTTAGGGCACGCGCCATGGCCACAACTGAAACCGAAAAATCCGGCGCTGAACCTGCCGATTCGATCATCAACGAAAGTTTCGATTCCGCCTTGTCGGAACGGTATCTGGTCTATGCCATGTCCACGATCACGGCACGCTCCCTGCCGGATCTGCGGGACGGCCTGAAACCTGTTCACCGCCGCTTGCTGTGGACCATGCGGCAACTGAAACTCGACCCCAGCAACGCCTATAAGAAAAGCGCGCGCGTGGTTGGCGAAGTGATCGGCAAATACCACCCTCATGGTGATACCGCCGCCTATGATGCGATGGTGCGGCTCGCCCAGGATTTTTCCCTGCGCTATCCACTGGTCGAAGGGCAGGGCAATTTTGGCAATATCGATGGCGATAATGCCGCCGCCTATCGTTACACCGAAGCGCGCCTGACGCGCACGGCAATGCAATTGATGGCCGGGCTGGACGAAGGCACGGTCGATTTCATTCCGACCTATAATGGCGAGGAAGAAGAGCCCGAGCTGATGCCCGGCCTGTTCCCCAATCTTCTGGCGAATGGGGCAAGCGGGATCGCCGTGGGCATGGCGACCAACATCCCCAGCCATAATGTCGCGGAAATCATCGATGCGACGCTGGAACTGATCGACAATCCGCATGTCGAACATGCGCGCCTGATGGAACTGTTCCATGGTCCGGACTTGCCAACCGGCGGACTGATCGTGGACAGTCCTGAGGCGATTTCACTGGCCTATCAAACCGGGCGGGGCAGTTTTCGTGTGCGCGGGCGGTTCTTTGCCGCCGAAGCGGACAAGGCCGAAGATCGCGATGCGGGGATCGAGAGGCTGGGCGGCGGGCAATATCAACTGGTCATCAGCGAAATTCCCTATCAGGTGCAGAAGGGCAAGCTGATCGAACAGATCGCACAGGCGATCGCTGACAAGAAGCTGCCGATCCTGGAAGATGTGCGCGACGAAAGCGACGAGAAGATCCGCTTGGTTCTCGTGCCGAAAAACCGCAATGTCGACCCGGAATTACTGAAGGAATCGTTGTATAAGCTGACCGATCTGGAAAGCCGTTTCGGACTTAATCTCAATGTCCTCGACGCCACGCGGACGCCGATGGTGATGGGGTTGAAGGAACTGCTGGGCCATTGGGTCGCCAGCCAGATCGATATTCTGCAACGCCGCAGCCAGCATCGGCTGAACCAGATCGCCGCGCGGCTGGAACTGCTCGAAGGCTATCTGATTGCCTTCCTCAATCTCGACCGGGTTATCGAGATCATTCGAACGGAGGACGAACCCAAGCAGGTCATGATGGCGGAATTCGGTCTTACTGACCGGCAGACGGAAGCGATCCTCAACATGCGGCTGCGCAGCTTGCGCAGGCTGGAGGAAATGCAGCTGCGCGGCGAGCGCGATGATTTGCTGAAAGAGCGCGAGGAGCTGGAAACCTTGCTGGCCTCTCCGGCCCGGCAGCGGACCCGGTTGAAACGTGATCTGAACGCATTGCGCAAGGAATATGCCGAAGATACCGTGCTTGGACGGCGGCGAACAACCATTGCCGAAGCGGCGCCGACTGTTGAATTCTCAATGGACGCCATGATTGAAAAGGCGCCCGTTACGGTAATCCTTTCGGCCAAGGGCTGGATTCGCGGTGCCAGCGGGCACGAGCCGTTGGACAAGGAATTCAAGTTCAAGGAAGGCGATGGCCCTGCCTTCGCCGTGCACGCGCAAACGACGGACAAGTTACTCATTGCCGTGGATAATGGCCGCTTCTACACACTGGGCTGCGACAAATTACCCGGTGCGCGCGGCTTTGGCGAACCGATCCGCAACATGATCGATATCGAGGCCGGCGGAGAGATTGTCGGCTTGCTGGTGCATCGTCCCAAGGGCCAGTTGCTGCTTGCGGCCACCAACGGCAAGGGGTTTGCTGCCGAAACCGGCGAATTGCTCGCAGAAACGCGCAAGGGCCGTCAGGTGGTCAATCTGAAAAGCGATACCAAGCTGGCAGTCGTGCGCGAAATCGCTGCCGAACATGATCATGTCGCCGTGGTGGGGGACAATCGCAAACTGGTGATCTTCAATCTGGAGGAGCTACCGATTTTGGGCCGGGGGCAGGGCGTAACCTTGCAGCGTTACCGCGATGGCGGCTTGTCCGACGCGATCAGTTTTACGCTTGAGGACGGTCTTAGTTGGGCAATGGGCGGCGATAGCGGGCGTACCAGGACGGAAAAGGAAGTCTGGCAATGGAAAGTCGCGCGTGGTGCGGCAGGCCGCCTGCCGCCGCAAGGATTTCCCCGGGATAACCGGTTCTGAATGCAAACGGGCCGAAACCGACAGTGGTCGGTTCCGGCCCTGATATGCAATTGCGTGAAACCCGGATTATGCGGGCTTATTGTGCCGCTTTGACCGAAGCTGCCGCGGTTTCGATCTGATCCTTGGTGAACAGCGCCAGCAGCATGCCATTGGCGTTCATTGCGAACTGATCACGTTTCAAGGCAACAGGCCCGGCTGCGGATTCAAGCACGACATTGTCGCCATCAACCGAAGTGATAGAACCGGCAGGCTGGTTGTCGGCGCTGCTTACCGCCGCCCCTTCGACCAACGCGGCATCGCGTTTTGCCGCTGCGGCAGCCAGCTGTTCGTCAATCATGCCGTCGAGCTGGGCCTTGGTAACAGTGATGGTCGGACCGGTTTCTCCGGCGCCGAAGACATTGGCGGGAAGCGGTGCCATATGTTTTCCGGTGTTCACCGTAACAATGCCGTCTGCCACCGTTTCAACCGTACCAACAGCTTCGCCTTGTGGGCCGAAAACGGTGGCTCCCACGGCAACATCACCGGGCTTCGCCGTCGCGGCAGCCGCCGAAAAAGCCAGTGCCGCAGCTGCGGCCAATTTCAATAATTTCATCAATTCACTCCGTTTGAATGCGATAATCGGCGCAACCGTTTGCAGCCGGATGGCCCGGCGCGGTGATCGACCAATAATGGATGCGCATATCCAGTTCGCGGGTAGCCCCGCGTGTCTGCAAATCCCTGCTATGCAGGAAATACGCTTACCCGAAGCGGGGCAAGGCCCGCAAAAAGGTGCCAAGCCTTAACCTTTCGGATCTGGGCTTGGCAACCTTTGTTGCATTATCGTGGTGAAGATGAAGCGGGAGTGAAGCCGCTGAAGAGGTCAGCGATTATTCGTAGCGCCAATCAGTAACTGGCGCGCGAGCTGCGGGCACGCCGGTCACCGCCGCCATGCCGGTTGCCACCGGCGCCGCGATCATCGCGGGGCTTCGCGGCTGTCACAGGATTCGTTACGGGGCCGCGGCCACCGTCTTTGCGCGCGCCATTGTGCGTGGCACTGCGTGCGCCGCCAGCATCATCGCCGCGCTGGTCGCGGCGTTGACCGCCACCGGGTCCGCGCCGACCTGAGCCATTATTGCGGCCATCGCTGCGTCCATCATGGCGGCCGTTACCACCGGGTCCGCGGCCGCGCCCATGTGCGCGGCGTTCGCCATCCGGTGCCCGCTCTGCGCCAGAGCGTTTTGCGGCCGGGGCCGGCAATGTCTTGGCCAGCATCTGGAAATTTTCCGGCAGCGGCATCGGGGAAAGCTTCACCCCGGTCAGCCGCTCGATACCCTTGATGTAAGGCTTTTCGTCGGCTGCAATATAGGAAATGGCGATTCCATCCGCGCCTGCGCGGGCAGTTCGGCCAATCCGGTGCACATATTGTTCGCTGACATTGGGGATTTCAAAGTTGAACACGTGGCTAACCCCCGTCACATCGATACCGCGTGCAGCAATATCGGTTGCGATCAGTACCGGCACGGTCCCGTTACGGAAACCGTCCAGAGCGCGGGTGCGCTGTGCCTGGGATTTGTTGCCGTGGATTGCCGCAGCGTTGATCCCGGCGGCAACCAGATGGCGCACAACCTTGTCCGCGCCATGTTTGGTGCGGGTAAAGACCAGGCTGCGTTCAATCGATTTGTCGTCCAGACCGGCCTTCAGCGTCAAGGTAAGCAGCGCCTGCTTTTCGGCCTGGTTGATGAAGATCCCGTATTGTTCCACCCTTTCGGCAGTGGTCGATTGCGGGGCGACTTCGACCCGAACCGGGTTCTTGATGAAGCGGCGGCCCAGATCCGCGATCGATTGCGGCATGGTAGCGGAAAAGAACAGGCTCTGCCGGTCTTCAGGCAGCATCGCAGCAATGCGGGTCAAAGGTTTGATAAAGCCAAGGTCCATCATCTGGTCCGCTTCGTCGAGCACGAAGATTTCCACATGGCGCAAAGTCAGCGCGCGCTGTTCGATCAGGTCGAGCAAGCGCCCAGGCGTGGCGACCAGAACATCGCAACCGGGAACCAGCTTGCGGGCCTGTTTGCTGGCAGGAACGCCGCCAAAAATGCACTGGACCGACAGGTTCAGATATTTTGCATAGCCTTCCATATTGTCGGCAATCTGCGCAGCAAGTTCGCGGGTTGGCGAAAGCACCAGCATGCGGCAGCCCGATGGGAAGCGCCCGACCGGCTTTTTTGCCAGATGATGCAGTGACGGAAGCGAAAAGGCAGCGGTTTTACCGGTACCGGTTTGTGCGATACCCAAGAGGTCGCGCCCTTCCATAAGTGCAGGGATTGCCTGTTTCTGGATCGGGGTAGGTGTATCGTATCCCTTGGCGGCCAGAGCCTTTAAAATAGGTTCGGCAAGGCCAAGAGTGTTGAAATAAGACATGAATATACTTTCAGCATGCGCCAATCGGACCCCGCGAAAATGGGAGTCCGGGCGCAGAAATAGGGTCTGCGACCCAAGCGTGAAAAGGGAAGCTTAGCGAGTAACGCTAACCGTGCGTCAGCTGCGGGACTTGGCACCATTTTTAGCGGCGAAGTTCACGCTTGCAGCCGATTGCGTATGCTTATCATACGCCGGACGTTGCGGGCCATGTAGTGCGGGACATATGAATAAGCAATGAAATTACGTGAAGTGCGATTATTCTTTCGCCAGTTCTTCGTCCAGAATGGCCGAAACGCGGGCTTCTTCGGGGAAATTTTCTGTAATCCACCGGTTTTCAACCTGATCCAGAATACGCGCGACAGCTGGCCCGGCCATAACCCCCCGCCGCACAATCTCCCCGCCTTTCAACGGAAACACAGGCGATCGCCAACCATTTAGCGGTGCAGGGTCGGCGCCGATAAGCAGCAGCCGGTCAATCGCGCATTCCGGGCCTTCACGGTATGCAAGCGCGTGCGGGTTTTCCCCATCGCGCAGGTCGCGCGCGGCGATGGATTGCAACTGTTGCCGCTGGCTGCGTGAAAGCCGCAATCTTGTGCTCACCGCCGCGGCAATGGCGGGCAAGGCGGGTAGCAGGGCAGCGAGGCGGCGGATCGGATCGGGCGCGGTCCCCGCAGCCCTTTCAGCGGGGATCAGCTGTTCCAATATTCCCAGTTCATGACGGCCCGTTTCGGGCAGGATGACCTGCAGAACATGAAGTTGGTGCATCCGCCTAACCGTTGAGGATGGATCGGGAAGGGCCAGCAAGGTCAGCAATTCCCATCCCACCCGTTCGCGCGACAGGCCCTTCAGCGTATCTGCCAATTCGGTACAGGCATCTTCGGCTTCCGCGTCCAGTTCCGATCCAAAGCGCGCCTGAAAGCGGAAATAGCGCAGGATACGCAAATGGTCTTCGCGGATGCGCTGGCGGGCATCGCCGATAAACCGCACCCGCCGTGCTGCCAGATCGGCCAGCCCGCCAAAATAGTCGGCAATTTCCAGCGTTTCCGGGTGCACAAACAGCGCATTGATGGTGAAATCACGCCGCGCCGCGTCCTCCCGCCAATCCTGTGCGAAGGCGACTGTGGCACGGCGCCCGTCGGTGGAGACATCGCGGCGCAATGTGGTGATCTCCACATGGCCGCCGGGAAGCAGCGCGGTAACGGTGCCGTGGTCGATACCGGTCGGGATGGTGCGGATTCCGGCGGTTTCCAGCCGAGTGATGACCTCTTGCGGCGCCAGCGGTGTCGCCGCATCAATGTCCTGAACATCCGCGCCCAGCAGTGTGTCCCGGACCGCTCCACCAACCCAGCGAGTGTTTTCCGCGCCGAGCACACCAACCAGTTGCGCAAGATCTGCGCGCGTTGTCCACGGGGCGGGAGGCAAGAGTTCAGCCATCGGACAGTTCCGTCATTTCGAGCCGCCGGGCCAGGTTTGCAATTATCGCCGCGGTCACACCCCAGATCCGAAAACCTTCCCACCGCAGTTCGAGATAGCGCCGCTCAGCCCCGTGCCAATGCACCGAATTTTCCGTCCAGTTCTTGCGGTCGAGCAACAGATGCAGCGGTGCCTCAAACCACGCTTCGACCTCGTTCGGGTTGGGCACCAGCGGCAGATCAGGCGGGACGATGCCCAGCACAGGGGTAATGTCGAAACCAGTTCCGGTCTGGTATCGATCCGTGATGCCGATCAGCTGCACATGCGTGCGGGCGAGCGAAAGTTCTTCTTCGGCTTCGCGCAGGGCGGCGGCAATGGCATCTTCCCCTGCGTCAATCTTGCCGCCGGGAAAGGCAACCTGCCCCGGATGGTCGCGCATGTCTTGCGGCCGCTGGGTCAGGATAACGCCGGGCTCGGCGCGGTCAGTCACCGCGATCAGTACGGCGGCGTTGGCGGATCTTCCGGCTTGGGCAAATCGCGCATCGCTGAGAAGATCCGGAATGGGTTGCCGGTGCCCAGCGTCGAACTGGCGGCTCAGGCGGTCGAACAGGTTATTCATGCCGGCACCATCGAGAATCGGGCATTCTGGCTGCTGACGGTCCAACCGTCACCTCGATCCAGCGCGATCTCCGCCAATTGCTGGTATGTACTGCGGTTGAGCCGTGCCTCCAGCCTCCGCCGGACACCAAGATAGAGCGACGGCGTATCCGCATTGCCGCGGGCGGTCAGGGGATTGTCCGGTCCGGCAATTACCAGCTCGTCCGTATTAAGGCGAAACGCGAGGGACCCTGCGGTTTCCACCACATCGGTGGCGATAAAGGCGGCATCGTCGACTTCGATGGTCAGTTTTTCGAAAGGCGTGACCAACCAGTGCTGCCCATTTTCGTCGCGCGTCAACAGGCCGGAAAAGGCGCGGACCATGGCCTGCCGCCGGATCGGATCGCCATCGTGAAACCACACACCGTCTGCCGCAATCCGCATGTTGCTGGTCCCTGAAGCCTGCGGCGCCCAGTCTTCGACCGGCGGCAAATTGCGCGCCGATACCTGTTCGGCAATTTCCGCGAGGGTCAGTCCGGCCAGTTCTGGGGGCGGTTCATAAGGCATTGCCTGAATGCGTTGCCAGAATGGCCCCGGTTACTCAATCCCGCAACCACGGCCCCAACATGCCATCGGCTGGTAAAACCGCAGGATTGGCGCAGCGCACCAATAACCGGTCCCGCGCAAATGGACCGGGGCAGTGCCACCCTTGGGTGGGTTCGGAAGAAAAGCCGAAGAAGCGTCCGTAGTAATCCGCATCCCCGATCAACACCTGAGGCAGGGCCGCTTGCCGGTCCAGCGTATCAAGCGCCGCCAGCATCAGTGCCTTCCCAAATCCTTCCTGCTGCCGTTCAGGCAGAACAGCGACCGGCCCGACCATCACCATCGGGTGGGCGCGGCCTTGCGGGTCAGTCAGTGCGACGGGCCACAGCTGTATGGTACCGGTGAGGTAATCATCATCATCCAGGGCAGCAAAGCTGAGCGCGGGTAACCAATCTGTCCCCTCACGAATGCGATAGGCCGTGCGCGCGTGACGATCTGAGCCGAAGGCCCGGTCAAGCACTTCTTCGATCAGCGCAGAATCAATTGTGTTAAGGGGAACGATGGTCGCCATGGCGCGCGCCGTTAGTTTGCGCGCGAGCCTGTGTCACATAAAATCGGTTATCGACCGGTTTATGCGGGTTTACTTTGTAGCCGGAGAAAGGTGCAGCAGGCGGCCATCTTCGCCATCTTCGAGCAGATAGATTGCCCCATCCGGTGCCTCAACAATTTCACGAATCCTCTGGCCCATGTCGTAGCGGGCGACTTCGCTTGCGCGTTCGCCCTCGACCTTGACCCGGATGATACTCTTGGCTTTCAGCCCGGCGATCAGCGCATCGCCGCGCCAGTCTGTAAACATCGCGCCACTGTAAAAGATGAAATCGCCCGGTGCGATTACCGGTGTCCAGCTGATTGCCGGAGCAGCAAATTCGGGGCGGGTCGCATGGGCCGGAATGGCCTTGCCGCCGTAATGCGAGCCTTCCGAAACCAACGGCCACCCGTAGTTGGCACCGGGCGTGACCAGATTGAGTTCATCGCCGCCAGCGGGACCATGTTCGAGATCCCACAGTCGGCCTTGCATATCGAATTTCAGCCCGAGAATATTGCGGTGGCCATAGGACCAGATCTGGGGGCTGGCTCCCTCGTTTGCGGCCATGGGATTGCCGGCCGCAGGGGTGCCATCAAGATTGAGACGGACCACACTGCCAAGGTTGTTCGATACATCCTGTGCCGGTGCCATCTTTTGCCGCTCGCCACTGGCGATGAAGAGGAATTTGCTATCGGGCGAAAATGCGATGCGGTGCGAATAATGCCCGCGGCCGGTAACTTTGGGAGATTGCCGCCAGATGATCTCCAGCCCTGAAATGGTGCAGGCATCTGGGGTGCTGCAGCCCAGCTGGCCCCGGCCGACAACCGCGCCGCGTGTATCGCCTTCGCCCGCTTCTACCCAACTCAGATAGATTGCCTTGCTGGTCTTATAGTCCGGTGCGAAGGCAATATCGCCAAGCCCGCCTTGACCGCCATAATCGACGGCCGGTGCGCCACTGACTGTCCCGATACGGCCGGTTTCCGGTCGATAGAATTTGATCGTCCCGGCCTGTTCGGTGACAAAGACGTTGCCCGTCCCAGGTTCAATCGCTGCTGCCCAGGGTTCTGCAAAACTCGCCAGATGCGCAACCTTGAACGGACCGACAGTTGTGCTTGCCGATTGCTCCGGAGCTTGTGCCCTGTCCACCGATGCGTGGCTGCCGCAACTTGCGAGGCCGACTGCGGCAGTGAATAGAAGTGCAGCGATGAATCCTGGCTTTGACATGTCCATTCTTTCCGGAATTCCCGACCAGGCCCTTGGTGCAGAAGGGCTGATCTTTGGCGTTGATGAGGCAGGGCGCGGCCCACTTGCAGGCCCGGTTGTGGCAAGTGCAGTCGCGCTATGCAAGCCGCGTCCGAAAGGTCTCGACGATTCCAAGAAATTGACTGCGAAGCGCCGGGGGGAGCTTGATCTCACCATTCGCCTACGCTGCGCCTGGGCTGTTGGTGTGGTTGATGTGGAGGTGATCGATCGGATCAACATTTTCGGGGCCACGATGCTGGCCATGACCTTGGCGGTCAGGAATTTGAGTACGGCTTTGGGCCGGAATCCGGACAATGTGCTCATCGACGGCAACATGACCCCGGCTGGCCGCACCGAAGGCTGGCGCTGGGATGCATGTGCCATCGTGGGCGGCGACGCGCTGGAGCCGGCGATTTCAGCCGCTTCGATAGTGGCGAAGGAATGGCGGGACCGGATGATGCTGGAAGCCGCCGCCCAATATCCCCAATATGGGTGGGAACAGAACAAGGGTTACGGCACCAGGGATCATATGGCGGCCCTCCGCACGCACGGACCCAGCCCGCTCCACAGGCGCAGTTTTGCGCCTGTTTCGCAAATGCTGTTGATTTAATCCCGCCCCGGCGCGGGCGTTCTTTCTAAGCGAAAGCCTTGGTGCGCAACTGTTCGATATAGGCTTTGCCAAAGGCTTCAGCGTCTTCCGGGCTAGTGGGCAATCCGGATTCGCCGCCGGATGCATCCAGGATTTCATCACGCGAATTGACCCTAGGGAACGGCTCGGCTGGCAAATCGACGCCGAGGAATTTGCACAGCGGTTCCCATCCGTCCTTGGGATGAAACAACAGCAACCGTTCGGGCGGCAGACTATCGATAATCTCCTGATTTCGTTTACGATACCAGTCGGTCATGAAAGCGCGATCGCCGACCTGTCCGTTGAATGCATGAAAGATGGCTCCGTGCATGAAGCTGTGCTGAGGTGATCCCTCCGGCGCTGTTTGCATACGCGGTGAAAAGATCGTTTCGCTGACGGAATCGAACCAACTATCCGCATCCCGCGAGGTCAATACCACTTTTGCATCGGGATAATATTCGGTCAGTTCGCGCCAATAGCTGCAGGCTGGATAATCGGTGGTTGACTGGAACCCGTCAAAAATTGCGTCCCAATCGGGGTCGCCGCCGATTACATCCAGCCAAAGCGGGATGCTGCGACGGGCGCTCGCGAACACTTCCGACATATGGTAGCACGGGCCAAAGCCGATATGTTCGAGAGCGAATTTGAGCGAAAAGGTCGCGGTCCGGCCCAATCCTGCACCAATAACTTTGAGCGCCAATTTTTCCTCCTCCGAAAAGCTGAAATAGCCAATATCACCCGCCGCCGGAAAAAACATCAGCCGATAGAGTCTTCGTGGTCACACCCCATCATGTCGAGTCAGGTGAACAGTAGCAGACTCAACATCTTGTGGAGGACACCTTTCGTTCTCCCTCAATTGATTCCCTGTTAACCATAATGGTCTAACAATCGCTGCTTGACGCGGAGTCCCGAAGGATTCACCCTGTGGATAACTCTGGAAGGGAAATACGGATGGGGGTCATCGAGACCACGAAGATGCGCGCACAACGCGCAACCACGGACAGTCGGCAATTGCATTTGCCGCTTGGCCGTATCTTGTCGGGCGATTGTGTCGAAGCGATGCGTTCATTGCCTGACAACAGCGTTGATTGTGTGTTTGCTGACCCGCCTTATAACCTGCAACTGGGCGGCGATCTTAACCGTCCTGATGGTAGCCAGGTCGATGCCGTTACCGATCATTGGGATCAGTTCGACAGTTTCCAGATCTATGACAATTTCACGCGGGATTGGCTGACCGAGGCGCGCCGCGTGCTCAAGCCCGATGGCTCCCTTTGGGTGATTGGCAGTTACCACAATATCTTTCGTGTCGGGGCAATCCTGCAGGACCTCGGTTTCTGGATCCTCAACGATATTATCTGGCGCAAGACAAATCCGATGCCCAATTTCAAAGGGACTCGCTTTACCAATGCCCACGAAACACTGATCTGGGCGAGCCAGGGCGAAAAATCGAAATACCATTTCAACTATCGCGCGATGAAGACGCTTAATGATGAATTGCAGATGCGTAGTGATTGGGTGTTGCCATTATGCGGTGGGCCAGAACGCCTGAAGCATGGCGGGCAGAAGGCGCACCCTACGCAGAAACCAGAAGCGCTACTCTATCGCGTAATGCTGGCCACCACGGAAAAGGGCGATGTCGTGCTCGATCCCTTCTTTGGCACTGGTACCACAGGGGCAGTGGCCAAGCGGCTCGGTCGGGAATGGATTGGCTGCGAGCGGGAGGATTTTTACCGCGAGATAGCGATGCAGCGGATCGACAAGGAACTGCCGCTCGACGAAAGCGCGATCCAGACCATGCAGAGCAAACAGGCGGCACAGCGCGTGGCCTTCGGTGCCCTGGTCGAAAGCGGCTATATCGAACCGGGTACAGAAATCTTCGACAAGCAGCGCCGTTGGACTGCAAAGGTTCGTGCGGATGGATCGCTTGTATATGAGAAGCAAACGGGTTCGATCCATGGTCTCGGCAAGGATCTTCAGGGCGCGCCCAGCTGCAACGGCTGGACCTTCTGGCACATCGAGCATGAAGGCGCGGTCAAACCGGTTGATGCGATCCGTCAGCTTTACCTGCTTGCTGTTGAAGACTGAACCGCCGATCTTTTCGGCTTGGGCTCGATACGCAGTTTTTTGATGCGATTACGCATGTTTCGGGTGAAGCCATGACCGATCAGATTTACATCCGCCCAATTGGTTTTGCACCAAGCCCGCAAAGCGAGGAAGGCGATGCGGTGCGTCTGGCCGGCGGGATGGTCTATGCGCATCGATTTGCGATGGTTTTGCGCCGCGATGGTGCCGTTGTTGAGCGTGAGAGGTTTTCACCATCGGGAATGACCGCGGCGTTGGGCCGCTTATCCGGCAACCTGGGAACCGAAGCTGAAGCCCAATGGGCCGCGCTGACATGCGAACATGCCGCACTGCAAATGGGAGAGCGAACCATTCGGCTCGACCAGCCGCAAGTGGTTGGCATCCTCAATGTTACGCCAGACAGCTTCTCTGATGGTGGTGCATTTCTCGACAACCCCGACGCTGGCCAGGTCCATGCCGCCGCCATGCTGGAGGCAGGTGCGGCCCTTGTCGATATTGGCGGCGAAAGTACGCGTCCGGGGGCAGCGGCAACTTGGGAAGGTGATGAGTTGAAGCGGGTGATTCCGGCGGTCGAATATTGTGCCGCGATGGGCGCAGCGATCAGCGTCGATACTCGCCGACCAGCGGTGATGGAGGCCGCGCTGGACGCTGGAGCACATGTCATCAACGATGTATCCGCCTTGCGCCATGATCCGCGAAGCATCGAATTCGCCGCTGCGCGCAAGTGCCCGGTGGTTTTGATGCATGCACCCGGTTCAGGGCAGGATCTTCATGCTGACGGCCACTATGCCAACGTGGTGTTCGATGTGTTCGATTGGCTGAAAGCGGCGCGTGATCGGGCAATCGAAGCGGGTATCGCGCGCGACAGGATAATCCTCGATCCGGGTATCGGCTTTGGTAAGTCCTTGTCTGAAAACTTGGCTTTGCTGAACGCATTGCCGCTGTATCATGCGCTAGGGCAACCTTTGCTACTTGGCGCCAGTCGCAAGCGAATGATCGGGGCATTATCAAACGAAGCCCCTGCCGATCAACGGCTTGGCGGCAGCCTTGCTCTGGCAATGGCTGGCATGGACGCCGGCGTGCAATTGCTCCGTGTTCATGATGTGGCCGACACTGTGCAGGCTCGCAATGTTTGGCGCGGCCTCAGAGATGCGGCGCTTACGGATTTTGCAGAAATGCCGGCATAGCCGCTATCACACCCACCGCCGAAAGATGTTTAAGCAGCGGTGCGGACGCTTGGACGATACTAGGCCGCGTCCCCGATCCCCAGATCGCCCAATTTGCGGTAAAGAGTAGAACGCCCAATGCCGAGACGGCGGGCGACTTCGGTCATGCGCCCGCGATAATGGCCAATGGCAAGGCGAATTACGTCGGCCTCGATCTCTTCCAGCGGGCGAAGATTGCCATCCCGCGTGTAAAGCATGACCCCGACACCTTCTTGCATCGGATTGATAGCATCGTCACATTCACCAAGTAATTCGGACAGTTGCGGGAAGCTGTCGACCGTTAGCGACTCACCGTCGCAAAACACGGCAGCGCGAAACAGCACAGCTTGCAACTGCCGGACATTGCCCGGCCAATCAAACGCCGAAAGCAACGAAAGCGCCGAATCGGTGATCGACAAACTGCGAAGGCCCGGCTGATCGCCGATCCGCGCAAGGAAATGGCGGCAGAGAGCAGAAATGTCGCCCTGACGTTCGCGCAAAGGAGGAAGCACGATCTTGGTAGCCGACACGGCCTTGTGCAGGTCAGCATTGAAATGGCCAGCTTCGACCAGATCGGAAAGTGGCAGGTTGCTGGCAGCGAACAGCCGCACATCGACCCGGAAACCGTGCTTGGCCCCAACCGGGCGAACAATGCCGCTGGTCAAGGCTTCGGCTAAAACTTCCTGCAACGGGAGCGCCAAACGGTCGATTTCATCGAGCACCAATGTGCCACCATCGCAATGCTGAACAGCGCCGATCTGGCGGTCAAAGGCACCGGGAAAGGCGTTCTGTTCGTGCCCGAACAGCACGGATTCGATCGAATTGGCCGGCACACCGCCGACATTTATGATCCGCAGCGGAGCCTTTGCCCGGGGGCTGGCCGTATGCATCGCGCGCACCAACATTTCCTTGCCGGTTCCGCTTTCGCCCTCAATCAGCACCGACCCGTGGCCTCTTGCTGTTTTCGCTGCATTGGCCAGCGCGGTCCGGAATGACGGAGAGGTGCCAATCATCGCATCGAAATCGAGTGTGATGGGCATTTTTTCGGTTAATGGCTGCAGTTCGTTTTTGGGCGCTTCCAACTTTGTGGCGCTGCGCAAAGCCGTCATCAGCCGATCCGGCGCGACGGGCTTGACCAGGTAATCGGTGGCCCCGGCACGCATCGCTTCGACCGCCAGCAGAGGAGAAGCGCTGGTGGTCAGCATGAGAATTGGCATTGCAGGCCGCCGTGACTTGAGCTCGGCGATCAGGCTGCAGGCATCGTCCCCCGGCACCCATTGATCGAGAATAATTGCAGATAATTGCATACCTTGCCGAGTGCCTAGCGTGGCAATCGCGGTTTCCGCATCATTGACCACCAGCACGCGCCAGCCCTCACGCGCAGCGAGAGCGCTGATCAGGCGGCTTTGGGCCGGCTCATCATCGATCAACATCAGCAGGCGCGTTGCGTCGTCGGTCATAATTCCCCAAAACCGTCCGGTTGCGGTACAGGGGACTTATCTAATCAAAACGGGTAAAGGTCTTATTAAGGACATGAGCCATCTTTCGAAGGGTTGATGGCATTGCCGTGGCGCGATAGACGCTACTCCAACAAACAAACTTGATGAGGAATTGCGTGATGGCTTCGGCAAATGACATGAAGGCAGCAGAAAAGACTTACGGCGGGTTCATCTCGCTACTCAAATGGGCAGTGCCGGTAATTGCCTTGCTTGCATTGATCATTGTGGTCGTGATTTCCAGTTGAGCGCTTCAGGTTTGCGTATCGCGATTCTGAAGGAACGTGCGGCTGATGAGTCGCGCGTTGCGATCATTCCGGAAACGGTGAAGAAATTCACCGCTCTTGGGGCGGTTGTAGTCGTAGAAAAAGGCGCTGGCGCGGCGGCCTCTTTTTCCGACGATGCCTATATCGATGCCGGGGCCCAGGTGGGCACTGCGGCCAAAGTTGTGACCGATGCCGACATCATCCTGGGCATCCAGGCGCCCGATGTCGCGCTTCTCAAGGGCGCAAGACCCGGTGCCTGGGTGGCCGCCAGCTTCGATCCCTTTGGCCAGAAGGACCGCGTGCAAGCCTATGCCGCAGGCGGATTCGAAGCTCTGGCAATGGAATTCATGCCGCGCATCACGCGCGCGCAAAGCATGGATGTTCTTTCCAGCCAATCCAATCTTGCGGGATACAAGGCGGTCATTGCAGCCGCCAATGAATATGGCCGCGCCTTTCCGATGATGATGACAGCGGCGGGAACGATCACCGCCGCGCGCGCCTTCATCATGGGCGTAGGGGTTGCCGGCTTGCAGGCAATTGCCACGGCGCGCCGCCTGGGCGCACAAGTTAGCGCAACCGATGTGCGGTCGGCGACCAAGGAGCAGATCCAATCGCTGGGTGCAAAGCCGATTTTCGTGGAAAATGTCGCGGGAATCGAAGGTGAGGGCAGTGGTGGTTATGCCACCGAAATGTCCGAGGAATACCAAAAAGCGCAGGCCGAACTGGTGTCGAACCACATAGCCAAGCAGGACATCGTCATTACGACAGCGTTGATTCCGGGGCGCGCTGCGCCGCGATTGATCAGCGATGCGCAGATTGCCAGCATGAAACCGGGCAGTGTGATCTTCGATCTCGCCGTGGCACAGGGCGGTAATGTCGAAGGCAGCGTGGCGGACCAGATAGTGCTCCGGCATGGTGTAAAGATTATGGGTTATTCAAACACTGCGGCGCATCTGGCCACTGACGCTTCTGCGCTTTACGCCCGCAATCTGTATAATTTCCTCAGTGCCTTCTGGGACGCTGAAGCCGGCAAGCCTGTGCTGGACGAAGAAATCGGGGACGCTGTGCGGCTGACCCGAGACGGAAAAATCGTCAATGAGCGGTTGCTCGGATAAGGGGGTAACCGTGGACTTTATTGCAATCCTTTCGATTTTCGTGATGGCCTGTTTCGTAGGCTATTACGTTGTGTGGTCGGTTACTCCGGCACTGCACACGCCATTGATGGCCGTAACCAATGCGATTTCCAGCGTTATTATTGTTGGTGCGCTGATTGCTTCGGTGGGGGCGGGTAGCCCTGTTGCCAAGTGGTTAGGCCTGGCGGCGGTGGTCCTGGCGAGCGTCAATATCTTTGGCGGCTTTGCGGTTACGGCACGGATGCTGGCGATGTACAAAAAGAAAGAACGGCCCGCTGCCCCAGCCAAGACCGGGGAGGCGAATTGATGGCTGTCCTCCCAGTCGAACAGGCTATGCCGGTAATTCCGGCTATCGGTGAGGCCCTTTCATCCCATGCGGTCAACCCGTGGGTTGCTTCGGCTTATCTGGCATCGGGCGTGTTGTTTATTCTGGCGTTGCGAGGGCTCTCATCGCCCTCCACCAGCCGCTCGGGCAATCGTTACGGCATGTTGGGCATGCTCATCGCTGTGGTGACCACGCTGGTGACGCATGATATCGCCAGTCTCCCGGAAATTGTCGGCGCAATCGCGATCGGCGGCGGCGTGGGCTGGGTCATTGCGCGCCGAATTGCCATGACTGACATGCCGCAACTGGTCGCGGCGTTTCATAGCCTTGTTGGCCTGGCTGCCGTACTGGTTGGCTGGGCGGCCTTCCTCAATCCCGATTCCTTCGACCTTCTGGTCGTGACGGGGGTAGAAAGCACCGCCGACACCATCAAATTGATGACTGCCATAGCCCCGGTCAGCCGGATCGAGATGGCACTGGGCGTGGCCATTGGCGCTCTGACTTTCAGCGGTTCGGTAATCGCCTTCCTCAAATTGGCTGGCAAGATGAGCGGCGCGCCGATCCTGCTGCCAGGGCGGCATATCATTAATCTCGGCACGATCATCGCCATCCTGGTGCTGACTGGGCTGTTCGCAATGGATCGGGTCGACAACACGACCTATTTCGTGGCGATTACCGCACTGGCTTTCCTGGTCGGCTTCTTGCTGATCATCCCGATTGGCGGGGCTGATATGCCGGTCGTGGTGTCGATGCTGAACAGCTATTCCGGCTGGGCGGCGGCGGCCATGGGTTTCACCCTGCACAATACGGCCATGATCATTACCGGGGCTCTGGTGGGTTCGTCCGGTGCCATCCTGAGCTATATCATGTGCAAGGCGATGAACCGCAGCTTCATCTCCGTGATCGCTGGTGGTTTCGGCGCGGAAGCCGGCGGTGGCGGTGATGCCGCAAAGACCGACCGGCCGTGGAAGCGGGGGAGTGCGGAAGATGCAGCCTTCCTTTTGAAAGAAGCCGAAAACGTCATCATCATTCCAGGATACGGCATGGCGGTGGCACAGGCACAACATGCCTTACGCGAGATGGGCGATGTCCTAAAGGAACATGGCGTAAACGTGCGCTATGCCATCCACCCCGTTGCGGGCCGGATGCCCGGCCATATGAATGTTTTGCTGGCCGAAGCCAACGTGCCCTATGATGAAGTGTTCGAGCTGGAAGATATCAACAGCGAATTCGCGCAGGCGGACGTTGCATTCATCATCGGTGCGAACGACGTGGTGAACCCGGCGGCCAAGACCGACAAGACCAGCCCGATCTACGGTATGCCGGTATTCGACGTGGAAAAAGCCAAGACGGTGATGTTCATCAAGCGAAGCATGGGCGGGGTCGGCTATGCGGGTGTAGACAATGATGTGTTCTACATGGACCAGACGATGATGCTGCTGGCCGATGCCAAAAAGATGGTCGAAGACATCATCAAAAATCTGGACTGACCGATGCGCAAACTCTTCCTGTTTGTGGTCATAATGGCCGGCATGACCGTGTTAGCCGTTAGCACGGGTGCGGTCGATTATGTGGTGGAATGGCGGGTCAAATCTGCGCTTCTTGATAGCGGCATGTCCGACAAGCGGGCCGGTTGCATGGCGAAGCGCCTGACAAAACGGCTGAGCATTCCGCAATTGCTCAAGTTGAAAGATGGCATGGAACCGCGTGAGGGCGAGGCGGAAAATCCGGCGGGGCTCGGTGATGCGATCAAGCGGCTGCGCCGTTCGGGTGATACTGAGGTCGTTACAGTAACCGGCAGTTCTGCCGCGCTGTGTTCGATCGGTATCGGGTAAACCCGATCAGGCCTTGGTGAAGGTGGCGGTCTTGCAGAAGACCATTACGCAGCCTTTGACTTTGAGAATATCACCGTCACGGCTGATGTCCGCATTGAAATTGCGGCCTTCCTTGGGTGTATATCCCTTGCCCGCCCAGCTATTTCCGTCCGGCGTCAGATTCCAGAAAATTGGCAGGCCGAGCAACCTCCGGCTGCGCTTGGTCTTGTCGGGGTTCTTCTCGTCACGCGTTCCACCGGCCGCTTCGGGTACCAGAAATTTGGCGATTTTGCCGCACATTGACTTGCCGCAAGGGTAAAAGCTGATGATCGAGGTGCTGTCGTCAGTCTTCCAGTTGCCAGCAATCGAAGCTGGCGCAGCAAAGGCAGGGGTAGTTACCGATGCAGCGGCCAAGGTGAATGCGGCCAGTTTTGTTATTCGCATCATCAGTCTCCTCAATTCTTAGCCGCTGGCAAACGATCTGCTTGGTTTATCTATTTGGCGATAAACCGTTTTCAAAACTTGGTTTTGGGTCCGATCTGTCGCATCATGCACCCATGGAGAGAGGAATTATCATGAACAAACTGAACGCAGGCTGTTTGGCAGCTCTGCTGCTGGTGTCAATCAGCCAGCCCGCAGCCGCCAAGACCACCACCATCGCTGCCGGAGAAGGTGCGCAGGAACGCCTGCAGGAAGCACTTATCCTGGCTGAGCCGGGTGACGTGGTAACCTTGGGCGCCGGGCGTTTCCTGCTTACCGATGGTCTTTCGCTCGATGTTGATGGCGTTGTCCTGCGCGGTGCTGGCATGGACCAGACAGTGTTGGATTTTACCGCGCAACAAGGCTCCGGCGAAGGCCTGCTGGTCACATCCGACAAAGTCACCCTGCGTGATTTTGCAATTGAGAACCCTAAGGGTGACGGCGTCAAATCGAAGGGCGCTGATGACATTGTCTATTACCGTATTCGTGTAACCTGGACTAACGGGCCTGCGGCTACAAATGGTGCATACGGAATATATCCGGTCGAAAGTACCGGAATATTGATTGACGGGGCCAAGGTTTCGGGCGCGTCGGACGCAGGTATCTACGTTGGGCAGAGCCGCAGGATAACCATTCGCAATTCAATCGCCGAAGCCAATGTCGCAGGCATCGAAATCGAAAACAGCCGCGATGCACTGGTTGAAGGCAATCTGGCCACACGCAACACTGGCGGCATTCTGGTATTTGATTTGCCCAGCTTGCCAGTGATGGGTGGCGGCAATGTGATCGTGCGCAGCAATCTTGTCGTCGCCAACGACACTCCCAATTTTGCGCCGCCGGGCAACATCGTTGCCGGGGTCCGGCGCGGCACCGGGGTTCTGGTGATGGCTAATGATGGTGTCTTGGTTGAAGGCAATGTGCTGGCGGATAATCCCACGGCACATGTGATGGTTGTCGCCTACACACAGGAATTCACCGATACACGCTATAACCCGTTTCCGCGCAATGTGGTGGTGAAGCAAAACAGTTTCGGGCGGGGCGGTTATGATCCCCAGCTCGATGGTAAGGATGCTCTTTTGGCGGCATTCGGCGGCGCGTTGCCGTCAGTCATGTGGGACGGGCTCCAGCAAGCGGATACCGGGCTCACCGTGACCAAGGGCGTAACGGGTTGGTCGCTGAACCTGCCGGAAGTGGGCAAGGGAATGGCCGGGGCGCAGCCTGCCCCGCTGGCAGTGCCAGAGCCGACCTTTACATTTGCATTCGACACGGTGGGCGCTCCTGCAAATCTGGAGCAACGGCTAGCGCAATGATCACACGGTGGATTTTCGGTGCAGGATTGGGCGCCGCCCTTGCCGTGATGGCTTCGGCAAATGGGCCAGTAGAGCGCGTAAATCAGGCGAAGGTCATGGACGGCGGGCTGGTACGCAGCCTGTCCGAATATGGCTTCTTCGCTGACGCGGGTCTGCAGCAACCATCTGCCGGGGTAATTCCTTATAGGCTTAACACGCCGCTCTATTCCGACGGGGCGGAAAAGCTCCGGTTTGTGTATCTTCCCCCTAGAACGCGTGCGATTTCGCAAGGCGATGACCTGCTCGATCTTCCCGTTGGTACAGCCCTGATCAAAACCTTCGCATTTGGCAGTGGTGCGGACCGACGACTGGTCGAAACACGTGTTCTGCTGCACCGCACGGAAGGCTGGGTGGCGCTTCCCTACCTGTGGAATGCGGCGGGGACCGAGGCGATGCTGGTGGTCGCCGGCGCGCGGGTGGATGTCACAACACCGAAGGGCGAAGAAATCAGCTATCGCGTGCCGAACAAGAACCAGTGCAAGGAATGTCACGGCGTAAATGGTGTCGTAACGCCGATCGGCCCAAAGGCGCGCAATTTGTCGCAGGAATGGCTTCGGCAATTCGTGCAAGCCGGGCATCTGGATTCCGTACCCGTAGGTAGCGACGTCTTGCCGCTTTGGGAGAGCCGCAAATCCGCGTCCAGCGAAGCGGCGGCGCGCGCCTATCTTGATGTCAATTGTGCCCATTGTCATCGACCAGGTGCAACGGCATCCAATTCAGGGCTGGATCTTCGTTGGGAACAGCGAGATCCGCAGGCGATCGGTATTGGCAAACGGCCTGTTGCAGCAGGGCGCGGGGCCGGCGGCCTACTGTTTGATATCGTGCCGGGGAAACCTGCGGATTCGATCCTGCTCTATCGGATGCAAAGCACAGAAGGCGGGGTGGCAATGCCAGAATTGGGCAAGACCACTGTGGATCAGGATGGAGTTGCGGTGGTCCGGCACTGGATAGAAGGGCTGTAATGGCATGAGAAAAGTCGGAGGAATCGCTCTAGCCTTGCTTGCGCTGCTGGTGCTGGCATTCATTCTGCTGCGAACACCGGATACCGATCCTGCCGAAATGCGCGCCAAATATGGCGGCGAGCCATCGCAATTTGTGGATTTGGGCGGCGGGCTGATGGTCCATTTGCGCGACGAGGGGCCGCGCGATGCAGAAGCAATCATTCTGCTCCACGGTTCCAATGCCGATCTCCGCGCCTGGCAGCCATGGACGGACCGCTTGAAAGCGAAATATCGCATCATCCGCTTCGACCAGATTGGCCACGGTCTGACCGGTCCCGCGCCAGACGGTGATTATGCGATGCCCGCCTTCGTTGATACGGTGGACCGTGTGGCGGACACGCTAAAGCTAGATCGCTTTATCCTTGGCGGGAACTCCATGGGTGGCGGAATCGCGATGGCCTATGCGCTGAAGCATCCCGAGAGGCTTGACGGGTTAATTCTGGTCGATGCTGGCGGTGCGCCGATCAAGCGAGAGGGCGCCGGGAATATCGGGTTCACGATTGCCCGTACACCTGTGGTCAATCGGTTGATGGCGCATATCACCCCCCGTTCACTGGTTACAAAAAGCCTGTCGCAAAGCGTTTCCAATCAGGGTGTCGTCACCCCCGAAGCGGTCGATCGGTATTGGGAATTGCTGCGTTATCCCGGCAATCGTGCAGCCACGATGGCGCGATTCGGTCAGGAGCGAAAGCCATTCGATCCCGCTGCATTGAAGCGCCTAGAAATTCCGGTTCTGATAATTTGGGGCGAGGAAGACAGGCTGATCCCCTTCGAGGCCGCAGGCTGGTTCAAGGCGAACCTGCCCAACAGTACGCTAATATCCTATCCGCACATCGGCCATTTACCGATGGAGGAGACTCCGGATGCAAGCGGATCTGCGGTGCGCGATTGGGTTGGCAAACTTCCGTTATCCATCGCAGACCGCTGAATAGGCGGGTTTGAGTAAGCGACTGGACTGGCGAGAACAGGCTGCGTAAGTCTGGTGCGCGCACGTGTTGGTGTGAATCGGGGAAGGGAAGCGGTCTATTGCGAAAACTGGGGCTGATCGGAGGTATGAGCTGGGTTTCGACCGGCAGCTATCTCGAGCATATCAACCGTTTGGTCCAGCGCCGCAGCCCGCCGCGCACGACTGCACCGCTCCTGATCGAAAGCATCGATTTTTCCAATCTGCATGAATTGCGCGATGGGGCCGATTGGGACGAAGTTGCCGAAGTTCTGATTGCTTCGGCACGGCGGCTAGAAGACGCCGGAGCGGAAAGCCTGATTATCTGCGCAAATTCCATGCACAAGATATTTGACCGCATCGTTGCCGAAGTGAATGTACCTGTCCTTCACGTCGCGGATTGCATTGGGACACGCATGGAGCGCGAAGGTATCCTGGATGCAGCGCTAATCGGCCGCCGTGATGTGATGACAGAAAGCTTCTTTCGTCAGAGGTTAGTCGCGCACGGGGTCGATCTGAGAGCGCCCGACATGGACAATGTCGAAGTCATCGATCGGATCATCCATGACGAACTGATGATCGGCAAGGCGAGCCGTCAGGCTGAACGTTCGCTCAAGACAATTATTACGCAGATCGAACAGGCCGGTGCCAAGGCAGTTGTTCTGGCCTGTACCGAATTGGAATTGGTCGTCGATGTGGACGCGAATGTTCTGCCAATTTTCGATTCTACCCGTATCCATTGTGAAGCTGCGGTCGACTGGATGTTGGGCGGAAATTGAATTGGTGGGCACACTCAGTCAATGTTGCCCGATTGTTCCCGTTGTTCACTGCCATTGTCTAACCTAAGCCCTGCGGCCAATGACCCGTGCACCATTCGCTTCCGAACCTTCAGCCACCCGAGGCCGCGAATTTCCAGAGAATCGCGACGGCACCCGTGGTCCGCGGAGTGAATTTCAGCGTGACAGGGATCGGATTATCCATTCGATCTCGTTTCGCCGGCTGCGCAGCAAGACGCAAGTTTTCATCGCGCCCGATGGCGATCATTACCGCACCAGACTGACGCATAGTATTGAGGTGGCTCAGATCGGGCGAGTTCTGGCTCGAGCTCTTGGGCTGGACGAGGATCTGACCGAGGCGCTGTGCCTTGCACACGACATTGGTCACCCACCGTTTGGCCACGCTGGAGAAATGGCGTTGTCACAAGCGATGGAGAGGCATGGCGGATTCGACCACAACGCCCAGTCGCTTCGAATGCTTATGCGGCTTGAAAGCCCCTATTGTGACCATGAAGGTCTGAACCTGACATGGGAATTGCTCGAAGGGCTGGCCAAGCATAATGGTCCGGTTGCGATGCCGGGCTGGGCGCTGGCCGAACTGGATGCGCAATTCCCGCTCGGCCTGTCACAGCACCCTTCATTGGAAGCGCAGATTGCGTCCATCGCCGATGATATCGCCTATGATAATCACGATATCGACGACGGTTTGCGAGCCGGCTTTCTCGATCTCGACGATCTGCTGACGATTGACTTTGTCGCGCAGCAGTGGCGGACCGTCGAAAAGCGCTTTCCCAACGCCGCACGCGAAAGGCAGCTGCGCGAACTGATACGCGGCCAGATCGGCCTCATGGTGAATGATGTGCTTGAACAGACCACCAGGGCCGTGACAGGAATTGGCAATGCCGATGAAATTCGCGCTGCAGGCAAACCCCTTGGTACATTTTCCTCTGAAATGCAGGTTGCCGAACGCCAGCTCAAGAAATTCATGTATGACCGGCTGTATTACCATCCTGATCAGATCGTTACTGCCGAACGGGCCCGCGATGTGATTGCCAGACTTTATGCCGCATACGAGCAAGACGACACATTACTAAACGATAGCTGGCGCAAAGGTTTGCCTGAAACAGAACCGGAGCGAAGCCGCCACATCGCCGATTTCATCGCCGGCATGACCGACCGGTTCGCAATCGATCAATGCAGCCGGATATACGGCAAGGTTCCGGAAGGACTTAGCAATGTCTGAACCGATCCGCATCGCATTGGTCGGCGCAAGCGGCTTGGTTGGCCGTGCAATCATTCGTGCCTCGGTCGGACGGGAAGACATGCGCCTGGTGGCAATTGCGCGCCGCGAGATGAAACTGCCGCAAGGTGCCCGGATGGAACTTTTTGTTGCCGATACAGCCCAGTGGGACGAAGTTATCGAAGCGGTCCAGCCCACTGTTCTGATCAACGCGCTCGGGACAACATGGAAAAAATCCGACAAGGATGAAGCCGAATTTCGTGCGGTGGATCACGATCTGGTGCTTGCCGTAGCGCGCGCTGCGCATCGTTTGAAAGTTCCCAGGTTTGTCTCGATCAGTTCGATTGGAGCCGATCTTGCTTCGAAAAACTTCTATCTCAGGGTCAAAGGTGAAGTTGAACGCGATCTGGCAAAGGTGGGGTTCCAACGGTTGGACATATTGCGGCCGGGGCTGCTGCGCGGTTCACGCGAAGGTGATATTCGCTTGGCAGAAAGGGCTGGCATAGCATTGTCACCTCTGGTGAACTTGATGCTGCACGGTAATTTCCGCCAATATCGCGCGGTCGATGCACGTGTTGTTGCCGATGCCTGCCTGTCGTTTGCTTTGCGTAAAGCGGGCGGGAAATTTGCGCATGACCATGATTCGATTCTTCGTGCTGCGCATAGCTTGCCGCAAATGATGCTGGCAGAATGAACCGCACGATGCAGTCAAGAGGAGTGCAGGGCTGATGTGGCATATGACTTTTGGCGCAGTAAACTTGCTGGCCATTGGGGCGTGGATCATCCTGATCTTTCTCCCCCGACGTCCGCTACCGATGACGGTGGTACTGTACCTTGGCGTGGGCCTGTTATGCCTGGTCTATGCGATTGGACTGACCGTGATCGTGTCCGGATTGGCCGATCCGGTCGGGCCTGCTGGCGCGCAAGCCAGTTTCACTACAATTGAAGGCGTGCGGGGCATTTTTGCCAGCGATGGGGGCGTGACAATTGGTTGGACGCATTACCTCGCCTTCGATTTGTTTACGGGCCTTTGGATCGCAAAGGATGCCGATTCCAAGAATTTCTCGCGATTGGTGCAGGGACCGATCCTGTTCTTAACCTTTATGGCCGGGCCGGCCGGCCTGCTTGTGTGGCTGATCCTGCGCGAACGCCGCGCCAGACTCTACAGCCGCGGTAAGAGCTGAGGGCCGCTAGCAGTTAGTCTCCACGCAAATGAGTTGGCAGAGTGTTCAGATAGCGCGGTCGCCAGCTTCGCCAACGGATTCGATATCCCTGCCTAGGCCTTTGACCGTGTTGCAGGCCGTAGCTGTCATTGCGATAGCTGCGACGCCCAATGCTATGATAATTTTGCGGGCCATAGAAGTTTCTCCGATATGAGCTTTGCAAAGGCAATCTGGACCAAAAAACACAACGGGGAAAGCGGTTCTTCACTCGCTGACGAGCGGAGCCGGTAACTTGCGGGCGAGGCGGTGTTCACGCCAGGCGATCACGACACCAGCCCCTACGATCAAGGGCGCCCCAAGCCAGGTGGTGGCCGGTGGCAGCCGGTCAAATATCGTCCACCCGAATAACGTGGCCCAGATCAACGCTGAATAATCCATCACGATGACGCTGGCGACGGCACCATATCGAAGGGCGGCGGTCAGGAAGAACTGCCCAAGGATTCCGAACAAGGCCAGGCCCCCCAAAAGCAGCCATTCACGCGTAGTGTGGGCCTGCGCAACAAAAGGCATCGCGAGCAGCAGCACCGGCGTGCTGAATGCAGAGAAATAAAATACTGTCGTCAGGGGATGCTCGGTCTGGCCCAGGTCTCGGATCTGGATCGAAATCAAGGCAATCATGAATGCTGCGGATAAGGCAATGCTTGCCCCCAGCAGAGGGACATGGCCGCTGCCGGGCTGGGCAATCACCAATACTCCGGCGAAACCCAGTAGTACGGCGGTCCAGCGATAAGGGCCGACCTTTTCACGCAGAAGAATGGCCGAAAGGATCACTGCCCAAATGGCCGAGGTAAAGTTGAACGTGGTTGCCTCTGCCAACGGCAAGATGAGCACCGCGCCAAAATTGAGGAACATCCCGGCCAAGCCATAAAGTGCGCGCTTGCCATGCAGTCCCAACCGTTCGGTTTTCAGCAGGTAAGTGGTCCCGCTGGCGTAGAACCAGAGACCCAGCACTGGCAATGTCACCACCTGCCGCCAGAACAAAATCTCGGCCAGGTTGACACCGCTCTCGCCAAGCAGCTTTACGAACACCAGCATTACCGAAAGCACGAATGCCGCACCCAACCGGATGACGAGTGCAAAAAGCGGCCGTTGCTGCGGTCTGTCAGGCATCACACTGGCCTTAGGGGCTGATCCGTATTGATCAAGCGTTGTGCTTGTTCACAACACGCACCATATCGCGCGGCGTGATGATGATGCCTGATCATATTCTGCCGGAATTTCTTATCTTCGCCAGCGACGCCGAGATTGTAGGCTTGTGGGCCGGGGTGATGTTCAGCGTTGCGCTGCTCGCCCTTTGGGGCGAACGGCGCCGGATGAAGCGCGCCCGGATCGACCGTGTTGGCTGGATGCCATGGACCACGATATTCCTGGCGAGCGCCATTGTTGGTGCGGGTCTGCTGGCCCTTTCGGCAAAGGGCCTTATGTCTGGTTAAGGTTTAGAGGCAGGCTTCCAGATACGCTTGGTCGAAGCCGAACTGTCGTGCCTTTTCCAGAGTATATGGGCGCAGGCCGGATGAACGGTATTCACCCAGGATCTTGCCGTCTTCGCTTTCGTCGAGATATTCGAACTTGAACAGTTCCTGCGTCACGATCACATCGCCTTCCATTCCGATCACTTCGGTAATGTTGGTCGTGCGACGCGAACCGTCGCGCAAGCGTTTGACCTGCACGATAAGATCAACCGATTCCGCAATCTGGCGTGAAATGGCTTCCTTGGGAATTTTGATGTCACCCATCAAAATCATGTTTTCCATACGGCCAAGGCATTCGCGCGGACTGTTGGCGTGGAGCGTACACATTGAACCGTCGTGCCCGGTGTTCATCGCAGCAAGAAGGTCAAAACATTCGGCACCACGAATTTCGCCCAGGATGATCCGGTCAGGCCGCATACGCAGCGCGTTCTTGACCAGGTCGCCGATGGTAATCGCGCCTTGGCCTTCAAGGTTTGGTGGGCGCGTTTCCAGCGGCAACCAATGCGGCTGCTGCAGACGAAGTTCAGCGGCGTCTTCGATGGTCAGCACGCGTTCGCCCGGATCGATCATCTTGGACAAAGCGTTGAGCATGGTGGTTTTACCAGAGCCGGTACCACCCGAAATAACGACATTCATCCGGCAGGCACCGGCAATCTTCAATGCGGTCGCCATCTTCTCGCTCATGGAACCGAATTCCTTGAGCATGTCGATAGTGATTGGTTTTTCGGAAAACTTACGAATCGAAATCGCTGTGCCGCGCAGACTGAGCGGCGGTACAATCACGTTTACACGGCTGCCGTCCTTAAGGCGGGCGTCGGCCAGCGGAGTGGTCTGGTCGACGCGCCGGCCAACCTGGTTCACGATGCGCTGCGCAATCTGGAACAGATGTTGTTCGTCACGGAAACGGATCGGGGCGAGCATCAGCTTGCCCTTTTTTTCGATGTAGGTCTGATCTGGCCCGTTGACCATGATATCCGAAACGTCCGGGTCGCCCAGCAGTTCTTCAAGCGGGCCGAAGCCCAGCAGTTCGTCGATCAGCACCTTTTCCAGCGCAAATTGCTCGCGCCGGTTGAGGGTTATCTTGAGCTCGGCCAGAACTTCGAGGATGATCGGGCGGAATTCTTCGGAGAGTTCGTCTTTGGAAAGCGTTGCGGCCGCTTCGGGATCAACCCGTTCAAGCAGACGCGGCAGCACCTGTTCCTTGATCTTGTGGACGCTTTGTTCAAATCCACCGACGGTCGACTGGTTGTCGATCACATTGTTCGCGCGGTCTGCCAGGCGCGACATGGCGTCAGAATTTTTGTCCATTGGCGATGAACCGGACGAGGGCAACTCGCTCTCTTCTCCGGGCAATGGCGGGAATTGATCGCCACCAGGCAGTGGAGCACTGCTCTTGGCGGATGCAGCACCGTCACCGGAGCTGCCGCCTCTCATCGGCTTGGCGACACCGAAAGACGGACGTGCGCCTGGGTTCATCCCGGCTGGTCCGCTTTTTCGTCCGAATGCACTCATTCTATTGCCCCCAAACCATCATCAAGTCGCACAGTTGCTGGCCTCGATATAGCGAAGCAGCCCTAATCAAGGATGGTGAATAATTCGGAAAGGTTGATTTTTGCTGAAGGTGCAGATGCGGAAATGGAAGCCGGCCATGTAGCATTTTGGCCATGGGATCGGCCCGTCGCGATGATATCCCGCATTGCAAGATCCGCTCGCTGATGTAGGGCAGCAACCGCTACGCCCACGGGGTCCAATTAGGAATTTCATGCGACAAGAAGATCGATCCGGCCTGCTGATCGCCCTGGCGGGTTTTGCGATCCTGTCTTGTGGTGACGCAATTATCAAGACGATGGCCGGTCAGTGGTCGCCTTTGGCTGTTGCGGCATTGCGGTTTTCCATTGGCGCGGTGATGCTGGCGGTGTTGTTGATGGTAAAGGAAGGGCGCACAGCGTTTCGTCCAACCCACCCATGGTTGCAGGCCGCCAGAGGCCTATGTTTGGCAGTCGCAACCTTGTGCTTCTTTTCGGCTATCTTCGTCATGCCACTGGCAGAGGCCACTGCTCTTATTTTCCTTGCGCCGATTATCACCGCCTTGCTGAGCGGCCCAGTGCTTAAGGAGAAGGTGCAGCCTGCGACATGGTTTGCATCTATGCTTGCCTTTGGCGGTGTGATGCTCGTCCTCAGACCTAATCTCGCAGAGCTGGGGCCTGTAGCACTTTTACCCTTGGCGGCGGCGCTGGCCATGAGCTTGATGATGCTCGCCAATCGAGCTGTCGCTGGACAGGGAAGCCCGTTATCGATGCAGGTCTTTGTTGCGGCTGGCGCGGCGCCTGCTTTGGTATTCGCCGCTATCATCGGCAATGCAACCGGGATCGCAGCACTTGACGTGGATTGGCCGGACTGGAGTGTTGTAGCGCGCTGCGCCGTGGTTGCGGTTACGGCAAGCACGGCGCATTGGCTCATTTATCTTGGAACGACCCGTGCGGGTGCCGCAACTATTGCACCGATGTCCTATGTCCAGTTGCTGGTCGCGCTAACCTTGGGCTGGATATTGTTTCGGGATACCCCCGACGCCATGACATTGGTCGGTTCAGCTATTATCATTGGCGCCGGGTTGTTCCTTTGGACCAGGGGCAATGGCAAGCCTGCACCAATCCTGGATTGAACCTGCTCGACAAAACGCTAAGTCCCTGCGAACCCATTGAATGCCATCAGGCAGACACCACTAGATCGGAATCAGTCCCCATGTGCGGAATTATCGGCATCGTTAGCGACCAAAGCGTCTCGGACCGGCTGGTCGAAGGGCTGCGCCGTATGGAGTACCGCGGCTATGACAGCGCCGGCGTTTGTACAGTTGAAAACGGTGATCTGGTTCGTCGCCGTGCGCAGGGCAAGCTTGCCAATTTGGTGACCGAACTCGCTGAAAACCCGGCACCAGGCTCCATTGGCATCGCCCACACGCGTTGGGCAACGCACGGTGCACCCACCACGCATAACGCCCACCCACATGCCACGGCGGAAGTGGCGTTGGTGCACAACGGCATCATCGAAAATTTCAAACCGCTTCGCGACGAACTGCTTGCGCAAGGCCGCAAACTGGAGAGCGACACGGATAGTGAGGTGGTCGCTCACCTTATCTCGCAACGGGTTGAAGAAGGCGTCAGTCCGGAAGAAGCCGTCAAGGATGTGCTGCCCAGGTTGCGCGGTGCATTTGCGCTGGCGATTGCGTTTCGCGCCCACCCCGGAAAGCTGATCGGTGCACGGCGCGGATCGCCGCTGGTGGTCGGTTATGGCGACAACGAAATGTTTCTGGGTTCCGATGCGCTGGCGCTGGCGTCATTGACCCAAAGGATTGCCTATCTTGAAGAAGGTGACTGGGCAGTCATCACCCGTGATGATGCAAAAATCTTCGATGAAGAAAACAATCCGGTTTCGCGGGAAATCACTATGTCCGGCGCGTCGGCTGCGGCGGTTGAAAAAGGCAATTATCGCCATTTCATGCAGAAGGAAATCTTCGAGCAGCCGACTGTGGTGGCGCAAACCCTGGGCAGCTACATACGGCAATCGGACAATTCGGTGGCACTACCGCAATTCGATTTTGACATTTCTGCAATTCGGCGGATTACGATCGTCGCCTGCGGTACCTCGTATTACGCAGGACTCGTCGCAAAATACTGGTTTGAACATTTTGCTCGGGTCCCCGTCGATATCGATGTTGCCAGCGAATTCCGCTATCGCGAACCGGTCCTGGAAGAAGGTGGTTTGGCGCTTTTCATTTCGCAAAGTGGTGAAACAGCAGACACCTTGGCTGCGCTGCGCCACTGCAAAGCGGAAGGTCAGACGATTGCCGTGGTCGTAAATGTTCCGACCAGTTCAATGGCGAGAGAGGCTGATCTGCTTCTGCCGACCCACGCGGGGCCGGAGATCGGAGTGGCTTCGACCAAGGCATTTACGTGCCAATTGGCTGTGCTGGCAGCCTTGGCCGCACATCTCGCTGTGCGCAAAGGACGCATGGACAGGGCTGAGGAACAGGATGTGGTGCGGCATCTGCTCGAAGCACCAGCCGCACTCAACTCTGCGCTCGACCACGATGACGATATCGCGGCTATGGCGCATCTTATAGCGCCGGCGCGCGACGTGCTTTACCTGGGGCGAGGACCGGATTTCCCATTGGCGCTTGAGGGCGCCCTTAAATTAAAGGAAATCAGCTATATACACGCCGAAGGCTATGCCGCCGGCGAAATGAAGCACGGGCCGATTGCGCTGATCGATGAGGCTGTGCCGGTCATCGTTCTTGCCCCGTCCGGGCCACTGTTTGAAAAGACTGTGTCCAACATGGAAGAGGTTCGCGCTCGCGGAGGCCAAATCGTGCTGATTTCCGATCGCGAAGGGCTGTCTGAGGCCGGTGAGGGGTGTATTGCCACCATCGAAATGCCGCGCGTACACCCGCTGATTGCACCTTTGGTTTACGCCGTGCCGGTGCAATTGCTGGCGTATCACGTTGCGTGTTTGAAGGGCACTGACGTCGATCAACCGCGCAATCTGGCCAAAAGTGTTACGGTGGAGTAGGTGCCTCAGGTAAATCGGAGTAACGCGTGACCCGGCCATGGAATGTGCCTTCACCCGCGTTAGCAATAAAAATTTGCTCTAAAGGTTACTGATTAAATTCACTTTTTTTAGTGATATTGTTCTGGCTTTACGTGCTGGAAACCTTTGCCTGTTACGCGGGTAGGTGTGATCGACAGCAAGAAAAATCCGGCGATATCGCCAAGCGATTTACCTGCGAAGGCAGTGCTGGGTCTGCACGACCCCGCCCGCGATGACTGGTCACGTCTTCGCGGAATGCAATATCCGCAGCTTGCCCGGGGTAGCCGTTTACGGCTCGGCTCCCAGTTGCTCGCAGCGGCTTTGACTGGTCTTGTTGCCTATCCGGAAGTTCCTGTTTGGTTGTTGGCAATATGGGTGATCGCCTTGGGCGCCGCATTGATTCACGGTGCCCGGGTCAATGCGACACTCATTGATGCGGATCGACGGAGCATGGTGCGGGTCGAATTCCGCAAGCACGGATCGGCCGTCGCGATATACGGGGCGGTCTGGTCTGCCCCGATGCTTGCTGCAGCAATCCAGGGCACATCTACGCAATTGGTTTCGCTTTGGGCTATCACGGCGGTTCTGGCCACCGGTTCGGCATTGATTATCGCAGCTGCCCCACTGGGCACCATCGTCTACACCCTTCTGACCGGAGTGGTCGCGGCTATCTGCTTTGCAGCAACAGGCAATTACCCGATGGTGGGAGTCGCTGTCTTTTTTGCCGGGATCACGACACTAGGGGCCGTTCAAACGGCCCGCACCTTCCTGGAGGCACGCATTGCCGAAGCCGGGATGAATGAAAAGAACGAAGTCGTCTCGCTGTTGCTGCGCGAATTTGAGGAAAATCAAGCAGACTGGCTGTGGCAGATCGATACTGCGCGCCGCGTTCGTATGGCATCGCCGCGCTTTTCCTTCGCGCTTGGCAAATCGCCTGAGGATATAAACGGGCAGCAGTTTCTGCAGCTCATCAGCGGTGAAACCTGGGCAACGGGCCAGTTCGCGCCCAGCCTCCGCGACCTGGCTGAGCGTCTCAAACGGCGTGAGAGTTTTTCCGCTTTGCTGGTCAAAGTTACAATTGACCGGGAAGAACGCTGGTGGGAGCTTTCGGGGACCCCGATGCTGGATGAAGACGGCTCCTACGTCGGTTTTCGCGGGGTCGGGTCGGATGTTACCGAACAACGCGAATCATCGGAGAAAATCGCCTGGCTGGCTCGCTATGATGCGCTTACGGGCCTGCCGAATCGCCTGATGTTGAACGAAGCGCTGGGCGATGCACTACGTTATGCGCAGCAATGGCGTTCACGATGTGCCTTTCTGATGATCGACCTTGACCGGTTCAAAGCGGTCAATGACTCGCTTGGTCACCAAGTTGGGGATCAACTGCTGGCCCAAGTGTCACAGCGGCTTAAGGATTTGATGGGCGACAACGAAATGGTCGGCCGATTGGGCGGAGATGAATTTGCCGTTGTCATCCAGGATGCTTCGGCAAAGGGGCATGTCGCGGACTTTGCAGGGCGCGTGATTGCAAGCCTCTCCGAACCCTATTTCATCGATCACCATACATTGTATGTCGGCGCCAGCGTCGGATCCGCTTTGGGCCCGCGCGACGGTATCAATGTCGAAGAATTGATGCGCAATTCCGATCTTGCTCTCTATCGTGCCAAGGATGAAGGCGGGGGCGAGCATTTCGCATATGAACCGGCACTCCACGCTACTGCCGAAGAACGTCGCAGGCTTGAGCTTTCTTTGCGGCACGCGATTTCACGCGATGAATTTGAGCTCGCCTATCAACCGGTTGTCGATGCCCATGATGAGAATGTGGTCAGCTTTGAAGCGCTTGTCCGGTGGCAAAGCGCCGAACATGGGCATGTTAGCCCGGCAAAGTTCATCCCGCTCGCCGAAGATACCCGCCTGATAGTATCAATCGGTCAGTGGGTGATGGAGCGCGCCTGTATCGAAGCGGTGAATTGGCCAGACGACATTAAGATCGCGGTGAACGTCTCGGGCGAACAGTTGATCGAGCCGGAATTCGCCTCAACCGTGGTTCGCGCTTTGGCCAAAAGTGGTCTGGCCGCGAACCGGTTGGAAATCGAAGTGACTGAGAGTATCTTCTTGCGCGATGCCGACCTGGCACGCGCTGCGCTGGAAGAAATCATGGCCCTGGGCTGCGCTGTTGCACTTGATGATTTTGGCACCGGCTATTCTTCTCTCGGCTATTTGCGCAAGCTGCGTTTCTCCACCATCAAGGTTGACCGTAGTTTTGTGCAGGGTGCCGCCAATAATCACCCGGAAAGCCTCGCCATAATCAGGGCAGTGGTGGCCATGGCGGACAGTCTCGAAATGTCGACGACAGCTGAAGGTGTTGAAACGGCCGAGGAAGCAGAGATGATCCGGAAGCTGGGCTGCAAAAAAATACAGGGCTATTATTTCGGTCGGCCAATGTCCGCTGCGGACGCCCGGGCAATTTTCAAGCGGAGAGGGAGTCCGCGCGAACGGGCCTGAAGGAACTCAGGCGGTGGTAAGCGCTGAGCGAACCGCAGATTCGAACAATCCGCGGCCATCCGTTCCGCCATGTGCTGGCTCTATCATGCGTTCCGGGTGGGGCATCATCCCCAGTACATTTCCAGCCTGGTTGAGAATGCCCGCGATGTCATCGCATGAGCCATTTACAGATTCGGCATAGCGAAACGCAATTCGACCTTCGCCCTGAAGCCGGCGAAGGGTTTCGTTGTCAGCGAAAAAATTGCCATCATGATGGGCGATTGGGATGTGGATTGTCTGCCCGGCCTCGTATCCGCTGGTGAAAAGTGACTGATTATTTTCGACCGTCAGCGCGACCGTGCGGCAAATGAAATTTTGCCCTGCGTTACGCATCAGAGCCCCGGGCAGAAGACCGGCTTCGGTCAGCACCTGAAATCCATTGCAAACGCCGAGCACGGGAACACCGCGCTCTGCCGCGGCAACAACGGCTTGCATAATCGGGCTGCGCGCCGCCATTGCGCCCGAACGCAAATAATCGCCGTATGAAAAGCCGCCCGGAAGCGCGATGAAATCGAGGCCATCCGGCAACGAAGCGTCACCATGCCAGACGCGGACGGGCGCTGAACCCGAAACCTGTTCCAGCGCCACAGCCATGTCGCGGTCACAATTGGAACCAGGAAAGGTAATCACCGCTGAACGGAAGGCCATTATGCGGTCTCCTTCTCGCCCACTTTCTCGATCCGATAATTCTCGATCACCATATTGGCCAAGAGCTTGCGGCACATATCGTCGAGCGCTGCGTCGGTTACATTGTCATCAACCTGCAATTCAATCAGCCGGCCTGCACGCACATCCTTGACGCCGCCGAAACCCAACCCTTCCAACGCATGTTGTATCGCACGACCCTGTGGGTCGAGAACGCCGGGTTTGAGCGAAATGTGGATCTGGACTTTCATAATGCGGACCTTTGCAAGCAGGACCAGCCGGTTCGACCGGCGGGGAATCGCTTGGCCCCTATGCCGCGCCGCCGCGACGCGGGCAAGTCAGCGAAGCATCGGCATTCGGCACTCGTCAACAAGGACGGCTCCAGGGTACTGTATCCAAAACGCAACAGCAGGCGCGATTCCGACCGACCGATCCCTGTTCTAAATCGACCTGAATCGAAAAAATAATAACCAAAATAAAGACTTAGAGAGTAATTCACGGAGGTATGGAAAATGGGCCGCCCAAAATTGGCTAGATGATTGGAACGGTGGTGGTTTACCGCACTGCAACACAGATATTGAGGGAACCCTGCGATCATGCTCACCCGTAACCATTCCTTGCCCTTTCGACTTGCCGGCGCCAGCCTGATTTCGATTGCAGCTTGCGCGACCGCTAATCCAGCCTTGGCCCAGGATGCCGCAGAAACCGGAGTGGCTTCAACCGAGGGCCAATTGGCAACCATCGTCGTTACAGCCAACCGCCGCGCGGAAAACCTGCAGGATGTGCCTATATCCGCCGCGACAATCGAAGCAGATCAGGTTCAGACGATTTTCGACGCAGGGGCTGACATAACTGCTCTGGCAGCCCGGGTTCCAGGCTTGTTCGTGGAAAGCTCTAACGGCCGAGCGGCACCGCGGTTTTATATTCGCGGCCTTGGCAATACCGATTTCGACCTTGCCGCTTCGCAGCCGGTTTCGGTGGTCATGGACGAAGTGGTGATGGAAAACGTCACGTTGAAAGCGTTTCCACTATTCGATGTTGATCGCATCGAAGTGTTGCGTGGCCCGCAGGGAACATTGTTCGGACGCAACACACCAGCCGGGATCGTGAAGATCGATACGCGCAAGCCGACGGAGGAATTATCGGCGCAAGGGTCACTCACCGTGGGCAGCTATGGCTCGATTAACGTCGATGCAGCAGTCGGTGGGGCGATCGTTCCGGGCAAGATCGCCGCACGGCTCTCCATCATGTCTCAAGGACGTGACGATTTTGTCGATAACGGATTCAGCGGTGCCAAGAATGTATATGGCGGTTACCGGCAGCAAGCCGTGCGCGGTCAATTGCTGTTCACGCCGACCGAGAGGCTGAGTATCCTTGGTTCGGTCCAATACAGCGATCTCAACGGCACTTCGACTTTGTTTCGCGCCAATATCCTGGGGCCGGGCAACAATGATCTGAACGCCAATTATGATCGCAAGACGGTATTTTACGATGCAGGTGGCGGCAACAAGTCCCAATATGAAGTGTTCGGCGGCTCGATGAAGGTCGACTATGAAGCCGGCGGCGTCACATTGACGTCAATCACATCGTACAATGAAAGTAAGGGCTCCAGCCGCGGCGATATTGATGGCGGTAATCTTGTTACTGGCCCGGGCTTCATTCCCTTCCCATCGGATACCAAGGATTCAATCGATCTCGAGCAAACGACGCAGGAATTGCGTTTGGCTTCGAATGCCGACGGCACGTTCTCGTGGCAGATTGGGGCTTACTTCTTCACCAGTGACTTTACAGTGCTGACCCAAGGGTACAGCTTCCCGCCACCGGTCAAGGTCCGCCACCAGAACGAAAGCTGGGCCGCTTTTGGTCAAGTGACTGCCAAACTTGGCGAAATGGTTCGTCTGACCGGGGGCCTGCGATACACTGAAGACGACAAGAATTTCCGCGTCGTCACCGGGGCACCTGTCAATTACCGAGAAGTTTCGGATGAGCGGGTAAGCTGGGATCTGAGTGCGTTTGCCGATGTTGCGCCCGATGTCAGCCTCTATGCAAGGGTTGCCAGCGGTTTTCGTGCTCCGACTATCCAGGGCCGGGACGTGGCTTTCTTTGCGCCGCCATCCGTGGCGACTTCTGAAAAGATCATGTCTTACGAAGTTGGCTTCAAGAGCGAACTGGCCGACCGGCGCGTTCGGCTGAACGGGGCAGTCTATACCTATACCGTCAAGGACCTGCAGTTTTCTGCGGTGGGCGGTGCTGCCAATCTGGTTCAGCTGGTCAATGCGGATAAGGGCAAGGCTTGGGGCTTCGAGCTCGATTCCGCGTTCCAGATCAGCGAGAATTTCCTGCTTACGGCGGGCGTCAGCTATAACAATACGGAAATCCAGGACAGCACTCTGGCTGTCGGCATCTGTGCTCAGTGCACCATTACCGATCCGACCGTTGTTCTGAGCGGAAACACCCGCGCGCTGGTCAATGGCAACCCTTTCCCCAATGCACCGGAATGGATTGCCGATGTTACGGCTCGGTATTCCGTGCCCCTATCGAATGGCGGCAAGATCTTCGCCTTCACCGACTGGGCGTTCCAGGGGAAGACCAATTTCTTCCTGTATGAATCTAAGGAATTCAATGCCAACAACCAGATCGAAGGCGGTTTGCGGATCGGCTATAGTGCGCCGGGCGACACCTATGAACTGGCAGCCTTTGTGCGCAACATCACCGATGCTGATAATGTCAAAGGCGGGATCGACTTCAACAACAACACGGCGTTCGTAAACGAGCCGCGTATTTTCGGGCTCTCGGCGCGTATTCGCTATTGATCGAAGCCAAGGTTATTTCGGGGGCAGGGCGTAAGTCCTGCCCCCTTTTTCATGGAGTTTTACCCTATTCGCCTGGAGGCACGACCAGCACTTCAAGTGCCTTGTCCGGACCCAGGAATTTCGCCGCAACGGCGCGAATATCATCAGGTGTGATAGCCTCGACGATTGCGCGCCAGGCCAGAAATCGGTCGATCCGCTTGCTTTCGCTTTGTGCACGGTCGACCAGGCCCATCCAGCCATTGTTGCTTTTCAAAGCATTGTCATAGGCATCGATCAGGGGTTTGCGCGCCCGTTCCAGCGTGTCAGCGTCCAGTGGACTATTCCGCAATCGCTCCAGCGTGGCCGCAATTGCGTTGCGGGTAGCTTCCAGATCGCCCACGTCGATTGAAGCAGCCACGGCAAAAGTACCAAAGCCCCGATAGTCGCTGGAGGTATCGCTGCTGGCATTGGGAGAATAGGTTTTACCCAGCCGTTCCCGAAGTTCGTCCTGCAATTCCAGCCGCACAACGCGTTCGAGCACCTTGAGTCTGGCATCTTGCGTCAAATCGCTGTCGTCCCCGGTTGGCCAGGTCAATCGCAACAGTGCCTGATCCTTCTCACCTTTATGACCGAGTAAGCGCGGGGACAGGTCCTGCGTAAAGCTACGCTGACGGGCGTCCTCGCGCGGCAAGAATTCGGCTTCGCGTGGCGGCAAGGCGCCGAATGTGCTGGCGACTAAAGTGATCGCTGCATCTTCGTCGAAATCACCGACCAGAGCGATTTCAATTGCCCCATTCGCCAGTCGATCACCGATGGTGCTGCGCAATTTGGCGAAATCGAGAGCCATGTAACTTTCTTCCGGTTGCAGCGTAAATCGGGGATCATTGTCGGAGATTATTCCTCCTAGCGCGTTGCTCAGCGCGGCGCCGGGCGTTGCATCCTTTTGTTTGAAGAAATTGGCGATGTTGCGCCGGAAGCGCGTTTCGGCATCCTTGCGATAACCCGGATCGGTTAACCCGGCGGCGAGCAATTGGAGCTGCAACCCGAGATCGCGCCTTGTGGTCGCGCTGCGGTTGGTGAAGGCATCTGCATCGACGGAAATGGTCCAACTGACGCTGCGTCCCGCAAGAATCGTTTGCAGTTCATCCTGGGAATGCTTGCCAAGGCCCCCTTGCGGCAACAGGGAAACAAGTGCGGTTGCAAGCGGGTCTTGCCGCGTATTCAGAAGCGAGCCTCCGTCAACATTCACCTCCAGCGCGATACGGTCCTGTTGAAGATTCGTGCGTTTCAGGTTGAGCATGACACCATTGGCAAATCGCAACTCCCGAATGCCCAGGCGGGAATCAAGCCGGTCGGTGATCACTGCTCCCGGCGTTCCAAATTCACTATAGGCGAAGGGCACCTGCGCACCTATCTCCAGTGGTGCAATTGGCGCAGCCATCGCGGAATTCCATGCGGCGCGAAGTTCGCCGGTGCCGCCAGCCGGTGCAGTTCGCCCTGTAAAACGGATGATCGGATTAACGAGCGGTACTGCATCGTCCCTCACGGCGGCCAGAACGGCTGCGGGTGAAATATAGGGTAGGAATCGTTCCAGCCGTTCCAGCGCGCTTTTTGGGGTCGATGGCACCTGTTCGCCGCTGACGAGTTCCAGCGCCTCCGCCATCAGTGCGCTGTTGCTTCGCGTATCAGCAGACGCGGCGGCATTTTGCTGGGCGCTAAGCGTGCTTGCGACTTGCTCTGCAACTTCGGCATCCGTGAAACCGAAACTCAGCGCACGGCGAAGCGTCAGGACTGCAGCTTCAAGTCCGTTTTTCCATTCGCCATCAGCACTGTCGACAACAAGGTTGGTTGTTCGGCCAATCTCAAAAATGTCTCCGGTGCCAAAGCCGGCACCGCGAAACGGTGGATCATCCTGCCGCGCCAACGACAGAAGCCGGCGATTGACGATGCCATATCCAATTGCCCGGAGAAGTTTTTGACGGCGATTGGCGGTTGTATCGGGTTCGTCCTGCCATTGCGCATGGCTCGACATTGTGACCCGCTCGGACAACGCTGGATCAAGGTAGATATCGGTCACGCCTGACCGATTGAGGTCAATCGGCCCGGTTGCCGGTTTGGCGGGCAGAGGCGCTGCGGCCCAGCTGCCGAAATGCTCGAGGATTGCCGTTTCGACCGCACTTGCAGGAAAATCGCCAATAACGACCAGCACCGTGTTGGCGGGCACATATTCGCGCTCGTAAAATCTGCGAATTTCTGTGGCGCCGGCATTTTGCAGAGTTTGCAGCGTGCCAATGGGCAAGCGCTCGGTGTAGCGCGCGCCAGGGGTGAGGAAGGCGAAGCGTTCAAGCTGTTCCTTGAACGCGTAATTGGTCCGGTCGCGCCTTTCAGAGAGGATCACGCCGCGCTCCCGATCCACTGCCGCAGGATCGATCGTCAACCCGCTTGCCGTTTCGCGCATCAGCATCAGCACCGTATCGAGCAGCTTTGCATCGCTGCGCGGCAGGTCAAGTTTGTAGATTGTCTGCTCAAAACCGGTGCTGGCGTTGGTATCCGCACCGAAAGCCAGTCCTTCACGTTCCAGCAATTTGACCATTTCACCTTCAGGCACACGCTGCGATCCGTTAAACGCCATATGTTCGAGGAAATGCGCCAGGCCTTCCTCACCATTGGCTTCGGATAGCGATCCCGACCCGACATACAGCCGCACCAGCGCTGTACCTTCGGGCCTGTCGTTGCGGCGGATGATGTAACGCATACCGTTGGCCAGGCGGCCGAAGCGAAATGCCGGGTCAACGGGAATGTCGCTGGCTTCAAAGGCCCAATCGGGGCTGGGCGTTGCCGTCTGCGATACCGATTGCGGAGATTGTTCGGCTGCAACCGGTGCGGCCAACCACACAAGCGGAAGCAGAAAATAAGGAAATTTCATGCCGCACGTGCTGCCCGAAGCCATGGCTCAAGACAAGGCGCAATAGCCGGTTGCTGGAAGGCATCTGACTTGTGTCAGGTCTCTATTGCTTTTGGTCCTTTTCCCAATGGCCATCACAGGAAGTGGCATCGTTGATCCAGTCGCCTTCAAACGTAGCGGCCACTTTCTTGCCAGAGCCAGGTCCATCGGCACTGTTCCGGTCATAAAAGATTCGGGCCATTGAATTGTCAAAATCGGTCAGCCTGGCGTTATCCTTCGCGGCTTCCGCAGGGGTGATCTCTGTTTGCCAGGTCTTCGATGAACGAACCATGCGGATCGTCCCGTCTCGGCGCTCAAAGCTGCGCCGGAAATTGTTTCCGAAAAACTGCTTTTCAAAGCTGGTATTGTAAGACCAGTCCTTTGCGGCGGTTTGCCTGGGCAACCGCACTGACGTGACCCTGCAGTCAAATTCGGGTTCCTGGTAGAAGGGAGCTGATTTATCCTGATCGCTTCCACGCTGGCGGCGATCCGGTGGGTTGAAGCCGCCACCAGGCAACGTCAGCCAGCGTTCTCCGCCTTCATCGCCCTCCCAATCGACAGGACCAGTACCGGATATCTTCAACACGCTAGCCTGCGTGGCGACATCGTAACGATAAGTGACGTGTTCCACCGTATTCCAGGAACTGCCACCTTCAGCGTTCTGCCGGACTGCATTTTCCAACTGTTCGTCAGTAACGGACGAAAATTGGAAATATTCGCCCAAGCCGACGATGCCGCGCTTTACCGTTGTTATTTCGATCCGCGCTGTTTGATCAATTCCATCGCGTGCATCAATTTCATAGAGTACCAAATTGTCAGGCGCGACAGCTGGTTTCCATGGCACCTGCTCCAGTGCCTTGCCCTCGGCACTCAGTGGCAAGACCCAGCGATAGGGCATAATCGGCGCCTGCGAGGCGACCACAACTTTTGGTAGAGTCCCATCGAGCCAATATGCTTTCCCATCGATTTGCGCGCGGACCAGAACGTGATCGAACATACCTGGATTGGGTAACCGTTGGTCAAGGCCATCGTCACCGTTCGAGTTATTTGCCAAGACAGCTTCAGCCTCGATACCGAGTTGACCGAGCAAGGCCAGAAGCATCGCAGTTTTGCCTTTGCAGTCACCATATCGGCGTTCCCAGGTCTGATCCGCGCGAGCTGGCGTCAGGTTGCCGCTGTTAAGGCCAATATAAATATAGCGGACTTGTTGTTGGACGAGTGCCAATGCAGCTTCTGCGCGATCCTTTTCATTGTCATGGGCTGCCGCAATGCGTGCAGCCTCCTCCTTCAAAGGTGAATTTTGATCGAGCGTGGCGGCTTCGGCATAAAGCGGAGCAAATCTGCGGGAAACAGACTGCCAGCCATCGAAATCGCTAAATTGGGCGATCCGCTGCCAGCTGTAACGCGGAGGCGCACTCTTGGGCGGGTTCATGGTGGCAGGCATATCAGCATTTATGCTGATGGCCTGGTTCGATCGTTGGACCATCGTCTCCAAATCCGGGCTAATCATGAGCCGGGGTTCCTGCCCATCATCCCAGCTCAAACCTAGCCTGAAACGTCCCGGGGGCGGGCTGTTTACCAGGAACAGCAGGCCGAAGCTGTCTGACCCCATGGTGGGGTCTTGCTCCCGTACCGTATAGGAAAGCTCCAACTCGTCCCCCACGCGCAGGTCGGGCACCTGCAGCACAGCCGTTAAGATGCCGCTTAACATTGATTGTTCGAGCTGGTCTTCACGCCGTAATATCTCGAAATGGCTGTCCTTGAGCACGTCCCGAGCGATACCGTCGCGATAAACGGTTAGGGTGTGCACCAATGGCGCACCTGCCGCTGGATTCCAGGAAATAGAGATATTGCCCAGTTGCAGGGCGTTCGACTGCAGTATCCGCGTCCGGTAGGCGACAAAGGTCGATTGACCGTCCTTGTCCAGATGTACTTCCGAATCCTGCCTTCGAACAAAAAGAGCCCCGCGTTGGTCATCGGGAACAGGCAATGGTTCGGACAGTGTTGCCCATTTGGGTGCAGGCCCTACCTTGACCTGATCTTCACGTGCCATAGCGGCGGTTGACACCAACGCGCAGACTGCTGCCGAAAGGCCAAGTTTAACAAGCATAGAGATCCCCAAATCGCTATCGCGACTTTCACCAGATTATAATGAAATGGCAAGTGGTTAGGGGTATTTGTCTGCGAGGTTACCTATTTTTTTGGTAATGGATTGCGCAATCGGCCGCGATGGGCGCTGAGGTCGAAGACTTCGCCCGGTGCGCTATCGTCATTTTGCAGCAGGCCAAGGCGGCGGGCCA
>JAHEAV010000016.1 GCA_024642565.1 Erythrobacter sp.
CCTATCTGTCGGTCCCACGGGCCTTGCCCCACTGGCGGGCCGCTGTGTAGCCGAGGTAGCCTGTGCCGAATAGGGCGTAGAGCGGCTCTGGCAATCCGTTCAGATAGGCGTTCATGCCGCCAGCAATGTCCCTGGCGGCAGCCGGGCTGAATGCGGCGAGGACACCCATGGGCAGCGCCCACAGGATCATCACATAGATCACGTAAAGGAAACTTGGCCGTGCGCGGCTGGTCCAGGGGTCTTGCGAATTGGCCTCGGCCACAATTGCGGTGAGCCGTGCCTGGATATTTTCCAGTTCCCGCGTCCCTTCCAGTTTGAGCAATTCCAGTTTGGCGCGATCACGGGCTTCCTTGTCAGGGATAATCCGGTCGATAATGGAAGTTATGGGTCCGATAAGGGCGTCGAGAATGGGCATATGCGGGCTCCGAAGGATTGAGTCGCATTGGCAAATAACCATATCGGTTCGTGTAGGAAAATGTTTCGCGTCAATCCTGCTGGTGTGCCGCCAATAGGGCCTGCGCCAGAAGAAGGTGCGGGCGATCCAGCATCGCGCCATTCAGCCCGATCGTTCCAGCGCCGGGATTGGCCGCAAACAGATCGACAACCGCGCGCGCATGGGCAAGTTCGTCCTCCGTCGGCGTAAAGGCTTCATTGATAATATCGACCTGCGCCGGGTGTATCGCCAGCATTCCGCGATAGCCGGACTGGCGAACCATTCTGGCACGATTTCGCAACCCGTCGAGATCGCGGAAATCGGCTTGAATGGTTTCAATTGGTGCCACTTGTGCCGCGACAGCCCCGAGCAGGCACAGGCTTCGCGCCAGTTCGAAAACCGGAGTATATTGCCCATTGGGCAGGAATTGCTCGCTGGCACCGAGGGCGGAGGAAAGGTCTTCTGCGCCCCAGCTCATGGCCACCAGGCGGGGCGCCCCGGAATAATCGCCGGTCTTGAACATGGCGGCGGCTGTTTCGGTGACCAAAGCGGCCACGCGCGTGCTGCCGGCTGCATTCCCGGCGGCGCGTTCGAGCGGCAGCAACTGGCGGTCAAGCTCCTCCACATCGGCGCGCCCGCAGGCCTTTGGCAGCATAATTCCGCCAGGCCCGCTTTGGATCACGGCGGCCAGATCACGCGCGGCATCTGGCGTGGTGAGCGGATTGATCCGGACCCAAAGGCGGTGCCGGTCGGGTCGCGATGCAAGAAATTGGGCGATCCTGTCACGCGCCGCAGGTTTGTTGTCAGGTGCAACGGAATCTTCGAGATCCAGCAGCACGATATCGGCTGCGCTATCGGCCGCCTTGAGCATCTTCTTGTCGCTGTCGCCCGGCGCAAATAGCCAGGAACGCATGCGTAAATTGGCGGTATCGAGGGCAGTCATTATGCCGGTCTCCTTGACCAGCGGGCGTAGAATATCGGGCAAGGGCGCGCAAGACGCGCCGCGCCTTGCGTCGTGCCAGGCGGGGGGCAAACGACGGGCCACTTTGACTGCAAATTCTGGACTTCCACTGGTCGGGACGAGAGGATTCGAACCTCCGACCCCCACACCCCCAGTGTGATGCGCTACCAGGCTGCGCTACGTCCCGAACCGGTGGAGGGCGCGCCTATAGGGCGGCCATACAGGCATGGCAAGCACTCACGATCACGCGAATTGCCATCACCCCATCTTCAACGATGCCGCGTTGCCCTGCTGATGCGAAGCTGCTAGGCGCGCGCTTCTATCGCCGGGAGAGGCGGTTGGATGCATAACCCTTGCTTTTTGGCCTGCTCTCCCCAGTTTGCTGCTTTATGAATTACAGGCGCTTCCGATGATCGATTTTCTTGCCGCCGCGGCCAGCGCTTCAGCGCCGCCCGCCTGGGTCCAGTTTCTGCCGATTGTCGGCATGGGTCTAATTTTCTGGTTCCTCATTATCCGTCCGCAGATGCGTCAGCAGAAGCAGCACCGGGAAAAGATCTCTGCCATCAAGCGCGGTGATCAGGTGGTGACTGCTGGTGGATTGCTGGGCAAAGTGACCAAGGTGGACGATATCTATGCCGAAATCGAACTGGCGCAGGGCGTGCGCGTCAAGGCTGTGAAGAGCACGATTGGCGACATCGTGCCGCCCGCCGGTTCCGCAGCGAACGATTAAGCGAAGGCGACACAATGCTCGAATTTCCGCGCTGGAAGAGGGTCTGGTATTGGGGCCTTACGCTGCTGGCGATTGCCGCCGCGCTGCCGTCTCTGCTTTCGATGACCTCGGTCCGCTGGCCTGAAGCACTCCCTCATCCGGTGGTAAACCTCGGGCTTGACCTTGCCGGCGGCAGTCACATTCTTCTCGAAGCTGATCCGGCGCAAGTTGCGGCACAGCGGCTTGAAAATGCCGAAGAATCGGTTCGCTCGGCGATGGACAAGGCCAGCCCACGGATCAAGATCGGGGATGTTTCCACCGCTTCGGGACAACTCAGTTTCATGGTTGATGGCCCGTCCGAAGTGGACCGTGCGCGGGAGGCGATCCTGCCGATCGTCAACGGCACTGGCTTGTCACGCGAATGGGAACTGAGCGTGGTGGACGAAACGCGCTTCGTTTTGACGCCGACGCAGGAAAGCATCAACAGCGCCGTAACGCAGGCAATGGATAGTGCGGTCGAAGTCGTCCGCAAGCGGATCGACGGGTTGGGCACACGTGAACCAACCATCATTCGCCAAGGCGATACGCGGATAGTTGTCCAGGTGCCGGGCTTGCAGGACCCGAGGCAGCTCAAGGAATTGCTGGGCAAGACAGCCAAGCTCGAATTCAAACTCGTGGATGAAAGGGCGCTTCCGTCCGATCTGCAGCAGGGCATCGCCCCGCCGGGCAGCAAGATTTACCCCTATGCCAGCGGCACTGCGCAGCAAGGCCAGAACATCGCGGTGGTCCGCTTGGGCGGCATCAAGGGCGATTCGCTGACCGGTGCGACTGCCGGCGTTGATCCGCAACGCAACATTCCGGTGGTGAACATCCAGTTCGATGGCCAGGGCGGGGCAAAGTTTGCCCAGCTCAGCACTAATAATGTCGGCAAGCAATTTGCCATAATTCTGGACGGTGCGGTGATTTCGGCGCCCGTGTTCAACGAACCGATTCTGGGCGGCGCCGCGCAGATATCTGGCAATTTCACCACCGATTCCGCTTATTCGCTGGCGATTGCCCTGCAATCCGGTGCCTTGCCGGTTGATCTGACAGTGGTTGAAGAACGCACTGTCGGGCCGGATCTGGGTGCCGATTCCATCCGCAAGGGTTTGCTGGCCATGGGTATCGGTTCGTTCCTTGTCGTGGCCTTGATGATAACGACTTATGGCCGCTTCGGGATCTATGCCACCGGGGCACTGTTGCTGAACATCCTGATGATCTTGGGCATCATGGCCTTGGTAAATACCACTTTGACACTGCCCGGTATTGCCGGTTTCGTGTTGACCATCGGTGCGGCAGTGGACGCCAACGTGCTGATCAACGAACGCATCCGTGAAGAACGCAAGCGCGGGCGGCGCATCATTGCGGCCGTGGAAAACGGCTACAAAGAAGCCAGCCGTGCGATCTGGGACGCCAACATTACCAATATCATCGCCGCAGTGGTGTTGGCGGCAATTGCCGGGGCCGGACCGGTCCGGGGTTTTGCTATCGTTCTGGTGATCGGCATTGCGACCTCGATCTTTACCGCCGTCTATCTCACCCGCATGTGGGTGGCGGACTGGCTGCGCAAGGCGCGGCCGCAAGAACTGAACCTGTAAGGGCCACGCGCAATGCGACTACTCAAACTCGTCCCCGATGATACCAACATCAAGTTCCTGCGCTGGCGCCTGCCGTTCTATGTCGTCAGCCTGGTACTGATCGTGGTGAGCTGGGCTTTGGTGTTCGCCAACGGCCTTAATTACGGCGTGGATTTTGCCGGTGGGCAGGAAGTCCGCATTACGTTCGAACAGCGCGTAGAAGCGCCGATCTCCGATTTGCGCGAACAGATCGGAACACTGGGTTACGGTGATCCGGTGATCCAACGCTTTGGCGCGCCCAACCAGGTTTCGATTCGCGTCCGGCTACCAGCTTCGGCGGAAGGCGTGCCTGGCGCGGCTACGGCCATTGGCGACAAGGTGATCGGCAAAATCCAGGCGAGCTATGACCATGTCCGCCGGGACGGGAATGACACGGTTTCTGGCAAGGTGGCGGGCGAATTCCGCGAAAAGGCGGCCTATGCGCTGCTGGCGGCGATGGTGGCGATTGCCCTCTATATCTGGGTCCGTTTCGAATGGCAGTTCGGCGTCGGCGCATTATTTGCGCTGGTCCATGACGTTTCGCTGACCCTGGGCCTGTTCGCTTTGACCCAGATGGAATTCAGTCTGCAGATCGTTGCCGCCGTGCTGGCAATTATCGGCTATTCCTTGAACGATACGATCGTGGTTTATGACCGCATTCGCGAAAATCTGAAGAAATTCCGCAAGATGCCTCTACCGGAATTGCTGGATCTTTCCGTCAACGAAACACTGGCGCGAACCGTGATGACATCGTTGACGCTGCTGATTGCGCTGATCCCTATTCTGTTTTTCGGCCCGGCAAACCTGTTCGGCATGACCGCGGCGATCACCTTCGGTCTGTTCGTCGGCACTTATAGTTCGATTTACATGGCGGCGCCGATCCTGATCTGGATGGGCGTGGATTCGCACAGCTTCGTGCCGCAGGAAACCGTGGCGGACCGGCAGGACAGGATCGCGCGCGAGCGGTCCTGAGCCCAGCTATCGGGCAAGAAGGCGTTCGTAATATTCTGCCAGACCGGCGGCATTGGCGGACCAGCTGAAACGCTCGGCAAATGGCGTAACGGCCTCAGCGGCTGGCGGGTTGGCAAGTATCTGGCGGATTCCGTCGGTAATGGCGTGCGCCGACTGATCGACAATAAGGCCCGCAGCCGCGCCCGTCACCAATTCCCGCGCACCACCGGCATCGCAGATGACCAGCGGAGTGCCGCAGGCAAGCGCCTCCACCCAGGCATTGGCCAGCCCTTCATTCGATGATGGCAGAACCATGATGTCCGCAGCCGACAGAATGATCGGCAGCAGATCATGGTCAACCGAACCGAGAAAATGGACGCGGTCGGAAACGCCCAGTCGGCGGGCCAGCGCCTCCAGCGATGCGCGCTCCTCCCCCTTGCCGACGAGAAGTAGCTGCGCGTCGGACAAAGCGGGCAAACTGGCTATGATCAGGTGTTGACCCTTGCGCGGGGTCAAGGCCCCGATGCTGGCAAGCAGCGGCTGGGCATCGGAAAGAGCAAATCCCAGCTTCTGCCCAAGCCGTTTCCGCAGACCGGTATGGTCGAGCGGGCGAAACCGGTCCCGGTCGAGACCGGTATAATTGAGGGTGATCTTGCCCGAATCCATGCCCAGTTTGGCCATATCGCTCGCCAGCGCGCCCGATACCGCCAGCAAACCTGCAGCCTGCCGCGCTGCGTCCAGCATCTGGCGGAGCGCAAAGGGGCGTTCGCTCCAGAAAGAAATATCGGAACCCCGCGCCTTGATTGACAGCGGCAGGTTCAATTCTCGGGCAATGCGCGCCGCCGCCGGGCCATCAGGATAGAAGAATTGTGCGTCAATCAGATCGAAGGGTTGCTCTGCATGGAGTTGCTGGGCCAGCCGCATGATGGAGCGGGCGATCAACGCCGGATTGAAGCGTACCCCCAGACGCGGGATCAGGGGAAAGCTGGGCCGATAGACCTTTACGCCGTGTTCCGCCGCATCAACGGCCGCTGCCGCCAAAGGACGATATTTGCCAAACGGAACAGGCGGAATGCCGATCGGATTGATCAGGGTAACGTCCCAATCGCCGCGGGCGGCCAACGCCTCTAGCGAACGCGCCACAAAAGTTCCGAAGCGCGGGGCATGGGCATTGGGATAAAGCGTGGAAATTGACAGCAGGCGCTTCACAATTTGCGCACCAGCATTTCAGCCACTGCGATCCAGGCCGGGTTGTCGACCACGATCTGCTTTTGACCGGTTCCCGGCGGCAAGAGACCAATGAGCGCGCCCCGCCGGTCGATCAGCCGCCCAAAGGCGAACCGCCCACCGGGGCGGGGGGCAAGAACATCGCGATTGATCGCGCGCTGCGCATCATCCGGATCGATTTGCCGCAGCCACAACTGGTCGCCCAGACGATATTCGCCGCTACTCGCTTCCACGTTGAGGAGGATCAAGGCACCGTCACCGCCCATTTCGGCTGGGAGGATGGCATCGCGCGGTTTGGCCAGTGCTTCAGCCCCGCTTTCCGTCAACACGGCCACGACCTGAGGATGGGCGATAGTCTCGGACCGCACAAGCATCGCCGGTTCGATTTCCAGCGCGGCGGCAATCCGGTCCATCCATTTGATCGACAAATTGCGCATTCCGGTTTCGAGCCGGCCGATCGTCTGCGCGGTAGTGGGCGGATGGCAGGCTTCGGCCAGTTCGGACAGGGTCCAGCCCTTTTCTTTGCGAATGTCGCGAATCCGGTTGATCATACGCACCACCTTACTAACCAAATCGGTTTTTTACTTTCCTACAAGTGGTTCATTTTGGCAAGCGGTGATTCGTGCCGAGAAGGAGAGATTTTGCCTATGAGCCGCCAATTGGTCGAAATGGAATTAACCGCAGAAGGTGCCCGCCGCGAACGCGGGACAAAATTGCGCGGACGCAGCGTGACCGTGAATCTGGCAGAATCGCCATTGTCCTGGCTTCACGCGCGCGGGCATCTCGATGATCGTTTGTTCGATGCGGGCGAGCGCCTGCGCGGCGATTACGAGCGGGCGCAGCTTGCCCCTTCGGTTACCATGCGCTGGGACCCGGTGCGCATTTCCGGCACGGGCGACCGCGGGTTAAGCCCGACGGAACGGCAGATTGCCGCCAAGGCGCGCTTTGACGGTGCCATGCAGGCGGCAGGCAGCGGCCTTTGCGACATTCTTTGGCGCGTGGCCTGCGCGGGCGAGAGTATGCTCGAAGCCGAGAAAGCCCTGAGCTGGCCCGCCCGCAGCGGCAAGCTGGTGTTGAAGTTGGCACTGGACCGTGTCGCGGGGTATTACCGGATCGCGTGACGCCCTTCAGCCCTCGACCAATTCGGCCAGTTCCAGCCAGCGTTCTTCCGCGGCTTCCTTTTCGGCGCGCGCGTTTTCGATGCCCGCTGAGATATTGGCGAATTTCTGGGGATCAGCGGTAAACAGGTCCGGGTCGGAAAGAATGCCCTCTCCCCGCACGATGGCGGCTTCCAGTTCCTCGATCCGGGCTGGCAGCAGCTCGTAATCGCGTTGATCCTTGTAGCTGAGTTTGGCGCTTTTCGGCGCCGCAGTGCGGGGCGGGGCAGCGGGCTGGCTGCGCGCCGCCTTGGGCGTTCCGGAAACGGTCCGTTCGCTGCGCTTCTTTTCCCAATCTTCGTATCCGCCCGCAACAATGTCCACCACACCGCTTCCATCAAGGCCGAGGGTGATCGTCACCGTCCGGTCGAGAAAATCACGGTCGTGGCTGACGATCAGCACGGTGCCTTCGTAATCCGCGATCACTTCTTGCAGCAAATCGAGCGTTTCGAGATCGAGATCGTTGGTCGGTTCATCCAGCACCAGAAGGTTGGACTTGCGGGCGAATTCCCGTGCCAGCAGCAGCCGCGATCGCTCGCCGCCGGAAAGGGTGCCGATCCGGGTATCAACCAGCCCCGGATCAAACAGGAATTCCTTGAGATAGCCCTGCACATGTTTGCGCACACCGCGCACATCGATCCAGTCCCCGCCTTCGGCCAGCACTTCGCGCACGGTCTTGTCGCCTTGCATCAGGCTGCGCTGCTGATCGATCATCACGCCGGTCAGTGTCCTGGCGATGGTCACGCTGCCGCTATCGGGTTCAAGTTCGCCTGTCAGCAGCTTGAGCAGGGTGGTTTTGCCTGCCCCGTTCGATCCGACCACGCCGATCCGATCGCCGCGCTGGATGCGCAGGCTGAAATCCTTGATGATCGCCCGGTCGCCAAAACTCTTGCGGACTTTTTCCGCGACAATCACGGATTTTGACTTGTTCTCGCTATCGGCTTCAAGCCCCAGCTTTGCGGTTGCCCCCGGCGTGATCATCGCGGCCCGCTGAGCCCGCAATTTGTACAGCGCTTCGAGGCGGCCCTGGTTGCGTTTGCGCCGCGCGGTGACGCCGCGTTCCAACCAATGCGCTTCGAGCTTCAGTTTGGCGTCCAGCCGGTCTGCCGCGCGGGCTTCTTCGGCATAGACCTGTTCTTCCCAGGCTTCATATCCGCCAAAGCCGACATCCTTGCGGCGGATCGTGCCGCGGTCGAGCCACAAGGTCGCATTGGTTAGACGTTTGAGGAAGGTGCGGTCATGGCTGATCACGATGAAGGCACCCTTGTACCGCGTCAGCCAGTCTTCCAGCCACGCAATTGCGGCAAGATCGAGGTGATTGGTCGGTTCGTCCATCAGCAACAGATCAGGGTCCATTGCCAGCGCACGTGCGATGGCGGCGCGGCGCCGTTCGCCCCCGCTGGCACCTTCGGCCGCCGTGGCCAAATCGATGCCCAACTGCCCGGCGATGGCTTCCACTTCATGCATGGCCGGCGCATCCTTGCCGCTCAGTGCGAAATCCATCAGCGTGGCAAAGCCGGTAAAATCGGGTTCTTGTTCCAGCACCACAATCCGTGTGCCGGGCTTGACCTTGCGAATACCCCGGTCGGCATCCACTTCGCCCATGATCATGCGGAACAAAGTGGTTTTGCCGGCACCATTCCGGCCAATCAGCGCCAGCCGGTCGCGCGGGCCGACATGCAGATCGAGATCCTGGAACAGCCAACGGCCACCTTGCTGAAGGCCGAGTTTTTCCCAGCTGAGGATTGGAGGTTGCGCCATCGCGGCGCGCTTAGCTTGACCAGCCCCAGCGGTCCACCATCGAAAAATGTTTTGGGCGAATCGGGTTCAGCTGGGAGTAATCCGGCAGCCGACACATGGCGGCATCAATGTGGAGTATCTTATGAAAAATATTGCATTTTCCGCCCTCGCCATGACCGCATTCGCATCGCCAGCGCTTGGCGCCGAGGTGCAAATTCAGGCAAGCGGTCCGGTGGTCGAATTGTCGGTCAATGAAAGCATCAGCGCCAAGCCCGATATTGCCACCATTGGCGCAGGCGTGACGACCGAAGCCGCCACGGCGGTTGCCGCAATGCGCCAGAACGCGGGCGAAATGGACAAGGTCATCAAGCGTCTGAAGGCTCTGGGTATCAAAGCGGAAGATATCCAGACCAGCGGGATCAATCTGAGCCCGCGTTACGATTATGACCAGACGGCTCAGCGGCAGATATTCCGCGGCTATTCGGCATCCAACCGGGTCAGCGCGACTTTGCGCAAGGTCGCGGAAACCGGCAATGTGCTGGACGCATTGGTTGCCGCTGGCGCCACCGATCTTTCCGGACCAGACTTTTCGATTGATAACGATTCAGCGGTGAAGGCCAAGGCGCGCCAGTCCGCTATGCAGCGGGCACAGGCCGAAGCGCAGCAATATGCGCGCTGGGCAGGCTATACCGGTGTGCGTCTGCTCGAAGTGAGCGAGAGCATCTCTGCTGGTCGGCCAATGGTCATGAAATCGATGGATTCGGCGATGGAGGCCATGGCAACGCCGGTTGAGCCGGGGCGGGTTGGCACCAGCGTGACCCTGACGGTCAAATATGAAATGACCCGCTGACGGCGCAAAAAGGCTGAACAATAGGGCATAGGTGCATTCACACCTTGTTCAATGGATCGCAACTAGTCAGGAAGGCATTATGACCAAGATCATTGCTTCCTGTCTGGCTGCGATTCTGACGCTGAGCGGCGCAATGGCGCCCCATGCGCTGGCGCAGCAGAGCAGTGACCAGGGCGAAGCGCGCAAGGAAATGCAGGCTGGCAATGTGCTGTCCCTGCGTGAAATCGAACGCCGGATTCTGCCGAGTATGCGCGATTCGGAATATCTCGGCCCGGCCTATGATTCGACGGCGATGGCGTATCGCCTGAAATTCATCAAGGACGGACGCGTTAGCTTCATCGACATTGATGCCCGCACCGGCCGCATTCTTCAGCGCAGCCGCTGATCCGGTCCACCCCGAACGTTATTCGTCTAAAACGGCCTTGCGAAACCGCAGGCGAGTTGACGCGTTTGGTACAAAAGCCCACTTAGCGGCTCCTATTATTACGGGGAATTTGCCAGCATGCGGATCTTGATTGTCGAGGATGAACCCACACTCGGCCTGCAATTGAAATCAACACTCGAGCAGACCGGCTATGCGGTGGACCTGTCCACCGATGGTGAGGACGGGCATTATCTGGGCAGCACGGAGGATTACGATGCCGTGGTTCTCGACCTTGGCCTGCCGGAAATCGACGGGCTGACCGTGCTTGGCATGTGGCGCAAGGAAGGCCGGAGCTTTCCCGTGCTGGTGCTGACGGCACGCGATAGCTGGTCGGACAAGGTGGCCGGACTTGATGCCGGGGCAGACGATTATCTGGCCAAGCCGTTCCAGACCGAAGAACTGATCGCCCGGCTTCGGGCCTTGATCCGCCGCGCCTCGGGTAACACCTCCAGCGAATTGATGGCCGGGGATGTGCGCCTGGATACCCGTTCGGGCCGGGTTACCCTGAACGGGGAACCGGTCAAGCTGACCGCGCAGGAATACAAGCTGCTGTCCTATCTGATGCATCACAAGGGCAAGGTGGTCAGCCGCACGGAGCTGATCGAACATATTTACGATCAGGATTTTGACCGCGATTCGAACACGATCGAAGTTTTTGTTACCCGCATCCGCAAGAAATTGGGGGCAGACGTCATCACGACGATTCGCGGCCTTGGCTACAGTCTCGACGATCCAGCCGACCAACCGCGCGCCAACTGATACCGGCTGTTGTCGATGCGTGCTGATCATGAAATAGCCGGGGATGCGCGCACATCGGACACGTCGGAATCGGCCGCGCCGCATACCGGCAGCCTGTCCCGACGGATGATGGTGATCGCGGCGGGCTGGATCACCATCCTGCTGCTGGCCGGCGGTTTCGCACTGGACCGGACCTTGGCCAATCTGGTCCAGAATAATTTCGACGATCAGCTGGAATATATGCTCACGGCGATGGTCGCCTCTGCCGAAATCGGCTCCGACGGGGAGGTGTTTTTCTATCGGTCATTGGGGGATCAGCGTTTTCTTGAACCCAACAGCGGGCTTTACTGGCAGATCAGCGGCAAGGACCATGAAGATTTCCCTTCGCGCAGCCTGTGGGACCGCAGCCTGAAAACGCAGGGCGATCACTTCGATTCCCACACCCATGCCTATGACAGTACGCAATTCGCCAGCGAACCCCTGCGCGTGCTCGAACGGACGGTAATTCTGCCCGACAGCGAAACGCGCTGGACTTTCGCGGTGGCTTCTGCGCGGGAAGAACTGGATTACCAGATCAACCGCATTCGTTCGATCCTGGCCTGGAGCTTTGCAATTCTGGGCCTCGGCCTGTTCCTGATGGCCGCTCTGCAAACCTATTATGGCCTGCGCCCCCTGCGCCGCATCAGGGAAGCGATCCAGTCGATCCGGACCACCGGCTCAAACCGGGTCACCGACCCGCTGCCGATGGAAGTGCAGCCACTGGTGGAAGAACTGAACGCGCTGCTCGCCCATTCGCAAAAGCAGGCCGAAGAAGCGCGCACCCATGCGGGCAACCTTGCCCATGCGCTGAAGACGCCGCTGACTGTCATCAACAATGCGGCCACAGCGAAGGCTGCCGATCTGCCCGATACTGTGATCCGGGAGGCGACGACCATGCGCCGCCATGTCGATCACCATCTGGCGCGGGCCCGGGCGGTTGGACGCCGGGCCGTGGGCCATGCGCAGACGCCGGTATGGGACTGCGCGGAAGCGGTGCGCCGCGCGGTTGAACGCCTTTATCCGGAAGGCCGGTTCGATCTTGACGGAAACCGCCAGGCTGTCGTGGCCATCGAACGGCAGGACCTTGACGAAATTCTCGGCAATCTGGTGGAAAATGCCGCGAAATATGGCGGCGGCAGTGTGTTTGTTACTGTCGATGCCGAACCCGATCCGAAGAACTGTGTGATCTGGGTCGAAGATGACGGAATCGGTATCCCGGTAGACAAGCGTGATGAACTGTTCGACCGCGGGGCGCGGCTGGATACTGGCAAACCGGGCACGGGTCTGGGCCTTTCGATCGTCCGCGATGTGGCGGAAATCTATGGCGGCGCGGTAGAATTGGCCGAAAGCGAAGATCTCGGCGGATTGCTTGTCAGGTTGGTCTTGCCAAGGGTGAGCTAAATCGCGCGGTGTTCTTATTTGATCGAACCATCAACCCATGCCTTCGCGAATTGTCGCAGTGGTGACCGGCGATCAATCGGAAAGAAATCATTCTCGCGCCGAAGTTTTTCGACAATCTCCATGCTCACTTCTTCCTCGAAGCGCAGCCCGATGTCCGCTTTATCGACCCGTGTAACCGTGCAGAATACATCGAGTTCGGTGCATTGAAGTATGCCTTCGTCACCCTCCGCAACTCCTGCTTCGCATAGGACCCGCGCCCCGGTTTGCGAAATGTCGCACAGAGAACACGGTCGATCACCGCCAAGGAGAACCAATCGTGCTGGCAAGTGTACCCGCAGGCGCGCGGCGGATCGCCGGCCAATCAGAAAATTTGCGGGCCCGTCGCCATTTGGTGATTTTATGATGCGGTGCCGCGACATAACCGGCTTTTGGGCCAGTCATAGTCAAAATACCCTTGGAATGCCCCTACGCAAAAACCCCGATGGCGGGCCTGTTCAAGTGCTGCGGGCCTTTTCATGATGGCGGATCACTTCATCGATGATGAACCGCAGGAATTTCTCACTGAATTCCGGATCGAGTTCGGCCTGTTCGGCCAATGTGCGCAGCCGGGCCACCTGTTCCTGCTCGCGCCCCGGATCGGCGGGCGGCAGGGCATTTTTCGCCTTATATTCCCCCACCGACTGGGTGATCCGGAACCGTTCGGCCAGCATGTGGATCAGCGCAGCATCGATATTGTCGATGCTGCGCCGGAACGAAGCGAGTTGCGGGTCGGGCCCCGGATCAGTGGCATTGGTGTTGGTCATCGACTCCGCGCTTATCACGCACTCGTCGCGGAATCCAAGCTTGTCAAACGGGGCGCGCTTGCGCATGTGCGCTAGCGACATGACCGCAGATATAATTCCCCTGCCGCTAAAGCGGGCCGAACCCGGCCCCACCCTTGATCCGATGCTTTCGTTGACGGCTTCGGGCATGAATGCGGTGAACGCCGTTATTCTTGACCGGATGCAAAGCGAAATTCCGCTCATCCCGGCCCTGGCGGGGCATCTGATTTCAGGCGGCGGCAAACGGCTCAGGCCAATGCTGACCTTGGCGGGCGCCCAGCTGGTCGGGTATCAGGGCACGCGGCATTACAAGCTCGCGGCCTCGGTCGAATTCATCCACACAGCCACGCTGCTGCATGATGATGTGGTGGATGGCAGCGATCTTAGACGGGGCAAGGCCGCGGCCAATATCATCTTTGGCAATCCGGCGACGGTGCTGGTCGGTGACTTTCTGTTCAGCCGCGCGTTTGAACTGATGGTTGAGGACGGCAGCCTCAAAGTGCTCAAGATCCTCAGCAGCGCCAGCGCCATCATCGCGGAAGGCGAAGTGGACCAGTTGACCGCGCAGCGCCAGATCGAAACCAGCGAAGAACGCTATCTCAACATCATTGGCGCCAAAACGGCCGCGTTGTTCGCCGCCGCCAGCCGCATTGCTGCGGTCGTCGCCGAATGTGACGAACGCCAGGAACAGGCGCTTGACGATTATGGCCGCAATCTGGGCATCGCTTTCCAACTGGTCGACGATGCAATTGACTATGATTCGGACGCGGCGTTGATGGGCAAGGATCGGGGGGACGATTTCCGCGAAGGCAAAATGACCCTGCCGGTGATCTTTGCCTATGCCCGCGGGAACGAAGAAGAACGCAAGTTCTGGCGGGATGCGATTTCCGGCCACCGCACCAGCAATGATGATCTGGCCGAAGCTGTCGCATTGATTGGCAAGTATGACGCGGTTGAAGCCACCCGTGACCGCGCGCGCCATTTTGCCAATCGCGCCATCGAATCGCTTTCGATCTTTCCTGACGGGAAAGCCCGTGCGGCGATGGCTGAAGCGGCCGAATTTGCGGTTGCGCGCGGGTATTAGGGCGAAATACCCGCAGCGGGTCGTCCTGTGCCGACCGAAAGGCAGCCGATGGCATCCGGTTCACCGCGAATGCAAATCTGATGAATAATGCCTTGCCCATCAACGCGGTGCTTCCGCAATTGCTTGCGGCCCTTGGCCGTGAAGGGGCCGCGGTGCTGGTCGCGCCGCCCGGGGCCGGGAAGACGACTGCTGTTGCCCCGGCCATGCTTGACCAGCCGTGGTGCACCGGCCTGATCATCCTGCTTAGCCCGCGCCGGGTTGCCGCACGCGCGGCGGCAGAACGGATGGCGCAGATGCTGGACGAAAAACCCGGCGAGACCATCGGTTACCTCACCCGCCTCGATAGCAAACAGTCAGCCCGGACGCGGATTCTGGTCATGACCGAAGCAATTTTCGTCGCGCGGATTGTCGATGATCCGGAGCTATCGGGCGTTTCGGCGGTTTTGTTCGACGAGGCGCATGAACGGCATCTCGACAGTGATCTTGGTCTGGCGCTTGCACTGGAAAGCCGCGCCGTTCTGCGCGAAGACCTGCGCATTTGCGTGATGTCCGCCACGATCGACGGCGCGCGGTTCGCCCGGCTTCTGGGTGATCAGGCACCGGTTATCGAAAGCGAAGGCAAGGCCTATCCGCTGAGGATCGAATGGCTCGGGTCGAAACCCGATCTGCGGATCGAAGATGCAATGGCCAGCGCGATCCTGACCGCATGGCGCGCAGAGGAGGGCGATCTCCTCGCCTTCCTGCCCGGTGTGCGTGAAATCGAATGGGTTCGCGAACGGCTGGCGGCAAAGCTGCCCGATGTGCCGATCCTGCCGCTGCATGGGCAGGTTGAACCGGCCGCCCAGCGTGCCGCAGTCCGCCGTGATCCCGATGGCCGGCGCCGCATTGTGCTGGCAACGGCCATAGCCGAAACGTCACTCACGCTGGAAGGTGTGGCGATTGTGGTTGATAGCGGCCTGTCACGCCGGGCCGAATTTGACCGGGCAGCGGGCACGACCCATCTGGTGACCCACCGCGCCAGTCAGGCTGCATCGGCGCAGCGCGCGGGCCGCGCGGCCCGATTGGGGCCGGGTGTTGCCTATCGCTTGTGGGAAGAGGCCGCGCATCCGGGGCGTCCGGCCTTCGATCCGCCGGAAATCGAGATCGCCGATCTTGCGCCGCTGGTGCTGTCGCTGGCGCGCTGGGGAACCACCGATCCAAATGCGCTCGCCTGGCTGGACAATCCGCCTGCCGCTTCGGTTGCGGCTGCGCGGGACCGGCTGGCAAAGCTGGGCGCGCTGGACGCAAATGGGCGGATCACTGGCTGGGGCCGAAACGTCGCCGCCCTGCCAATGGACCCGATTGCGGCGGCTGCGGTGCTGTTTGGCGCGCGGTCCGGGCAAGCGCGCAGTGCGGCGCGGCTGGTGCTGTTGATGCAGGAACGCGGGCTGGGCGGACGCGGCGATGATCTGCTCCAGCGGCTAGGCCGGTGGGACACGGATGGTGCGCCGCGTGCCGATATCTCGCGCAAACTGGCGGACCGCTGGGCGAAATCGGTGGATGCACGGATGGATCAAGAATCCGCAGACAAATTGCCCAATCCGGCGTTGTTTCTGGCATTGGCCAATCCGGACAATATCGCGAGACGCCGCGATGCCGCTGGCGAAAACTGGATTTCCGCCGGGGGGCGCGGCTATTTTCTTGACCCCGCTTCCTCGCTTGCCCGCGCCGAGTGGCTGATCATTGCCGATGCACAGGGCCAGGCCAAGGGCGCGCGGATCACTGCGGCGGCTGCGCTGACTGTGCAGGAAATAGAGGATCACCTTGGCGAATTGATCGAGCGGCGTTCGCTTCTCAAATGGAACACCGGTGAACGCCGGGCCGAGGCACGGTTGGAGCGGCGGCTTGGGGCAATCACACTCACGACCGGTCCGGACCCGAAGCCGGACCGCGCCGCCATTGCTGACCTTCTGCTGCAAAAGGCCAGGGAAGATTTGCCGCGTCTGTTACCCGCCAGCCTGCTTGCGCGCGCGCGGCACAGCGGCGTCGCGGCCCTGTCCCGCGATTCCCTGCAGGATAGCGCCGACCAATGGCTTGGCCCCCTGTTGGCCGGTCGGCGTGATCTCGATTTGTCAGCGGGCAAGGTGGCCGATGCGCTGCTGGCTCAACTTGATTGGGACAGCCGCCAGACGCTTGACCGACTTGCCCCGCGCGAATTCACATCTCCTGCGGGAAGCGCCCACACGATCGATTACGCCGGGGACGATGCGCCAAGCGTGGAAGTGCGGGTGCAGGCCCTGTTTGGTCTGGATATCCATCCGGCGGTGGGCACCTCGCCGCTGCTGCTCAAGCTGACCAGTCCGGCAGGCCGGCCGATCCAATCAACCCGCGATCTGCCGGGTTTCTGGCGCGGCAGCTGGCGCGATGTGGTGAAAGACATGAAGGGCCGCTATCCAAAACATCGCTGGCCGGACGAACCCTGGACCGAAAAGCCCAGCCTGAAGACGAAAAACGCCTTTTCACGGCAGCCAGACTGAATTAACGCAGCCCGCATGGCAGCCCGAATATACCAACGCCCGAAAAACGCGATGCAGTCCGGCAAGGCACGGACCGATGAATGGGTGCTCGAATTCGAGCAATCCGAAGCGCGCCGTGCCGACCCCTTGATGGGCTGGACCGGCAGCAGCGATACGCAGGCGCAGGTCCAGCTGTCCTTCCCGACCAAGGACGCTGCCCGGGCCTATGCCGATAAATATGGCATTGCCGCGCGTGTCCATAATACACCGCCACGGGCGCTCAAGATCCAGGCTTACGCCGACAATTTCCGGTAGACCGGATCGCCGCGACCGATTCCGGGGTCTGCCGGTCCGGCCTTGCAAATGGCCCTTTTCCCCGCCATATGCCCGCCCGGGAGTCGGGTGGACGTTCGTGTTCGCCAACCTGGTCAGGTCCGGAAGGAAGCAGCCACAACGAATGGCGGCGGGTCGCTCGGCTCCTTTTACTGTTTTATCCGCGCAGAACGGGCGCGGCAAACCCCTGCAATCTGGCACATACGCGTCAGCCCGCGCTAGCTGTGGTTCGGCAGCAAGGTGGGCCGATAATGGTTGCAGCATGACAATTCGCCGAACTGTCAGCAGAAAAATCCCGACACCCTTCGACAAGCGGGCGGCGGTGTCCTACCTAGTCGGATATGGGCGATTCACCGGAAAATTCGGATCAGGTTCCGTGGGCAGAGGACGAGCAGGAAGCCGCGCTGTCGGCTGCCGAGCTGGAGGCTGCGGGCCAGTCGGCGATGTTTGGCGATCCGGTTCCGACTGACGCTGCGCCCGCTGCCAGACCCGCGATCCCGCCATCAGACACCAGCCAGCCGTACCGCGTGCTGGCGCGCAAATACCGTCCGCAAACCTTCAGCGAACTTATCGGCCAGGAACCGATGGTGCGCACGCTGGCCAATGCGATTGAGCGGGACCGGCTGGCACATGCCTTCCTGATGACCGGGGTGCGCGGGGTCGGCAAGACATCGACCGCGCGGCTTATCGCCAAGGCGCTCAACTGCATCGGGCCAGACGGGAAGGGCGGGCCAACAATCGATCCCTGCGGCGAATGCGAACCTTGCGTGGCAATTGCCGAAGGCCGCCACATGGACGTGATCGAAATGGATGCGGCCAGCCATACCGGCGTTGACGATATGCGCGATATTATCGAGGCGGTCCGCTATGCCGCAGTCAGCGCGCGCTACAAGATCTACATTATCGACGAAGTGCATATGCTGTCCCGCAACGCCTTCAACGCGATGCTCAAAACGCTGGAAGAACCGCCCGCGCATGTGAAGTTCCTGTTTGCGACGACGGAGGTCGACAAACTGCCGGTGACGGTGCTCAGCCGGACCCAGCGCTTCGACCTGCGCCGTATTCATGCGGAAGAATTGCAGTCGCATTTCGCCATGATTTGCGAAAAGGAAGCGGTCGCTGCGGAGCCGGAGGCGCTGCATATGATTGCGGCGGCGGCGGAAGGTTCGGTCCGCGATGGTCTCTCGATCCTCGATCAGGCCATTGCCCATGCCGATCTGGAACATGACGCGAAGGTTACCGCCGCCCGCGTGCGCGACATGCTCGGTCTGGCTGACAAGAGCGCGCAAAGGCGGCTGCTGGGCCATCTTCTCGATGGCGATGCCAAGGAATTGCTGGCGGCGATAGCCAATCAATATGCGCTGGGGGTGGAACCGCTTGCCCTGATGCGCGGCCTGATGGATCTGGTCCACCGGATCACCGTGGCGCAGGTCAGCGGCGCTGAGGCGGATGCACCAACCGAGGAAGAGCGCGCGGCGCTGACCGCATGGGCCGGGCAATTGTCGGCCGGTCAGCTTCACCGATTGTGGCAATTGCTGCTCAAGGGGCATGACGAAGTGCGCGGTGCGCCAGATCCGCTGGCGTCGGCGCAAATGGCCTTGCTTCGCGCCTTGCACGCCGCGGATTTGCCCGATCCCGGCAAATTGGCAAAGCAGCTGGAAGATCTGGTGAAAAATGGCGTCACTGCGGCTCCGGCGGCTGATGGCGGATTGTCCGGTGCACCCAATACCGCATCCGGCGCGGCGCCTGCCGCGGCGCTCGACTGGGCGGAACTGGTTGCCAAAGTGTCGCGATCGAAGGCGCCCGGCCATATGCTGCTGGCCAACCGGATGCAGATGCAGGTGCGGGTGGTCCTGCTTGAACCCGGACGGTTACTTTTCCAGCGGGCCGACGGCTTTACCGATGATCTGGCCAAGGATATGCGCGCCGCGCTGAGCGAATTGAGCGGCCAGCAATGGGCCGTGGAACTTGCGGATGGCGATGCTGTTCCTACCTTGGTTGAACAGGCCGAAGCCGCGAAGGCATCGGAACATGAGAAGATTCGCAGCGATCCTCTGGTAGAGGCCGCATTGGCAGCCTTTCCCGGTGCGGAGATTGTTGGCGAAGAAGACTCTGCACATACATCACAGGCCCCCGCGTGGAGCCGTAACGCCTAAGCCAAGGAAATACCGATGCAATCGATGGAAGAAATGATCAAGGCCGCGCAGAAGGCCGCAGAAACCATCCAGACGCAGATGAACGAAATGCAGGTCAAACTCGACGCGATCGAGGTTGAGGGCGTTTCGGGAGGCGGCATTGTGAAAGTGCGCTGCACAGCCAAGGGCCGGATGATTGGCGTGCAGATTGACGACAGTTTGATGGTGCCCGCAGAAAAACAGATGCTGGAAGACCTCATCACCGCGGCCTTCAACGATGCGCGCGACAAGGCTGACCGGGTGTCCAACGAACAGATGAAGGAAATGCAGGGCGGGATGGGCCTGCCGCCGGGGTTCAATCTGCCGGGGATGTAAGGCCCCGATTATTCGGGATAGAGCCGCTTCATTGCGGCCCAATCGTCTGCGATAATCTGTTCCAGAACGGTCATATCAACATCGGCCAGCCGGTTTATATAAAGGCAGCTTTTGCCGGTGGAATGCTTGCCTAGTCGGGACAATTTTTCGTCCCGCCGTTTGCCGTGAATTTCATCACAATAGCCGCCCATCAGGTAAAGCGAATGCTTGGCCTTGCGCGGTGAATATCCGGTCCGCAACCAATGGACTTCGCGCCCGCTGGCATAGGTCGTGCGGTATGCGCCATAGCCGATGATGTTTGGCCCCCACATTTGCGGGTCGCAACCGGTTATCCGGCGAAACAGGGCGTCCAGAATTTTGGCGTCTTCGCGTTTCTGGTGTGGCTCGACCGCCGCGATGAAGGACGCCGCGCTTTGGTTTGTGGGCGCCGTTTTGGGATCAGTCATTGTACCGGCATAGCGGATCGGTGGCGCCGAACCAACCGGCACCGATCGGCCGGACAGGATAATTGGCTTTCCTACACATCGGGGTCATGCCACGCATTACCGGTGCCAAACGCTTCTTTACGCCATTAAGTCCGATAGATGTCACCCGGACAATCTCGAATAAAAAGACTATAAAACAATTGTTTATATGAAGAATCAGAGGGTGACACAGTGTCACCTTTGTCAACCAGTTCACCGCATCCACAGGTTCATGCTGTAATCGCTTGCGGGCGCGGCAGAGCGTTCCCATATTGCCTGCAAGTCAGATGCGCCCGCGCACGCCGCGGCTCCGCTCCAACAACCGGATACCAGAACATGAGCCTTTACCCCCTCCTCCCCCTGCGCGACATCGTCGTGTTTCCCGGCATGGTCGTGCCGCTGTTCGTCGGGCGTGAAAAATCGGTGGCCGCGCTGGAAGCGGCCATGGAAGGATCGAAGGATATCTTCCTGCTGGCCCAGCTTGATCCGGGCTGTGATGATCCCGAACGTGATGATTTGTATGATGTGGGCGTGGTTGCGCAGGTCCTGCAACTGCTCAAGCTGCCGGATGGCACGGTACGCGTGCTGGTTGAAGGCGCGGCGCGCGCCCAGCTTGAACGCCTGCGCCCCGAAGGGGATTTCGTGGTTGCGGAAGTTTCGGTTGATGAACCGCAAACCGTTTCGGGCAGTGAAATCACTGCGATGATGCGCAGTCTGGTCGAACAATTCGGTGAATATGCCAAGTTGAACAAGAAACTGGGCGAAGGCGCGGGCGATGATCTGGGCGAGATCGACGATGCCGGTGCGCTGGCCGATGCCATTGCGGCTTCGATTAATACCAAATTGTCCGACAAGCAGGCCTTGCTGACCGAAGCGGACCCGCGCAAGCGCCTGGAAATGGTCATGTCCTTCATGGAAGGCGAACTTTCGGTGCTGCAGGTTGAACGCAAGATCCGTGGCCGCGTGAAGCGCCAGATGGAAAAGACCCAGCGCGAATATTATCTCAACGAACAGCTCAAGGCGATCCAGTCGGAGCTGGGCGGCGAGGGCGACGACGGCGACGAAATGGCCGAAATTCAGAAGAAGATCGATTCGCTGAAAATGTCGAAAGAAGCCAAAGCCAAGGCGGAATCCGAATTCAAGAAGCTCAAAGGTATGCAGCCGATGAGCGCCGAAGCGACAGTGATCCGCAACTATCTCGACGTTCTGCTCGGCCTTCCGTGGGGCAAGAAAAGCAAGATCAAGAAGGATATCGCCCAGGCGCAGGCAATTCTGGATGAAGACCACTATGCCCTGGAAAAGGTCAAGGACCGGATTGTCGAATATCTGGCGGTGCAGGCGCGCACCAACAAGCTGAAAGGCCCGATCCTGTGTCTGGTCGGACCTCCGGGCGTCGGTAAGACTTCGCTCGGCAAAAGCATCGCGCGCGCCACAGGCCGTGAATTCGTGCGCCAATCGCTCGGCGGCGTTCGCGATGAAGCGGAAATCCGCGGGCACCGGCGGACCTATATCGGGTCTCTGCCGGGCAAGATCGTGACCAATCTGAAGAAGGCCGGAACCAGCAATCCTCTGTTCCTGCTCGATGAAATCGACAAATTGGGTCAGGATTTTCGCGGTGATCCGGCGTCGGCCTTGCTCGAAGTGCTCGATCCGGAACAGAATTCAAAGTTCCAGGACCATTATCTGGAACTTGATCTGGACCTGTCGGACATCATGTTCGTGACGACAGCCAACAGCCTTAATCTGCCGCAAGCCCTGCTGGACCGGATGGAGATCATCCGGCTGGAAGGCTATACCGAAGATGAAAAGGTCGAGATTGCCCAGCGGCATCTGATCGCCAAGCAAATCGAAGCGCATGGCCTGAAGGATGGCGAGTTCACGTTGGCTGAAGATGGGCTGCGGGATCTGATCCGCTATTACACCCGCGAAGCCGGGGTGCGGACATTGGAGCGGGAAATCGCCAGATTGGCCCGCAAAAGCCTGCGCCAGATCCTCGAAAAGAAGGCCGAGAGCGTTACCGTAACCGCTGAAAACCTCAGCGAATTTGCCGGTGTGCGCAAGTTCAAGCACGGCATGTCCGATGATGAAGCGCAGGTGGGTGCCGTGACTGGCCTTGCGTGGACCGAGGTGGGCGGCGAATTGCTGACCATCGAAAGCGTGACAACGCCGGGCAAGGGCGAAATCAAGTCGACTGGCAAGTTGGGTGATGTGATGAGCGAAAGCATCGCCGCTGCGTTCAGTTTCGTGAAATCCCGCGCGCCGTCTTATGGTATCAAACCGTCGATCTTCCAGCGCAAGAACATCCATATCCACTTGCCCGAAGGGGCCGTGCCCAAGGATGGGCCGAGTGCGGGTGTGGGCATGGTAACTTCAATCGTTTCGACGTTGTCGGGCACTCCGGTACGGCCCGATGTCGCGATGACCGGCGAAGTGACATTGCGCGGCCGTGTTCTGGCCATTGGCGGGCTGAAGGAAAAACTGCTGGCGGCCTTGCGCGGGGGAATCAAGCTGGTGCTGATCCCGGAAGAAAACGTGAAGGATCTGGCTGAAATTCCGGAGAACGTGAAGCAGGGTCTTGAAATCGTGCCGGTTTCACATGTCGATCAAGTGCTGGCGCTTGCGCTGGTCACGCCGCCGGTTCCAATCGAATGGACCGAGGCTGACGATCTGGCCAGCCAGGCATCGCCCACCGGGTCGGCGATTGGAAGCGTCCCCACGGCGCACTGATTCTGCTGCTTTGCAGCATTTCGGATCGGATCCTGTTCCAACCGGCGGTGACAGGACCCGAACCCTGTGCCGATCTGGGCCAATTTATCGTTAATCGATAACAAATCCCGTGATACTATTGAATTTGGCCCGAATTGGCTTTGACAGCGGTGAAAAAAATCCCTTCTATCGCGCGCTTCAAAGGGTGAGTCACCAAAGTCGTTTCAGCCGGACATAGGGGTTTCAAGAATGAATAAAAACGATCTGATCAGCGCGGTCGCCGATGCCAGCGGACTGTCGAAGAACGATTCCGCCAGCGCAGTCGAAGGTGTGTTTGAAGCCATTACCAAATCACTATCCAAGGGTGATGAAGTCCGCCTGGTTGGCTTTGGCACATTCTCGGTTGCCAAGCGCAAGGCATCGACCGGCAGAAATCCCCGCACCGGTGAACCCATGACGATCAAAGCCTCCAATCAGCCCAAGTTCAAGGCTGGCAAGGGCTTGAAGGATTCGGTCAACTAACCGAACCGAAAAGATACGGGGGAACGTGCCCCCGATATTCCAGGCGAAAATGCGCCGCGCCAGCTCAGCAGCCGGCGCGGCGCTTTTCTTTTGCCGCTGGCAATAAGGCCGAAAGGCGCTAGTCGGAAATCTTGATCAGCGCTGTCGGCGCAACCTGTGTGCGCTTGCTGACGTTCCACTCCAGAACCTTGCCCGCTGCCGACGCGATCGGGCCTTCGTCGGTATTATTGGCCAATATTTCGCCATCGGTGACAACGCGGAAAGTCCCGTTCAATTCCGGAATTGCGGCGGGGCCTTTTTCATTTTCCTTATCCTCTGCCTGACTGAAAGCGCCTGCCATGCCCGCCATCATGCCCGACAGCGGGTTCCCCCCGGCCTGCGCCGAAAAGCCCGGTGCGTCGACGCGCACTGTGCCGCCATTGCGATTGGCAACAAGGACGAAGAAATTCGACATCGGGAATCCTTCGATGGTGGGAAACAGGAAATCATGGTCCAGCCGTCCACCAATGGCGAAATCAACCACGAACAGTCCGTCACCCTTGTACTCGACCGAGTTCCAGCCTTTCTGGCGGCGGAGGCGGTCCGCCAATTCCTGCGCCGCCTGAGGATCGGCAGGATCGATCCCGCCCAGCAGGCCGCGCATCATTTCCGCTTCTTCTTTCTTGGACTTGGCCTTGCGTTCCAGTTCGCCCTGCCAATCGCGCTTCTGTTCGGCGATTTCGTCCTGCGAACAGGTGCGTTCCTCGAATTCCTCTTCGGAATAGCAGGGTTGTTCGACAAATTCTGTATCGGCATTGTCCACCTTGTTGCCGAGTTCCGCCAGTTTGCTCAGCGCAAGAAGATACACTTCACCCTTGTAGCTGAATGCGAACGAGCCACTCTTTCGCAGGTCAAGCTGCGACGTGAAACTGCCGGGCGATAGCAGGCACCCACCAAGCAGTAACGCCAGCGCCGTTATCAACCCTGTCGCTGCAATTCGCTTCGAACGTGTACCCATTGGCCTTTACCCCCGGTTGCTCAGATTTTGCGTGTTGCCACAGCATAAAGCGCGATCGCTGCCGCATTGGAAACATTCAGGCTTTCGATGGCATCGCCGATGGGCAATCGGGCAAGCGCATCACAGTGGCCTTGGATGTTGTGACGCATTCCATCGCCCTCAGCGCCCAGCACCAGAGCCACAGGCCCGGTCGGCATCGCTTCTGCCAATGTCGCTTCGGCTTCGCCGGTCAGCCCGATCCGCCAATATCCTGCCTCAGCGATCTGTTCGAGCGCACGTGACAGATTGACCACCCGGACCCAGGGAACAACTTCCAGTGCGCCCGACGCCGATTTGGCCACAACGCCCGATTCTGGCGGTGCATGGCGGTCCTGCGTGACGATAGCGGCGGCCCCGAAGGCGGCGGCGGAACGCAGAATTGCCCCGACATTATGCGGATCGGTCACTTGATCCAAAACCATGATCGGCGCTTCTGGTTTTGCAGCGAGCACATCATCCAGGTGAACATCTTCAAGCGGAGCACATTCAAGGACCAGCCCCTGGTGCGGCGTGTCGCGGGTCACAAGCCGCGCAAGATCGGCAGGTTGTGCATATTCCACCGGAAAGCCTTCAGGGAGTTCACCGCTGAGCGTGGCGATAGCTTCGCGGGTCGCCCACAGCTTGCGGTGGGAACGTTCGGGATTCGTCAGGGCCGCTTCCACAGCGTGGTGACCCCAAAGCCGCACCTGTCCGGTGCTGGCCCGGCCGCTGCCGCGCCCGCCCTGCATCCGACCTGCGCGGCCGCGCAATGCGCGTTTTCGGTCGGTTTTGTGGTCAGCCATTGGTGTGGGAACTCCCTGAAATGCAATCTTGTCACGCCCCATGCCAGTCGCCCCATTGACAGGCAAGCGTGGCTTCGCCATTGGGGCGCCTCTCGGCCTGATGGCCCCGGAAACGGGGCTGCCAAAATTGCGGGGTTGCCCCCGTTTCAGGCAAGTCAGTGGACAGGTGGCCGAGTGGTTAAAGGCAGCAGACTGTAAATCTGCCCGCGCAAGCGTACGCTGGTTCGAATCCAGCCCTGTCCACCACTTGCCGCCTTCAAGGCCGGGTCTTTGACCCTGACGGTGTGATCACCCTTGCCCCCCATGGGCTGCACCGATATTGACTTGTTATGTCCAGGACGAACCGCCCCGTAATTTCCGCAACCGGCCTCTTCACGCCGCCAGAAAGCATATCCAATGAAGAACTGGTTGCCAGCTACAATGCCTATGTCAGGCAATATAATGCCGAGAATGCGGCGCAGATAGCCAAAGATGAAGTCAAGCCGCTGGAATTGAGTTCGGTAGAATTCATCGAGAAGGCGAGCGGGATCAAGGCGCGCCACGTAATGGCCAAAGCACCCTTGCTTGATCCAGAAATCATGGCGCCGCGATGGGAAGAGCGGGGCAATGATGAATTGTCCATCATGGCTGAAATCGGGGTCAAGGCGGCGCAGCAAGCTTTGAAGGCGGCAGGGCGCGAGCCAGGCGAAGTCGACGCTGTTCTGTGCGCCGCATCCAATATGGAGCGTGCCTATCCGGCGATGGCGATCGAGATCCAGCAAGCGCTAGGGATCGATGGTTTTGGTTTCGACATCAACGTGGCCTGTTCCTCTGCCACATTTGGAATCCAGACAGCGGCCGATTTCATCAGGTCTGGCAATGCGCGTTCGGTCCTGGTGGTCAGTCCGGAAATCACCAGCGGTCATTTGAATTGGCGTGACCGGGACAGTCATTTCATTTTTGGCGATGTCGCCACTGCCGTGCTGGTGGAAGATGCGGCCATTGCGCCGCCGCAGCATTGGGAAATTCTTGGCACCAAGCTGAAGACAGTCTTTTCGAACAACATTCGCAATAATTTCGGCTTCCTGAATCGGGCCCATCCCGAAAGTGCCGGGTCGGCGGACAAATTGTTCGTCCAAGAAGGCCGAAAGGTTTTCAAGGAAGTGGTGCCCATGGTCGCCAGCATGATCCTGGCTGAAGCCGACCGTTTGGAGATCGAGCCTAATTCCCTGCGCCGGCTGTGGCTTCACCAGGCTAATGCCGGAATGAACCGCATGATTGCCCACCGCGTGTTGGGCCATGAGGCGGATGAGAACGAGAGTCCAACAGTGCTCGATACTTATGGCAATACATCGAGTGCCGGATCAATCATCGCGTTCCACCTGCACAAGGATGATTTGAAGGCAGGCGATACCGGTCTCATTTGCAGTTTCGGTGCAGGATATTCGGCGGGCACGGTATTTGTGCGCAAGGCCGCCTAATCCCTTTATCCTGTACAATTCGGGCGGTTGTGCTTGTCGCACACGGCCCCAACATCTAGGTACTGAACATGGCTGGCGAATTGGTAGATAACAGAGGTCGCGGCGATGCCGCCTGGCAATGGCCGGCAATCCATCCCGAAGGGCGCAAATTCGGACTGATTGCCTTTGCGATCAGTCTGATATTCCTGCTGATCTTCGATTGGGAAATTGTGGGCTGGCCGCTGCTTGCACTTACCGGCGGGGTCTTTGCGTTTTTCCGGGATCCCGAACGCGTGGTGCCGCAGGACGCCAATTTCATCGTCGCGCCAGCCGATGGCCTGGTTTCGCTGATTACAGAAGTTGATCCCCCCGCAGAACTGCAGGGGGATGACGGTACTGGCGAGGCAGGCATGCCCCCGGGCAAGGTCATCCGCATTTCGATTTTCATGAGTGTGTTTGATGTCCACATCAACCGTGCCCCTATCGGAGGGACAGTGCGACGTCTGGTCTATATTCCGGGCAAATTCATGAATGCCGATCTCGACAAGGCAAGTGAAGAGAACGAACGCCAGCACATACTGATTGAACGCGGTGACGGGGTGGCGATCGGTTTCACCCAGATTGCCGGACTGGTGGCGCGCCGGATTGTACCGTTTGTGAAACCTGGCGACATGCTTGCTGCAGGACAGCGGGTCGGGCTGATCCGTTTCGGCAGCCGTGTCGATGTGTATCTACCGGCCGGGACCGATCCCAAGGTGCTGATCGGGCAAAAGACTATCGCAGGCGAAACGGTTCTGGGCGAAATCGGACAGCAGAAACTGATCGAAGGTATCGCCCAATGATGCGCGGTTGCGGCCTTCTCCCATGACGCCGGGTGACGCCCGGATCGGGCCGAAAGCTGCGGAAGACGAAGCCCCTCAGGGCGCGGGCAAGGTGAAGGGCTTGACCCTAAGGGCGGTATTGCCCAACGCGATTACCGCTGCCGCGCTGTGTTCGGGCCTGACAGGTGTTCGCTTCGCCATTTCGGGTGACTGGCGCGAAGCCATATTCGCGGTCATTCTGGCCGGATTGCTTGACGGGATCGATGGCCGCATCGCCCGGCTTTTGAAAGCGCAATCGCGTTTTGGAGCAGAGCTGGATAGTCTGGCGGATTCCCTGTCGTTCGGGATGGCACCTGCGCTTATCCTCTATTTGTGGACCTTGCAGGAAATCCCGCGGGTTGGCTGGTTCGCCTCGCTCGCATTCGCAATTTGCTGTGCGCTGCGCCTTGCCCGTTTCAATGCCCAGATCGATACGGATGACCAACCGCACAAATCGGCCGGCTTTCTGACCGGTGTTCCGGCACCCGTGGGGGCGGGTCTGGTCTTTCTGCCGTTCTATTTATGGATGGCGACGGGGTATGAGTATTTCCGCAACCCGGTCGCCATGAGTTTGTGGATGGCGGTAATTGCCTTCCTGATGATTTCCAATGTCGCGACGCTTAGCTGGGCGTCAATCAGGCCGCGAAAAAGCGTGCGACTGGAACTGATCGCTGTGGTCGGCATCGTTTTTGCCGCACTACTTCTGGAGCCTTGGTGGACACTGACTGCCATTTGCGCGCTTTATCTCATATTGATGCCTTTGGGCATCGCGCGTTATGCCAAGGTCAAGCGGCAGCGTGCAGTTGCGGCGATACCAGGTGATATGGCCGACGTGCCGCAACCGAACGGCTGACCAGCCGCAAGCGGGGTTCAGCCCTTTCGCCCCGGTGGGCGGTTTCTTCCTTGTGCATTACCACAAACTGATAATGGGCAGGTTTTGCAATCGTGTGGTTGAGCCGACGATAGGCACGCGTTCCGCGCATTCCGCAATCGGCCAAAACGACCAACGCCGAAACGGCGGCGGCGATAAAAAGCGTGGTAAGCAACAATCCGGTCATCGAGATAACTTTCAATCCATGTCCACAAGTCCGTTGACAGTTTGTGGATATCGTGTGGAAAACATCGCTTCTGCGGGTTTGTTCCCGCTTTATGGCTATGTTCCCTATTTGTTCCTCGCTGTCAAGCGCGAATTACGCGTGGCACCAGGACTTTTGCAAGAATTTTGGCTAGCCTTTCGATCAGACCGCCGCTAAAGCGCCGCGTCCGCCGCGATTCTGGCCGTCTTTTCGGTCTGCCAAAGCGGGCAAATTCACATGGAAAGCGCCCATACCGGTGCCTGCCGCGGGATCTCCGCACAGGTTCCAGCTTTCCAGAGGAACAACCGGAAGGAATTATCTTATGGCGGCACCTACCGTCACAATGCAGCAATTGATCGAAGCCGGTGCCCATTTCGGCCACCAGACCCACCGCTGGAACCCGCGGATGAAGCCGTATATTTTCGGCGCACGCAACGGCGTTCACATCATCGACCTGTCACAGTCCGTGCCGCTGTTTGCGCGCGCACTCGATTTCGTCACCGCGACCACGCGCGCGGGCGGGAAGGTCCTGTTCGTTGGTACCAAGCGTCAGGCGCAGGATCCAATTGCCGAAGCTGCGCGGCGCAGCGGCCAGCATTTCGTCAACCACCGTTGGTTGGGCGGCATGCTGACAAACTGGAAAACCATTTCCGGTTCGATCAAACGCCTGAAGACTTTGGAAGAACAGCTTTCGGGCGAAGTTTCCGGTCTGACCAAGAAGGAAATCCTTCAGCTGACGCGGGAACGTGACAAGCTGGAAATGTCCCTTGGCGGCATTCGCGACATGGGCGGCATTCCCGAGGTTATGTTCGTGATCGACGCCAACAAGGAAGATCTTGCGATCAAGGAAGCCAATGTTCTTGGTATTCCTGTGGTCGGCATCCTTGATACCAATGTTGATCCTTCGGGGATTGCGTTCCCCGTTCCCGGTAACGACGATGCCAGCCGCGCTGTGCGCCTTTATTGCGATGCGATTGCCGATGCGGCCATCGCTGGCAAGGGCGGGGCAGTAGTCGATTCCGGCCAGGACGTTGGCGCAATGGCCGAACCTCCGGCAGAGGTTGCCGCAGAAGTCACCGCATAAGACGGCCACAAACCGTCACATTTGCGATCTAGAGCGCCGGTCCAGTCCCCAATTCTGGCCCGGCGCCGAACACTATTTAAGAAGGACAGAGCAATGGCTGCATTCACAGTCGCTGACGTAAAGACCCTGCGCGAGAAAACCGGCGCGGGCATGATGGACGCCAAGAAGGCGCTCGAAGCTGCTGGTGGCGATATCGAAGCCGCGGTTGACGCGCTGCGTGCCAAGGGCCTTGCTACGGCACAAAAGAAATCAAGCCGTACCGCCGCCGAAGGGCTGGTCGGTGTGGCTGTCGAGGGCACGCGCGGCGTAGCCGTCGAAGTGAACTCCGAAACGGATTTCGTTGCCAAGAACGATCAGTTCCAGGATTTCGTCCGTAACACTACTTCTGTCGCGCTGGGCGTGACCGGTGACGATGTCGAAGCACTCAAGGCAGCGGCCTTTCCCGGCGGCGGTACGGTCGCTGAAAAGCTGACGGACAACGTGGCAACCATCGGTGAAAACCAGCAGGTTCGCCGGATGAAAACGGTCACAGTATCCAGCGGTATTGTCGTTCCTTACATCCATAACGCCGCTGCACCCAACCTGGGCAAAATCGGCGTTCTGGTCGCTCTGGAAAGCGATGCTGGCGCCGATGTGCTCGAACCGCTGGGCAAGCAGCTGGCTATGCATATCGCGGCTGCATTTCCGATGGCGCTTAACGCCGACCAGCTCGATACGGATGTGATCGAGCGCGAACGCAAGATTGCGGCGGAAAAAGCTGCTGAAAGCGGCAAGCCTGCGGAAGTCCAAGCCAAGATGGTTGATGGCGCGATTGCCAAATTCGCCAAGGAAAACGCTCTGCTCAGCCAGGTGTTCGTTATGGATAACAAGACGGCGATTGCCGATGTTGTTGCTCAGGCGGGCAAGGCTGCTGGCAGCGCTATCGTGTTGAAGGATTATGTCCGTTTCCAGCTCGGCGAAGGCATCGAGAAGGAAGAAAGCGACTTTGCCGCAGAAGTGGCGGCAGCCGTAGCCGGCTAAGCCGGACAGGCAATCGGTTTGAATTCAGCGGCCGCCGGACTTCTGTCCGGCGGCCGTTTTTTATGTGCTGCGAATGCCGTCTGTTTGAAAGATCCTTTGTAAGGATCAGGAGCGGGGGGCTGTAGCGTCGATATTTATCGTCTGACGGCAACGGTCGGATTTGTCCTTCGCGCCGCCAAGCTGCTCACCTGCCATACCGGCCGCCAAGATTCCACCGGCCCCAAGCCCGGCTTTTGCAGCAAGTCCGCCGCCCAGCAGTATCCCTCCACCGGTTGCCAGCCCGCCCTTCAATTTTTTGCATCCGCTTTCGTCGACAACATCGACGATATGTATTTTCGGAAGGCTGCGCACTGCGCCTTGCGTGGAGCTGGCAGTCTTTGACGGGGTTGGTGTTGATGCGGAGTTCCCGGCGCTGGCCGGGGAAATCGATGCAATGGGCAAGGCAATGAAGGCTAGCCAGGAAAGATTCTTCATAACTTACCTTTCAATCTTGTTGACGCTGCACTGGGTGATCGTTGTCGTGCAGCTTTTGGAGCCCCAGTCTTTTTTGCATTGGGAAAGCGCACTTTCCTGCGCTTCCTGATAGCTGCTGCCGTTGTGAACCGTATCCTTCCCGATGCCTGCCAGTTTTGCGTCGCTCACACGGGCAACTGAAACGCATTGGTTCAGAAAGGTAAGGTAGATCTGGCACTTTTGGCCGCCTGCCTTGCAGGCTGAAAGCAGAGCACTTCTGGCTTTGTCTTCCTTGGTATATCCGGTGGCCGTGACCCATTGCTGCGTGTCTTCTGCCAATGCCAGGGCACCCCAACTTTTGACATAGTTCACGCCCGGCGGCGGTGGCACCATGCAGCCGAAATAGCCTGCCATAGTGCCGGGAGGACAATCAACATGGATAACTGTCACCTGGGCACTAACCCGATCAGGCTTAATTGCATGCAATGAAAGCAGCGCCAGTCCAATTACGAAGGCCTTGGCCAGAATGTTACTGGCCTTTTTTCCTGTGATCATTCGTCGCTAACTCCGTCAAACCTGCGGGAATTCCACGCAGCGGAGGCTGTCCGAAATTCCGCAGCCGCGAGGAGCAATCTCCTCGGCGTTTCGCGGTCGATGCCGGACTGATGGCCAACACGCCAATGCCATTATGTACTGGTACATTTCATGGTCGGGCTGATGTGCAGTCCAACGCGGCGCAAAAATCCCCGTAGGCTTTCCCTTTGCGCCATAAAGCCCATGCGGCTAAGGACACCGGCTAGCCCACACTGAACCGGATTCTCGAGCCTTATGCCATCTGAGCCATATAAACGCATCCTCCTGAAATTATCGGGCGAGGTGTTGATGGGGGATCAGCAGTTCGGCATCGACCCTGCATTCGTTGCCGAACTCGCGCAGGAAGTGAAGGCGGCGAAGGAAACCGGCCTTGAGATATGCCTCGTCATCGGCGGCGGTAATATTTTCCGCGGCATGGCTGGCGCCGCGCAGGGTATGGACCGCGCGCAGGCCGATTACATGGGAATGCTGGCCACGGTGATGAACGCCTTGGCGATGCAGAATGCGCTTGAACAGATTGGTGTGCAGACGCGGGTGCAGAGCGCGATCCAGATGGATCAGGTCTGCGAACCGGTAATCCGCCGCCGTGCAGAACGGCATCTGGAAAAAGACCGGGTGGTGATTTTTGCCGCAGGCGTCGGCAGTCCTTATTTCACGACTGACAGTGGCGCGGCCCTGCGGGCGGCGGAAATGGGGTGTGATGCGCTGATGAAAGGCACCAGCGTCGACGGGGTATATGATAGCGACCCGAAGAAGAATTCGGATGCAAAACGTTTTGATACAGTAACCTATGACAGGGTTCTGGCAGATAATCTTAAGGTAATGGATGCCTCGGCTGTGGCGCTGTGCCGCGATAATGAAATCCCGATTGTGGTCTTTTCGATCCGTGAAAAGGGTAATCTCGCGCGGGTGCTGGCGGGCGAAGGCGTCCAGACAATAGTGCAAGGGGAAGGCTGATCATGGCGAAATACGACAAGGCCGATATCGAGCGCCGGATGAATGGCGCAGTGGATTCGCTCAAGAGCGATCTTTCGGGCCTGCGGACGGGGCGCGCCAATGTGGCGCTGCTCGATCCGGTAGTGGCTGAGGTTTATGGGGCAATGATGCCGCTCAATCAGGTCGCCACCGTCTCGGCGCCCGAACCGCGGATGCTGAGCGTGCAGGTGTGGGACAAATCGAACACCACCGCGGTGGAAAAGGGAATCGCCAAGGCCGGCCTTGGTCTCAACCCGATGACCGACGGTCAGACCATTCGCCTGCCGATCCCCGATCTGACCGAAGAACGCCGCCGGGAACTTGCCAAACTGGCCGGGCAATATGCGGAAAAAGCCCGGATCGCGATTCGTAACGTTCGCCGTGACGGGATGGAATCGCTCAAGGAAGACGAAAAGAAGAAAGAAATTTCCGAAGACGAACGCAAACGCATGGAAGATGACGTGCAGAAGCTGACCGACAAATATGTCGCCGAAGCCGATGCCGCTGCGGAAGCGAAGGAAAAGGAAATCATGACCCAGTGAAATCGCTGGCTCAGGGAATTTTACAATGAACGAAGGCGCATCCCGCGCGCGCCATGTCGCGATCATCATGGACGGCAATGGACGCTGGGCCAAACGCCACCATGTGCCGCGCGCCATGGGGCACAGGCGCGGTGTAGAGGCCGTGCGCAAGCTGGTCCGCAGCGTTGAGTCCATGGGGCTGGAATGCCTTACCCTCTATGCCTTCTCGAGCGAGAACTGGAAGCGGCCGGACGAAGAAGTGTCTGATCTGATGAACCTGATGCGCAAGTTCATCAAATCGGACTTGCCCGAATTCATGGCCAATGATGTTCGGTTGAAGATTATCGGTGATTGGCAGGGGCTTGCGCCTGACATCGTAGAAATGCTCGAGGATGCGCTGGAACAGACGGCCAAGGGGCGACACACGCTGGCGGTGGCGCTCAATTACGGATCACAGCAAGAAATAGCCCGCGCCGCATCCAAGGCTGCGGGCAAAGGCGAAATTACTGTCGAGAGCATCACGGCGGAACTCGACACTGCCGCGCTGCCCCCGCTTGATCTGCTGATCCGCACGAGCGGGGAAGTGCGATTGTCCAATTTCTTGCTGTGGCAATGCGCCTATGCCGAAATGCTGTTTGTCGATACTTTATGGCCTGATTTTGAACCCGAGCACCTGCAGACCGCGCTCGACGATTTTGCAACCAGAGAGAGGCGTTATGGCGGGCGATAATCTGGCGCCGACTGCCAGCAAGAAATCCGATCTGCCCGTGCGCCTCGCTTCGGCAGTGCTCATGCTGGGGGTGGCCGGCACAGCGCTGGCCATGGGCGGATGGGTGCTAGCTGCCTTTATCGCGCTGGTCGGGCTGGTCTGTTTCGCCGAATTCGTCCGCCTGGTGGGCAAGGCAAGCCGCAATTCCTGGCTTCGAGTGGCAGGTGTCCTGTTCGGGGCGGCTTATATTGGCGGAGCAGTTTCCGTCCTGATCGGGCTCGACACCTATTTCCTCATTGCTGCGCTCGGTGTGGTCATCGCTACGGATACAGGGGCCTATTTTGCCGGGCGCGCGATTGGCGGACCCAAAATTGCGCCGCGGATCAGCCCGTCAAAGACCTGGGCAGGGTTGTGCGGGGGTATGTTCTGCGCGGCACTGTGGCTGGGCCTGTGGGTCGGAACGTTTCACTATATCGGCGGGAACTTCTCCATTGGCGATCTGATCGAGGCCATGTGGGAAGATGCGCTGGGCGCGGCAATTATCGGTGCCATTCTGGCGATTGCTGCACAAACGGGTGATTTCTTCGAAAGCTGGCTGAAGCGCAAGGCCGGGGTCAAGGACAGTTCCAACCTTATTCCGGGCCACGGCGGCGTGTTCGACCGGGTTGACGGATTGTTGCCGGTGGCGTTGATCGTCGGGATGATAGAGACCCTGTTCTGATGCGCACGATTTCGATCCTTGGCGCGACCGGGTCGGTTGGTGCGTCCACCCTCGACCTGATCCGCCGCAACCGGGACGAATGGCGGATCGTCGCCCTCACGGCCAATTGCAACGTCACGCAGTTGGCGGCACTTGCACGGGAATTCGGCGCGGAAATCGCCGTTGTCGGCGATGAAACCTGCCTGGCAGAATTGCGCATGGCACTTGCCGGAACCGGGATTGAGGCCGCTGCGGGCGCCAAGGCCTTGTGCGAAGCGGCAGCGCGTCCGGTAGACCTGACGGTGGCCGCGATTGTCGGCTGTGCGGGCTTGGCGCCGACAATGGCTGCGATCGAGCAAGGCGGAACCATTGCCCTGGCCAACAAGGAAGCGCTGGTTTCGGCAGGTGACGTCATGACGGCAGCGGTTCGCGCCAATGGGGCAACACTGCTGCCGGTCGATTCGGAACACAACGCCATCTTCCAGTGCCTTCAGGCCAACGACATTGCCGATGTGCGATGGATCACGCTGACGGCCAGTGGCGGGCCGTTCCGGACATGGAGCGCGGAACGGATCGCGGCTGCCACCCCGGCGCAAGCGGTCGCGCATCCCAATTGGGACATGGGCGCAAAGATCAGCGTCGATTCGGCAACAATGATGAACAAGGGCCTCGAATTCATCGAGGCCTACCACCTGTTCCCGGTTGGGCTTGATGCTTTGCGGATCGTCGTCCACCCACAAAGTGTCGTCCATTCGATGGTCGAATATCGCGACGGATCGACTCTGGCGCAGCTCGGCCCGCCGGACATGCGGGTGCCGGTTGCCAGCTGCCTCGCCTGGCCCAAGCGGATGGAAACGCCGTGCCAGGCGCTTGATCTTGCTGCGATTGGTGAGCTTTCCTTCTTCGCGCCAGACGAAAATCTGTTTCCCGCCACACGTCTGGCGCGCGATGCGGCCCACGCCGGTGGTGCGGCCCCGGCAGTGCTCAACGCGGCTAACGAAGTGGCGGTGGCCGCTTTCCTGGCTGGTAAGATCGGGTTCACGAAGATTGCGGTAATTGTCGAACAAGCCCTCAATCGTGATATAGGCGTTGCGCCGGCCAGCCTGGAGGAAGTGTTGGCGGTGGATCGTTTGGCCCGATTAAGGGCCAATGAAGTTCTGGAGTCCTGCTGAATGTTCGAATCTCCGCCTTTCTGGATGTACATCGCCGGGTTCCTGCTGCTGCTTGGGCCTTTGGTGACCGTGCATGAATTCGGCCACTATCTGGTTGGCCGCCTGTTCGGAGTGAAGGCGAAAGTGTTTTCGGTTGGTTTCGGCAAGGAATTGGCAGGTTTTACGGATAAACGCGGCACGCGTTGGAAAATCTCCGCCCTGCCGCTGGGCGGCTATGTGCAGTTCAAGGGCGATATGAACCCGGCAAGCATTCCCGATGCGGCCGAGATGGCGAAGGCCACGCCTGAGGAGTGCGAAGGCAGTTTTCATCACGCGGATTTGTGGAAGCGGGCCTTGATCGTTTTTGCCGGCCCGGCCACCAACATATTGGTAGCGATCGCTATTTTTGCCGGATTTGCCATGATTTATGGCAAGCCTGTTACCGCCCCTGTCGTCGGCATGTTCTCCGACCATTCGGTTGCACGGGACGCAGGGCTTAAGCTCAATGACCGGATCGTGGCCTTCAACGGCCAACCGGTTGATGATTTTGAACAGCTGGTTGGCCAGATAGCGCCCTATCCAGGGCGTGAGGTGACACTGACAGTGTCGCGGGAAGGCGCGGAACGCACGTTCAAGTTCAAGGCTGAAAGCGTGGTCGACACCGACAAATTTGGCAACCAGAGCCGGATTGGCCGGATCGGGATCGGTACCACTGTGCGGGAATTCGTCCGGCTTGGCCCACTGGATTCGCTGCAATTTGCAGGCGAGCAGTGCGTCGCTACTTTTCGCATGATGGTGACCGGGATCGGCCAGATCATTACCGGCCAGCGTTCCGTCAAGGAATTGGGCGGGCCAATCAAGATCGCGAAATTCTCAGGAGAGCAATTATCCCTGGGGCCTTTGCCCTTCATTGGTTTTGCCGCTTTGATTTCAATTAACTTGGCATTCATTAACCTCCTGCCAATCCCCGCTCTCGATGGCGGCCATTTGGCTTTTTATGCAGCCGAGGCAATCCGCCGCAAACCGATTGGCCCGCGTGGTCAGGAATGGGCCTTTCGTGCGGGCATGGCAGCAGTCCTGGTGCTGATGCTGTTCGTTACGGCGAATGATATCGTCTCCCTGCCGATTTTCGGCAGTTAGGGGGGCAGCAGATCGGGGCCTGCAAAGGGCGCCGGGCTGAAATACGCGGGGGGTTGCCGCGCAGGACTGCTTGATCAGGGGCACGGCATCGGGCACAGGGCGGCACACCGCTTTAGCGCCCTTTGTTGGGGCAAGCGGTTTGGAAGAATTTTGAGTGTAACTTGGACGGGATACAAGCGTCGATGAATGGACGGATAATGGCTGGCGGCAAATCGACGAATTCTGCCGCACGTCTCGTGCTGGGCCTGCTTAGCGGGACCATGCTGGCGGGTATGCCGGTTACGGTGCTCGCGCAGGATGCAGGGCAGGTGCCAGCGCCTGTGGCTGCACCGGCGCCGCAAAAGGACATTATCCAGACTGTGACCGTCGTCGGGGCCGAACGGCTCGAGCAGCAGACGATCCTCAGCTATATACGCCTGCGGGTAGGCCAGCCCTATTCCCAGGAAGATGCCGACCAGGCACTCAAGGATCTGGCTGCAACCGAACTTTTTTCCAATTTCAGCGTGCGTAACGATGGCGGGAATGTGGTGGTTGATGTGACCGAAAATCCGGTCATCAACCGTATCATCCTTGAAGGTAACAAACGGCTGAAGAGCGACAAGATCAACCCGGAAATCAAGCTCGCGCCGCGCCAGATTTTCACCCGGTCCAAGGTGCGGGCCGACGTCGCGCGAATCATCGAACTCTATAAGCGTCAGGGGCGTTTTGCTGCGACGGTTGAACCGAAGATGGTTCAGCTGAGCCAGAACCGTGTCGATATCGTGTTCGAAATAACCGAAGGGCCAAAATCCAAGGTCCGCCAGATCAACATCATCGGCAATGAAGCCTTTTCAGACGGTGAATTGCGCGGCGAAATGGTCACCAAACAGGCGCGGCTGACCAGCTTCCTCAGCTCGAACACCAGCTATGATCCGGACCGGCTCGCTTTTGACCAGCAAAAACTGCGTCAGTTTTACCTGACCGGGGGTTATGCTGATTTCCGTGTGGTATCTGCGGTGGCGGAACTGACCCCGGACAAGCGCGATTTCATCATCACTTATGTCGTCGAGGAAGGTGAACGGTACAAATTCGGCAATGTGTCGGTTGAAAGCCAGTTGCGCGATTTTGATAGCGACCGGATGACCAGCAATCTGCGCATGAAGTCCGGTGACTGGTACAACGCGAAATCGGTCGAAGACACGGTTGAGCAGATGACTGAACTGGCCGGCGCATTCGGTTATGCGTTTGCCGATGTTGAGCCGCAATTTACCCGTAACAAAGAAGACCTTACGATGGACATTAAATATGTCCTGCGCGAAGCGCCGCGTGTCTATGTCGAACGGATTGATGTCAACGGTAACACGTTGACGCAGGACAAGGTCTTGCGCCGTGAATTCCGCCTGGCTGAAGGCGATGCCTTCAACACGCTGCAGGTGAAGCGCACCACCAACCGGATCAAATCGCTCGGTTACTTCCAGGAAAATTTCGAAGTCTCCCAGAAACCAGGTAGTCAGCCTGACCGGATTATTCTGGAAGCCAATGTTGAAGAACAGCCCACGGGCGAATTGCAGCTGTCGGCCGGCTTTTCCTCGATTGAAAACTTCATTCTCTCAGGCTCGATCCGGCAGCGTAACTTCCGCGGGCGCGGGCAGACTGTGGGTGCCAGCGTCAACTATTCACGCTATTCGCGTTCGGCCAATCTGAGTTTTTCGGAACCCTATGTCTTCGACCGGAACATCTCCCTGGGTGTCGATGTATACCGCCGCGATCTTAACAGCTTCAATTTCAACAACACCAATCGAAACACGACGTACAAGCAGGCGACGACCGGTGCTTCGCTTCGCGTAGGTGTGCCGCTTACCGAATATATGTCGTTCATCGGCAGCTATACGTTCAATTATGACGATGTTTCCTTGGACGAAAACACCTACTTTGCTGATATTGACGGGGACGGGATACGCACTTGCGAACCGCTGATTGCCGGGCGTTACCTGTGCGATGCGATCGGCAAGCGCACCAGTTCCATTCTCGGGATGAATCTGGTCTATGACGCAACGGACAGCCGTTACCGGCCGACCCGTGGCCGCTCAGCCTCGGTCAGCGCGGAATATGCCGGACTTGGTGGTTCGGTAAATTATGTGCGTGTGCGCGGTAAGGCGGCGCAATATTGGAATGTGTTCAACGGCTTCATCTTTTCGGTTACGGGCGAGGGCGGCTATATCAAGGGACTGAAGAGCCGCGGCGCCGGTCTGGACAAGGTCCAGCTTACGGACCGCTTCTTCCTTGGCGAACCCCAGTTCCGCGGCTTCGATATTCGCGGCGTTGGGCCGCGTGTGCTGCGCCAACCGATTGTTGCCGATCCCGACAGCCCAGATCCAGCAAACCCGCTGCCCAAGATTGTCACCGACCGCAATTCGATCGGTGATGATGCGATCGGCGGCAATGCCTATTACCTCGGGCGTGCGGAACTTGAAATTCCGCTTGGCACTGGTGCCAAGGAATTGGGACTGCGGCCTTCGATCTTCATGGATGTCGGCGCATTGTTTGGGGTGAAAGCCCCGCAATTGACGCAAAGTCCGTTCCCTGGCGGGATTTCCGTGCAGGCCCGGAACGCAGATGGGCAATTGCTCTATCTGCTGCCTGGGACAACCACTTCGACGACCAATGCCAATGATGGTATGGGCACCAATTACGCCCCTGTTCTTCAGCAGATCGCCTCGCCATTTCAGGAAGTATTCCTTGGCAATACATCGGCGCCGCGCGTCACTGTTGGTATTGGGGTAAACTGGAATTCGCCCTTCGGGCCATTCCGCATCGATTTCGCCCACGCACTGAAGACAGTGGAAGGCGATGACACCAAGCGATTCTCGTTCAACGTAGGAACTCAATTCTAATGAATAACATGCCAAAAACCGCAATTCGTTCGGCGTTGGTAGCCGGACTTTTCCTGACCGCTTCGGTCCCTTCAATGGCCGCTCCGGCAGCCGTTGCGCCAGTCGCTCAGGGCGTAGCCGTGGTGAGCCTGCCGGCCGCCATTGCCAATTCCAACGCTTTCAAGGTGGCTGAGCAGCAACGCCCAGTTACTTATAAGCCGCAGATTGACCAGGCGAACACGCGCAGTGCCCAGATCCAGGCCCAGATCAAGCCTCTGGTTGATAAGCTTCAGGCTGATCAGAAAGCTGGCGTGGCCACGGAAGCCTTGCAGAAGCAATATGGCCAGATCCAGGAAATTCAGCAGGCCGCGCAATCCGAACTGGCCCAGATCATTCAGCCAGTTAAGCTGAGCCAGGCTTACGTGCAGGAACAGATCGAGGACCTGCTTGATAAAGCCGTACAGGCCGCTGCCAAGAAGAAGAATACGACGCTGATTCTTGATGCTTCTGCGGGTGCCGTTGTCTTTGCTGATGCAAAATACAACATCACGCAGGATGTGATCAACGAATTGAACACGCTGCTGCCAAGCGCGCAGTTGGTGCCTCCTCCGGGCTGGCTGCCACGTGAAATGCGTGAACAGCAACAGGCCGCCGCCGCGGCGCAGGCTGGGCAGTCCGGAACGACGGCCGCAACGCCGCCAGCGACCGTACAGCAGCCAACCGGCCGTTAAGAACGTCCAAGAAAACTGGGGCAGGACCATGAGCGACAATAACGGCGGTCAAAGCCAGGCGGCGACCGCTTATGATATTCAAAAGGTGCTCAAGGCCCTGCCTCACCGCTACCCATTGCTGTTGGTAGATCGGGTGAAATCACTCGAACTTGGCGAGCGGATTCACGCGGTTAAGGCGGTGACGTTCAACGAAGAATTCTTCCAGGGTCATTTCCCCGGCGCACCGATCATGCCCGGCGTTCTCCAAATCGAAGCCATGGCACAAGCAGCGGCAATTCTGGGGATCGAAACGCTGGAACTGGCGGGTACGGGCAAACTCGTGTTTTTCATGGGAATTGAGAATGCGAAATTCCGTTCCCCGGTGACACCGGGATGCCTGCTCGATCTCGAGGTGGAATTCCTTCAGAAACGCAGCCGCGTTTACAAGTTCAAAGGCCGGGCCAGTGTGGAAGGCAAGACCACATCCGAAGCCGAATTCACCGCGATGATTGCCGATCCTCCGGCTTAGTAACGCTACCCTTGCATTCTTTGGCGAACGCCCCTAGACGCGCGCCTTTCCAAAACCTGCAGGCCGGTCGGAACCGGTCGGACGCACGAAGGACTTAAGCCATGAAGGCCGATACGCATCCCGATTACCACATGATCACGGTCAAGATGACCGATGGTACCGAATTTCAAACGCGTTCCACATGGGGCAGCGAAGGCGATACCATGACGCTGGACATTGATCCGACCAGCCATCCGGCGTGGACCGGCGGCAAGCAGCAGATCCAGGAAGGTGGGCGTGTGGCCCAGTTCAACAAGCGTTTCGGTGGTCTTTCGCTCAAGAAGTGATCCAACACGAAATCTGGGCGGCCCGAATGGCCGCTTTGGAAAGGGCGGCCTCAGTGCCGCCCTTTCTCGTTATTGAGAGGGATCAGCCGAACGCCACGTGCAAGGCCAGAGCCGATTCGTCGGTCTGTTCAGGCGCAGTTTATACAGCGCGTGGCGGCTGGCATTGCCTCAAGGCGGGCTAATTGAATTTTGCCGCCGCATTTGGCGCAAGTGCCATAACTGCCGTTGGCGATCCGTAACAAGGCAAGGCGAATCTGCTGGATTTCGTTGCGCAGCACATCGTCGACACCGGCCAGAGCTTCATCGTCGGCAAGGTCGATTGCCTGATCCTCCCAATCCTGTTCGAGTGGGTGCCGCAAGTCATCCTCAATCACTTCGGCACGGGCGACCAGATCAGTCAGGCGTGCTCGCAAGTGTTCGGCAAGTTCTGTATATTCGGCCATTCTCTATCCCCAAGGTTTTTCACGATACCATTTGGTTATTACATACTTCAGATCCTTGCGCACCTTCATCCCATGGTGGAGGGAGTTGGGGTTCACGCTGCTGTCTGCGCGCCGGTTATTCCAGCATAGCAGCTTGCCCACTTCCGGCTGAAAAATCTTGTTGATTGCCTTGAACCGGGTGCCGCCGCCGCTTTGCACTTCGTTGAGATAGACCATGAATGTCCAGGTGCGCTGACCTGCCACTGCGCAATAGGTTTCGAAATCGCGCCCACCGGGGGCGAAATAGTCGGTGTGGGGTTTGAATTCCTGCCCTACCGAATAGCGCTGGCCCTGTACGGGTTCGCCAAATTGCGCATCAATTCCGGAAAGCGACAAAAGGTGCCGCTCAAGTTCGATCACGGCGGGGTCTGCGGCATCAAGGTCGCAGGTCTCACTGGTGCGGAAGTACCGGTCGCCATTGTCATCGGCAATGGTTGAAGGGCGGCGGCCCGCTTCGATCAAAGCGATCAGCGCCCCGCAAAGTCCGGAATCCAAGAAGCCGCGCAGTTGAAAAATCTCCAGCTTCGGAGTCGGTACGCGCTGCATTCCAGGCTGCGCCAGCAAACGTTCGGCCGAAGATTCGCATGCCGGTTTCATCCGGCTATTTGATAAGCGATGCAGCCCTTCCTGCAAGCCCTGTAATATTCTTGCGTAAAGGTGGTCTGCACGCAGTTTTTGCTTCCCATATCGGGCAAGCTATGTAACAGGCGCTCGCCTTCGCGGGAAGCGGGTTGACCGTGGCTCCTGCTGGCTTATCAGCCCCGCATCACGGCATGCCGCAAGGCACGCTTTGGGGAATATGGCGATCGTAGCTCAGTTGGTTAGAGCGCCGGTTTGTGGTACCGGAGGTCGGGGGTTCAAGACCCCTCGATCGCCCCATTTCCCTGATTTGGCCGTGGTTTTTGCGCACAAATTCGTGCGACCAAGCCGGGGCCTTACCGATGACAGCATTTTGGACCGAAGCGGATTTTGACGATCATGAGCTGGTGCAACTCGTCCGCGATCGTGCGTCAGGCCTGACGGCGATTATTGCGCTGCATTCGACCCATCTCGGGCCGGGCGCAGGGGGTACACGGTTCTGGCACTATCCCGAAGGCAATGATGCGCTGCGTGATGCGCTGCGTCTGTCGCGGGGAATGAGTTACAAGAACGCCATGGCGGGCCTGCCGATGGGCGGCGGCAAAGCCGTGATCCTTGCGCCGCAAGACAAGGCCAAGTCACCGGAATTGCTGGCTGCCTTTGGCGATGCGGTAAATGCCCTGAATGGCCGCTATGTCACTGCGGAAGATGTCGGGATCAGCGAAGCAGATATGGTGGCGGTGGCGCGGCGAACTCCCTATGTTTCTGGTCTGCCGGTAAAAGGTGCAGACGCTGCGGGCGGGGATCCCGGACCGTTTACCGCGATGGGCATTTTTCACGGCATCAAGGCTGCTGTCCGGCATAAACTGGGCAAGGACAGCGTGAAGGGTATTCATGTCGCCATTCAAGGCACCGGAAGTGTTGGTGGCGGTGTCGCGAAATTGCTGGCGCAGGACGGGGCCAAGTTGACCTTGTCCGATATTCATCAGGACCGCGCTAGGGAACTCGCCGCCAGACTGGGGGCCGAATCCGTTGCCCCTGATGCGATCATGGGCATAAATTGCGATGTATTCAGCCCCAACGCCTTGGGAGCCATCCTCGATGACGAGGGCATCGCGCGCCTGGAAGCGCCGATTGTGGCGGGCGGCGCCAACAACCAGCTGGCCCGCGCTGGGCATGGCCAGAAATTGGCGGATCGCGGGATCCTCTACGCGCCTGATTACGTCATCAACGCTGGCGGTATCATCAGTGTGACGCTGGAATATCTCGCGCGCCAGAAAGGTGAACCTTGTGAAATTAACGAGGTGCGCAAACGGCTTGCCCAGATTCCGGGCCGGCTGGAGGAAATCTGGCAACAGGCTGACGCAACGGGTGTCTCGCCGGATGCGGTGGCTGACCGAATGGCACAAACCTTGATTGGCCGCTGATCGGTCTGAAATTTGCCTCTCTGGCCCTTGCGGTGAGAGTTGCGTCCTGCCAAAGCTTCGCGCGAATGGAATGCAATAGACATGCATGGCTTCGCTAACCCCAAGCGCTTCCTGACGATTGCGCGCTGGCTCACGCCGCTGCTGCTTGTCAGTGGCTTGCTGCTCGCGGGCGGAGCTTTGGTGTGGGGCTATTTCATCGTCCCGCCGGATCAACTGATGGGGGATACAGTCCGTATCCTGTTCCTGCATGTGCCGGCGGCCTGGCTGGGCATGGGCGGGTGGAGTGCCATTGCCGCTTCTAGTCTGGCCTATCTTGTCTGGCGGCATCCGCTGGCCAGCCTTGCTGCGCGCGGGGCGGCCGTGCCGGGGATGTTGTTTACGGCTATTTGCCTTGTGACCGGATCGATCTGGGGCCGACCAACCTGGGGTACCTGGTGGGTATGGGACGGCCGGCTGACATCGATGCTGGTGCTGCTGTTTCTCTACATTGGGTACATCGCTCTGGCGCAAGCGGTTGAACGCGACGGCGGATCAAGCCGAATTCCGGCGATTTTCGGACTGATCGGCGCAATCAACATTCCGATCATCAACCGTTCTGTGGTGTGGTGGAATTCGCTCCACCAACCGCCCAGCATCACAATGGGCAAGAGCGCGATCGATGCGGCGTTTCTGGTCCCGCTGCTGGTTGCTACCTTGGGTTTCTCGCTGCTGTTTGGCGGTATTGTCCTGGCCCGAATGCGCGCGCTCCTTGCCGATGTGCAAACAGAGGCGCGGCTGCGGCGCAAAGCGCTTGGTGCCGATTGATGCGCGAAGGGCTCGACCAGATGCTGTTCGTACAGGCAGCCTATGCCGTTGGAGTGCTTGGATCGCTGGCCGTTGCCGGGTGGAGCTGGCTGGCCATGCGCCGCGCCGAAGGACGTAGGGACAAGGTGCGCCGCAAATGACCATGGCAATCAAACCCAAACATCAGCGACTGGTTCTGATCCTTATCGCGCTAGCCGCGCTGATCGGTGCCGGATTGCTGGCCAGTTGGGCGCTGCGCAATCAGGCCAGTTATTTCTTCGTTCCTGCACAAATGGTCTCCGAACCACCGGCCGTGGGGCAGGCCATTCGGCTGGGCGGAATGGTGGAAAAAGGATCGGTCAAGACATTGGCAGACGGGGTTACCACCACGTTCATCGTGGGTGACGGCAAAGCAAGGGTGCCGGTTCATTTCGCCGGAATCCTGCCCGATCTGTTCGTCGAAGGATCCGGTGTGGTGGCAGAAGGGCGGCTATCCGCAGATGGCACTTTCGTGGCGGATAACCTCCTCGCAAAACATGACGAAAATTACGTACCGCGCGAACTGAAAGACATGAGCGAACATCAGGCGCGCGAAGTGGTAGCCGAAACGACAGGCGGCGGGGCATGATCGCAGAGCTGGGACTGGCCGCCTTATGGCTGGCCGCCGCACTTGCTGCCTTGCAGCTGGTTGCAGGAATTCTTGCGCAGCGCGATAGCGGCGCGAGCTTGGCCATGCTCGCGCGGCCGGCGGCAATTATGCAGGGGCTACTGGCCGCTTTCGCATTTCTGATGTTGCTGGTGGTTTTTGCGCAGACCGATCTTTCGGTGAAACTGGTGGCAATGAATTCACATTCGGAGAAGCCACTGATTTTCAAGCTGGCTGGCGCCTTTGGCAACCATGAAGGATCGATGCTGCTGTGGATCACTATCATGGCTTTGTCGGGCGCATTGATCGCCGCACTTGAACGGCGTCTGCCCGAAAAGACCATGTTGGCAACAATGGCCGCACAGGCATTTGTCGGGTTGGGTTTCTATGCCTTTCTGCTGTTCAGTTCCAACCCGTTTGAAAGATTGCCGCAACCTGCGCCGGAAGGGATGGGCCTCAATCCGCTGTTGCAGGACATTGGTCTCGTGTTCCATCCACCAACGCTTTATGTCGGATATGTCGGGCTATCGGTGGCTTTCAGTTTTGCCGTTGGCGCGTTGCTGACACGGCAGGTAACGCCCGATTTTGCCCGCGCAATGCGGCCATGGGTGCTCGGCGCGTGGATATTCCTGACGCTGGGTATCACAGCAGGAAGTTACTGGGCCTATTATGAACTCGGCTGGGGCGGCTGGTGGTTCTGGGACCCGGTCGAAAACGCATCCCTGATGCCTTGGCTTGCGGCCACTGCCTTGCTGCATTCTGCCAGCGTTCTGGCCGCGCGGGATGCCCTGCGGGCCTGGACGATCATGTTAGGTGTGATTGCTTTTTCCATGTCGATGGTGGGAACGTTTCTGGTGCGATCGGGTATCCTGACCAGCGTGCATGCCTTTGCCGTTGACCCGGAACGCGGCACTTTCATCCTGGTGCTGCTGACGATTTACATTGGCGGTGCCTTGCTGTTGTTCGGCCTGAGGGCGGGAACCGTGTCGGAAGGTGAACGCTTTTCCGTCGCCAGCCGGGAAGCCGCGCTTGTGTTCAACAATGTCATGCTAAGCGCGATTCTGGGCGTGGTTCTGCTTGGTACTTTATACCCGCTGGTTACCGAAGCGTTCAATGTGCGCGTGTCCGTTGGCCCTCCGTACTTCAATCCGGTGGGTGCGCTTTTCGTGTTTCCGATGATCCTGGTAATGATGGTTGGCCCACTGCTGCGCTGGCGGCGTGACACGATTTCCCGGCTGGCCAAGCCCTTGGCACTGGTGGCCGCTGCAATGGCCGTAGGTCTTCTGTTGATCGCCGTACTAAGCCCTGTGGGAATATTGCCCTTGCTGGGACTGGTCTTGTCACTTGGCCTGGCGATTGCCAGCCTGATGCCCTTGCGCGGCCGCAAGCTGCGGCTGCTACCAATTGCCACGTGGGGTATGATCATGGCCCATTTCGGCATTGCCGTGGCCTTGTTCGGCATGGCCAGTGAAAGCGCTTTCTCACAGGAAAAACTGGCCGCGGTCAAAGTGGGCGAAAGCGCATCTGTCGGTCCGTGGACCGTTGTCCTGGCTGATGTTGTGCCAACCGCTGGCCCTAACTGGACTGCACTCGAAGGAAGGCTTCTGGTAAGTTACAAAGGTGGAACCGCGAAAGAAATCGATCCGCAATCACGCAATTTCTGGGCCCCGCCACAAGAAACAACCGAAAGTGCCCTGGTAACGCGCTGGAACGGCCAGCTTTACGCGGTCGTCGGGCGCGAGGCCGGGCCGGGACGATGGCAATTGCGGTTATGGTGGAAGCCTTTCGTACCCTTCATCTGGTACGGCGGTGTCCTCGTCGCCCTGGGAGGTGTTCTTGCCCTGATCGGGCGTGTGGCCGCCGATCTCAAGCGCCGAAACGTCAAGTCCCGCTCCGCTCTGCGACGGACGGAGAAGGCGGCGTGAAGCGTTGGACCCTATGGGTGCCACTGGCCCTGTTTGCGCTTTTTTGCGCATTCGCCGGATGGCAGCTGTCGCGGCCGAAGGATGAATTTGTCGAAAGCACGATGATCGGCAAGGCGCTGCCGGAATTTGATTTGCGCGCGGCCACCGCCGATCGCCCGGCTTTGGCGACCCGAGATTTCCTTGATGGCAAGCCGCGGTTACTCAATGTCTTTGCAAGCTGGTGTGTGCCTTGCGCGGCTGAGGCACCGCAGCTGGAAGCGCTAAGGCGCCGCGGCGTAGACATCGTAGCCGTAGCGATCCGTGACCGACCGGACGATGTGGCGGCATTCTTGGCGCGATATGGCAATCCCTACAGCCGGATCGGGGCTGATGATCTTTCCGAAGTACAGCTTGAGATCGGATCCTCGGGCGTGCCAGAGACCTTCGTAATCGATGGCAAGGGCATCATCCGTTACCAGCACATCGGCGATATCCGCCCTGGCGACGTTTCCATGCTGCTGACCAAGCTGGAAGACGTGCGATGATGGCAATCTTGCGAATGCTTGGCATATTGGCAGCCCTGTCGATACTGTTTGTTCTGCCGTCAAGAGCGCAGGATTCACTGCCGCCAGCACCATTTGCCTACACGCAGCTATCTGATCCGGAGCAGGAGGCGAAGGCACAGGCGTTGATGGAAACGCTCCGCTGCCTCAAGTGCCAGAGCCAGTCGATTGCCGACAGCGACGCCCCCATGGCTGGTGATATGCGTCACCAGGTTCGAACCCGTATTGCCGCGGGCGAGGATCCCGAGGCCATCCGGGCATGGCTTGTTGATCGCTATGGCGACTATGTCAGCTACGCACCGGTGGTGAGTGAAACAACCTGGCCGCTTTTTGTCATTCCTTTGTTGATAGTGCTGCTTGCCGGGATTGTACTGTGGCGGCGGATGAGGGCACGAGGATGATCTGGCTACCACTCATAGTGCTGGCCCTGGCTGCGTTCCTGGTCGCGGCCTATCTGGTCAAGCTGCCCCGAGCGGGCTGGACTCTTTTTGCCGCGGCGCTGTTGTTTGGCCTCACAGGCTATGCACTGCAGGGTTCACCAGGTTTGCCGGGATCGCCCAAAATCGCTGCGACCAAAGACGATCAAAGTAACTTCGCTCTGGTCGATGCGCGCCGCCAGATGTTTAATCCGGATCGTCCGCCCAGCCAGTTCGTGACAGTTGCTGACGGTTTCGCCCGGCGCGGTCAGTATCAGGACGCAGCACAAATCCTCAGCCGTGTGGTGGCCGATAATCCGCGGGATGGCGAAGCGTGGCTGGCGCTTGCCAACGCGTTGGTCGAACATGCCGATGGTACACTTACCCCTGCCGCGCTTTATGCTTTTGGGCAGGCTGAAGCCGCAATTCCGGGCCATCCGGGACCAGCCTATTTCCTTGGCGTGGCCCTGCTCCGTTCGGGGCGCCCCGGCGATGCGCGTGCGCTATGGGCGGAAACGCTATCCAATGCGCCAAGCGATTCCCCCTGGCGCCAGCAATTGGAAGAACGGCTGGCAAGACTTGACGAGCTAATTGCGCAGATGAGCCCGCAATGAAACAGGTGCGCGCCAATTTGTTGCAGGTCCAGGATCATGCTGCTAATCGCCGCCGCCTTCAAAGGCGCCGCTTGAATATCCGCTGCGCCGAAGGTTCGGGACACGTCAACTCATGAGCGACACGGCTCCGCATGAAATCAGGGAGCCTGCCGGTTCGCACAGCGAGCATAGCGCTTCGCTGACCAAACTGGCCGTTGGCGCGATTGGCGTCGTGTTCGGTGATATCGGGACCAGCCCGCTTTACGCATTTCGTGAAACATTTAGCGGGCATCATAAGCTCGAGCTCGATCCGCAGCATATTTACGGCGTTATCAGTCTGATGTTCTGGTCGATGATGCTGGTCGTAACCGTCAAATACGTCATGATTATTATGCGGGCTGATAACAAGGGCGAGGGCGGCAGTCTGGCACTCTTGGCCCTCATCAACAGCAAGACCGGTGATCGCGCGTGGACCAAGGGTATCGTCCTGCTGGGCCTGTTTGCAACTGCGTTGTTTTATGGCGACAGCATGATAACTCCCGCCGTTTCAGTGCTGGGCGCTGTTGAGGGTATTGGCGTCTATGCTCCGGCTTTTTCCCGCCTCGTTGTGCCTCTGGCGATTGCTATCCTGTTGTTCCTGTTTGTAATCCAGCGATATGGGACAGCAAGGGTCGCAGCTTTGTTCGGGCCGATCATGCTGCTTTATTTTGGAGTGATTGCAACATTGGGGGTGATCAGCATCCTCAAGACGCCAACGATTCTCTTCGCGCTGTCTCCGCATTATGCGCTTAATTTTTTCCTTCTGGACGGGCGTGCTGCCTTCCTTTCGCTTGGAACGGTAGTGCTGGCGGTTACAGGCGCAGAGGCGCTCTATTCCGATATGGGGCATTTCGGGCGCAAGCCGATCGGGATGAGCTGGCTAGTCTTCGTCTTGCCAGCGCTGATTATGAATTACATGGGGCAGGGCGCACTGTTGATGCGCGAACCGGCGGCATTGGCCAGTCCGTTTTATCTGCTTGCCCCCCAATGGTTCAATTGGCCGCTGCTGATCCTAGCGACCATGGCTGCCTGCATCGCTAGCCAGGCGGTGATCACCGGGGCAAATTCGGTCACGCAACAGGCAATCCAGCTGGGTTTCATGCCGCGATTGAAAATTGAACATACAAGCGCCAGTCAGGCCGGCCAGATCTATATCCCCAGCGTGAATTGGGGCCTGATGGTCATGGTCATCCTGTTGGTTCTGGTGTTCAAGACATCATCCAATCTTACCGCGGCCTATGGTATTGCGGTGACCGGGGCGATGTTCATCGATACTTGCCTGCTCGCAGTTGTTCTGACGCAATTGTGGAAATGGAAGCCCTATTTCGCACTGCCACTCCTCGCGATTTTCTTTCTGGTCGACGGAGCCTACCTCTCGGCGAACCTTACCAAAGTACCTGATGGGGGGTGGTTCCCCCTGCTGATTGGCGCCATCGTCTTCACGTTCCTGACAACCTGGGCCCGCGGGCGAAAACTTATGCGCGACCGGATGGCGGAAGTGGCGCTACCTATCGAAATCTTTGCCAAGTCCGCGCACAACAGCGCCGTGCGCGTACCCGGCACAGCGATTTTCATGGCATCCAGCACAGGCGGTGTGCCGTCGGCGTTGCTGCATAATATCAAGCATAACAAGGTGCTTCACGAACGGGTCGTGATCCTGACCGTGCTGATCGCGGACATGCCTTATGTCGATCTGGACTGCCGATATGAAATCCATGATCTGGGCCAGGGCTTTTTCCGGGCCATCATCCACTACGGTTTCATGGAAGAAACCGACGTGCCCGCTGCACTGAAACAAATGGAACGTTGTGGCGGCATGTTTGATATGATGCAGACCAGCTTCTTCCTGTCCCGCCAGACCTTGCTCGCATCGGATAATCCGGGAATGCCGATCTGGCGGGAGAAAATTTTTGCCTGGATGTTGCGTAACGCAGCGACGGCGATGGAGTTCTTCCGGCTGCCGACCAACCGGGTGGTTGAACTGGGCAGTCAGGTCAAAATCTGAGTCCGGGTTTTAGCCCACAGGCGGGGGATTCTGTTCCTCCTCGAGGATTCCATCATCTCCCAAACCATGCCTGAGGAGCATTGGAATCTGCGAGAAGGTGAATAGGAACGTCAGCGGCATGAATACCCAGAACTTGGCCCATAACCACGTTTCGAAATTTCCATTCCCGACATTGTAGACATAGCGGACAGCTTCATTGAGTGCGCCGAGGAACAGGAAGAAAATTCCCCAATTGCGTGACAAGATCAGCCAGCCGCTGTCATCAAGCCCTTCGAATGCCGTCTCAAGCAATATGCGAAGCAGTGCTTTGCCTTTTTGCCAACCGGCCAACAGGGCGATTCCGAAGGTCAGATAAATAATTGTGGGTTTAATCTGCACAAAGGTCGGATCGCCGAAGAATACAGTCAGGCTGCCAAATCCCACGATCAGTGCCGTTGAAAACCAAAGCATCGGCGAAACCTTGCCCAGCCGCCACTTGGAAAATGCAAGCGCGGCAATCGCTGCCAGCATGAATGCCAGTGTTCCCTTGATAACAGCCGCAACCTCCGCAATCGCCTCCGGCTTTTCAGGCGCAAAATGGCGATAGACGCCAAGGAATATTATCAGCGGCCCATAATCGACGAGCACGTTCAGCCAGCCTGAACCCTTGGTCTTTTTCACTTCAGTCATAACATTTATGTTCCAGCAATTCCGTCATTGCGTGGGGCGTATTGGCGTTAAGCCACCCCAGCGATTACACGTGCGACAAGGTCCGGGTCAAAAGGTCGAAGATCATCGATTTTTTCGCCCACTCCGATGGCGTGGATGGGTAATCCATATTGTTCGGCTGCGGCGACAAGCACCCCGCCTCGGGCGGTCCCGTCCAGCTTTGTCATGATTAACCCTGTCACCCCAGCCACTTCCTTGAAGGTTTCGATCTGCGACAGCGCATTCTGGCCGTTGGTGGCATCAAGCACCAGCACGACATCATGCGGGGCTTCGGGGTTCAGACGGCCCAGAACCCGGCGAATTTTCTCGAGTTCGTCCATGAGTTCGCGTTTGTTGTGCAACCGGCCCGCTGTATCGACAATTAGCGCATCGATCCCCTTGTCCGTTGCAGCTTTTACGCCGTTAAAGACTACACTTGCCGGGTCACCCCCTTCTGGCCCTTTGATCAGTGGGACGTTGATCCTGTCGGCCCAGGTTGCAAGTTGACCGATTGCGGCAGCACGAAATGTATCACCTGCTACCAGCATGACACCGTAATCGTCTTCCTGAAACAAATGCGCTAACTTGGCGATTGTTGTTGTCTTCCCACTGCCATTTACGCCGATCACGAGCACGACTTGCGGGCGCGGAAAGGCAGTGATTTCCAGAGGCTTTGCCACCGGACGAAGGATTTCTGCGATCTCTTCAGCCACTGCTTCCTTCAATTCCCGTTCGGTAATATTCAGGCCAAACCGCTTTTCTGCCAGCTTTGCACGAATGCGGGCGGCCGCAGCCGGTCCAAGATCGGATGTGATCAGCGCATCCTCGACATCGTCGAGTGTGGCGTCGTCCAGTTTTGCCGTGCCGACGACGCCGGAAAGGTTGGAAGACAATCGTTCAGAGGTTTTGCGAAAGCCGCCAAATATCCGGTCAGCCCAGCTGGTGTCACTCATGATAGCAGGCCCTGTTCGTGGCGCGTTGGGGTGATTGTTGTTACCTCGCCCGCTGCGACGCCCTCGGGAACGGCTACGCGGGCAAAATCAGGTGAGTAGCCGGTACCGTCGCGTTCAGCGAGAACACTGAGCGCGGAGCCAACGCGCTGGTCGAGCCATTCATTTCTGACCCGCGCAACATCGCTACGTAATTCGGAAGCACGCCGCTTGATCTCCGCACGTTCGACCTGCGGCATACGTGCAGCCGGGGTGCCCGGACGGGGTGAATACGGAAAGATGTGACCATGTACGATACCAAGTTCGGTGATGATCGAGCGATTGGCATCGTGCATCGCATCATCTTCCGTCGGGAAACCGGCGATAAGGTCTGCGCCGATGGCAATATCGGGCCGCTTTGCCCGCAAGCGGTGGACCAGCTCGACCGCATCATGGCGGGAATGGCGCCGCTTCATCCGTTTCAGGATCAAATCGTGTCCATGCTGTAGAGAGAGATGCAGATGCGGCATTACCCGGGGTTCATCGGCGAAAAGTTCGAATAGAAGCGGATCAATTTCAACACCGTCCAGAGAAGACATCCGCAATCGCTTCAGACCTGAAAAACGATCAAGAATTGCCGCGACCAGAGCACCCAGTGCCGGCTTGCCCGGAAGATCATGCCCCCATGATGTGACATCAACGCCGGTGAGCACGATCTCGGCCACTCCCCGATCGATATCACGGTCAACTTCAGTCAATACTTGCGGAATTGTCAGAGACCGGCTGGCACCGCGCCCCTGCGGGATCACGCAAAATGTGCAGCTATGGTCGCACCCGTTCTGCACAGCGACAAAGCCGCGAGTATGGGCCGTGGGTACAGTTTGCACATTGTCAGGCACGTTCCAGGCACGCGCATCGAGTTTGTCTGCATTGGCAATCAACCCGTCCACTTCTGGCATTGCTGCAAGTTGATCGCGCTCGATTTCAGCGGCACAGCCCGTAACCAGAAGGCGCGCGTTTGGGCGTTCACGCCGGGCGCGCCGGATCGCCTGGCGCGTATGCCGAACGGCCTCTGATGTAACCGCGCAGCTGTTGATCACCACCAGATCGCCTTCTCCGGCCAGCATTGCCCGGATTTGCTCGCTCTCAGCCAGATTAAGCCGGCAACCGAGCGTGATAACTTCGGCATTCGCGGTAACGCTGTTCACGCGTAGTCGCCCCAGTCAAAAGTACCGCGGAAGGATTCTGTGGCAGGCCCTGACATCACAATGCGGTGGTCATCCTCCCATGCGACAGTCAGAGTGCCGCCTGGCAGATTGACCCGGACCTCATGCTCGACCATTCCCTTGCGCATCGCGGCGATGGCCGTGGCGCACGCACCCGTCCCACACGCGCGGGTCAGGCCGGCTCCGCGCTCCCACACGCGCAATTGAATTTCGGACCGGCTAAGGATTGTCGCAACATTGACGTTGATGCGCTCTGGAAAAAGCGGGTCGTTCTCGATTTCCGGGCCGAGGCGTTCTAGCGGCACACGGTCGCAGTCCTCGACAAAGAAGATCACATGCGGGTTGCCGACATTGACAGCACTGGGCTGTTCCAGACCATCCCATCCAACAGGCATGGCAGTGGTGTCCATGGCGTAGGCAAGGGGTATCGCATCCCAATTAAAGCGCGGTTTGCCCATGTCTACTCGGGCCCCATGGCCGATTGGTTCGACAGTGATGGTACCGCCGCTGGTTTCTACCAGCGCCTTGCTTCCATGCAGTAGTGCAACCGCGCGCGATGCGTTCCCACAGGATTCAACTTCGCCGCCATCGGCATTGAATATACGCATGGCGAAATCGGCAATGTCAGAAGGTTCCAGCAGGATGAGCTGATCGCAGCCGATGCCGGTATGCCGGTCGGCCAGAGCGGAGGCGACCGATCCGCCGATTGGCGGCAGCTTGCCGTTACGAGCGTCGAGCATGATGAAATCATTGCCCAGGCCATGCATCTTGATGAAGGGAACGCGCATCTTTCGCGCATCTATGCGTATGCAGGCAGCGCGTCCAGTGGTGGCGACAGATTAGCCTGTTTGCTTGCGGGATTCGCGTGCCGGGTTTTCGTCGGCTGTTTGGTCTTCTTCCACCGGTAAACCCAGCCTGCCGATGTTGGAAAGCCGCTTGCCCACTTCGCCTGCCGTTTCGGGCTGGCCGTAATGGTATCCCTGACCCTTGAGGGGTCCCATCTTCCGCAGCAGTTCGAGCATGAGTTCATCCTCGATCCCCTCAGCGGTGATCGGTAGAGAAAGTCCATTACCCAGCGAAACGATCGCATTGATGATTTTTTCGCCCGATTCACCGGATTCCCGGGTCATAGCGGCAACAAAGCTGCGATCGATTTTGAGCCGATCGAACGGCAAAGATTTAAGCTGCGACAGGCTGGAATAACCCGTGCCGAAATCATCCAGGCTGATTTTTACGCCCTGGTTGCGCAAACTGGTGATCATCGAGCGAACCAGCGGTAGATTTTCGTGCAGACAGCTCTCGGTGATTTCAATTTCCAGCCGCTGGGGTGGAAAGCTGTGCTTGACCAGTAGTTTCAGCAGCTTTTGTGCGAACCATGGATCGCGCAGTTGGACTGGCGAGATATTGACTGAAAGAGTCAGGTCCGGATCCCAATTCTTGGCATCCTGCAGCGCCTGCTCGATCAGCTGCTCGGATAAGGCCCCGATAATACCCATGTCTTCGGCAACTGGAATGAAGATGTCCGGTTTAACGATGCCGAGTTGGGGCGAATTCCATCGTGCAAGCATTTCGAACCCGGCTATCGCGCCGGTGTCGAGGTCGATCTGCTGTTCGTAATAGGGCACGAATTCGCCTTCTGCCACGCCTCTGCGAATGCCAGCTTCCAATTCGCTCCGGAACCTCAGTTCATTTTCCATCGCGGCTTCGAACCAGTAGTGCCGGTTTTTTCCCTGCTTTTTGGCATGATACATTGCGATATCGGCATGGTGCATAAGGCACTGTGCATCGAGGACGGATGGCGTTGAACGGGTATCGGGATCGTTCGACGCGATACCGACCGATATTGTAATATCCAGTGCCAGGCCTTCGACCATAATCGGAAGGGATGCCGAATTTATCAGCCGCTCAACCAGAATATCGACCTTTTCGCGATTGCCCGGCTCGAACCCGACGACGCAGGCAAATTCGTCACCGCCCAGTCGGGCGAGGAGACTGCCGGGGGGCAATAGAGAAGAAATGCGATCCGCAGTGGCTTTAAGCACGCTATCGCCCACCTGGTGACCATTGAAATCGTTGACCTGCTTGAAATTGTCGAGATCTACCATGACAAAGGCGATGCTGTTCCCGATCTTCTCTGCCTGTTCAATCAGGGCATCGGTCGCAGGTGTTATGCTTCGCCGGTTGAGGCAATTGGTCAGGGTATCGGTTTCTGCCAGAAACCGTGCCGTTTCCTCAGCGACCCGCCGCTGCTCCAGTTCCTCGATCAATTCGCGGTAACGCCGCCAACCAAAGATAATCAGGGCAATATTTAACAGAAGGGCATTCACCAACAGCAAATCCGGTCCTTTACCCAGACCTGCCCATTGCTGGGCGATTTGCGGAAGAACGGAACCGCCAGTCCCGACAAACATGATGACAGCGGCAACAGCAATGCCGAGAGCGACAATATCGCGCCCGGCCTTGGTCTGTAATCTTGTGGATTTTATCGTGTCTGTGCCCATCACCATCTTGGTCGCAAGCGACCGAACCCCCAGTTGCGGTTGAGATTTAATCGGGCATTTGCCTAAACATCGGGTTAATGGGCCGTTTTTGCATGGAGAGTTTTCCCGACAGCGGAGTAGCCGATGGCCATAAGCCGGGCTATGTGGTCCGAAATTCGATCTCTAGCGGAGCGCCTGAATGTCACGATATTGGCTAATGAAGTCCGAACCCAACGTTTACGGCTGGGACGACCTTGTTGCCGAGCAAGAGGGCACTTGGGACGGGGTTCGGAATTACCGTGCGAGGAACAATCTCGCAGCGATGGAAGTTGGCGACAAAGCATTCTTTTACCATTCAAACATCGGCCTGGAAATTGTCGGGATCGCGGAAATCAGCAAGTCAGGTATCACTGATCCGACCGATCCGGATGGTAAGTGGGCGGCTGTAAAACTTGTACCGAAAATGAAATTGCCCAAGCCGGTTACACTCAAGCAGGTGAAGGCCGAACCGCGATTGGCTGAAATGGAGCTGGTCAAGCTTATGCGCCTGTCCGTCAGCGAGGTGCAGCCTGATGAATGGGCTGTGGTGCTGGAAATGGCCGAAGCCTGATCCACTCTACGCAAACAGCCATTGGGCTTGTTGGTGAATAAAGAGGATTAATGTCCCACCTTGCGACGCGGTGCGAGTAGCCGCTGGCGAATGGTTAGCAATGCGTTAATTCGCTTTGCATGCGTAGACATCTTGTTCTTTCCGACGAATCCGCCAGGCACCCTTTCCGTGCATCGTTTCCTCCGCATGTCCGCGGCAAATTGCTGCCGACATCGGGCCCATCATTTTGGGAAATTACGCGTGATGATATTCGCGGCTTTGTCGGTGCCTATTTCGCTTGTCTCGTCGCTGTGGCTATTTTCATAGCTTAGGCTCGTTAAGCGGAAAGTGCGCCTTTTTCCGCCTGATAGAGCATCCTGCCTAACCACGCGGAAATCAGACACATCGCCGCGCTTAGCAGCAATTGATGGGCAATCGAAATACCAGCCTGGCTGAGGCCAACAGCCATAAGCGAGCCAATCACCATCGCCCCTGAATTTACGATATTGTTTGCCGCGATCGTGCGTGCCGTCTGGGATTTGTCCACAAAAGTGGTCAGGAAGGCATAAAGCGGCACGACAAACATGCCGCCCGCAACGGCAATACCCAGCAAGGTCAACAACAATGGAATTGCGAGAGGTTCGGCCATGAAAGCCGGAACGTCGAGCAGCAACCCTTCTGGGTGGGCCGGCCAATTGCGGCACACAAAGTAGAACGCGACGACGAAGAAGCCCATAAAAAGGACCGAAACAGGGGAATAACGGGCCGACACTGTCCCCTTTAGCAAGGCGTTTATCGAGATGGACCCGATGGCCACGCCAACAGAAAAGATCACCAGAAACAGACTGGCGACTTCCTTGCTGGCGGTCAGGATGTTCTTTGCCAGCGGGGGAAATTGGATGATCAACACCGCGCCAATGGTCCAGAAAAAGCTGATGGCCAAAATCGCAAGAAATACGCGCCGGTCATGCATGGTATTGCGGACAAGCCTGTACGAAGCACGCAGCAAATTCCAGTCGATCGGTTCGGCCGCGATAGTCGGGGGTGCAGGCGGAACCTGGCGCCCAGTTAGATAGCCGACAATTGCGGTCATGATTACGCCCAGCGCAGCCCATTCAACCGGGATCCAACCTGCCAGAATCGTACCAATCAATATAGCAATATAGGTTCCTGCTTCGACCAATCCCGTTCCCGCCAAGACTTCATCCTTATGCAGGTGCTGCGGTAGAATCGCATATTTGATCGGTCCGAAAAAGGTTGAGTGGATACCCATCGCCAGCAAGGCGGCAAGCATCAGCGGTATGGCAAAGTCGTGCCCAGCAGTACCGCGCCAGGCCAGGAAGAGGCCGGCTCCGCCGATGAGCATAATCAGAATCTCGCAGAATTTCACGATCCGGATAATCGCAGCCTTGTCCCGCATATCCGCCAGTTGGCCAGCCAACGCGGAAAGTAGAAAGAAAGGCAGGATGAACAATCCGGAGGCGATTGCGCTGAATTGCGCCTCTGCGGCCTCGGAATTGTAGACGCTGTAGACGACGAACAACACCATGGCAGTCTTGTAGAGATTATCGTTGAACGCGCCGAGCAACTGGGTGACAAACAGCGGGAGGAAGCGCCGGCTGCGTAACAAATGCGTCGTTGTGGTCATGAATTCCTGCCAGCAACCCTTGGGACTGCCGCTCTATAGCAAAGAGTCTTGCGAACAAGGGGCAAGCTAGCGCTTTTGCACTTCGTTAATGCGCGCTAGGAGGGGCGCGATGCTTACGCTGCCGAATATGCTTACGCTCTCGCGGATTCTCGCCGTGCCCCTCCTTGCATTTCTGCTGTGGTGGCCAGGTTGGGAACTGGGTTTTGGCCTTGCCTTTGTGCTGTACAGCCTGATGGGCATAACAGATTATTTTGATGGCTATCTGGCGCGTTCAAGCGGAACGGTATCCAAATTGGGCATATTTCTCGATCCGATTGCCGACAAGATCATGGTCGCAGCGGTTATTTTGGTGCTGACTGCGCAAGGGTTTCTCAATGGTCCTTACGTGGGCGATATGCATGTAATTGCCGGGCTAATTATCCTAATGCGCGAAATCGCGGTGTCCGGCTTGCGCGAATTTCTTGCCGGGCTGCAGGTATCTGTGCCGGTGACCAAACTGGCCAAGTGGAAGACAACGTTTCAGATCCTTTCGCTCGGCGCCTTGATACTTGGCGGCGCCTTGCCCCGATGGAATTTCCATTTCGGCGAACTGGTGATCAATATCCCGCACACTGTCGGCCTGACCACTCTTTGGGCCGCAGCGGCACTGACCGTAATCACCGGCTGGGATTATCTACGGGTCGGCCTGAAGCATATGGATTGACGGGTTTTTCGCAAGTTAGAGATAGGGCGACCACATGACCAGCCACGCCCCCGCGCTGCCTGCCAGTATTGAACATCCACAAAGCACCAGAAGCGCGGTCATCGCGTAACGCGCAGAAGCATTGCCTTTTTTCGCAACAAGAAAATAGGTTTCGAGAACTAGCAGCGGAACAAGCGAGTTTCCGAATGCAAGGAAGTAGTCATAGGGGCCATCCATGCGATTGCCGATGCCTGCACCGCCCGTCGCCATCCCCCATGCCATATAACCGATCCGCATGAACCAGACGGCACTAACGACTGTGAAGGTGCGCAATGCCCATCGGCGATGGGCTGCAAACCGGCGCTTTCGCGCGAGATACCAAGCATATGAAGCACATAGTATGATCAGGCTTCCATTAAAGCTAATTCCAATTGCGCCGGTCAGGTTCAGGTAGGAACCCCGCACCCAGACAAGCCATAGGCCACCTAGCGCAAGCAACAATGCGGTCACAAAATAAGTTCGCCCGACCCAGCGATGGAAGACTGGGAACCGATTTCGAATTGCCGGGATCACTTGAAGCAAGCCTGCCCCCGTGATGATTGCTGCCAGCAAGACATGCACGCCGAAGCCAAAGTTACCGACTGAATCTTGCTCGACATAGCCAGTGATCAGAGGTTTTGAGTTCCATGTCTCAAAGGCTCCGCTGAGTGTGCTCGGATAATAGAACGCGAAGATAAACAGCAGAAAAAGCACTTGGCCCAGCAAGATCATGCCAAAGCAGAATTTCATGGCATGAGCCGGCCAGTGCTTCGCCCTTGTATCCTGGATGTGCTGAGAAGTTGGCTGCATCGAACTAACTGCATCTGATTCTGACATATTTCCAACCCTTTGTTCAGGGGCGGAAATGAACAAAGAGTATTATCGTGTCAATACACCAAGTCACCAAGTTATGTCGTTCGTCAGGCTTGCTGTGACATTGCTCGATAATTTCCGCAGACTGTGTCAACGGTTTGATAATTCTTACCCGCCATTAAGGGCGCATGACTCATGCGCTTTCCATTTTGGCCGGGATTCTGCTCAAGCTGGGTTTCGGATTTCTTGCTTTCAACGAAATCCGTGGGCTCATTTTAGCAGGTCCAGTGATTTACGGCATCTACCAGTCCGGCGGAACACTGATGGCAATCTGGGTCGGTTTTTGTTCGCTCGCAGGCATCGCGCTTTCGGTCATTGTGCCAATCTTTGCGGCAAAAAAGATCAAACACTTCGGCGTGGCACGTATTGCAGCTCGGGCAAGCGCTACGTAATTAACCGGCGCGCAGTTCCCCCGCCAGCAAGCGGAATTCTTCCGAGCGCGGAGAGTTTCTCCGCCAGATCAGAACTATTTCACGCGAAGTATTCTTGGATTTGAGCGGACGGGCCACGACCTGCGTATTATTCAAAATACCCGCATCCAACGCCATCTCCGGAAGCATGGTCAGTCCCAGGCCATTGTCGACCATCTGCACCAATGTGTGCAGGCTGGTGCCGATCATCGTGGCACTTGATCGCAGTTCGGGGCGATTACAGGCGGCAAGAGCATGGGCTTTCAGGCAGTGCCCGTCTTCAAGCAGTAAAAGGCGGCCTTCGTCGATCATCTCCGGAGGGATCGAATCAGGCGGATCACGCGGATCGCCCTTAGGGAAGGCTACGAACAGGCGATCATCGGCGATATGTTCCTGTTCCACTTCGCCCGTAGCAAAGGGCAGAGCGAGCAACACACAGTCGACTCTGCCATGGTTGAGCGATTCCAGCGCATCATTGCTTGTCTCTTCGCGCAGGAAAAGCTTGAGGGCAGGGCGCTCGCGGCGCAGGCGCGGAAGGATTTTCGGGAGCATGAACGGCGCGATTGTAGGAATGACGCTCATCCGCATTTCGCCCGTCAATGGTTTGGCCGATGCCTGGACAAGATCAGATAATTCTTCCGCTTCGCGCAGCAAACGGTGTGCTTTGGCCACGACCTGATCGCCCAATGGCGTGAAACGCACCACACGGCGGCTGCGTTCAACCAAGGTGGTGCCCAGCAGAGACTCCAATTCCCGAATACCGGCTGAAAGTGTGGATTGTGAGACAAAACTTGCTTCCGCAGCCCGGCCGAAATGGACGTGTTCATGCAGTGCAACAAGATATTGCAATTGCTTGATTGTAGGCAGGTACGTGCTCAATATCTGCTCATCATTCGGCCGCGATACCTACGTCGGTGTCGGCCTGTGCCACTATCTCCATTACGTCAATTCGGGTCATCATCAGGCGCCCGTCCTTGACCGTAAATGCCATCCGGCCTTCGACCAGTTGCAACGCGTCCTTGCCGAATACGTCGTATCGCCAGCCATCCAGAATCGGGAGCTTGCGGAGACCTGCCGCCAGGGCTTCCAATTCGTCTGACTTGGTCAGCAAGCGAGAGGCAATGTCGATTTCGCGGCACCGGATCTTGAGTAGAAGTTTGAGGAGGTCGGCGACCAGCGCACCTTCCTTGCCAAGCGGCGCACCGCGGCCGGTTTTCTCAGGCATTTCCTCTTTGGGTAGCGGTTGGGCATCCTCAATCACCTTGATCAGGCGCTTGCCGATGTCATTGTCTTTCCAGGAATTGGAAAGGCCGCGAACCTTGGCCAAATCGGCCTGCACCTTGGGAGGATGGCTGGCAATGTCGGCCAAGGTTTCGTCGCGCATGATGCGCCCGCGCGGGATATTCTTGTGCTGGGCTTCCCCTTCGCGCCAGGCGGCAATGGCCTTCAATCGGCCAAGAACTTGCGGATTGCGACCGGCCTGGCGGATACGCATCCAGGCCCGGCTGGCATCGTTCCGATAATTTTCCGGATCGGCGAGCTTCTCCATTTCGGCGTTGAGCCACATGCCGCGCCCGGTCTTGATCAATTTTTTGAGCATCTTGGGAAAGATTTCGGCAAGATGCGTCACGTCGCCGATGGCATATTCGATCTGTCGGTCCGTTAGCGGGCGGCGGCCCCAGTCGGTAAACCGCGCTCCTTTGTCGACCGTGAAGCCAAGCCAACTTTCTACCAGGTTTGCATAACCGATCTGCTCGGACTGGCTGATCGCCATCATCGCGATCTGCGTATCGAAAATCGGATGCGGCGTTTTGCCAGTGAGATTGTAGATGATTTCCACATCCTGTCCGCCGGCATGGAAAACCTTGAGAACATCTTCATTGTCGCACATCAGGTTCAGCAGTGGGGTCAGGTCCATGCCCTCGGCCATGGGGTCGATCGCAGCGGCTTCCTGGTCGTTGGCAATCTGTACAAGACAGAGTTCGGGCCAATAGGTATTCTCGCGCATGAATTCTGTATCAACGGTGACGAATTCGGATTTGGCGAGGCGGGTGCATAGCGCTTCCAGCGCTTCTGTGGTGGTAATCAGATCGTGTATTTTCATCATACTTTTCTTTATGCGGGCGGAGTACCGCCACTCGGGCATGATTGCCCATACGTTTTGAGGAGCCGCACAGCTTGACAAAGCCACCCGGTTCCCCTGTTAGCCCGCGGATCGCCGCAGGCGGTGCGCGTGACATATTCTCGCCGCGCGCTTAGCGCCATAGCCCAGATTTTGGAAAGATATTAGATGCACGCCTATCGTACCCACAATTGCGCAGCGTTACGCACAGAAAATGTTGGCGAAACCGTCCGCTTGTCAGGGTGGATTCACCGCAAACGCGATCACGGGGGTGTCTTGTTTGTTGATTTGCGCGACCATTATGGCCTGACGCAGATCGTAGCCGACGAAGATTCGCCCGCACTCAAGATCCTGGATGGGCTACGCGTAGAAAGCGTGGTGACGATCGACGGGGATGTGAAAGCGCGGAGCGAAGGCACGGTCAATGCCAATCTGCCAACGGGCGCGATAGAGGTCTATGCCCGCTCGATCGCCGTGCAGAGCCGTGCAGACGAACTGCCGATGCCAGTTGCAGGCGAGCAAGAATATCCGGAGGAAATCCGCCTTAAGAACCGTTTTCTCGATCTACGGCGCGACGGGGTTCATGCCAATATCATATTGCGCAGCAATGTAATTTCCTCGCTACGCAAGCGTATGGTCGGGCAGGGGTTCACTGAAATCCAGACCCCGATCCTTGGTGCGTCTAGCCCAGAAGGCGCGCGCGACTTTCTGGTGCCGAGCCGGATGCATCATGGCAAGTTTTACGCCCTGCCGCAGGCTCCGCAGATGTTTAAACAGCTGCTGATGGTTAGTGGTTTTGACCGTTACTTCCAAATTGCACCCTGTTTTCGTGACGAAGATTTGCGCGCCGACCGCAGTCTGGAATTCTATCAGCTCGACCTTGAAATGAGCTTCGTAACTCAGGACGATGTATTCGCAGCTCTGGAGCCGGTTCTGGCCGGTGTCTTCGAAGAATTTTCTGGCGGCAAGAGCGTGACCCCTGCGGGCAGCTTTCCGCGAATTCCCTATGCCGAAACCATGTTGAAATACGGGACGGACAAGCCCGATCTGCGCAACCCGCTGGTGATATCCGATGTCTCCGCCCATTTTGGCAAATCGGGCTTTGGTTTGTTCGAAAATATCGTCGGCTCAGGCGGCGTTGTGCGAGTGATTCCTGCACCCGGGACAGCAGAAAAAAGCCGTAAGTTTTTCGACGATATGAACAATTGGGCACGCAGTGAAGGTTTTGCCGGATTGGGCTATGTAACCCGGAAAGGCGGCGAGTTTGGCGGCCCTATCGCGAAGAATCACGGTGTAGAAGGCATGGAAGCGATCTATGCCGAGCTGGGTCTGGGGGCGGATGACGGATTGTTCTTCGCTGCCGGTAAGGCAAAGGATGCGATCAAGCTGGCCGGAGCCGCACGCACCCGCGTGGCCGAAGATCTTGGCCTGATTGAGCAGGATTGTTTCAAGTTTTGCTGGATCGTCGATTTCCCGATGTATGAATATGATGAGGAATCGAAGAAGGTCGATTTCAGCCATAACCCTTTCTCTATGCCCCAAGGCGAGATGGAGGCGCTGGAGACGCAGGACCCGCTTGAAATCAAGGCGTGGCAGTATGACATCGTCTGCAACGGGTACGAATTGTCGTCCGGCGCGATTCGGAACCACCGGCCAGACATCATGTACAAGGCATTTGAAATTGCGGGTTATGCGCGCGCCGATGTCGATGCCAATTTTTCGGGCATGATCAACGCTTTCAAATATGGCGCACCGCCGCACGGCGGCTCTGCACCTGGAATCGACCGGATCGTGATGTTGCTGGCGGACGAGCCCAATATTCGTGAAGTCATTGCCTTCCCTCTGAACCAGAAGGGAGAGGATTTGATGATGGGTGCGCCCAGTGCGGTAACGCCGGCGCAGCTGAAAGAATTGGCAATTCGTACCGTCGAACAGCCAGCGCCGAAAGCGTCCGGCTAAAGCGTTGTTTCGAACTGAACCCAATGAGATTTGCAGCTCAAACATTTGGCAAAATGCGTAGTTAACGGCATGGCAAACAATAGTTTTTGTGCCCGAATGGCTCTGTTTATTTTGGCGTTTTCGGCGACCGCCGCCAATGCTGAAACTCTACCGGTTTCCTGGGTCTATCCAGCCAGGAGCGATAATGCGGCGGCGCTCAATTCGATTGCTATCGAAAATTTCGGCGGAATCGATGGCGCCTCTCTGGCTATTCGCACCGAAGATCTCCTTCGTTCCGTTTCGATCGACGGCGAGCCCTATTTTCGTATTCTGCCCGGCGGTGCCAATGCGGACGCTGTCCTGCGCGGCGCGGCTTCGGCCGACTCCTGGAAGGAAAGGGTCACGCAGAAGCGCAATATTTGTGTGCGAAGCGAAAAGGGCGGCAAATGTCTTGAACGCAAGGACGAAGAGATCGATTGCACCCGCCGGATTGTGCGGCTTGATTACCGTGTCCGGTTGATTTCGACAGAAACTGGCGGCGTTCTATTTGCTGAGGACGGCCAGCCTGAAGAATCGCTTGTGTACTGCCCGCAGGATAAGGATGTGCGGACGGTAGAAGACCATGTTCGTTCGTTGGGTGATAACATCGCATTGTCGCTGCGAAACGCGTTAGCGCCGGTTGAGCGCAGCGAAGGGGTGCGGGTTATGGAAAGCCGCAAGGGCCTGTCCAAGGCCGATGGCGCCGTGTTCAAGGATGCCGTCCGACTGACCAAAACGGATGCATCGGCCGCTTGCGCAAAGTGGGCTGAGCTTCTGCGAACCAACCCCGATCACCTGTCGACGGCCTATAATGTCGCCTTATGTGCCGAATCCGATAGTGATCTGGGCAACGCGACCATTGCTTATCAGCGAGCCCTGGCACTCGATCCAGGTAGCGATTATGCAATCATCGGTGCGCAGCGTATCGAGGATCGGTTGCGTGCAGACCGCCAATTGGCTGCACATTTTGGTGATTGAGGCCGGCTATTCCGGTTTTCCACCCGCCATGGCCCTTGCCAGCAAGCCCGCCGTTGATTAGGGCGGCTTGAAAGTTTCAACCCCCAATTTGAGAGGGAAAATATGAGCGATACCGCTGACCGCGTTTCCAAGATTGTTGTCGAACACCTCGGTGTCGAGGCCGACAAGGTCACTCAGGAAGCCAGCTTCATTGACGATCTGGGCGCTGACAGCCTGGACATCGTCGAATTGGTAATGGCATTCGAAGAAGAATTCGGTGTCGAAATCCCCGACGATGCGGCTGAAAAGATCACCACCGTCGGCGATGCCACGAAATATATTGAAGAGCACAAGGGCTGAGGTCCATCCCGCCGAACTTGCCTGACGGCCAGTTCATTGGGCAATCGGCGGGGGCTCAACAGGCTCGACCCTTTCGCAGGGCCGAGCCTGTTGCTTTTTTACGGAGATTTGCATGCGCCGTGTGGTGATTACCGGATTGGGCCTCGTGACACCGCTTGGTGCCGATGTCGAAACGACATGGGCCAATATCCTCGCATCGAAAAGCGGGGCCGGGCCAATTACGCGGTTCGACGCGTCAGATCAGAAATGCCAGATTGCCTGCGAAGTGAAGCCGGCTGATCATGAATATGGCTTCGATCCCAATAAACGGGTGGATCACAAGGTCCAACGCCAGGTCGATCCCTTCATCATCTATGGTATCGATGCAGCCGGTCAGGCGCTCGAGGATGCCGGCCTCACCGAAATGTCGGAAGAACTCAAGCTGCGGACAGGGTGTTCGATTGGCTCCGGTATTGGCGGATTGCCGGGCATTGAAATCGAATCCATCAATTTGCACGAACGTGGCCCTAGCCGGGTAAGCCCGCATTTCGTGCATGGCAGGCTGATAAATCTGATCTCCGGGCAAGTCTCGATCAAATATGGACTGATGGGCCCCAATCACGCGGTCGTTACCGCCTGTTCTACCGGCGCACATTCCATCGGTGATGCGGCCCGGATGATCAAGGACGACGACGCAGATATTATGCTGGCCGGCGGCGCCGAAGGCACAATCAACCCGCTCGGCGTTGCCGGATTTGCCCAGGCACGCGCTCTCAACATGTCCTATAATGATCGCCCGGAACAGGCCAGCAGGCCTTATGACAAAGACCGTGACGGCTTTGTAATGGGCGAAGGTGCCGGCGTGGTGGTTCTGGAAGAATACGAACACGCAAAGGCGCGTGGCGCCAAGATTTACGCTGAGGTGGTTGGCTATGGCCTTTCGGGCGATGCCTATCACGTCACGGCACCCCATCCAGAAGGCAAAGGCGCCGAACTTTCGATGCGGATGGCGCTGCGCAAAGCTGGCATGGACCCTTCGGACATCGATTATATCAATGCCCACGGCACTTCGACCATGGCCGACACGATTGAACTCGCCGCAGCCAAGCGCGTTTTCGGGGACGATCTATCCGGCGCATCGATGTCGAGCACGAAATCGGCGATCGGTCATTTGCTCGGCGGTGCTGGGGCGGTCGAATCGATTTTCTGCATACTCGCTATTCGGGACCAAATAGTGCCACCAACGCTCAATCTGGATAATCCGGACGAAGGCACCGAAGGTGTCGACCTGGTGCCGCATATTGCGAAGAAGCGGGCTGTGAATGCGGTTCTGAACAACAGCTTCGGTTTTGGCGGAACCAATGCCAGTCTGGTAATGAAAAAGGTCGATTGACATGATCCGGCGCGGCTACCTGGCTCTGGTGGCTTTTGCCGTGCTGGCTTTCCTCGGCGTCGCGATTTTCGCATCTGGTTGGTATGGCGCGGCGAAGATCGAGAAGGAAACATCCTTCATCGTGCCATCTGGCTCATCACTAACCAGTGTCGCGGGAAAGCTTGAAAGTGAAGGGCTGATTGCGTCGGCCGACAGCTTTCTGCTTCGTGCAAAGATTCTCGGCAGCAGCGCCCCGATCAAGGCCGGAGAGTTCATGCTGCCCGCCGGAGCCAGTGGGGCAACGATTCTTTCGACTTTACAAGGCGGAGATGTGATCCGTCGCAATGTCACTATCCCCGAAGGTATGCCTTCGATCATGGTTCAGGAACGGTTGATGGCCGAACCCTTGTTGACCGGCGATGTTGCAATCCCGGACGAAGGATCAGTGCTGCCCGACACCTATGATTTCGAGCGGGGCGAAAGCCGGAAGGCAGTGATGCTGCGCATGCAGGCGGCAATGGACGAGACTATCAAGGAATTGTGGGGCAAACGAGCCCCCGGCATCGCAGTCGCCACACCTCGCGAGGCCGTAATCCTCGCTTCCATTGTTGAAAAGGAAACGGGCGTCGCCACGGAGCGGCGGATGGTGGCCGGGCTTTATTCCAACCGTGTCAGACAGGGTATGTTGCTCCAGGCCGACCCGACGATTATCTATCCGATCACCAAGGGCAAACCGCTTGGCCGCCGCATCCTGCAATCGGAAATCTCTGCGCAAAATGGTTATAATACCTACACCAGAGTAGGATTGCCGATAGGGCCGATTACCAATCCAGGGCGCGAATCGATTGCGGCTGTGCTCAATCCCGCCAAGACCGGTGCGCTGTTCATGGTGGCAGACGGGAAGGGCGGCCATGCCTTTGCCGATACGCTCGGGCAGCATAATGCCAATGTCGAGAAGTGGTACAATCTTCGCCGTGCGCGCGGAGAGATGTGAACACCAATGCCGATACCTCTCCGTTCATCGTAACGGCAGAGTTGCCGGCAGATATGGCGCGATGGGCAACGGCATTGCGCGATGCCCATTTCCCGCCGGAGCGTAACCACCTGAAGGCGCATGTCACCCTGTTCCACGCGCTGCCGCATTTTTGCGGCAATGAAATTCGCCGGGCGTTGGGGCAAGCGACGTCCAGCCAGCCCCGGATAAATGCCGAACTTATCGGACTTATGTCGCTTGGGGGCGGGACTGCCTTGCGCCTCGCCAGCCCTGCCATGCTGGCCCTTCGCGCGCGGATGGCAGAACAATTCTTTGGCTTGCTGACAGCGCAAGACAGGCATCCACCGCGGCTGCATGTGACAATACAGAACAAGGTTTCAGGCGCTGAAGCAAAGGCGCTACAAGAGTCGCTTGCACCGCAGGTTATAGCGCGGCCTTTCCAGTTTTCCGGGCTTGGCCTGTACATCTATCGCGGGGGACCGTGGGAAGAGGTCAAAACCTATGCGTTTCGCGGTTGACCCGGCGATTATGCCGCCCTAAACGCGCCGCCTTGCCGGGATGATTTTGTGCACCGCACGCCATCCCGTTGCCCATGGGGCGGAGTAGCTCAGCTGGTTAGAGCAGCGGAATCATAATCCGCGTGTCGGGGGTTCAAGTCCCTCCTCCGCTACCAAAAAACCTAATTAAAACATAATTGTATTATGAGATAAGGGGCGCGCTACAGAAGGTCGAGTTCAAACCAGAATCGGCATTTTCCGACTGTTTGTAAGCTACCCCAAAAAGAATATTAAAATCAGTGTCGAATATAGGTTTCGGCAGCCGTTGCTTCAAATAAATGAATTTTTCAATCTCTACACTTTTATGCGAACG
>JAHEAV010000003.1:0-172710 GCA_024642565.1 Erythrobacter sp.
ACTGCGCGCGCCGCGTCCTTGCCCATTTCTTCAAAATAGCGCGCCATTGCATCCGCCGCCTTGTCAGTCAGTGTTATAAATGCCCGGCGCTTATCAGCTTCGTCCTCAACGCGTTTCAGCAGGCCAGCCTTCACCATTTGCGATATCCAACGCAGTGCAGTTGTGGGGGGTGCGCCGCTGGCAATGCACAGCGAAGTGACCGAAACGCGCGTGTGTTCCGCACGAGCGGCCGTTAAATCCAGCAAAATGTCCCAGGCCGGATCGGCGAATAGATCATCATCGAAATACCGGGCCCGCAATTGGCGTTGACGGATAATCTGGCGTACCAATCGCGGATCGGGCAGTGGCGGCCGTGCAGCACGCACCAAACGATCCGATGGATTTTCTTCGTCACGCCCACCAAATTCGGACGACGGGGATTCAAAGCGGAAGGCGCCGCCATCCGCACCTTTGCCGGACGCAACCTCAGCCCCCGAAAGCCGTTCCAGACGCTCGGCAATCTGGCCGACCTGTTCTGTCAGGCGCAACAGCGTGAGCCGATCTTCCTGGTTAAGTTCGCGAAGCCGCATACCCGGCATTTTGGCGAGTATTAGGCCAAGTGCAATTACGCGTTCGGACCTAGTTGGAGTTATTAAAATCTGAAGGTTAGATTGATCAAGACATGCGAAAACACCATCAAGAGCGTCCAGGGTGGTGGAGACAATCAAACAGGCTCCGCCTTTTGCCGCGAGCAGGTCGAGGCGGGACAGTGCCGCAAGCACAATACCGCTGGGCACCGGACAATCGACCAACACCACTTCTCCAAGTGGAACCGGATCGCACGCCAGCAAATCGGGAATGGCACCGACCCGCCCCAACCGGAATCCGGCCGAAACAACGTCTTCGCGTAAGGTATCGCGCAGATGCGCCCTGTCGGCATAAATCGAAGCGCTCTGCGCGTTTGCCACAGGACTTTCGGCAACATCACAAACAGCAATCGCAGTGCCATGTAGAAATTCTGCCTGCGCCACGGCCATACTCCTTTGTTTATGCGAACATAATTAGAACAAAAGAAGATCAGGTCAAGGTCGAATTTCAATCACGACGCCATCGGGCACAGCATTCCACACTTCCTCGATCTCGTCATTGGACAGTGCGATGCAGCCATCGGTCCAATCCCCTGGCATGCGCCCAAAGAGCAATCCGTTAGGCTGACCGTGGATGAATATCTGCCCGCCCGGCGACCGCCCCCGCGCCTCGGCGAAGGTGCGGTCCTGTGCGTTGGGATAGGAAATGTGCAGACTAAGATGATAGGCGCTATCGGGGTTGCCGTAGTCAATCGTATAGCGCCCTTCGGGTGTCCGCTCGTCCCCTTCAAAGCGCTTGTGATGGGTTGGCGCACCACCAAGCTGAATACCGGGGTAGGTCTTCACAGCCGTCCCCAGATTATAAAGGGTCAGTGTACGGTCCGATTTGTCCACCAACACGAAATCAGCGTGTTCGGGCGCTCTTGCATTCTGCGCTGGCGGGGCGCTGGCGGCGACAAATAGCGCCCCGAGAGCGACAAGCAGCTTCATCAATCCAGAAACGGATCCCGCACCAGGATCGTGTCTTCACGTTCGGGGCTGGTAGAAACCAGCGCCACCGGCGTTTCGATCAGTTCTTGTACCCGCTGGATATATTTGATCGCATTGGCAGGAAGGTCAGCCCAGCTCCGCGCTCCGGCGGTGGTTTCGCTCCACCCGTCCATCTCCTCGTAGATCGGCTCGACTTCGGCCTGATCGGCGGAATGGGCGGGGAAATAGTCCATGATCTTGCCACGCAAACGGTATCCGGTGCAGATCTTCACCTTGTCGAACCCGTCGAGCACATCGACTTTGGTCAGGGCGATCCCGGTTACGCCGCTGATCGCGCAGCTTTGCCGAACAAGCACGGCATCGAACCAGCCGCAGCGCCGTTGGCGCCCAGTAACCGTGCCGAATTCATGGCCCCGTTCACCCATCCTTTGGCCGTCCGCATCATCCAGCTCGGTAGGAAAGGGGCCAGAACCCACACGCGTGGTGTAGGCTTTGACGATGCCAAGTACGAAGCCGGTTGAATTCGGCCCAAGTCCGCTGCCACTGGCCGCCGTGCCGCTGACCGTGTTGGAACTGGTGACGAAAGGGTAGGTGCCGTGATCGACGTCCAGCAATACGCCCTGCGCGCCTTCGAACAGGATGCGCGCACCGGCCTTGCGCACTTTCTTCAGGCGCTTCCAAACCGGCTGGGCAAACTGCAGCACAAATGGCGCAATCTCGGCCAGTTCGGCAAGCAAGGCTTCGCGATCAACCGGCGGCTGATCAAACCCGGCGCGCAGCGCATCGTGATGCGCGCACAACCGGTCCAACTGGGGGTCCATCTTGTCCAGATGGGCAAGATCGCACACGCGAATTGCCCGGCGGCCGACCTTGTCTTCATAGGCCGGCCCGATCCCGCGCCCAGTGGTTCCAATCTTGCCTGCACCAGCGGCTGTTTCGCGTAGCCCATCAAGGTCGCGGTGGAGGGGCAGGATGAGTGCGCAATTATCCGCCAGGGCAAAATTATCGGGGGTAATGGTAACACCCTGACTTTCGAGCTTGGCAACTTCGCTCTTGAGCGCCCACGGGTCGAGCACCACACCATTACCAATGATCGAAAGTGTTCCCGTAACGATACCCGAAGGCAACAGGCTGAGCTTGTAGGTCTGGTTGCCCACCACCAGCGTATGCCCGGCATTATGGCCGCCCTGAAACCGGACAACCGCATCGGCACGGCTGGCTAGCCAATCGACAATCTTGCCCTTGCCCTCGTCGCCCCACTGGGCACCGATTACAGTCACATTCGCCATGTTTACAGCTCTCCACCCTGCCCGGGAGTGTCCGCGCGGCCCTTCGACAGGACTCGGCCACGGGACAGACATGAACGGGCCACAAGCCCGCAGTACGCGCCGCGCCCTATCGGCAGTGGGGAAGCCAAGTCAAGCAACCGCGTGCAGGAAATCCCGACGTCAGCGTCCATGGCCGTTGAAATTATATCCGCGCTCAGGATTTACCCGGGCAAACGAACATAATCGGCGCAGCGAAACAGCGCATTGCAGATCGCAATTTTCAATCCACGGATCGTCCGCACTTCCCGGCACCAAAGAAGAAAAAGTCCTGCAACCCTAAGCATTTGCCGAACGCCAGTTGAGCACCTACAGGCACCGTAAGGAGATGAATTATGATGAAGAATTGCACCTTGGGCCTAGGTTTTGCTCTCGCGATTGCAACGGTCGCGTGGCCGGCCTCTGCAAAGTCGGAAGGGCAAGGCACGGCATCGACGGCCTATGACGCCAAATTGGCAGCAGAGCTGGGCGCCGACGAATATGGGATGCGATCCTATGTGGTTGTGTTGCTCAAGACCGGCCCGGCCGAAATCACCGATCCGGATCGGCTGGATGAACTGTTTGCCGGACATTTGGCCAATATCGCCCGGCTTGCCCAGGCTGGAGAACTTGTGTTGGCCGGTCCGCTCGATGGCGTTGGCGGGAAACGCGGCCTCCTCATACTCAACGCGCCAGATATCGATGCAGCGCGCGAAATGCTGGAGATGGACCCCTCGGTTGCGGCCGGAATATTCGATCCGGAGTTCAGCCAGTTCTATGCCTCAGCCGGCCTGATGCGCATGAACGATTTGAACAAGGCGCTGCAGCCTCCGAAATCTGGTGATTAACGCCGGGCCAGCCCGATAGAAAACGGACTTTCTTCGCGATATTTCAACGGCCCATCCTTCACCCGCGACATTCTGTGACATTCCGCGACTGGACTTAGCCATTTGGCTGATCCAGCCCGTACACAGTCAGCACTCGGGAGAGAATCGATGCGAGCTGGTTTGATTGCGGGGACACTAGCCATAAGCCTCATCGCGATTGGCACGCTTCAGGCACAGCAGCAGCGGTTGCCGGTCGAATGCCGAAAGGACGTGATCCAGCTTTGCGGCAATGATCGCAGCAACATGCGTTCATGCATTCGCGAAAGGGTGAGCGAGCTTAGCGAGAGCTGCCGGACCGAGCTCAAGCAGCGAATGGAAACGCAGCGCGAAACGGGTGTGATGGCGCAACGTCGCGGTGGCGAAGATGAGGCTGGTGTTCGGCGCAGCGGGGTGCAGGAACTATCCTATGGCAGCGCGCCATTGCAGAATGCCAATTTCTGGGCTGGCAGGGGAAATAACGCACCACTTGTTCTGTTCGTCCATGGCGGCGGGTGGAAGCGCGGCGACAAGTCGATGGTCAGCGGGTCGGCCAAGCTGACCCATTGGCAGGATGCCGGCTATGCGGTCGCTTCGATCAATTACCGGCTGGTACCCGATGCTACGGTAGAACAGCAGGCCAGTGATGTGGCGACATCGGTCGCGTATTTCCGGACCAATGCAGTCAAATTTGGGATCGACCCCAAGCGGATCATCCTGATCGGCCACAGTGCGGGGGCGCATCTGGTTGCACTTGTCGGAACGGATCCGCAGTGGCTGGCCGGAGCGGGCTTGGCACAGAGCGATCTGCAGGGTGTTATTCCCCTGGACGGCGCGGCCTATGATGTCGCGGCGCAGATGGGCGAAAATGCCCGGATCCTTGGTGATACATATGAACAGGCCTTCGGCACCGATCCGGTACGCCAGGCGGCGCTTTCACCCACGCGGCATGCCGAAGCACCCAATGCCCCTGCTTTTCTGATCCTGCATGTCGACCGGGAAGACGGTACCCGGCAAAGCGAGGCGCTGGCCGCCGCACTGCAGGCCGCGGGCACGGATGTGCAAATCGCCAGAATTCCGGGGCGCGGCCTGAAAGGGCATATGGAGATTAATCGTAAGCTGGGCGAGGCCGATTATCCGGCGACACCGCTGGTCGATAAATTCCTGCGTGACCGCTTTGGCCGATGAGGTTGGACACCGGTTCGGGAGGCTATTTGGCATAATTACGGGTTAACCCAATTTGTAATGATGGTGTTGTCGGTGATCCTTCAGAAGTCCTTGACTGAAGTTGCAGGTTTGCCGGGTCGGATTGGTTTCGGGCGATGGGAGGGGGTAACAGATGGTTCTTGAAACTTTGGCTTTGCAGGATAGCGGAGCCGTTGAAGCCGAACCGGGCGACATGAGGCAGAATGTTGAACCGCCAACAGCAAAGCAATCGTCCAGGTCAGGACCAGTCTCACCTTCAAATCTTGCTGTCGCCGCACTTGCATTGACAACGGCGGCTTGCGGCGGCGGTGGCACGTCCAGCGGTACGCCGCCCGGACCGGGTTCCACAGCCCAGGCCCGTAAACCGCAGTCTGATGCGGAGGCTGCGCAGTTCATTCTTCGGGCAAGCCTGTCTGTCTCCACAGCCGAAATCGCCAACATCAAGTCCGTGGGGTTTGAGCCTTGGCTGGATGCGCAAATAGGTGCCCAGATCGGCCAGACCGGTATTGCCTGGCTGGCCTCACGCGGTTTTGACCAGGTTACAGCGGCAAACTATTTCGACAATGAATATCCCGGCGATTACATGATCTGGAACCAGTTGATGACCGGTTCCAACGGCGTACGCAAACGGATCGCTCTGGCATTATCAGAGTATTTCGTAGTTTCCCTGACGGGGCTTAACTTTGCCTGGCGCAGCCAGGCGATCGCCCATTACTGGGATCAGCTCAATGCGCGGGCATTCGGGAATTTTCGCGAACTGCTTGAAGACATCACCCTCAACCCGGCAATGGGTTATTTTCTCAACACGCAGGGTAACCGGAAAGAGGATACCAGGACCGGCCGCCAGCCTGACGAGAATTATGCACGCGAAGTCATGCAGCTGTTCACCATCGGCCTGTACCAGCTCAATGGTGATGGTACACCCAAAGCGGGTGCAAACGGCCAGCCGACTGAAACCTACACCAATGACGATGTTACCAATCTTGCCCGTGTTTTCACGGGTTATGACTGGGACTTCACCGGCAATGTCGATACGCTTGCCGTTGGCAGCACAACCCGGAAGATCCCCGGTACCGGCTATGTCACCAAGGCGATGACATCGGATTTCACCAAATGGCGATCGCCCCCGTCCAGCAGCCAACATTCCGCGCTGGCGGCAACATTCCTGGGCACCAGTGTGCCTGCGAATACCGACGCAACTGCGGCGCTCAAGATTGCGCTGGATGCCCTGTTCAACCACAGCAATGTCGGGCCGTTCTTCGCCCGCCAGATGATCCAGCGGCTTGTCACCAGCAACCCGAGCGCGGCCTATGTCACGCGGGTGGCCAATGTCTTCAACAACAACGGCACCGGGCAACGCGGGGATTTGCGCGCGGTCTTCAAGGCCATCCTGCTCGACGACGAGGCACTTGCCCCAGCCACCAGAACCGATCCACGCTTTGGCAAGATCCGCGAACCGATGGTGCGGCTGGTTCAGTGGGGCCGGACCTTCGGAGCGCTATCGACAAGTGGAAACTGGAACATCGGAAATGTTTCGGACAGCGCGTCGAGACTTGGTCAAAGCCCGCTGCGATCGCCGTCCGTCTTCAATTTCTTCCGGCCCGGCTATGTCCCGTCCAACACCATGGCCTCCGCAAACGGGCTGGTCGCACCGGAATTCCAGCTGGTGAACGAAACCAGCACTTCAGGCTATGTGAATTACATGACCACGGCCATCGGTTCAGCCAATGGCATCAACAACGACGTAAAGGCGCAATATTCTGCCGAACTTGCCATTGCACCGGATGCCGCCGCCCTGGTCGACCATGTCAGCTTGTTGATGGCGGCGGCCCAACTCTCGGACTCTACCAAAGCTGTCATTCGTCAGGCTGTCGAAGATGTGGTGGTGACGGCTTCAAGCCCGGATTCGGAGAAACTCCGACGTGTCTATCTGGCTGTTTTGCTGGTGATGGCCTCCGCTGAATATCTGGTCCAGAAATAGAGGTATCGGCACATGCACATCGGCAAACTCAACGAAATTTCGCGCCGCGCATTTCTGCATCGCAGCAGCCAACTTGCGGCTGCCGGTGCGGCATCGTCATGGGCGATGGGCCTCGCCGGAATTGGCGAGGCAGCGGCCTTTAGCCCCGGCACCGATTACAAGGCGCTGGTCTGCATCTTTCTCTATGGCGGGAATGATCACAACAGCATGTTGGTTCCGTTCGATTCCGCAAATTACGATCTCTACAGCGCCATTCGCGGCGGCGGACCGGGCCAAACCGCAGGCGGTATCACACCTGCGCGGGCCAGTCTGGCGGCAACTGTGCTGGCGCCGCCACAGGGGCAGGTGCTCACCAACGACATTCAATACGCGCTGGCCCCACAAATGACCCGGCTGAAGGCGCGATTTGACCAGGGTGCAATGGCACCGATGCTGAATGTCGGACCACTGATCGTCCCGCTTACGCTGGACCAGTACAAGAGCAGTAATCTGGTGGCGAACCCGCGCCCGGCCAAGCTTTTTTCGCACAATGACCAGCAATCGACCTGGCAATCATCCAAGCCCGAAGGAGCGACGGACGGATGGGGCGGAAGGATGGGTGACCTGGCGCTGTCCAGTAACAGCAACGCGCTGTTCACATGCATTTCCGCAACCGGCAACGCGGTTATGTTGTCCGGCACGCAGGCACTATCCTATCAGGTGTCATCGGGGGGGGCGATTGCCGTAAACGGCATCAAACGGTCCCTCTATGGCTCGAGCAAGGGCAGCGCAGCCCTGAACACCTTGATGACCCAGGCACATACCCATGTGCTGGAATCCGACTATAATACGGTCGCGAAACGATCAATCGATGCCGAAGGGGTAGTATCGGCAGCACTTTCGCAAGTCAGTCTGGCGACCAGCTTCGCGCCCGCGGTGGGCCGCAACCGGTTGGCCGAACAATTATCGATTGTTGCCCAGCTGATCGCCGCACGCCAACCGCTGGGAGTGCGCCGTCAGGTGTTCATGGTCAGCCTCGGCGGGTTCGATACGCACGACCGGTTACCGCAGGATCACCCCGGACTGATGGACACGCTGGATTTTGCCATGGACGCATTTTACCGGGCCACACTGGAACTGGGGGTTGCAGACAAGGTAACCACTTTCACCGCTTCCGATTTTGGCAGGACATTGGCATCGAATGGCGATGGCTCCGACCATGGATGGGGATCGCATCATCTGGTCATGGGCGGTGCAGTCGCTGGCGGGCGCTATTATGGCACTGCTCCGCAGATCTCGCTCAATTCAAACGATCAGGTCGGCCAGGGCCGCTTGTTACCGACCACATCGGTCGATCAATATGCCGCAACCATGGCCACTTGGTTCGGTGTCGCGCCATCAGAACTGCCAAGCGTGGCCCCCAATATCGGGCGTTTTGCCACCAGCAATCTGGGGTTCCTTGGTTAGATAGTGCGACTAGACTGCGCGCGGTTCGCTGCCGACAAGTTCATGTGTGCAGCCCAGTTTCGCGGCCCCGTCCTTGTCGGACAAGGCTGCCACGGTCCGCCATCCAATCGCTCGCAGGCGGGCGGCTATCTCGGGATCGTGACCCAAGGGCAGGAACAGCGCATCACGCGCCGCTTCGTCCGGCTGCGCTTCGACCAGAGCTTCAACATACAGGGAAAATCCGGTCGCGGGTTCATGGGTGCCGCCAATTAAATAGGTGCCCCCCCGCCCCAGCGCACCCCGAACATTTTCAGCGTATAGCGTAAAGCCGAACCAGCTTTGATATTCAAAACCATGCCGCTCGGTCGGATCAAGCGTGATTCGGGCGCCATTCGCAACGCGTTCGGCAATTTGCCTCAGGCCTGTAATCCGGCTCGCCAATGCACCGCCGGCATCAATCGCGAAGATCCGCTCAATTGCCTGTTCGAACGGGCCAGTTGCATAGAGGAGCGGCATATAGGCTGCGCCGCCGGGCACTAACGCAAGACCGCCGGCATCCTTGGTATCAAGTTCACGCCGGACCCGCGCAACATCTTGCGGGGCAAGCGGTAAAGCTTTGGCAGACAGGACGTCGACCAGATCGGGTAAGGTGAAATCGACCGAAATGCCGGTCGCGCCGGCACTTTCCAGCGCTTCGATTGCCAGCGCCACCATCTCGGCAGCGGCCGCCACTGAATCGCTGCCAATCAGTTCGGCCCCCATTTGCAAACGCTGGCGCGCCGGATCGAGCTGGTCTGCACGGATCAAAGCGACTTCACCGGCATAGCACAGTCGCAAAGGCCGCGCGGCCTGCGCCAGCCCGGTTGCAGCAATCCGTCCGACCTGTGGGGTCATATCGGAACGGAGCGCCAAGGTACGCAGCGACACCGGATCAACAAAACGGAACATCCGCCGAGTGCTCAATCCGTCCATGCGAGCAGCCAGCGATTTTTCGAACTCGATCAACGGCGGGCTGACACGGTCATATCCATGGCTGTCCATGACATCGAGCACATCGCGCATGGCCCGGCTGACCGCCCTCGCTTCACGCGGAAGCCGGTCCCCAAGGCCTTCTGGCAAGAGATCGTTCTGGTCGGTCATGGACACGGACATTCACCTAGATTTCACTGCTTCCGGAGAAGCTGGACCATCGCTTTCGCGGGGACCACGAAAGATTTCAAGCGAAACTCCGGCCCAGACCGTCAAAATACCAGCGCATTCACCGTCTTCACGCCTTCCAGCCTGCATGCCTGATCAATCACCGTCTGCGGAATCGGCTGATCGACCGAAAGCAACAGCACAGCTTCCCCGCCTGCATCGCGCCGGCCAAGGTGGAAGGTGCCGATGTTGATCCCGTTTTCGCCCAGCAAGGACCCGATCCTGCCGATGAAACCCGGTGCATCCTGATTGACGATATAAAGCATATCGCCCTGCAAATCGGCTTCGATGCCCACGTCGAATATCTCGACCAGGCGGGGCGCATTGGCCCCGAACAAGGTGCCCGCAACAGAACGATCACCCTGACTGGTTTCAACCGTAACCCGCACAAGCGTGTGATACACGCCTTCCCGATCATGCCGGATCTCGCGCACATCCATGCCGCGTTCCTTGGCAAGGTAGGGGGCGTTGACCATGTTCACCGTATCGGAAAACCGCCGCATCAAGCCAGCCAGAACAGCGGCCGTAATCGGTTTCTGGTTCAGTTGGGCTGCGGCCCCTTCCACCTCGATGCTGATCTTGGGAAGGTTGCCGTGGGCCAATTGGCCGACCAGCGAACCAAGCTTTTCCGCCAATTCCATATAGGGGCGCAGCTTGGGCGCTTCTTCCGCGCTGAGGCTGGGCATGTTGAGCGCGTTGGTAACCCCGCCATTGACCAGATAATCGGACAATTGCTCCGCCACTTGCAGTGCCACATTGACCTGCGCTTCGTCAGTCGAAGCGCCGAGATGGGGAGTGCAAACAAAGTTGGGCGTTCCGAACAGCGGGCTTTCCTTGGCCGGTTCCTTGGCGAAAACATCCAGAGCAGCGCCTGCAATATGGCCGCTGTCGAGACCTTCCTTCAGCGCCGCTTCATCAATCAACCCGCCACGCGCACAGTTGATGATCCGCACGCCCTTTTTCGTCTTGGCCAGATTTTCTGCGGACAAGATGTTGCGCGTCTGATCCGTCAGCGGGGTGTGCATGCTGATAAAATCGGCGCGGCTCAACAAACCGTCGAGATCAACTTTTTCAATGCCCAATTCGATCGCCCGATCTTCAGTCAGAAAAGGATCATAGGCGATCACCTTCATCTTGAGACCAAGTGCGCGGCTGGCGACAATCGAACCGATATTCCCTGCGCCGATCAGGCCCAGGGTCTTTCCGGTGACTTCCACCCCCATGAAGCGGTTCTTTTCCCACTTGCCAGCCTGTGTCGAAGCATCAGCCTCGGGAATTTGGCGGGCAAGCGCAAAGATCATCGCCACGGCATGTTCCGCGGTGGTGATTGAATTGCCGAAAGGCGTATTCATAACCACAACGCCCTTCGAGGAGGCGTAGGGAATGTCGACATTGTCGACCCCGATGCCGGCGCGGCCAATCACTTTAAGATTGGTTGCCGCGTCGAGCACTTCTTTGGTCACGGTCGTGGAAGACCGGATCGCAAGACCATCATACTGGCCGATAATCTTGAGCAATTCCTCCGGCGTCTGGCCGGTGATTACATCAACATCGCAGCCGCGCTCTTGAAAGATACGCGCCGCGTTCGGGTCCATCTTGTCGGAGATGAGTACTTTGGGTTTGGTCATTTCGTTTGATCCTATAATCGTCATGCTGAATTTGCCTCAGCATCCACCGACCCGTTGAAAATCACGTTCGATGTCGAGAAACAGACCCTGAAGTCGCCTCAGGGTGACGGTGGTTTCAGGAATTCGTCAGGCTTGCATAAGCCCAGTCGAACCATGGCCCCAACGCTTCCACGTCGGCGGTATCGACAGTGGCGCCGCACCAGATGCGAAGACCCGGCGGGGCATCGCGGTATCCGGCGATGTCATAGGCCACGTCCTGATCTTCCAGCAGCTTGGCGAATGCCTTGATCATGGCTTCATCCGCACCGGCCACTGTCAGGCATACGCTGGTGTTTGACCGGATTGCCGGATCGGGCGCGAGATGGCCCAGCCAGTCGCGGCTCTGAACAATTGCATCGAGCGCCTTGGCGTTGGCATTGGCGCGCGCCTTCATCCCCGCCAAGCCGCCAACCGACTTGCCCCATTCGAGGGCAAAGATCGCATCTTCGACGGCCAGCATCGACGGGGTGTTGATGGTTTCGCCAGTGAAAATGCCTTCGATCAACTTTCCGCCCTTGGTCATGCGGAAAATTTTGGGGAGCGGCCATGCCGGGGTATAGCTTTCCAGCCTGTCCACCGCGCGCGGCCCAAGGATCAGCACACCATGGGCACCTTCCCCGCCGAGCACTTTCTGCCAACTGAAGGTCAGCACATCGACCTTGTCCCAGGCGATGTCCTGCGCAAATACGGCGCTGGTTGCATCGGCGATGGACAGGCCTTCGCGGTCTGCTGCGATCCAATCGCCATTCGGCACCCGGGCACCGGATGTCGTGCCATTCCAGGTGAAGATCACATCGCTGCCCCAATTGACCTGGCTCAGGTCCGGGACAAGGCCGTAATCCGCACGAATAATTGTTGGATCGATCTTGAGCTGTTTAACGGCATCTGTGACCCAGCCATCCCCGAAACTTTCCCATGCCAGGGCAGTTACCGGGCGCTGACCAAGCATGGTCCACATCGCCATTTCGACCGCGCCGGTATCAGAGCCGGGGACAATTCCGATGCGGTGCGTGTCTGGCACTTCCAGGACTTCGCGGATCAGGTCGATACACAGCTTCAGCCGCGCCTTGCCCAGTTTGGACCGGTGCGAACGACCGAGCGAATCGGTTGCCAGTTTGTCGGGGGACCAGCCCGGCGGCTTCGCGCAGGGACCGGAAGAAAAGTATGGACGCGCTGGTTTGCGCGCCGGAGGCGTAAGGTCAGTCAAAAATTCTCTCCTTGCAGAGAGCTCGCGCGGCGTTGGGACCGCGTGGCCCGTCGGCGTCAGTAGTGGTGCCCGTGGCCAAGTCAAGCGGTGATGCGCTGCGAACAGTGGGCTACGGGCCAACCAAGGGCGAAATTGCCAGCCGTGGCGCGCACCCCCTCGCCAATCCGGCTCTTCGCGGGTAAGGGCGCAATTCAATGACGATTTCTGACCTACGCATCGCCCTGTTCAGCGGCAATTACAACATGACCCTGGATGGTGCGAACAAGGCACTAAACCGGCTGGTCGATTATTTGCTGCGCCAAGGCGCATCCGTGCGCGTTTATTCGCCAACTGTGGCCGAGCCCGCTTTTGAACCGAAGGGCGATCTGGTCAGCGTACCCTCTTTCGCCATTCCGGGCCGCAGTGAATACCGAATGCCGCTTGGTCTGAGTGCCGAGAACCGGGCCGATCTTGAACAATTCGCACCCAACATTCTGCACATCGCCTCGCCCGATTTCAGCGCACGGGCAGCGGTACGCTGGGCAAAACGCAGCAACATACCCGTTGTTGCATCGGTCCACACACGGTTCGAAACCTACCCGCGTTATTACCACATGGGCTTTCTCGAAGCGCCCATGATTGCCTGGATCAGGGGCCTGTATCGCCGCTGCGACGCGCTGATAACGCCGTCGCAAAGTATGGTCGACGTTCTGCAAGAGCAGGATATGAACGACGACATTTCGATCTGGTCGCGCGGAGTTGATCGGGCCATTTTCGATCCGGGCAAGCGCGACCTGGTGTGGCGCCGCGGGCTTGGCATTGCCGACAGCGATGTGGCGATTGCCTTTCTTGGCCGATTGGTGCTGGAAAAAGGTTTGGATGTCTTTGCCGAAACAATCACCGAACTGCGCCGGCGCCAGATAGCCCACAAGGTGCTGGTAATCGGTGATGGCCCGGCACGCAAATGGTTCGAACAAGCCATGCCCGATGGGATCTTCGTCGGCTTCCAGACCGGCCAGGACCTGGGGCGCGCCATCGCCAGTTCCGATCTTTTCTTCAACCCCTCGGTTACCGAAGCCTTTGGCAATGTTACCCTTGAAGCCATGGCGAGCGGCGTTGCAGTGGTTGCCTCATCCGCGACCGGCAGCAAGAATATCGTTCTGGACGGTATCTCCGGCACACTCGTCCACGACCAGTCGTCTCAGGCCTTTGCCGACGCCATCGCGCCTTATCTGGCGGATGACGCCATGCGCCATGCCCACGGCGCGGCTGGCGAACAGGCCAGCCGTAATTACAGCTGGGATGCCATCAACCAGACAGTGGCGGACACCTATCTCCGGCTGATTTAAGCAAAGGCAAGTGCAGCGCTAGCGCAGCACCCCGGCTTTGCGCATTCGTGATGCATAGATCAGCATACCGAATGTGGTGATCCAGATCACTACGGACAGGATCGGGTTATCAAGTTCTGCCGGGATGGAGACATCGGTGCGCTGGAAAATAGTCGTCCCGATCAACCCAAGCACCGAAACCAGCAACGCTGGCACCGCGTAACGCGAACGCATCAGGATCAGAATTGACCCGAGAAAAGCCCCCCATACCCCGAACGCCCAAAGCGCGATGGCCCAGGCCGGCATGGCATTGAAATAGGCGATCTGTTCAGGCGTGATCCCCAGCGCCGCCAACTGGCCCAGCTCGGTCATGAGATAACTAAAAATTCCGACTGCATTCCATAGCAGTGTCAGCCCGCCGACTGCCCAAATGTGCCACGGCGCATGATTTGTCGTGTTGTCCATGAAGCCCCCTCCACCTTGTTTATGGAGGGGGATTACCATGATCGCCCATCCCGCGCAAAACGGGATGCGGGAACACACCTAAAGGCGTTCGATACGCTTGGCCGCCTCGTCAATAATATCGACAATCTGGTGGATCGATTTTTCGTCGAATCCGCCGCTGCGGTATTTGTTCTTGAGGACACCTGCGAGATTCCCCATTGCCCTTAACAGTTCGGGTTTACGGCTGCGTTCTTCATGTTCCGCCATCGCGGACAACCGTTCGATCAGAGCGTCTGCCTCGCTCGCGCGTTCCGCCAGTTCCCCTCGCCCGGCGTCGGTCACGGCGAAGGCCTTGCGTCCGTTTTCGTCGTCAGCCGGTGCTTCGGCAATTGCGCCTTCGTCCGCCAAAAGCGACAGCGTTGGGTAAACCGCGCCTGGGCTTGGTTCGTAAGCTCCCCCGGTCAATTCGCCGATTGCCTTGATCAGTTCATAACCATGGCGCGGTTCATCCGAGATCAGCCTCAGCAACAGCAGCCGCAATTCGCCGCTGGCAAACATCCTGCGGCGGCCCCTTGGTCCATGGCGTTGCGGGCCATCACTGTCCCATTGGAACCGGCTGTCCCAGCCGCGACCTGCCGCCATCATTGCCGCAAGCGGGAATCCGCCGCGCCAGCCTCTTCTTCGTCCATGCATGTGCATTTGAAATTCCTTAGATCTAATCTCGATAGGTCTAAGATATATCTTAATGTAAATATTGCAACCTCGGTGCTGCAAATGGCCACGGCATCGCCTATTGCCCGGAAATGGCTGACCTGTTTGCTGATGATGTGCCGCCTGGGACCGGGCCAGTTCCTGAACGCGGCGATGCGCCATTGGCCGATCGCTTGCGCCCGCGCGCCCTGTCAGAGGTGGTTGGGCAGGACCATCTGACCGGTTCCGAAGGTGCAATCGGGCGCATGGTCGCGGCGGGCAAACTTTCTTCCATGATCCTGTGGGGGCCGCCCGGTACCGGCAAGACCACGATCGCCCGACTTTTGGCGCATAGCGTGGGTATGCGTTTTGAAGCGGTCAGCGCCGTTTTTTCCGGTGTCGCAGACTTGAAAAAAGCCTTCGCTGCCGCCGATCAGGCGGCACAAGCCGGGCAACGCACCGTACTATTCGTCGATGAAATCCATCGCTTTAATCGCGCCCAGCAAGACGGTTTTTTGCCATTCGTCGAACGCGGCACGGTGACGCTGGTTGGCGCGACGACCGAAAACCCCAGTTTCGCTCTCAATGCTGCATTGCTCAGCCGTGCGCAGGTCTTGATCTTGAACCGCCTGGATACAGCAGCGCTCGGTGAACTGTTATCCCGGGCTGAGGCGTTACAGGGTCCGTTGCCTCTGACCAACGATGCCCGGCGCGCGCTGGTGGCCAGCGCAGATGGTGACGGACGCTTCCTGCTGAATCAGACCGAAACACTATATGCTGCGAACTTGGCGCAGCCCCTCGATCCGGCAAGTCTCGGTAAATTCCTACAACGGCGGGTGGCAGTTTACGACAAGGACCGTGATGGGCATTACAACCTCATCTCCGCCCTGCACAAAAGTCTGCGCGGTTCCGATCCGCAGGCATCGTTATATTACATGGCGCGGATGCTGACCGCCGGGGAAGAGCCGCTATATGTGCTGCGCCGTCTGGTGCGATTTGCGTCAGAGGATATCGGCCTGGCGGACCCGCAAGCGCTCGTCCAATGCCTTGCCGCGCGCGATGCTTACCAATTTCTCGGCAGTCCGGAAGGCGAACTGGCGATCGTGCAAGCCTGCCTCTATTGCGCCACCGCACCCAAATCCAACGCCGCCTATTCGGCGCAGAAAGCGGCCTGGAAAAGCGCCCGCGAAACCGGCAGCCTGATGCCGCCTGAAAATATCCTCAACGCCCCGACCAAGCTGATGAAGGACATCGGCTATGGTAAGAATTACACCTACGATCACCTTGCGGAGGATGGTTTTTCAGGCGCCAATTATTGGCCCGCAGAGATGGAACCGCAGGATTATTACCAGCCGGTAGAGCGCGGATTCGAACGGCAAGTACGCGAACGCATGGACTGGTGGGAACGCAAGCGACGCGAACTTGGCGGCAAATGAGACCTGACCGGTTCAAGCATTTCGTTGCGATAGATTGGTCCGGCGCGGTGGGGCCGCGCCAGAAGGGCATAGCCATCGCGGTGGCCGATTCGGCGGGGGGGCCGCCAGTACTGGTCCGGCGCGGCGGACCATGGTCACGGGCGGAGGTGCTCGAAATTCTTTCAACCCAATTGCCCCGGGATTGCCTTGTCGGAATGGACCTGGGCATCTCCTTGCCCTTCGCCGACTGCGAATCGTTTTTTCCTGGCTGGGGCGAATCGCCAGCATCCGCGCGCGAATTGTGGCGTCTGGTCGATGAAATCTGCATCGATGACCCGCATCTTGCGGCAAGCAGTTGTATCAACCACCATTGCCTTGCCCCCTATTTCCGCCGCCAGGGTGAAATCGAAGGCGCACACTTCCGCTGCGACGGGGCACAACATGGCCGGGGCCGTTTCCGCGTGACTGAAGCCGCGCAAGCCAAGATGGGCTGCCAACCCTACAGCAATTTCAATCTGGTCGGCGCGGCGCAAGTCGGTAAATCGAGCCTGACCGGGATGCGGCTGCTTCAACAACTACCGCGCGAAATTGCGGTATGGCCCGTCGATCCGCTGCCGGATCAGGGTTCCGTCATCTGCGAAATCTACACATCGCTAGCCGCCGTTGAAGCCGGACGAATCGCCGGGCGGACCAAGCTGCGCAGTTTCGCCGAACTTAACGCTGCCCTGGCCCGGCTTGGTGCGCCCCCAGTTCAGAAAAAGGGTGCTATCGATGACCACAGTTCGGACGCGTTGCTGACAGCCGCATGGCTGCGCAAGGTGGCCCACCAGCCCCATCGCTGGTCGCCCGAAGCCATGACGGAAAAAATTGCTGCAACGGAAGGCTGGACCTTCGGTGCCTTTTGAAGCATGGGGCGCAACGCGCAAGCGCAAGCCGGCTTAGCTCAGTTGGTAGAGCACCTGATTTGTAATCAGGGGGCCAAGGGTTCGAATCCTTTAGCCGGCACCATTTCCTGAATCGGGCGCAGTAAAGTGCGCCGGATTCCGTGCGGTTTTACCGGAAATTTACCTTTTCTGCAGATCGTGGCGCGTATGTCGAAAAAAATTCTCATTTCGACGCTGGCCATGCTTGGGATCATGTATTTTAACGGATATGATTTCGGCCAGACCAAGCGTTTCCTGCTCGGATGGGCAAGTGCGGATGCTTGGGCGCCCGAAAATGCCGGGAGTGACTGGGGAAGCCCGCCTTAACCCCTGCCGCGATAGGCAGCTACGCCTTGGTCGGGGACCCAAAGCCCTTCGGGCGGGGCACCAGTTTGCCAGAACACATCGATGGGGATGCCGCCGCGCGGATACCAATACCCGCCGATTCTGAGCCATTGCGGCTCCATTTCTTGGGCGAGTCGCTGCCCGATGCCGACCGTCACATCTTCATGAAATCCAGCGTGATTGCGAAAAGATCCGAGAAACAGCTTGAGTGACTTCGATTCGACAATCCTGTCAGCTGGCGCATAGTCGATCACCAAATGTGCAAAATCGGGTTGGCCGGTAACCGGACATAGCGAGGTAAACTCCGGCGCAGCAAACCGCACGAGATACAGCGCGCCGGGGCGCGGGTTCGGGACATAATCGAGCATTGCGGCTTCCGGAGAGGCCGGAAGCGGGGTCTGTTGCCCAAGGAAACTGGTGCGGGGTGTGTCACTCATGCCGCGCTGATGCCGCGAACGTGCGCGTACCGCAAGTCACCTGTGGCAAGTTACAGATTCAGTGCCTATTCAGCGCGGCTTGTGTTGACACCCTGTTGCCGGATCATGAACCTCAAGTTTTCTTTCTCCCTTATTGCCTTTGCGATCATGATGCCTGCAGTACCTGCTGCGGCGCAGGTGCAGGATTTCAAACTCCCTCCGGCCCCGACATCGACCCAATCGCCGGCTGTTCAGGGACCAGTTGACACTGAAGGTCCAGTCCCGATCGCCCCGCGTGTGATTCCGACAGACAGGCCCAGCCCGGCACCCGTAGCAACACCGGCACCACGCCAGCCAGCCCAGGCCGCGCCGCGGATCGAAGAAACACCAGCGTCGCGGCGGTTTACTCCGGCCACCAGCGCGGCCCCTGGGCAACGGCTGCCATCGCAAGAAGTGATTTCCGGATCCGGATCGCGCAATGCCCCGATCGAAATCACGCCAGCCACGCCTGACGCCAATGTGCCCCTTCCCCCTTTGGAACGTTCGATAGTGGCATTACCGGATGAAGGCACGGGTGCGGGCGCAGACAGTTCGAGCCTTCCTTCGTCACAATCACCGTCAATCGGGTGGGGATTGGGCTATTGGCTGATCCTGGCGGCGGGCCTTCTTGCCGTTTTAGCCGCCCTGTTTCTTTTCAAATCGCGTCGGTCCGGCAGGAAGAGAGCGGCACCGCCTATTGCTCCACCATCGGCGCGGCGATCCGCTACGCCGCAGGCAGAAACGGTAGAACCGGATAATGCGGGCCCGGCCGCCTCGAAACCTGTGCCAAGTGGGCCAGTGGCGCGCCCAATCGATGCCGCCGCAGAACCGGTCACGATGAATGTAGTGATGACGCCGGAAAAGCTGAGCCGAAGCATGATGAATGTCACGCTTTCCTGCGTCGTGACGCTGGGCAATTCAACCGAGCAGGAATTGCGCAATGTTGTGCTTTCGGGCGATTTGGTAACGGCGCATGGCAAGGTCCCGATTTCCGAACAATTGGCCGATACCATGACGCCATTACCGGATCTGCACGCGATTGCCTCTCTCGGCAAAGCAAGCGAAAACGAGATAGCGGTCACACTAAACCTGCCAATTAACCAGATCCGCCCCATCGCACAGGGCCGCACGCAACTCTATGTGCCACTGTTGCGGTTGCGCATTTCAGCAGAAGGCAATGCGCCCATCCTTCGAACCTTCGTGATTGGAATTGTTCCCTCTGCCGACGCGGGAAAAGTTCAGCCATTTCGTCTGGACGAAATGCCGCAAACCTACACCCGCATCGGCAGCCGGTTGCTGGACTGACCCACTCGACGTCACGGCCTCCGCCCGCTACCCATGCGGGATGGAGATTCTTGTAAGCACGCAATGGCTGGCGCAATCGCTGAGTGATGGCAACCTGGTGGTGCTCGATGCGTCGGCCCATTTGCCCGATGCCGGGCGCGATCCGGCGGCCGAATTCGCAGCCAGCCATATCAAGGGCGCTCGGTTCCTGAATTTGCCTTCGCTTAAGGACGAGACTTCATCAGTTCCTGCCGCCCTGCCCAGGGCCGACCAGTTCGAAGCACGTATGCGCGCGCTTGGCGTGCGCAATACGGACCGGATCGTGCTTTATGACGATAGCAAGCTGCGCAGTTCCGCACGTGCCTATTTTATTTGCCGAATGTTTGGCCTGCACCAAATCGCCATTCTTGATGGCGGCTTTGCAAAATGGCGGGCCGAAGGTCTTCCAGTTGAAAGCGGCGCTGGGCAGGCCTCGCTCTCGGATTTTACCATCACCGACGATGACCGCAGCCGGGTGCGCACCAAAGCGCAAATTCTCGGCAATATCGATAGCTGCACAGAACAGTTGGTCGACGCACGCGATGCAGAGCGGTTTTGCGGCACAACCGCAGACACTGTGCACAATTTGGACGGTGGGCATATCCCCGGTGCCCGAAACCTTCATTTCCCGCAATTGCTCAACAGTGACAGCACCTTCAAGCGCGGCGAAGACCTGCGTGCTGCCTTCGAGGGATCGGGCATCGATCTCAACAAACCTGTCACCGGAACTTGCGGCAGCGGCATGACCGCATCGGTGCTGCTGTTCGCGCTGGAGTTGCTCGGCAAGCGGGACATCGCACTTTACGACGGCAGTTGGAGCGAATGGGGCGCCGATCCCGATACGCCTAAGGAAACGGGGCCAGTGCACTGATTATGGCACAGGGCAAGAAAGGTCAGGGCAACGGCACTCTGTTGGTTACAACCGGGCGAAAACCCGATTGGACAGGGCATCATGGAACATCCACGGTGGTCAATCCGCCGGTCTGGCGTGCCAGTACGCATCTGTATCCCAATTGCGCTTCGTTAAAAGACGGGACGAATCATAATGAGGATGGCCGCTTTTTTTACGGGCGGCGCGGCGCACCAACCCAATGGGCGCTGTCCGATGCATTGACAGCGCTAGAGCCGGGTGCGGCAGGAACTGTACTCTACCCCAGCGGCGTGGCCGCAATTGCCGGGGCGTTAATGTCTGTTCTGGCGCCGGGCGATGTGCTGTTGGTGACCGACAATGCCTATGAGCCGAGCCGGACCATGGGCCTTGGCATCCTCAAGCATTTCGGGATCGAAACACGGTTTTTCGATCCCCTGGATGTCGCCAGTTTTTCGCAGCAATTTTGCCAACGAACCAAGGCCGTTCTGCTCGAATCACCGGGAAGCCTGACGATGGAGGTTCAGGACATACCGGCACTCAGCGCAATCGCGCGGGCCAAGGGTGCCGTAACGTTGATGGACAACACCTGGGCCACATCGCTTGGTTTCCCTCCTCTTGAGCGGGGCTGCGATATTTCGATTATGGCGCTTACCAAGCACGTCGGCGGCCATTCCGATTTGATAATGGGCAGTGCTTCGGCGCGAGAACCGCTTTACCGCAAGCTTCGTCAGACCGCTCAGGCACTCGGCCATGTCGTTTCGCCTGACGATGCGGCGCTGGCTCTGCGCGGGCTGAGAACGATGGGCATCCGGCTGGACCGCACGAGCGAGACTGCGCTGAAGGTCGCGCACTGGCTTTCCGACCGACCAGAGGTGGCCCATGTGCTTTGCCCGATGCTGCCGGGTGCGCCCGGCCACGAATTGTGGCAGCGTGACTTTAACGGAGGCTGCGGCCTGTTCAGTTTTGTCTTGAAAGGACGCGGCCCGGCCGCACGAGAGCGCTTCATAGACGCGCTGGAATTGTTCGGCATCGGATATAGCTGGGGCGGGTTTGAAAGTCTGGCCATTCCCATCGATCCTGGCCGGAACCGCAGCAGCACAACTTGGCCGCCCGCTGCATGGGACCCGGCCGACAACCTTGGTATCCGCCTGTCAATTGGCCTTGAAGACTCAGCTGATCTGATCGCGGACCTCGAACACGGCTTTGCCGTGATGGAGCAAAAATGAACGCTGAAGCCATTATTGCGGACACAGGCACACCGCCTGCTACACCCTCACCCCTGCCTGCGCTGGCAACCCCGCCTGCACCGGCGCCCATTACTTCTGAACCGGTAACGGCAGCGACTGACTTGCAAAGGGTTGTGGCGGACAAGAACGGTACCCTTGGGGATTTCATCGAACGGCTGGACAAGATCGCCATCGATGTCGGCAGCATGCATGTTTCAGTGTGGGATGCACTGGTAGTCATCCTGGTCATTACCGCCGTGCTTACCGGCGCGTGGTTTGCCAGCAAGCTGCTGCAGGGCGTTCTCAAGCGCATGACCAAGCTGGACGTTACCCAGCGCTTGCTCGCGGAAAAGCTGATTACGGTGGCTGTGTGGTCGCTGGCGATTCTTTTCGGCATCGACCTGCTAGGAATTGATCTGACCGCGCTGGCGGTGTTTTCTGGCGCATTTGGCCTTGCCATTGGTTTCGGCCTGCAGAAAACCTTTGGTAATCTGATTGCCGGGATAATTCTGCTGATGGACCGTTCGATCAAGCCGGGCGATGTTATTGCTGTTTCCGACCAGTCGGGAGCCTCAACATTTGGCCAGATTCGCAAGATCGGCATTCGCGCTGTCTCCATTACAACGCGGGACCAGAAGGAATATCTGATTCCGAACGAGAACCTGATGATCAATCAGGTTGAAAACTGGTCCTATTCATCCAAGAACGTGCGAATCCAGATCCCGGTGGGCGTCTCCTACAATTGTGACATCAAGCAGGCCGAGCAATTGATGCTGGAAGCGGCAGGCGCATGTAAGCGAGTGTTGAAATCGCCGCCGCCGACATGCTGGCTGGATCAGTATGGTGAAAGCTCGGTCGACTTCGTCATCCAGTGCTGGATCAAGGACCCTGAGGCCGGAACCGGCAATGTAAGATCGGAAGTTCTCAAGACATTGTGGGATTTGTTCCAGCGTGAGAATGTCGAGATTCCATTCCCGCAACGCGATATTAATTTGCGCAATAATGCCCAATTTGAGCAGCTTATTGCCGCCATTGGGCAACGGCTGGAAAGCAAGAAAAAGGGCCCTTAGGCTGGGTATCAAGGCCGCCTGATACGTTTTCTAGCCAGCCGGAAATCCATTCTCACTGGCAGGATGAAGCACTTCCGCCCATTTTGCGGCGATGGAAAATATCGGCACAGTCTATCTCGTCGGCGCAGGTCCGGGTGATCCCGACCTTCTGACTCTGCGCGCGGCGCGGCTTATCGGGTCGGCGCGCCTCATCGTGCATGACGGCCTTGTCGACCCCGCAATCCTGGCTTTGGCGCAGGCTGGCGCGCAACTGATTTCAGTTGCCAAGCAGCGTTCCCGGCACACTTTGCCGCAAGATCGGATCAACGCTTTGCTGGTCAGCGAAGCGCTCTCGGGCCGCGATGTCGTGCGCCTGAAGGGCGGCGATCCCTTCGTTTTCGGGCGCGGTGGTGAAGAAATGGAAGCCTGCCAGGCAGCAGGCGTTCGAGTTGAGGTGGTTCCCGGAATCAGTGCCGCCAATGGCGCGGCGGCTGCGGCGCAGATTGCTCTAACCCATCGTGACAGCGCGAGCATCGTCAGTTTTGTGGCGGGCCAGTGCAAGGGTCTTTCCGAACAGGATTGGGCGGGCCTTGCTGGAAAAGGCCGCACGCTGGTTATCTACATGGGGATCAAGACTGCCCCGCAAATCGCCGAAAAGCTGATGGCAGACGGACTGGCGCCAGACATGCCCTTGGCAGTTATAGAAAATGGCACACGGTCGGAAATGCGGGTGTTGCGTGGTCCGCTAGCGGCATTACCGGAACTGGTGGTTCGCGAGGCAGTTGTCAGCCCGGCGTTGATCATGATCGGCGATGTCACCGCGCGCAGCAATCATGAGATTGTTCGTACCGCACAGGAGGTTTCGGCATGAAGATACTGACCGGAAACGATTTGAAAAGCGGTGCAGTTACCTGGTGGACCGGGGTCGACTGGTCTCTCCATGTCGAAGAGGCTGTGGATGTTGGCGATCAGGCTGGCAGCATTGCAGCACGTGAGGAGTCAGCTCGCCGGGTCAACGCACCCTATGCGATCGATGCGGAACGTGATGAGCGCGGCGTGCGCCCGGCCCACATCAAGGACCGCATCCGTGCTCTGGGCCCTACCGTGCGGCCTGATCTGACATTGAAGCCGGCCGATCCCAAGGCCGGAAGCTGGGTGATCTGATGTATCTCTATGACCAATATGACCAAGCTATGGTCGATGCGCGCGTCGCAGAATTCCGCGACCAGTGCCAACGCCGGATCGATGGCAAGCTGAGCGAAGACCAGTTCAAGCCATTACGGCTGATGAACGGCCTCTATCTGCAACTCCACGCCTATATGCTGCGCGTTGCCATTCCCTATGGCACGCTGAACGGCCGCCAGATGCGCGCATTGGGCGACATTGCCGACACGTTTGATCGTAAATACGGCCATTTCACCACGCGCCAGAACATCCAGTACAATTGGATCAAACTGGAAGAAGCCCCGGATATTCTGGAAGCGCTGGCAAAGGTGGAGATGCACGCGATCCAGACCAGCGGAAATTGCATTCGCAACATCAGTTCGGACCATTTCGCTGGCGCCGCCGCCGATGAAGTGGCCGACCCCCGGCCCTATGCCGAATTGTTGCGGCAATGGTCCAGTTTTCATCCCGAATTCAGTTATTTGCCGCGTAAATTCAAATTCGCAGTCATTGCCAGTGAGACGGATCGCGCAGCCATGCGCCTGCATGATATCGGGATCAATATCGTGCGGGGGGACGCAGGCGAACTTGGCGCTGCCTTCTATGTAGGCGGTGGCATGGGCCGCACCCCGATGATTGCGCCGTTGATCCGGGACTTTGTGCCGCTGGACCAGCTAATCACTTACACAGAGGCGTGTTTACGCGTCTATAACCGCTACGGGCGGCGCGATAACAAATACAAAGCCCGGATAAAGATCCTGGTCCATGAGCTGGGCGCACAAGAATATACGCGCCAGGTTGAAGAAGAATTCGCGCATCTGCTGACACAAGGAATCGAACCTCCCCGCGCCGAGTTGGAGCGGATCAAATCCTATTTTGTCGACCCTGCTTTCGATGCAAACGCGCCGGATGTTATTGACCGGACCGACCCCGATTTTGCCGTCTGGGTCGATCGCAACACCCACCCGCACAAACAGCACAATTATGTAAGCGCGGTCATCAGCCTGAAGCCGGTCGGCGGAATTCCGGGAGACGCCACGGCAGATCAGATGCGGCTGATGGCCGAACTGGGGGAGGCCTATAGCTTCGATGAATTACGGGTCATCCACACGCAGAACATCGTCTTGCCGCATGTCCGCAAGGCCGATTTGTTTACCCTGTGGCAAAAGCTGGTGGAAGCCGGGCTTGGCACCCCCAATCTCGATCAGATCGGCGATATCATCGCCTGCCCGGGCCTCGACTATTGCAGCCTCGCCAATGCCCGGTCGATTCCGGTGGCTCAGAAGATTTCCGAGCGTTTCGCCGCCAGTGGCAAAGGCGAAGCGCTTGGCGAACTCAAGCTGAAAATTTCTGGCTGTATCAATGCCTGCGGGCACCACCATGCGGGTCATATCGGTATTCTTGGCGTCGACAAAAAGGGTGTCGAAAATTATCAGCTCCTGCTCGGCGGGAGCGAGGCGGAAGATACCTCGCTCGGTAAGATAACCGGCCCCGGTTTTTCCGAAGATGGCATTGTTGATGCGGTCGAAACCGCCGCCGATGTCTATTTGCGCGAACGCCAGAATGGCGAACGCTTCCTCGATACATACCGCCGCATCGGCATGGAACCGTTCAAGGAGGCGCTTTATGGTTGATATACTCCGGTTCCGCACCGACGAAGCCGTCGATCATCCGGCCGTGACGGTCGACTCCTTTCTCGATCAGTCCAATGCCACGGCCGTGCGCATTGAACCCGGCGATGATGCCCGTGACCTTTTGCCGCATCTGGACCGATTGCGGCTGATCGAAATCAACTTCCCAACCTACGGTGACGGGCGCGGCTATTCCGCCGCCAGAGTGCTGCGCGAAGCAGGCTTCGCGGGCGAATTGCGCGCCGTCGGCGATGTGCTGGTGGATCAGATCGGGAATATGCGGCGCTGCGGATTCGATGCTTTCGAACCGGACCAACCCCTGGATTCAAGCGACGTAGAGAATGCGTTTAACCGTTGGCCGGATGTCTATCAGGCCACGGGCGATGGCCGTGTGCCGATCTGGAACTTGCGGCATCCCGGTTCGGCCGATGGCTGAGGCAGACCCCGCCCTGACCTCGCTTCGAAACCGCGACCGGATCGACACCGATCCGCGCTTCACCGATGCTGACGCAATCCGCTTGAACCGGATGTTCCGTGGAAGCGAAACGGTGGAGATGTTGCGCGCAGTGATCTCAGACGGGCTGGTTGGCGACATTGCAACAGTCTCGAGCTTCGGCGCAGAGAGCGCTGTTTTGCTGCATCTTATTGCGCAGGTTGATCCGTCGTTACCTGTGCTCTTTCTTGAAACGGGCAAGCATTTCCCCGAAACGCTGGCCTATCGCGATACTTTGGTAAAGCAGCTCGGCATCACGGGTCTGCGCAATCTCGCGCCTGATCCAGATGTTCTGAATGTGAAGGACGAAACCGGACTGCGGTGGTCCTATGATCCCGATGGTTGCTGCGACATTCGCAAAGTGCAGCCACTGGCAAAGGCTCTGGTTTCTTACGACGCGACCTTGACCGGGCGAAAGGCGTTCCAATCCGCCACGCGCACGAACCTACCACGTTTTGAAATCGACACTTCTGACGCGCTGGGCCGCCTCAAGATCAACCCGCTGATCGACTGGAGCGGTGCGGACATCCAGGCCTATTTTGAAACACATGATTTGCCGCGGCATCCCCTGATTGCCCAAGGCTATCCGTCGATTGGCTGTTCCCCCTGCACCAGCAAGGTCGCACCGGGTGAAGATCCGCGCTCGGGCCGGTGGAAAGGCTGGGACAAGACGGAATGCGGGATTCATACCCCGCTTGATGATCAGGGCGAATTGCCCCCCGGTTTCGATCCGGCCTTCTAGAGCCAGTTCTTTTCCCGGTACCAATCCGCCGTCGATTTCAGCCCGTCCTCCGTCGCGATCTGCGGTGCCCAGATTTCCGCAGGTACAGCGCGATCAGAACGGGCCACCCAATTGGGATGCACCATATAACCAACCCGGTCCGCAGTAAGCTTGGCTTTGTCTCCACGCACAAGCCGGTCGATTCCCGCGGCACTCTGTAACAGCCATTTCGGCAAATGCGGAGCGAACGGCCGGCGCCCCACGGCCCCGCCTATTGCTTGCGCCATTTCCTTATGCGACCAACCGCCTTGGCGCCCATCGTCCGGCTCGAAGATCTTGCGCCTTATCTTTGGCGAACTTGGCACCATCGCCAGCAGCAGTTTCGCCAGATCATCGACATGGATCATCGAGGATGCTCCGCCCGGCGGCAGCGGTACAATGCCCATCCGCGCCGCTCTGAACATGTCGAGATAATCAATATCGCGCGGACCGTAGACGCCCGGCGGGCGGACAATGGTCCAATCGAGTCCGCTGGCGGCTACCAGTTCTTCGGCCCGGTGCTTCGAGGAACCATATTGCGACAAACCTGGTTCGCGCGCCGAAAGGGACGAAACCAGAATAAATCGATCCACTGCCGCACGTTTGGCGGCTTCCACCAGATGGAACGTGCCGTCTATGTTGGTGGCCGCGAATTGCGCCGGATCGCTGGTGTTGGTGAGGCCGGCGATGTGCACCACCGCCTGTACGCCTACCATCAGTTGGTCGAGTGCCGCTGTGTCGGAAAGGCCGCCGGCGATCCATTCGACCTGTGGCCGGTCGCTGGGCACACGCCGCGCCAGCGCCCGCATCGACAGATCTTGCTGCTGCGCCTGATCGAGTACGGCCTGACCGACAAAGCCGGTGCCGCCGGTAACCGCAATCTGCCCGCTGGCGGTCATAGCAAGACCAGGTGATCACGGTGAATGACCGCCGGACGCGGCGCATAACCCAGAGGTTCAGCCTGAGCATCGGCCCGTAGCCCTTTGATCACACGGCATTCATCGGACGAATATTCGACGAGCCCTTGCGCCAATTGTCGCCCTGCCGGGTCACAAACCGCTATCGCATCGCCCCGGGCAAAATCGCCTTCCACTTTGGTAATCCCGGCCGCCAGCAGGCTTGATCCTTTGATCAGCGCCGTTTGGCAGCCGCTATCCACTGTAACTGAGCCGCGCAGATCGATCCGCCCGCCAAGCCATGCCTTACGGCCAGCATCCTTGCGTTGCGGCAGGAACAGCGTGCCAACACCAGCGTCCACCGCGCTGCGGATCGGATATTCGCGCGTACCGTTGATAATGGCCAGCGCGATGCCGCCGCGTTCGGCAATTTCAGCAGCCTGCAATTTGGATGTCATCCCGCCTGATCCAAGTCCCGAGGAAGACCCCCCATCGGCCATCGCGCGAATTGCATCGGTAACGCCGTCAACTACGGGAAGCATCCTTGCTGCGGCATCGGAAGGATTGCGATCATATAATCCGTCAACATCGGATAGCAGCATAACCGCATCGGCACCGGCCGCCTGCGCCACCCGCGCGGCCAGCCGATCGTTATCGCCGAACCGAATTTCTTCGGTCGCGACACTGTCATTCTCGTTCACCACTGGAACAATGCCCGCTTCCAGCAACCGCCCAAGGGTGGAGGACGCGTTCAAATACCGCCGCCGATCCTCCAGATCACCAAGAGTCACAAGCATCTGCGCCGCATGAAGCCCATGCTGTTCAAGCAATTGCGACCACAGGCCTGCCAGTGCGATTTGCCCTACAGAGGCTGCCGCCTGTGCATCAGCCAAACTACCGCGCCCACTTTTGCCCAGCCCCATTCGCGCCGCTCCAAGGGCAATTGCTCCGGAACTGACAACGACAATATGTTGGCCCGCTGCCCGCATTTCTGCAATTTCGGCGACCAATCCGGTAAGCCACTCATGGCGCGGCTTACCGTCACTGCCAACCAGCAGTGCGGAGCCAACCTTGATCACCAGTCGCTTGGTTACCGCCGGATCAGACAGGTTGCGAAGTTCGGTAATTGCCATCACTTGCCGCGTTAGCGCCTCACGCGAGGGAATTGAAGCGCCGGGTTACAGCGGCGACCAAGGTTCGGCTTCGGACGAGTTCTCTTCTTCCTGCCCCTTGGTTTCTGTGGATGTCCGATCCGGCAAGTGCTTGAGGACTGCGTCCAGTATCGCTTCAACGCCGGCACCGGTCGCGCCGGACAGTCCGAACACCTTGTCCGCGCCTGCAGCCTGCAATTCCTTAGTGAAGCCTTCCACCAGTTCCTTGTCCGCAAGATCGACCTTATTCAGGGCGATCAACTGCACTTTGCCTTCTAGCCCGCCGCCATAGGCCTGCAATTCCTCGTTGACGATCTGCATTGCCTCCGCCGGATCTTCGCCAGTGATATCAACCAGATGAATCAACACTCGGCAGCGTTCGATATGGCCAAGGAACCGGTCACCGATCCCCGCGCCGTCCGCAGCCCCTTCGATCAGGCCCGGTATGTCTGCAATCACGAATTCACGGCCTTTGTGGCGGACCACACCCAGCTTCGGCACCAGTGTTGTAAAGGCGTAATCGCCCACCTTTGCCTGGGCGTTTGAAACCTGATTGATAAAGGTGCTCTTGCCCGCGTTTGGCAGGCCCAGAAGCCCGACGTCGGCGAGCAGCTTCAACCTGAGCCAGACCCACATTTCCTGACCCGCTTCGCCGGGCTGGTGCTGGCGCGGTGCGCGATTGGTGCTGGTTTTGTAACTGGCATTGCCACGTCCGCCCATCCCGCCCTCGATAAAGGTGATCTCCTGACCGACTTCCGTAAAATCGGCGAGCACATCCTCCTTGTCTTCCGACAGAACCTGGGTCCCCACAGGAACTTCAATCACCAGGTCTTTCGCCCCGGCCCCTGTTCGGTCACGGCCCATACCATGGCCGCCACGCGGCGCCTTGAAATGCTGGGTGTAACGAAAGTCGATAAGCGTATTAAGCCCTTCAACTGCCTTGAAGATTATATCTCCGCCTTTGCCGCCGTTGCCGCCGTCAGGGCCGCCATACTGGACGTATTTTTCGCGCCGGAAGCTAACCGCTCCGGGGCCACCCCCGCCAGAACGCAGGTATATCTTTGCTTGATCAAGAAAGTGCATGACCCGCCCCTTAGAGCGGGAAGCGCCCAAGCACGAGTCTTGTTATTTCATCCGTCGATCTGCGAGCTGGGCAACCTGCGTAGCAAAGCGAGTATCTCCTGCTGGTTTGCCAGGATCAATTCATGCTGTTCGCCGCGTAGCCGGTCAAGTTTCTGCTGCATACCAAGAATCTCCAACTCGGAACGCAAATTGACCTCATAATCATGCGAGGCAGCGATCCGGTCTTTTTCCGCCTGCCGGTTCTGGCTCATCATGATGATCGGTGCCTGAATCGCCGCGAGCATGGAAAGGACGAGATTGAGAAAGATGAATGGATAAGGATCAAACTTGTCGGCGACCGCCAAAAGCAAGGAGTTGCTGAATACCCAGACGAACAGGAACAGGAAAAACCCGCCTATAAAGCCCCAGGATCCACCAATTCGCGCCACAGCGTCGGCCACCCGGTTACCCCGCGTATCGGCTCGGTCTGCCAAATTACCGGCATCGGTACTAATTGGGTTTCGGGATTCGATATGATCGAGAACGCGCAGTTCCTGCCGGTCGAGCTTTGTCCTGTCCGAACCGAGCATGATCTTCGCCAGTTTAGGTGTAACGCGCTCCAGCTTGGTCATTCCCGCGCTCCTTCGTGCTGCTTGTACCTTCTGAGTAGCGCCAAGTGTGGCAATTCTGCGAAGACCGCGCAATCAAAACAGCGGCTGGTGGAGCCGAGGGGAATCGAACCCCTGACCTCGTCATTGCGAACGACGCGCTCTCCCAACGGGGCAACGGCCCCGTCGATATTTCACCGATAAAATCGTAACGGTCGCGCGCCGTTGTCGGCCTTATTATGGGCGCGGTGCCACCAAAGGACCTGAAACGAAGTCCGTCTTGTCAGCCTGTTCCGATGTGGTGCCCGTACCGTAGGACGCATTGGCGGCAAATGTGGCTGGATTAGCGGATTGGAGCGAGCCATACCTCGCGTCCCATTGCGCAAGATCGCTTTGATAGCGTTCGTAAGAACGATAGAAGTCTTCAAATACTGCTTCAAAACTCTGCAGGCTACGGACCGAGAATGACTCCAGATCGGCTGCCGCAACCAAAGGCAGTTCGTCAGCGATGCGGGTTGCTGTCACACAGAATTCGTGCTGCGCCGGAGGCAGGGCAAAGTAATTATAGACCTGCGTCATATATTGGTCCTGCGCTGTACGGCCAGTGGCGCCGTAGCGCGAACGGAATTCGCTGGTGACGTCTTTGTTGGCGGCAGCGAGCCCCTTCTTGTGGCGATCCAGGAGCAATTTATACCCCGTCAACACGCTGCTATACCGGGAATCGAGGCAGTTCAGGGCTGCAACGTTCAATGCCGAGCGCATGTTCCACACTTTTTGCGCGGAAGAAATGTTGTGATTGACGGTTCGCCGCAATCCGTCTGTACCCACTGCCGGGATCGTCATGATCGCTACGGCGCCGCTCGGCGGCATTGGCCGCGCAGGGATGACGACCTGCACGACTTTCGGTGGTGGTGGGGGCGGAGGCGTGGGCGCGGGCGGAGTGGCGCAACCTGCCAAAAAGGCCAACCCGCCGGTGATGGCGAGAATGCGGATTTTTGCATCAGTGACTGCGAACATGGACTGAGGCCCTCCCGATGGCCTGACCGAATGATATCTAGGTTAGCCTTTCGGCGGCCTTAATCGCTATCCCTAAGACCAAGCTCATACAAAGAAAATGCCCAGAGTGCACCTGGCACTCCGGGCATCGACAGAACGAGTCAGTTTAACGACGAAGCGTTGTTCGTCAGTCGCGACTACCCATGAAACGGAGCAGGAAAAGGAACATGTTGATGAAGTCGAGATACAACGTCAACGCGCCCATGATCACCTGCTTGCCGATCGGGTAGGCCTGAACAATCGCCGGATTGGTCATTTTGGCTTGCTGGATCGCAAGATAGTTGCCTTTCAGCTTCTGCGTATCCCACGCCGTGAGACCTGCAAAAATCAGAACACCGATGAAGCTGATCGCCAGGTCAAACCCTGCCGACTTGAAGAAGAATGCGTTCAGCAGCATGGCGATAATCAAACCAAACACACCCATGGTCAGGAAAGTGCCCATTGCGGAAAGGTTCTTCTTGGTGGTGTAGCCGAACAGGCTCAATCCGGCGAAGGCACCGGCAGTGGCAAAGAATGTCGCCGCGATAGAAGCGCCGGTATATACCAGAAAAATGGTGGACAAGGACAAGCCCATCAGGACCGCAAAGGCCCAGAACATTGCCTGCAAAGTTCCAGTCGAAAGCTTGTTCTGACCAAAGCTCATCCCAAAAACGATCGCCAGCGGTGAAAGCGCAACGATCCACATCAGCGGACCGCTGGCAAATGTGACCGCCAGACCGGAACGCGCTGTTAACAAGGCAACAATACCGGTCAACAAAACGCCCGAAGCCATGTAATTGTAAATCGACAGCATGTGCTGCCTCAAGCCTGCATCGAATACTTCGCTGCTCGCGATTTCACCATTCAGGCTGGGAGACGCACCAAAGCCCGTCTGTGTGGGCCGGGGATCTTTCCAATCTGCCATTGTGACACCTATTCCTTCTATCCAGCGCGAGATAGCACTGGTTCTACATTACAATATCGGGGGCAAACGCGATAAATTCAAGGAAAACCGGACAAGGGCCTGTCTCCTGTGACCTACCCTTGATCGCGCGCGGCCTTTGCCATTTCTGCGCCCCGGTCACGCGTTGCGCGCAAACACTGTTCAAGAATTTCTTCCAGCGCATGATCATGATCGAGTACGTCCAGCCCTTTCCGGGTCATGCCGCCCGGGCTGGCCACCAAATTTGCCAGATCGCCCGGAGAATGTGTCGAAGCAGCCGCAAGGCAGCTGGCACCTTCCACCATCGCCACGGCCAGCCTGTCGGCCTGCGCCCGGTCCAGGCCTAACTGCGCACCCGCTGCGGCCAGTGCATCAATGAAACGATAGACAAATGCCGGGCCCGATCCTGCCAAGGCTGTTACCAGATCAAATTGCGTCTCGTCCGCCAGCCATTCTGCGCTGCCCAGCGCCTTGGCCAGAATGCCAATCTCTTCGCGCTGCGCAGCATCAAGACCCGCCTCGACCAAGGCATTGGGCGATTTGCCCAGTGCGCAGGCCAAATTTGGCATAATTCGTACAATTCCCGCCGCTCGCGGAAAATGATTCCCAAGGCTCGCCAGTTCTGCACCAGCCAGTACGGAAATCAACGCGGTATCGGGCCCGACCAAAGGCTCAAGCTCTGACGCGATTGCCGACAGTGCTTGCGGCTTCACCGCCAGCAGTACGGCATCGAAATCTTCCTGCGGCCAGCGATTGTGCAAGGTCATTCCGTGCGGCGCTTCGGTCAATCGCGGATGATAGATCGCAAAACGCGATGCTTCTATTCCGGCAGCAAGCCAGCCTTTGACCATCGCCTGTGCCATAGTGCCGAAACCGACAATCAGGATTTTTTCGAAGACCATTCTGCCCTGCCCTGCAATCTTGCGTGCAGGCTAGGCCTCGCCCGCCGCATCCACAAGCGCGCTATCGAGCGCATCGCGCGGGGACTTGTCACCCCACAGAACGAACTGGAACGCAGGATAAAACCGGTCGCATTCGTCAACGGCGGATTCGACCAGCGCCTGCGCCTGATCAAGGCTCAGAAGTCCGTCATCGCCGAGCAATGCACCATGCCGGTAGAGCAGCACGCCGCCATTGGACCAGACATCGAAATGGCCAAGCCACATCTGTTCGTTGACCATCGCCACCAGTTCGTAGGCCGCTGCGCGTTTTTCATCCGAAACGCGAATGTCTGGCAGGCACAACATTTGCAGCACATTATCTTCGCTGCGCCAAATGCAGCGCAGCTGGTACTTCGCCCAGCTACCTTGAATTTCTACCGAAATTTCATCATCGGATACGGACTGACAGGGCCAGCCGCGTGCCTCGAACAGCGCCGCCAGCATATCCACCGGTGCCGCATCGTCATTGGCCACGAATTCAGTCTGACCGGCTCTCATTTACGCGTCCCATTTTCGTCCGATTTCCGGCTCCCGATTGGTGTTGGATGCCCCGACTGACCCCGTTTCGGCAATGTATGGCCGGGGGCCAACTGGGGACAAGATGACTTGCCTGTTCAAACCCTGTGCAAAAGATCGGCTGCTATCCGTAAGCGGATAGACCGACATCAGACCTATGGTAGCGGATCGACGGCCTGACCATCATCGCTGGTAAAGGTAAAACTGTCGAATCCGTCCTTTTTCAACAAAGCGACGGCTTTGTCCGCTGCCTTCTGGGAATCATAAGGTCCGGCAAGGAGCCGGCTGGTTCTGCCCCAATCGGCTGCGAATGGTTTGACCTTACCCAGCACTGCGGGTGCTTTCTTGCTCATTCGCCGCCAGTCAAAGGCGAGCGCCTTGCGGTCCCTTCCGGTTGCCAATTGCACCCAGACCCGGCTGGGGTTCTTCGGCGGTTCGGGCTTGGCTGCCGGTTTGGCAGCCGACTTCGTGCCAGTTTTGGTCTCGGGCGGCTTTGGTGCGGGCGGCTCTGCCTTTTCCCGTGGCGGCTTGATCGCAGTGATATCGACCGCCCCAGCAAGATCGGGGCCTTTCGCGGTTTGCGATCTAAATTCGGCAAACGCATCTGCGACGCTGGGTACCGGCTGGCTCTGCTCAGCAACGGCAGTGCTCTGGATTTGATTGAAGCCGGGGCTCGTATCCGCAACAGGCTGGGCGGTTTCCACCGCTTGCCGTGCTTGTTCGACAACCGGCGTTGCAACGGTGGGTGCCGGACCGGACGGTTGTTGCCGCTCCACAATCACCGCAAGCGAAGACTGATTGCCAACTGCACTTGCTGTTTGAACCGGTTGCGGTGCTTTGACCGGCGGTATTTCCCTGACAGACGGCGGGCTGCTGGCGCTGGCCACTACCGGCTGGCGGTCTGGCCGGCGGCGCGAATTTTTGCTGGCCGTGGATGGGCGGGGACCAAGCGGTTCGCCCTGCGGTGCCAAAGCTGTGTCAGCCGCCTTGATTGGCGTTGCGGCACGACCTGTCGGCACATAGGCGGCGATCCGGGGGTCGTCTCGCCCGATTTGCGCGGCGCGTGGGAATATACCCAAATTGGCGGCGGCAGCCTGCTGGGCCTTGGTCAGCCGCTTCATATAGCGCAAGTAAGGCGTCATCCGGGCTGCGAGATCAGGAGGCATTACGGTCTCGGCAATGGACACTGCTTCCTTCTCGTCCCCCAAAATGGCCAAACCGAACGCCCGGGTCCGATAGGCACCTAGGTCGCGGCGGACCAACAGGGGGAAAAGAACCTTTTCGAAGCTCGACCGGTCACCGGAAATAGCATGGCTTAGGGCAAGCCGACGAATCAGTTCATCATCCTGCCGTATCGCCATGGCCTGCACATATTGGGCCTGCGCCGCCGCAGGATCACCGACCAGATCATAGGCAAGCCCTCTATCGGCCGCCAGCATCGCGGTGGACGTTCCCGCCTGCTCGGCCTCGTCGAATAATCGCAGGGCTTCCAAGGGGCGTTCCGAACGCACAAAGGCACCAGCAAGGCCCAGTTTTACGCGCGGATTGCCTGGCGATAGTTCATCGGCGCGGCCAAAGAAACCAATGGCGGCGCCGATATCATGGAGTTTCAGCGAAGCATTGCCCGCTTCGATAAGCGCACCAAGATCCCGTGGATCACGGGCAAGTTGGCGGAGCGCGATGTTCAGATCATCCACGCCTGCAGGCGGAAGCGCCTGTACCACAGCCCGTGAATTCGGATCTTCTGCCGGTTGCGCAGCCAGTGTGACACTGCCTGTGACCAAGGCCGACAAGCCAGCCGCGATGGCTGGCAGCGCCGAAACCTGCATCCGAATAGGGGCCATAATCAACAAAACGAGAATTCCTTTCAGCCGGGGAGTGCTGGACCTAGCGGCTCACGGCTGAACATGCCCAAAACCGCTGACGCACAATCCACGCCGGCGGTTCCAAGCCCACTCTACTGGTTATTCTGACGCCCGAGGAATCTGGGAATATTGAGTGCGCTTCCGCCCTCTTCAGAATCGTCCTCTTCGTCTTCTTCGTCATGCACATCGGCGCCGCGCGATAAATTGGCCATCCGTTCGAACAAAGTGCTTCCTGCTCCGAGCCCGCTCGCAGCAGCCCCGCCTTCGCCGACCACAAGCCCCCTGCGGCGGCCTGTCTTGGCAACCAGCGGATTGTCTTCAGCGGCAAGCTGATCAGCATTGAGCAGCAATTCGTCCTGTCCCGATGCGGCTTCTTCCAACGCATCTCCGGCGGCTGTCTCCAAAACGTCGTCTTCGCCAGCCCCGACGGTCAGATCGAGAGGTTCTTCTTCCCCATCGTCATCCCCATAACCGGTGCCGCCCTGATCTGAACTCTCAAGTGTGTCGCCGTCGTCGTCATAATCTTCATTGCGGCGCAAACCGGCGAGTGGATCGACGATATCATCCACATCGTCACCATCTTCGTCATATTCCGCCCCAGTGCTTTCCGCACTGCCGTAATCGGCTATGTCCTCAACGGCCAGCGTGAGTTCATCTTCGCCTTCATCTTCATCCGGCAATTCGAGTATCGGGCGCTTGGGAGCGCGTGAACCGGCGAGCGACATCGCACTGCGTTCGCTTCTTGCCATGTCAGCATTCTGTTCAATGCCGGTTGCCACCACCGATACGCGGATCTTGCCATCGAGATCGGGGTTGAAAGCCGAACCCCAGATGATGTTGGCATCTTCGTCAACCAGTTCGCGGATGTGGTTCGCCGCTTCATCGACTTCGAGCAGCTTCATGTCTTCGCCGCCAATGATGGAGATGATCACGCCCTTGGCCCCCTGCATCGACACACCGTCGAGCAGCGGATTGGCGATGGCGCGTTCTGCGGCTTCGAGTGCGCGGTTTTCGCCTTCGCCCTCACCCGTTCCCATCATCGCCTTACCCATCTCGCTCATGACCGAACGGACGTCGGCAAAATCGAGATTGATCAGGCCCGGCATCACCATGAGATCGGTGATTGATCGCACGCCCTGCTGCAGAACCTCGTCTGCCAGGAAGAACGCTTCCTTGAAGGTCGTCTCTGCCTTGGCAATCAGGAACAGGTTCTGGTTCGGAATGACGATCAGCGTATCGACATGCTTCTGCAGTTCCTCAATTCCGGCTTCTGCGGCGCGCATCCGGCGCGTGCCTTCAAACAGGAACGGTTTGGTGACCACGCCTACTGTCAACACGCCCTTGCGCCGGGCTGCTTCGGCAATCACAGGCGCCGCACCGGTACCGGTACCACCGCCCATGCCTGCCGCAATGAAGCACATATTCACACCTTCGAGCGCGTCCTCGATTTCGGCGACTGTTTCCTCGGCTGCTGCCTTGCCCACTTCGGGTCGCGCACCTGCGCCCAGCCCGCCAGTAATGTCCGGCCCAAGCTGGATCCGCCGTTCAGCACTCGTATTGCCGAGTGCTTGGGCATCGGTGTTGGTGACGATAAATTCGACACCTTCAATCTGCGCCGCGATCATGTTGGCGATGGCGTTGCCGCCTGCCCCGCCCACACCAATCACGGTGATACGTGGCCGCAATTCGTCCGTAGCAGCGGGACCGATATTGATACTCATTGGGCTTCCCTCCAAGGGATGTTACTCAACATAAAATACTGAATGCCAGTTTGGCACAAAGTGAATCGGCGGTGCATAGGTAAGCTGGTCTTATCCACAGTGCTTAACGGGCGGGCGCCAACCCACTTATTCATCAGAAATACTCTCGTGCGGCGCGCAATACCTGATTGACGATCTTGAGACCGCCGTAGCTGGTTGTGGCCGTGTGACGCAGGCCGACGGAACGGACATCGATTGGATCTTCCGCAGCATACAAACAGAGGCCCGCCAGCGTGGCAAATCCGGGCGTTGCGTGGGCTTCCGGCAACCCGCGCAGCGCAGGAAGTTTTCCGATCCGCACGGGCCGCCCAAGCGCACTTTGGGCAAATTCTGCAAACCCGGCCAGTTCCGCACCGCCGCCGGTAAGCACTACCTGATTACCACGCGATCCAGAAAATCCCATTTCTTTCAGCGCCTTGCCAACCTCGTCAGTTACACGGGAAAGCTGTTCGGTCACCACAGAGACCAGTTCAGCGCGGGGAATGCGGTTCTTGTCATCTGCCCCGCGTGCGATCGGTCCGCCGCCCTCATCCCCCGGACCATTGACCGGGATCATTTCGCGGTGATCGGTCGGGCTGGCAATGGCGGAACCCGAAACGCATTTAAGCCGCTCCGCCTGGAATCGCCGAATACCGAATGCCGATGCAATTGCATCCGTGATGTCCGCCGAACCAAGTGGAATTGCCTTCAGGCCAAGCAGCATACCTTTGGCAAAAACCGCCACATTGGTCACTTCGCCGCCGATTTCGATCAAGGCAGTGCCCAGTTCGCGTTCTTCCGGGGTTAGGCAGGCATAGCCCGCAGCGACGGGGGCAGCGACAACCGATTCGACATCGAGGTGGGCATTTTGCACAGCTTCGATCAAGTTCCGGACCGGAGCGCCGTCTGCCAACATGACATGAATATCGACACCCAGCCGTTCGGCATGAAGCCCCTTGGGGTTGGCGACCCCATTTGCGCCGTCCAGCGTGTAATGTGCCGGCTGGGCATGAAGCACCATGCGCCCGTCCGGCTGGATCGTGTCACGCGCGGCGACCAGCAGGTGCTCGATATCCTCTTCCTCGATCCGCCGCCCCCCGATCTCGATTTCGACCGTGGTGATGCGGCTGGCCAGGCCAGCACCGGCACAGCCAATCCAGACACTGGATATGCTGGTACCGGCATTCTTTTCGGCCCGTTCGACAGCATCACGGATCGCGTAGGTCGCCGCAGCCATATCGGTGACATAGCCACGCTTGATCCCCTGGCTTGCCCTATGGCCCGATCCCAGAACCACCATTTCGCCAGTTTCGGACAGACCCATGATCATTGCCGAAATGCGGAAAGACCCGACATTGACCGCGCCAAAAACCCTACTGATACGAGGTGCAGCCATCAGTAAGTGCCTTTTGGATCAAGCGTTTGCTGACTTCGGCCGGGAATCCGCATATAGATCCGGTCCGGCGCGCGCATATCGAAAGTCGCAACCTGCCCCCCAAGCAGGCGGTTAACCCCATCCAGCCGCGCGAAGGACACCAGTGCGCTGGCAGATTCCACATCCCCCTGCGGCAGGGCAAGCATCTGGCCGGTGTTGAAGGTAATATCCCAGCGCCGGTTGCCGACCCATTCGGCCCCCGCAACTTTGGACTTCAGCGCCGGTGCAGCATCAAGCAGCTTGTCGAGCTGTTCGACCTGCAGTTTTGCGCCGGGACCAGAGATTACCAGCATACCTTTAGTATTGGATTTGGAAATTGGTTCCAGTTCGGCCCCGGATTTATCGATCAGCACAAATTTGTCCGGTTTGGCCAGCACAGCATGCGGTTGTCGCTCGACGATATCGACTACCAGCGTATCAGGAAGCTGGCGGGAAACCCGCGCATCCTGCACCCAGCTGAGTCCCAAAAGCTCGCTGCGAACGGCCGCCAGATCTACCAGCGGCATTGGCGTGTCCCGCTGGCCAAGCACCCGTTCGTAAACCTTAAGCTCGTTCATCCGTTTAACGCCGCTAACCTTCACTCGGCTCACTTCGAAGCCAGCATCGGAGGCAACAGCGGCAATCTGCTGCTGCGCCATTGCCGGAACCCCGGCGAGCATGGCCACGAACCAAGCCAGGGCAACGGCCCCACCCAGAATTACGGCAAGGAAGACCCGATGCAGTTGCTCCTCGGTAAAGGGCAGGACCGACATGGCTGCGTCCATCAAAGAACTGGTTTTGGCTTTCGCCCGGCGCGCTGTCTGCGCGCGGCTGGTCGACGCTGCCGATCGGCGAACCCCCTGGGCGCCGCGCTTAAGTGTGGCCATCGGTCCCTCCATTGCCAGCGCGCCCCGCAAAAACCCGCAGTGCTTCCGCCACAATCGCCTCTACCAGATCAGCGTAACTCATCCCGCAATACCGCGCCTGTTCTGGGACAAGGCTGAGAGGGGTCATACCGGGCTGTGTATTAGTCTCCAGCACGAACAAACCAGCTTCTCCCTGTTCGTCATCCCAGCGAAAATCGGTCCGACTTGTGCCTTTGCAGCCAAGCACGCGGTGCGCATCAAGCGCATATTTGTGGCACAAGGCCGCGATGTTTTCCGGGATTTCGGCAGGGCAAACATGCTCGGTCATACCATCGGTGTATTTTGCATCGAAATCGTAGAAACCCGATTTCGGCTTGAGTTCTGTAACAGCCAAAGCGCGCGGTCCTTCCGCACTATCGATAACGGCTGTGGTGAGTTCCAGCCCGCGGATGAATGGCTCGGCCAACAAGTGATCGAATGTCTGCCACGGTCCCTCCGCATCCCGGCGGATGGGATTACCGTAATTGCTGCTGTCGGTAACAATTGCCACCCCGACAGAGGACCCCTCGTTGACCGGCTTAAGGACATAGGGGCGGGCCAAGGGGTCATTCTTGTAAAGCTCTTCGCTCGTCACGATGCGTCCACCGGGCATGGGAATGCCCTGCGGCACCAGCGCCCGCTTGGTAAGTTCCTTGTCAATCGCGATTACCGACGTGGCCAGGCCGGAATGGGTATAGGGAATGCCCATCAGATCGAGCATACCCTGAACAGTCCCATCCTCTCCCGGGACGCCATGCAATGCGTTGAAAACAACATCGGGCGCAGCCTCGGCAATGCGGGCCGCGACCTGCCTGTCCATGTCAATCCGAGTGACCCGATGCCCACGCGATTCCAAGGCATCGGCCACGCCGTTACCGCTCATCAAAGACACGGACCGTTCATTGGCCCAGCCGCCCATCAGAACGGCGATATGAAGCTTGGGGAGGCCTGTCATGGTCTGCCCACCCTCTTGATTTCCCATTCGAGCGCGACGCCGGAATGCGCACGCACCTTGTCGCGCACCAATTCGCCCAGCCCTTCGATATCCGCACTGGTGGCGTCACCGGTATTGATCAGAAAATTCGTGTGCTTTTCGCTCACTTGCGCGCCGCCCAGCTTCAAACCACGGCAGCCTGCCGCATCAACCAATTGCCAAGCTTTTCCGCCTTCGGGGTTCTTGAAGGTCGAACCACCAGTCTTGCTACGCAATGGTTGTGAATCCTCCCGCGCTTGCGCGATCCGGTCCATTTCCGCCCCGATTGCGACAGGATCGCCAGCCACCCCTTGAAAACGCGCCGAAATCACGACCGCACCTTCTGGCAATACGGAATGGCGATAGCTGTAGCGCAGGTCGATCGCCGGCAATGTGATGCAGTTCCCATCGGGCATGACAACATCGCAATCGATTAGAACATCCGATACTTCGCGGCCATAAGCACCGCCGTTCATCCGGACAAAACCGCCCACTGTGCCGGGAATACCGCGAAGGAATTCAAGCCCCGCAATGCCGGCGTCACGCGCGGTGGAAGAGACCAGGATACCACTCGCCCCGCCCCCGCATTCAAGGACATGATCGCCAAGATCGGCAACCTTCGCAAATGCCTTCCCAAGGCGCACAACAACACCCGGTACACCGCCATCGCGAATGATGAGGTTCGAACCAAGGCCCAGCGCCATCACCGGTAACTGGCCATCCAGCTGCTCCAGAAAATTCCGCAAATCGCCAGAATCGGCCGGTTCGAAAAGCCAATCCGCTGCACCCCCGGATTTGAACCAGACAAGCTTCGCAAGCGGCGCATTTTGTGTAAGTTTCCCTCGAATACCAGTGACTGGAAGATGCGCCGCGACGCTCTCCTCCACATCAGAGAACGGTGCGGAACCATCGTCATTCATGGCCCAATCGCCTGGCTGGTTCATGCGTTTCGCTCCCGCGTAATTGCATCAGCCAGTCCGGCTGCCCATTTCGTAATGTCCCCTGCCCCAAGGCAGACAACCATATCGCCATCCTGCAATGTTGCGGCCAGTTCACGCGCCAATTCATCGGGGCCGGAAATCGTGGTAGCCGCACGGTGGCCGCGCTCCTTCAATCCATTCGCCAATGCCGCAGCGTCGACCCCGTCGATCGGATCTTCCCCAGCCGCATAGACCGGCGCGACATAGACAATTTCCGCATCGTTGAAGGCGGATTGGAAATCGCTGAGCAGGTCACGCAGCCGGGTATACCGGTGCGGCTGCGCCACGGCGATAACGCGCCCTTTTGCGGATTCGCGTGCGGCTGACAGGACAGCGGTAATTTCGACCGGATGATGCGCGTAATCGTCAATGATGGTCGCCTTGCCATCACCAAGCACCACTTCACCGACCTTGGTGAAACGCCGCTTTACCCCGTCAAAGGCTTTGAAACCGCCGCGAATTACCTCAGAATCGCAGCCCATTTCGAGCGCCACGGCCACAGCTGCAAGCGCGTTTTGCACATTGTGGCGTCCTGGCATCGGCAGATGAATGTTCTCGAATTTCCTTATGGTTCCATCCCGCTCGCGCAAAATGGCATCAAAGGTGTTGCCACCTTCTTCCGGACGGATGTTTTCGCCCCGAAGGTCAGCCTGTGCCGAAAATCCATAGGTCAAGATCCTGCGGTCCCGAACCTTTGCAATCACGGTCTGCACTTCGGGATGGTCAAGACAAAGTACGGCGACACCATAAAAGGGGACGTTCTCGATGAACTGGACAAAGGCATCCTTCACCGCATCAAAACTGCCATAATGGTCGAGATGCTCAGGGTCGATGTTGGTGACAACCGCGATGGTGCCATCCAGCCTCAGGAAGCTGCCGTCGCTTTCGTCGGCTTCAACAACCATCCAGTCACTGTCGCCCAATCTGGCGTTGGAGCCATATTGGTTGATGATCCCGCCATTGATAACGGTCGGATCAATACCGCCGGCATCGAGTAGCGCCGCGATCATGCTGGTCGTCGTGGTCTTGCCATGCGTGCCCGCCACCGCAACCGTACTTTTCAGACGCATCAGTTCGGCCAGCATTTCGGCGCGGCGGACCACGGGAATACGGTTTTCAAGCGCTGCGGCAACTTCGGGATTGGTCCGGCGCACTGCAGTCGACGTTACCACAACAGCCGCATTGCCCAGATTTTCTGCCGCATGGCCAATCGCAATCGGCATGCCGCGGCTACGCAAACGTTCCACGCTCGGCCCTTCGGCGATGTCGCTGCCTTGCACTTTGTAGCCAAGATTATGCATGACTTCGGCAATTCCGGACATGCCGATACCGCCAATCCCGACGAAATGGATCGTCCCGATATCGGTGCCGACGCCTTTCACAGGCCGATCTCCTTTGCGGAACCCTGCGCCGCAGTTTCATTTTGCACCGAAGCGCGCGTTGCGCCTTTGCCGACGCGGATCACATCCATCAATTCATTCCCGCCAAAGCTCTCAACCAGATCTGCCAGGTCGATGGCGGCCCTGGGGCGCCCGCAATTCCAGGCTGCATGGGCTGCAGTAGCCAAAGTTTCAGGACGCTGGGCCATCGCCTGTATCTGTTTGGCAATCTGGGTCGGGGTGAAGTCAGGCTGCCGGATTGCGCGCGCACCACCGGCCTTCACCACTTCGCGTGCATTGTAAGTCTGGTGATCGTCGGTTGCGATTGGCAGCGGAATCAGGATCGCGGGGCGGCCCACCGCCGTCAATTCGGCAATGGTCGAAGCGCCCGCCCGCCCAATGAACAGGTGCGCATCGGCAAGCCGCGCGTCCATATCTTCAAAATAGGTCCCAAGTTCGGCAGGAATTCCATGACTGCGGTATAGTTCCCGCACCGTGTCGAGGTCCTCCGGTCGGCATTGCTGAGTCACCTGAAGACGCTCTCGCAAGGCAGGCTGCAGCATGGAAAGGCCATCGGGCACGACTTCAGACAGAATACGCGCACCCTGACTACCGCCAGTCACCAGCACCCGCAGCAGCCCGTCTTCGGAAAAGGCCGGAAACGGTTCATCCCGCAGCGCCAGAACGGAGGCCCGGACGGGATTGCCGACCAGATGGACCTTGTCGGCATATTTGCCCTTCAGTCGTTGCACGTCGGGGTAGGCTGTGGCGATGGCCTGCACCCGGCCCGCGAGCAGGCGGTTGACCCGGCCAAGCACCGCATTCTGTTCATGCAGTACACTGGGAATGCCGACAGAAGTCGCGGCCAGTAATGCAGGCAAGGCAGGGTAGCCGCCGAAACCGACTACCGCAGTCGGTTCGAAAGATTCGAACAGGCGCAGGGCCATTTGCCGCCCTTCCGTAACCGCGCGCACACTTGCGATCCAGCCAAACGGGTTCTTACCGAACCGCCCCGCGGGCAAAACATGGGCCGGCAGAAAATCCGGTTTGCCCGGGATATTTGCCCCGCGTTCGTCCGTAATCAACGCCACATGATGGCCACGCTGGGCAAGTTCGCTTGCGAGCGCAAAGGCAGGGATCAGGTGCCCTCCGGTGCCGCCTGCGGCTAACACAAAATGACGGTTGGCATCGCTCATGCACGCTTTTCCTGTTTTTGCCGGCCAGGTTTTGAAGGCAGCGAAACGTTGATCAAGGCACGCAATCCGGGTGTTTCCCGCGAAAGGAAAGGATTGCGCCGCGTGATCGCCAGCAGGAGACCCGCAGCCAGACATACTGCGATGGTCGACGATCCGCCATAGGATACCAGCGGCAAAGTCATGCCCTTTGAAGGAAATAACTGCAAGTTCACCAGAATATTGATGAAGGCCTGTCCGCCGATCTGCGTCGCAAGGCCCGCCCCTGCCAACACAGTGAACAAATCCTCTTCATCAACCAACCGCACCAATACACGGGCGATCAGGGCTAGGTAGAGGATCACCACAATGGCGCAAACAATCAGTCCAAATTCTTCACCGATTACCGAAAAAATATAGTCCGTATGCGCCTCGGGAAGGTTCATCTTGCGGATGCCCAGCCACAGCCCGCTACCCGTCCAGCCACCGGCAAGCAGTGTTCGTTGGGCCAGGTCCACTTGATCAAATGCGGTGCCGCCACCGATGAAATCGTCGATCCGGTGCCGCGCATTGTCATACAGGAAATAGGTTGCCGCCATCAGCATGGCGCCCAGCCCCGCTGCAATCCCGATGCGCTGGACTGACACGCCCGATAGCAGCATCAACACAAACCACACGCCAGCGAACAGCAAGGTATCGCCAAAATTAGGCTGCATCATCAGCAACATGCCGACCAGCCCCATCAACCCCGTCACGATCCACATCACCGGAAGATCGGGATCCCGCAAGCGCCATGATAATACCCACGCCAAGGCGATGGCAAAAGCCGGCTTGAGGAATTCGGAAGGCTGGAAACTCATCCCAAGATTGATCCAGCGTTTTGCGCCATTCACTTCATTGCCGAGCACCGGGACCAACATCAGCATGAAAAGCATTCCGGCCGCGAGCACCACACCCAAACGCCGGGCATTCTCACGCGATAGCATCGAGGCACCAAATAAAGTGATCAAACCGAGGAATTGCCAACGAAGGTGGGCCCAATAGAAATAGAGATCGGGTAACTGGACCGCGGATGTCGAAAGTCGCCGGGCACTGGCCGGCGATGCTGCCGCAACTGCCGCAGTGCCGATCGCCATCAATACGAGTATGAGTACGAGCAGCACGCGATCAATTTCGCGCCACCAGATCCGCAGCTCTGCCCGCTTCGAACTACGAAATCGATCATGGGCGGCTTTGCGGTCGCCAGCCCTGGGAATATAGGGTTGGGTGGCGGTCATGCCATTTCCCTCCCGTCATCAAGTACGCCGGCCGGAGATTTCCCGCTGGTCAGTGCCGTAACGATGTCACGGAAATGCTCGCCGCGCCTCTCATAGTCGCGAAACTGGTCAAAACTGGCGCAAGCGGGCGATAACAACACCACATCGCCTGGCGCAGCATCGACAATCGCTTGCTGCACAGCCGTGCATAGCATTTCGCACCTGTGCACCTTGACCCGGTCTTCAAGCAATTCGGCAAAGCGCGGGCCAGATTCCCCAATTGTATAGGCGGCGGCTATGTTATCCAGATAGCGGGCACATTCGCCCAATCCATCCTCCTTGGCCAATCCGCCAACAATCCAGTGAACACGGGGGCGGTGATCGGGCGGGAAGGCTGCGAGCGCCGGTGCTGCGGAAGCCGGGTTTGTCGCCTTACTATCGTTGATGAACAATACGCCGCCGAATTCGCCCAAGCGTTCCATGCGGTGCGGTAGGCCGGTGAAACTTTGCAGGGCTGCGCGCCACTGGTCCGGGCCAATTCCCAGCTCTTCCGCAATTGCCACTGCGGCGGCCGCATTCTCCAGATTATGCGGCCCCTGCAAGGATGGCCATTCACTCTGCAACGTCTCAATGGCAGCGGGATAGATCGGTACGGCACGGCCTGCCGCCCGCCGTGACTGTTCGGCCAGCATAACCGCGCGGGTCGGTTCATCACCGCAGCCGAATACGGCGAACTGATCGTCCTGCTGCATCGCGAACAAGCGGCTCTTGGAGAATGCGTAATGGTCAAAGCTATCATACCGGTCGAGATGATCCGGCGTGATGTTAAGCAGTGCCGCCGCATCACAGGCAAGCGATCCGGTCAGGTCAATCTGGTAGCTCGATAGCTCCAGCACATAGACGCCAACACCGGCTCCATTGGGCTGCAGCGGTTCCTGATCGAGAATGGGCAGCCCGATATTCCCGCCCATCAGCGCAGGCAAACCCGCCGATTTGACGATGTGATAGACCAGCGCTGTCGTCGTCGATTTGCCATTGGTGCCGGTAATTCCCACTACCCTGTGCGGAGGCAGATCGGCGCGGGCCTGCGCGAACAATTCGACATCGCCAATAAGCGGCACGCCATAGCTTTCGGCCCTGCCCGCGATCGGATGCGTATTGATCGGCACGCCGGGCGAAACGATGACACCGGCAAATCCCGATAAATCCATTTCCAACGGATCAGCGAGTGTAACACGGCCTTCAAGCTTTTCCCGCGCAACTTCCTGACGGTCCCACGCGATCACCTCCGCCCCGCTCGCCAAAAGGGCTTCGGCAGCCGCCAACCCTGACCGGGCCAGCCCAAGAACGGCATAGCGCTTTCCGGTAAAGGCGGGGGATATGATCATCGCAGCTTGAGCGTTGCCAGACCCATGAGCGCCAGGACAATCGAGACGATCCAGAACCGAATGACCACAGTCGATTCTTTCCAGCCCAGTTGCTCGAAATGATGATGGATCGGGGCCATGCGAAATATGCGGCGACCTGTCCGTTTGAACCAGAACACCTGGATTATCACCGAAGCGGTTTCGGCTACGAATAATCCGCCGACAATGAGCAGGACAATCTCGTGGTGTGAGGCGACCGATATGGCACCCAGAGCCCCGCCCAATGCGAGACTGCCCGTATCGCCCATAAACACCGCCGCAGGCGGCGCGTTGAACCACAGAAAAGCCAATCCTGCCCCCATGATCGCGGCGCAGAAGATCGCCAGTTCACCCGCGCCCGGCACATGCGGAATTCCCAGATAGTTGGCGAAATCGACGCGCCCGGCCAAGTAACAGATGATCGAGAAAGCACCTGCGGCGATTACGACCGGCATCGTTGCAAGCCCGTCCAGACCGTCGGTCAGATTCACCGCATTGCCGAAACCGACAATAACCGTGGCCGCAAATATATAGTAGAACGGCCCCAGCGGTATTGCCCGATCGGACAGGAAGGGGACGTAGAGATTAGTGCTGATCTGGCTGACGATGATCCATGCAGCCACACCGGCCACGGCGAACTCCATCAGCAGCCTGATTCTGCCGGACACACCGTGGTGGCTGTTCTTGGTTACCTTGTCATAGTCATCGAGAAACCCGATCACGCCAAAACCGCCCGTTACCGCCAGGCAGGCCCAGACAAAGGGGTTGGTCAGATCCATCCAGATCAGCATCGACAAAATAACCGAGATCAGGATCATCAGCCCACCCATCGTCGGCGTGCCAACCTTTGCCTGATGGCTTTGTGGTCCGTCAGCACGAATCGGCTGGCCCTTGCCCTGTCGTACGCGCAGCATGTTGATGAATTTGGGACCAATCACGAGGCCGATCAGCAACGCGGTCATCAATGTCGCGCCCGCGCGGAACGTCTGGTAACGAATGAGGTTCGCAACCCCTTCAAAATGCAACCATTCGGCAATCAAATACAGCATTCAGCCTTCCCGGCCCATCGTTTGGCTGCCCACAAACCGGGCAACAAGTCTGCCGAGCCCGATCGAATTGGAGCCTTTGATCAAGATGGCATCACCAGCTGTGATCCCAAACTCTTCCAGCGCCGCAATCGCCTCTGCAGGGCCCTCGCAATGCGCGAAGGAAAGACCATTGCCAAGCGCATTGGCCCCGCCTTTCCCCAAGTGCCGTGCAAGGCTCCGCATTTCTTCACCTACAAGGATTGCGAAATCGACATTGGCTTCGGTTAATGGTTCTGCCAGCTGCTCGTGGAATTTCGGCGCAAAATCACCAAGCTCCTTCATCGCGCCAAGCACGGCGATGCGCCGTGTGGCCGGGGTTTGACCCAAGGCGCGCAGGGTAGCGCGCATCGACGCCGGATTGGCATTATAGCTCTCATCAATCAGCAGCGCCTTGCCGCCCGGCACGGCAATGCGGTGGCGGGCACCGCGACCCTTCAAGCCGCCCATTTCGGCCAATGCCAGACCGGCAGCGCCCAGATCGCCGCCAGCAGCACGAACCGCCGCCATTACTGCGAGTGAATTGGCGATCCAATGCTCGCCCGGTTCGGCCACGGAATAGCACATGCGGGTCGTGCCCAAATCGGCCGTGACCAGCGATCCACCGTTGGCCGAAGGAATTGCGTCGAGCAGCCGGACATCGGCGTGCGCCGCTGTCCCGAATGAAATTACCTTCGCCCCCAGGCGCAGAGCATGATCCCGCAATCGTTCGAAATAAGAATTGTCGGTCGGAATTACTGCAGTGCCTCCAGGCCGCAATCCTTCAAAGATTTCGGCCTTGGCGTCGGCTATCGCCTCCATGCTTCCAAGGTTTTCAATATGGGCCGGAGCAAGAGTGGTGATCACTGCTACATCGGGTTGAACCTGGCGGGTCAAATGCGAGATTTCGCCAGCATGATTCATGCCCATTTCGAAAATGGCAAAGCGGCTGCGCGCAGGCGTACGTGCCAGGCTAAGCGGCACACCGACATGATTATTATAACTGCGTACCGACCGGTGGGCCTGGCCACGGCTGCTTCTGTCGAGCGCAGAGAAGATCGCTTCTTTGACCCCGGTTTTCCCGACCGAACCCGTAACGCCAATACGGATGGCATCGCAGCGATCCCGCGCTGCGGCCGCCAGCGCTTCGAGCGCGCGATTGGTATCGGTCACAAGAATATGCGGAAATTCGATTGGCCGGTCGACCACGGCTGCGGCTGCACCATTTGCGAAGGCTTTTTCGAGGTATTCATGCCCGTCGGCAGTTTCGCCCTTAAGCGCAAAGAACAGATCACCGCTGCGCACATCACGGGAATCGATCTCGACTCCCGCCACCTGGAACGATCCGCTGGCAATGCCGTGCATGGCTGCGGCGAGCGCCACTGAATCCCACAGCGCCAGCGGCAAGGCATCGCGCGTGGTTACTGGCCAATGACGCAAGGCGCGATGCGCGTTCATGCCCGAAGTCCCTGTGTCGCTGCAGCTTCACGCGCCACCGTTACATCATCAAACTGCAAGATACGCATATTCTCTCCCGAACCGATGATCTGGCCCTGTTCATGTCCTTTGCCCGCGATCAGAACGATATCGTCCCGGCCCGCTTCTGTGACCGCAGCAAGAATGGCTTCGCGCCGGTCTCCGATATCACACGCAGCTTGCGCACCACGAAGGACCTCAGCGCGAATGGTGGCGGGATCCTCTCCGCGTGGATTATCGTCTGTAACAATACTCACATCGGATTGAGCCGCTGCGATCCGGCCCATATCGAAGCGTTTACCCCGGTCGCGGTCTCCGCCTGCACCAAACACCGTTATCAGGCGTCCCTTCACATGCGGACGCAGTGCGGCAATGGCCGCCTCCAGTGCATCGGGCGTGTGCGCGTAATCGACATAGACCGGCGCACCGGCAGGCGTAATAACCGCACGTTCAAGACGTCCGCGAACTGGTTGAAGCCGCGCCAACGCGTCGAAAGTTGTCAGCGGATCTCCGCCGGTTGCTATCACCAGTCCTGCTGCGACCAATGCGTTGGCGGCCTGATAGGCGCCAATCAGCGGCAGGTTAATCGAGCGTTGGCCGCCGTCAAACTCGACCTCGAGTGTCTGACCCAACTGGGTGGGCGTGCGGGCAAGAAGCCTGATGCCGGTTTCTCCACCTTCAGTCAGCTCGCCGACAGTAAATACTCTGAGCGCCCGCGCGCGCGCATGTTCAAGGGCCCGGCCTGTCCATTCTCCTGCGCCAGTCCAGATCACTGCGGTTGCATCATCCGCAACCACTTCGTCGAACAGACGCATCTTGGCAGCGAAATAATCATCCATGTCTTTATGATAATCGAGATGGTCACGAGTGAAGTTGGTAAAGCCTGCCGCCGCCACGCGCAGGCCTTCGTTGCGGAATTGCGAAAGACCATGACTCGACGCTTCATACGCGACATGGGTCACGCCTTCGCGCGCCAAACCCGACATGTTGGAAAGGAAAGTGACAATATCCGGCGTGGTCAGCCCGGTGGAGATACTCTCATCCGACGTCGTTACGCCGAGCGTGCCGATGGATGCCGCACGGTGCCCGGCCATGCGCCATAGCTGACGTGCCATTTCGACTGTTGAGGTCTTGCCGTTCGTTCCAGTGACCGCCACGATTGTATCCGGCACTGGCGTGAAAAACTGCGCGGCGAGCCGGGCAAAGGTACGGCGCGGTTCATCGGACGCAATATGGACAGCGCCTTCAACGCTGGCTTGTGCGCGGGCGACTATGGCAACGGCACCCGCAGCAATGGCCGCCGGGATAAAATCCTCGCCGTTAAAGGCTGTACCCCGGAATGCTCCGAAGATGGTGCCTGGCGCAACCTTCCGGTGATCAATTGCGAAGCCGGTAACGGCGGCGTCCCGGCCATCGTTCACCGCTATGCCTGCGCCATCTGCGATAATGCTAAGTTTCATTCGGCACCGCCAGCCACAAGCGGTTTGAGGTCGCTCAAATCAACATCGCGCGTGCTGTCCGGCCGGACACCGAGTATCGGTCCGATACGCGGAACCAGACGCCCCACAATCGGCGCCGCGTTGAACGCTGCGGTCCGCTGGAACGAACTGGCAGTAGTTCCCTTCGGTTCGTCCAGCATGACCACAACTACATAACGCGGTCGGTCCATCGGGAACGCTGCGGCAAAGGTCGATATGATTGACGTTTTGCGATAGCCTTTGGCACCTGGTTTCTCCGCGCTGCCGGTCTTGCCGCCGACCCGGAATCCGGGTGCGTCGGCGTTGCGGCCCGTTCCATAGATTGCAATCATCCGCAGCAATTGCCGCATGCGCGCACTCGTCGATGCCTTGAACACCCGCCGACCACGTGGCGCTTCGCCCGGACGCAATTTCTGGAGAGTGGCGGGGCGCCATACTCCGCCGTTGACCATCGCAGCATAGGCGCTGGCAAGATGCAGAGGGGTCACCGCGATGCCATGGCCATAGCCAACCGTCATGGCTCGCAAGCGCGGCCATTTGCCGCTGGCCCAGATCGGAAAACCCTTGGCAGGCAATTCGATATGCGGCCGCTCGTTCATGCCCAGATCTTCCATGACTTTCTTGAGCCGGTCGGGACCAAGATCGTCCACCACATGCGCGGTCACGACGTTTGACGAATGGATCAACGCTTCGGGTACGTTCAACGAGGGCCCCATCGCATGGAGATCCCCTATGGTGTAGCCGCTGACCTTGAATGGCTGCGCAGGATAGCGGCGCCCGAAGTCGGTGACGGTCCCGGCGTCAATCGCTGCGGCGACTGTCAACGGCTTGAATGTCGAACCCAATTCATAAACCTGATTGCTCACGCGGTTGAACATTAGATTCACGCCGGCTGCGTCGATCCGATTGGGGTCAAATTCGGGTAAGGACGCAAGGGCGAGGACTTCGCCCGAATCCACGTCGAGAACAATTCCGGCAGCGCCCATGGCATTGGTCGATAACATCCCGCGGCGCAGTTCGTCCTCCAGCGCGCCTTGCGCGCGCACGTCGATCGAAAGTGCAACGGGCTGCCCGCGCGTAGCCGGATCGCGCAGATGGTCATTAAACACCTGCTCCATCCCAACCTGGCCATTACCGGCTGAATCAACATACCCCAGAACATGCGCGCCCATCGATCCTTGCGGATAATGGCGATCTGTCTCCGTTGGCAGCTCCAACGCCAGCTCGCCAATTGCCTGAACCCGGTTGGCATCTTCGGGCAAAACGCGGCGGCGCAAATATCCGGGCTTGCCAGAAGCCAGCTTGGCAGCAACTTCGGCCTGATCCAGATCCGGGAAAATCAGGTGGAGCCGGGCAGCCACCTCCTTTGAAGAATGAACCAGGGGGGCGCCTGATTCGCCCATTGCCTTGGGGTTATACCAGAGCGCAAAGGCCGGAAATGCCCGCGCCAAAGGGTCGCCATTGCGGTCCGTGATTTCTCCCCGTGGGGGCAGTAGAGCCTCGGCCAGAGACGTTGTCCGCGTGGCGCGGTCGCTAGTGCCTAGATAGCCGATCCGGACTATCGCCGCAGAAGCGACCAACACAAAAATCATTGCTACCCACAAGACACGTAGCCGCGCAATTTCGACAGACTGCTGCCGGATGCTGACTAGCCTGACCCGGCCCGTCGAAATCGCCGTGCTGTATGTCAGCGCGTTCATTCGGAAGCTTCAGCGATATGGTTCGTCAATGCGGCACTGCCCGATAGGCGCTCGGCCAAGGATGGCCGGTTGGCCATGCCGTTGCGCAAATGGGCCGGGGCATCATCAGTGATATGCTTGCCCGTCAAGGGGGAGACCATGGCAGGGAAGCCAGCTTCGCCAGCCTCTGCCGCGTGGGCAACGCGGATCGGTTCAGGCGCCGATGCATCGCGAGAAAGGCCCAGCTGCGCCAATTGACGCTCGCTCTCGAGATATTGTTCGGCGCGCGGCGCAGAATAACCGAATTCAACTTTGTTCCAGTTGGCCAACTGCTGCTGGTTCGCACGGGTTTCGAATTCGGTTTCCAATATCTGCTTATCGCGCTCCAGCGATACAATATGCCGTTCCGCAAGGCGCACCTCGCTCTTTACGGCATTGACCCGGAAGGTGAGCGCCACAAAGACGATAGTGCAAATGGTTAATGCCACTACCCAACCAATCTGGCGAAGGCGGCTACCCGTTACCATCACGCAGCCTCCCTTGCGGGGGCAGCCGTACGAACAGCATGCCGCAGTGTGGCAGAGCGCGCGCGCGGATTGTCATTCACCTCGCGGTCCGCAGGGCGAATTGCCTTTGAAACACTTGTGAACGCAGCAGGTGCGCTTTGCGCCTCTGGCAGGTGACGGGAGCCGCCACCACTGGCTGAAGCTTCGCGCAGGAACCGTTTGACGATGCGGTCTTCCAAACTGTGGAAGCTCACCACAGCCAGTCTGCCCCCATCCCGCAGGACATGTTCAGCGGCAGACAGGCCTTGGGTCAGCTCGTCGAGTTCATGGTTCACATGAATGCGGATTGCCTGAAAACTGCGCGTGGCCGGGTCCTTCGGAGCACCGGGATGATACCCGAGAGCCTTTCGCACCACACGGGCCAGATCGCCAGTGGTGCTGAGCGGCCTTGCGGCCACTATCGCGCGGGCAACCCTGCGCGACTGACGTTCTTCGCCATAAGTGTAGAGCACATCGGCGATCGCATCGTCGGACGCGGTATTGAGAAAATCGGCGGCGCTTTCACCATCCTGTGACATGCGCATATCGAGCGGCCCATCGGAAGAGAAAGCAAATCCGCGCTCAGCCTGGTCAAGCTGCATTGAGGACACGCCAATGTCCATCACCACGCCGTCGACCTGCTCCACCCCTACTTCCGCCAAGGCATCGGCCATTTCGGAAAAGCGGCGGGCATGCAGCACCAGGCGCGGCGGCACTTCGCGGGTTTCGGGCCAGGCGCTTCCAGCACGGATTGCATCAGGATCGCGATCAAACGCATGAACGGTTGCGCCAGCGTCCAGCAATGCGCGAGTGTATCCACCTGCGCCGAAAGTGGCATCGACTACCGTATCGCCCGCTGACGGATCCAGCGCGGCTATTGCCTCCTGCATCAGGACTGGGATGTGATGGGGTGCCTGCTCCGCCCCACTCATTTGCCGCGCCCCTTGCTTTGGGATTCATTGACCAGACTTAGGCACGCGGCCTTGGCGCTAGCCCAATCATCATCCATCTTCGCCAGCTCATCCGGATTCCAGATCGTGAAGAAGCGGCCTGCGCCGTTAAAATATAGCCCGTCGTCAATCATGCCGAGAGCCCGCAGATGTTCGGGCATTACAAAGCGGCCGCTGTCATCAAAGGGCAGTTCGACGAAGCCGAAAAGCTGGGAAGCGCGAGTGTCTCGGTCGAATGATCGATCCGCACGGAAGGACATTTCTTCCTCTCGATCGAGTTGGGCATCAAGTTCAAGACGGCGCGAGAGCCCGAAACCGGTCAGGCAATTCCAGCGATTATGCTTGGCAAGACACAGGATACGAGAGTCGGAAGATTCCTTGACGGCTTTGCGAAACAGAGGCGGCAATACGAAACGGCCCTTATCGCCCGCTGGCGAATAGGCCTGTCCGCTGTACCCTCCAAAATCCGCGCCTGACACTTCCCCAATTCCCCGCCCCAGGGTTCCAACCCAGAACATGCCTTCCCCGCATCCACCTGCGCGCAAGCGCAGGCAGCTCGCCCCACGATTGGGGGACGCAGCACGAGACTCCATGTCCGATGAGGTATGGTCTTAACGCGCCAAATTCGGTGATGGAAGGGGAAATTAAGGGATTATGCGGGAAAACTCGTTATATCATTGTTTTTACATGCTTTAATTAATTAACGCAGATTGCAAAAAAGGCCCCTGGCAAAAATCAGGCTGGGCAAACCTGTGAATTTTCGGCGGTTTACGCAAGGGGACTCGAACGGCCAGCGAATCCGGGCGCATCATTCCCGTGATTTCCCCGATTGCCCTCAGTCAGCCGGGAAGGCGACTTGCGCAATCTGCAGCAGCGCATTGTGGTCCCCGGCGCGCCCTTCATCCAACTCCAGCAAGGCGGCATCGGCGATGATCAGTGCCGTCCCCTTGCCAATCCGGCATTTGGCTGCACGCCCGCCTGCAATAATGGCACAATGAGAATGCGCGTCTTGCCCGGTCGGTTTGGACCGGAGCGTGCCGGCCAGATCAATCTCAAAGGATACCCCATCGATAGTTGCGGTGGTTTTGCCTCTGGCCTGGGTATCGTCAAATTGCAGCAGCAGGCCCCACCGGTTCAAGATAGGGGAAAGCAGAATGACTGACTGCGGACGTCGGCGATCACCAATTGGAAAACGGGATTGACCGGTCAGCATCGGGTCAGCGAACAGCAAAAGATGCCCGCCTCTGCGAACCCATTTGTCGAGCGTTACATTTTCACTTGGCGACAATGCGCGCGGTTGCGCCAGCATCAGCCTGTCGAGCGCCGATAGACCGCGCGGCAGGTTATTTTCTTCCAACGTGTCCAACGGAACCAGAATGTAGCTTTGTTCCAGAGTAGCACGGGCCCAATGCGGCTGCGTTGTGCCTTCTATTACATCGTTCAAACTGCCAGCTTCGCCCCAGTAAATCGGGATCGTACCCATCAGACCGAGCCGATGCCGCTCTGAAGGCGGGACATGCGTCATCCACGCACCAAGGCCAAGAACCAGTGTCAACAATGACCCGAGGATCAGGGATTGACGCGAAAATGCCAAATTATCGGTTGGGCGATGCCCTGCCCTGTTCCGGCATCACCGCCGGTTCCTGCGCCCGCGACTGGGCGGGTTCGGAAGGGAGGTCCGGCACCACGCCGGCTTCAGCCAGTGGGTCGTTCTGGACTGTTGGTGTATCGGATGGGGTCACCGTGGCCGCCGCCGCTGGTACGGCGGCCGCTTCTGACTCCTGCGCCTTGTCAAAAATGACCTGGGCAAGTCCGACCAACAGCAACATCCCGGCAATCCCGGAAAGCCCGATTTGCAGGCGATGCAACGACTCAGCGCGTGAAGTAACGTGCGGAAGTGGTGGATTCTGGGAGGGCTCTTCAGCCTCGCCTGGTTCCGGCCGGGGAAAGATCGAAATCAACGCCATGAACGTAAGCTAGTGCCAAACGCCCAACAGTCAATCAATCGGATAGCCACGAAAACGGCTCGAGCCCTTTGCTGCGCATCCAGTTGAAATTGTAAATCGTCGATAGATAACGAAAACCCGTATCGCACAGGATTGTCGCCACACGCGGATCTTCGCGCCCTTCTGCCACCAATTGGCGGCCAAGCTCCACGGCGCCCGCAACATTAATGCCCGAAGAAAGTCCGAGACACAGGCCTTCGTCTTTCAGCAATCGCTCGACCCAATGCAGTCCCGCTTCGTCGGCAATACGAAACTGCGTATCGATTGGCGCCCCTTCGAGGTTTGCGGTGATCCGGCCTTGGCCGATGCCTTCCGCCACCGAGGTTCCTTCAGACTTTAATTCCCCGTGCGCGTAGTAATTGTATAGCGCAGCACCATGCGGGTCAGTCAGCGCAATGCGGACATTCTCATCCTGCGCTTTCAGCCCCATGCCGACCCCGGCAATCGTGCCGCCGGTCCCAGCCGCACAGGTGAAACCGTCAATCCTACCTTCCAGTTGTTCCCACAATTCGGCTGCGGTGCCTTCGATATGAGCCTTGCGATTAGCCGTATTATCGAACTGGTTGGCCCAAACCGCGCCTTCGGTTTCATCAGCAAGTCTGCGTGACGTATGCACAAAATGGCCCGGGTTTGAAAAAGGTGCCGCAGGTACGAGCACCAGTTCTGCGCCCAGCGCGCGCAGCGTGTCCATCTTTTCCCGGCTCTGCGTTTCAGGCATCACGATAATCGTGCGATACCCAAGAGCATTCGCAACCAGCGCCAGACCAATGCCGGTGTTTCCCGCCGTTCCTTCAACAATCGTACCGCCGGGTTTAAGGGCCCCGCGCATCTCTGCATCGCGAACGATATAAAGCGCCGCGCGGTCTTTGACCGAAGCGCCGGGATTGGCAAATTCACATTTGCCCCAAATTTCGCAGCCTGCGGCTTCGCTAGGACCTTGGAGCAGGACCAGCGGGGTATTTCCGATAAGATCGAGACTGTCTGATCGCACAAGAGAATTCATCATAGCCCGCACGCTAGGCCGCGCCCTTCAAGCCTTCAATGCAAATCCGCTTTGCAGCCAAGAAATCAATCTTCGGGGGCAATTGTAACCTTCAGCCCGTCCAGATCGCTGGTGAAGGGGATCTGGCACGACAGACGCGAAGTCTGGCCGCGGTGGTCTGAACTTTCCAACAGATCATCTTCGTCTTCGGAGATTTTCGGCAATTTGTCGAAAAAGGCGGGATCGACCTGCACATGGCAGGTTGCGCAAGAACAGCACCCACCGCAAAGGGCCAGCAATTCATCGAAACCATTATCGCGGATCGCTTCCATCACGGTCAGACCGTCTGCGACATCAATAGTGGATTCTTCCCCGGCGCGGTTGACGACAATCAGCTTGGGCATGATGAGCAGTTCCCGTTCATTAAGTTGTGCAGTGGCCAATCAGACCTTCGGGCGCGGCGCTAAGACGTCATCGGCAGTTTGGCAAGACAGGAGAGTGCAAGCCATGGGATTGACCGCAGAGCAAATCCGGCAGGGTATTGATGCAATAGCCGTGATCGAGCCAGCTTTCGGCAGGGCGTTGGACGCGGCCGGTTATCCAGAATCGCGTATTCGTCCGACCGGATACCAGACGCTTCTGCGCACGATTGTCGGGCAACAGGTCAGTGTCGCCGCTGCTGCATCCGTGTGGCGCAAGCTGGAGGCGGAACTGGGCGAGGAAATGCTGCCGCAGGAATTGCTGGACCGCGATTTCGATGCGCTGCGGGCTTGCGGCCTCTCCCGGCAAAAGCAGGGCTATGCAAGGTCGCTGTGCGAATTGGTGATCAGCAACGAGCTTTCGCTCGACAATCTTCCCTCCGATGATGAGGAAGCAATTGCCGATTTGACCCGGATCAAGGGCATCGGGCGCTGGTCAGCGGAAATCTACCTTTTGTTTGCCGAAGGGCGGCCCGATATCTGGCCTGCTGGCGATCTGGCCGTGATGGCCGGGTTGCAGCGTATACTGGATTTGCCTGAGCGACCGGATGAAAAGCAGACCCGCGCAATTGCCGAAGCATGGCGCCCGCACCGTGGAGCAATCGCGATCTTCACCTGGCATTGCTACAACAATCCTGCGCTTTAGCCTGTTGGTGTTCGCGGTTGGCAGAAAATTCTCCCTTGGCCGCAGTTATCTGCTTTAGATACACAATGACGCCTCCTTGTGGGGACATTTCGATAACGCTTCACATGCCTTGCGCGCTTTTTGGGCACTGGCCCTCTCGCCGCGTTGGCCATCACCTTCAACAGGTCAGCCCGCGCTGACCATCACTTCGGAACCGATACGCATATGTCCCAAGCCGCCGTTGCTGCACCCCTGATCCCGCGCGAAAACCTGTTCGGCAATCCCACCCGCGCCGCAGGTCAATTGAGCCCAGACGGCAAGTGGTTGAGCTGGCTGGCACCAAACAATGAAGTGCTCAATGTATGGCTGGCACCAGCCAGCGACCCTTCCGCCGCAAAGGCCATGACCGCAGCAACTGACCGTCCGATCCGCCAGTATTTCTGGGCCCCGGATAGCCAGAGCCTGCTCTATATTCAGGACAAAGGCGGTGACGAGAATTTCCTGCTCTACGGGGTGGACGTGAAGACCGGCAAGGAAACCACTCTGACCCCGTTCGAAAGAACGCGGGTCCAGTTGGTCGGCGGATCGCACAAGTACAAGGATCGCCTGCTGGTCGGCCTTAACAACCGTGATCCAGAACTCCATGATGTCCACCTGCTCGACCTGAATACGGGTAAGCTGGAGCTGGTACTCCAAAACGAAGGCTATGCCGGGTTCCTGGCCGACGACAATCTGGATCTGCGCATGGCGCTGCGGCCCAATGCAACGGGCGGGATGGATTATTTCGATATTGTGAACAATGTCGTCAGCGATATTCCGGCAAGCATTTCTGGATTGGAGGATTCGCTCACCACCAGCCCCGCCGGCTACACCAATGACGGCAAAACATTGTACTGGATCGACAGCCGCAGTCGCAACACAGCGGCGCTGATCGCAATCGACACCGCGACCGGGACAAGAACTGTTCTGGCGGAAAGCGACAAGGCCGATATCGGTGGCACGTTGCGCAACCCGGCGACCGGCGAAGTGGAAGCTTATTCGGTCAACTACTTACGCACGGAATGGACAGCGATTGATCCGGCAATCAAGGCTTCTCTCGATTTCCTGGAAAGCAAACTGGAAGGGGATTTCGACGTCTCCAGTCGCACCGATGCGGACGATAAATGGATTGTTGCAAATGATCCGCTAGTGTCCCCGGCCAAGACGTATCTCTATGACCGCACCGCGGGCACGCTGACCGAACTTTATACCCCGCGCCCGGAATTGGAAGGCGCACCGCTTCAACCGATGCAGGCGCTTGAGCTTGTATCGCGCGATGGATTGACGTTGCCGGCGTATCTAACCCTGCCGCCGGGCAGTAATGCCGATATGGACGGCATACCGGATGCTCCGGTGCCGATGGTGCTGTTGGTGCATGGCGGCCCTTGGGCACGCGATGTGTACGGCTTCAACCCCTATCATCAGTGGCTGGCCAACCGCGGCTATGCCGTGATGAGCGTCAACTTTCGCGGGTCAACCGGCTTTGGCAAAGACTTCATCAATGCCGCCAATCTGGAATGGGGCAAGAAGATGCATGATGATCTGATCGACGCTGTCGACTGGGCCATCGGCAAAGGCATTGCCAGTGCGGAAAGGATCGCCATCATGGGCGGATCCTATGGCGGATACGCTACGCTGGCGGGCCTCACCTTCACGCCGGAAAGGTTTGCCTGCGGGGTTGATATCGTCGGCCCGTCCAACCTCGAAACACTGCTCAAGACCATTCCGCCTTACTGGAAACCCATCGTGTCCCAGTTCCACACCCGGATGGGCAACCCGGAAACGCCAGAAGGGCTGGCCATGTTGAAGGAACGTTCGCCGCTTCATAGCGCCAACAAGATCGTACGCCCGCTGCTAATCGGCCAGGGGGCAAATGATCCCCGTGTGAATCAGGCGGAAAGCGACCAGATCGTGGCAGCCATGAAGGACAAGGGTATCCCGGTTACTTACGTGCTCTATCCGGATGAGGGCCACGGCTTTGCCAAACCGGCCAACAACATCGCCTTCAACGCACTTACCGAGAACTTCCTGTACGCCTGTCTCGGTGGGCGCGCGGAACCGGTCGGTGATACGCTCAGCCAATCGACGGCCAAAATCATGGAAGGTGCTGTTTATGTGCATGGTTACGAAACCGTATCCGCCGAATAGCTATCGTGCTTGCTGACAAACGGAACCGGTGGGCCTAGAGAACCCCTCAGTCTGTTGTTTGGGAGAGCGAGAACGTGAGTAACAAGAAGGCAATCTTCATCACCGGTGGCGGGTCAGGCATCGGGCGGGCAGTCGCGTTATATTTCGCCAATCGCGGCTGGTTCGTCGGCCTTGGCGATGTCGATTCTGCCGGGATGAAGGAAACTTGCGCGTTAATCGGCAATGGCTTCACCTTCTCCCACAAGTTCGATGTTCGTGACCGTGAAGCGTGGGACGTTGCCCTGGCAGCTTTCTCCACTGCAGCCGGGGGCCGCATTGATGTGATGTTCAACAATGCCGGAATCCCGCTTGGTGGCGCTTTGATCGACAACACGGTCGAGGAAATTACTCGCTGCCTGGACATCAACCTGAAGGGGGTCTTTTTTGGCGCGCAGGCGGCTTATCCCTATCTGCAGAAAACAGCGCCAGACAGCTGCCTGCTAAATACTGCGAGCGCCGCAGGGATTGTCGGAACGGCAGGTGCATCCGTTTACAGTGCGACGAAATTTGGCGTGCGCGCCATGACCGAAGCACTGGACGGAGAATGGGCGGAAGAAGGGATCAAGGTTCGGTCCTTGATGCCCAGCTTCATCGATACCCCATTGCTGCAACATACGCCCAACCAGGGCAGCAACGAACCGATTCGGGACAGGGTACTTGAGGCGGGTCTGGAACTGACTCCGGTCATCGAAGTGGCGCAGGCAGCATGGGATGCTGTCCACGGAGAAAAACTCCACACCGTTGTTGGCAAGACCGCCAAACAGCTGGCTTTCGCCGCGCGGTGGATGCCGGGCCGGCTGCGCAAGCGGGTTCGACAGAATGTGGGCGCGTTAGGCCGTTAGAGCAAAGCTTCAATTGCCTTCGCAAGGTCGATATCGCGCTGCGACAATCCGCCTGCATCATGCGTAGTCAGTGCGATATCCACCCGGTTATAAACATTGGACCATTCCGGGTGGTGGTCGGCCTTCTCTGCCAGCAATGCAACTTGCGTCATGAAGCCGAAAGCCCCTACGAAATCGGCAAACGTGAACGCCCGCTCGATCGCCAGACCTTCACGCGCCAGCGCCCAACCGGGCAAATCGGACAGCGCGGTGGCGCATTCTACTTCAGTCAATCGCGTGACAGACATGGCACTGTTCCCCAGCTTGTTCAAACCGGCGCTTTCCCCTATCCCGCGCGACCATGCAAGCCTGCAACCTAACCGCGAGCGCACTCGCCTGCCGCCGCGGTGACCGTGTCCTGTTTCGGGGGTTGGAAATTTCTCTGACAGCCGGTTCTGCATGTCAGGTTGCCGGACCGAACGGGATCGGCAAGACCAGTCTACTTCGTATGATGGCCGGATTGCTGCGGCCATTGGCCGGATCAATTGACCGGACTGGCGCCATAGCCCTTCTCGATGAAAGGCCAGCGCTCGACCCGCAGCTGCCGCTGAGCCATGCACTGGGTTTCTGGGCCGGACTGGACGGGGTAAAATCCGGCATGCACGAAATTTGTACAGGCCGTGCCGGGCTGGATCACTTGCTCGACGTGCCAGTACGCTTTCTTTCCACAGGTCAGCGCAAGCGGGCAGCGCTGGCCCGAATGCTTGGCCAGCAGGCACCGATCTGGTTGCTGGATGAACCACTCAACGGTCTGGACCGCGACGGCATAAATCTGGTCGAAACACTGGTGGCGGAACATTGCGAAGCTGGCGGAATCGCGCTGGTGGCATCGCACCAACCCGTTGCCCTCCCCAATGCGTCGACCATCAAGCTGAGCGAGTTCACCGCATGATCGGCAAGCTGCTCATAAGGGATCTGGCCATCTTGCTGCCCGGAGGAAGGCGCGGCGGATCGTTGTTACCCTTGCTGTTTTTCCTGTCGGTGGCGATGCTCTATCCTTTCGCGGTCGGGCCGGATGCTCAGTTGCTAGGCCGGACTGGAGGCGGGGTAATCTGGGTTGCGGCACTGCTCGCGGCGATCCTTCCGCTCGACCGCCTTGTCGCGCCTGATCTGGAACTGGGTGTATTCGACCAATTGGCATTGCGCGGTATTTCAGAAGAATTCGCAATCGCAGTAAAGATGGTGGCCCATTGGCTCAGCTTCGCTCCGCTGCTGTTGTTGGCGACTTTGCCGGCTGCCGCGCTGCTGGGGCTTGACGGGGCCACATTGGAAATTGTGCTTCTGGGTTTGCTTGCAGGTACACCCGGCCTCGCTGCAATCGGAACGTCAATTGCAGCTCTAACCGCAACGTTGCGCGGCGGGGCAGCTCTGTCCGGCCTTATGCTGATCCCGCTAGCCGTCCCAATTCTGATTTTCGGCGCCGGCAGCCTGTCACGGCCGGACCTGTCCGGCATTGCGTTGACCGCGGCGATCAGCCTGCTGCTGGTTGCGATTGCACCTTTTGCTGGCGGGGCGGCGATCAGGGCTGCGCGCGAGGGATAGAGGGCAGAGCCATTGCATTCGCTGGCGGTGAGCCGGCGCGATTACGAATAGGGCGGCTTATCCAAACCGCGTTGGCTCTTGGTGAAGATTTCCACACCCGTTTCGGTCACGCCAAGCGAATGTTCAAACTGGGCAGACAGGGATTTGTCGCGGCTTACCGCAGTCCAGCCGTCGCTCAAGACTTTTGCCCAGGGCTTCCCCGCATTGATCATCGGTTCAATCGTGAAGAACATACCCGGTTTCAATTCAGGCCCGGTGCCAGCCTTGGCCGCATGGATAACTTCGGGCGCATCATGGAATAGGCGCCCCAACCCATGCCCGCAGAATTCGCGCACCGTGGTGTAGCGATGCGCGCGCGCATGCGCTTCGATCACCGCACCGATATCGCCAAGCCGCGCGCCGGGTTTCACCTGCTCTATCCCCAGCATGAGGCATTCATGGGTCACGTCGACCAGTTTTCGTGCCTTCAGCGGCACATCGCCAACCAGATACATGCGGCTTGTGTCACCGTGCCAGCCGTCCAACAACGGGGTTACATCGATATTGACAATATCGCCGTCCTTGAGAATTTTTTCCGAAGGAATCCCATGGCAAATCACATGGTTGATCGAGATACAGCAGCTATGGGTATAGCCGCGATAACCCAACGTAGCCGGAACCGCTCCACCAGCCAGCGTCATTTCGCGTACTATGTCATCCAGCTCTGCGGTTGAAACGCCCGGCTTAACCAGCGGCGCCATCGCATCAAGGATATCGGCGGCCAGTCGCCCGGCGCGGCGCATCCCTTCGAAGGCATCGGGGCCGTGAAGCTTGATGGTGCCATCACGCAGGACGGTGTCGGCACTGTCGATTACTTGATATTCGGTCATGACCCACGATGTAGCGACCCCGCAGCGAAATTGCGAGCGGTTAGGGCATGGTTCCAAAGGGCCCCTGGTATTCCGGCTTCACGGCGCCCAAAATCTGCGCATCGACCGGCAGCGTGACCTCGTAACTGCCTTCGGCATAGGGGCCCGCGACATAGGGCCCGGCATAAAGATCGATCCGATCAAAAGTCTTTCCGTTTGAGGACGCGGGGATCACAGTCAGTTCGCTGACGCCGGGGCAAGTGTCAAAAATATCCGTCGAAGCCGGGTCAACGGGCATGCCGCGGCGAAATTCACGTTGCCGGTTAAGTTCAGCGCAGAACGGTTTGCCAAGGGCAGCGTCCAGCGATGCCGGTGATAAGAACAGGTCAATCCCGGCCAAAGCTTGTGAATGCCGGGTATCCCACACCAGGGACGTTACCCCGTAATTACCGTGTGCGCCGCCCTGGTAGGTTGAAAATTCACCTTTCAGGCTGATCCAGCCGGGCAAATCACTTACCAGTTTCCATTCTTCGGCATAGCTATGCGGATGGTAGGCATAGCCTGCCCCTTTGGCGACTTGCCGCTCTTCCTGCGCAAGATCGACGAGTTGTTCCTTTGCCGCCCTCGATCGGCTGTTCAGCACGGCAGCCAGTCCCGGGATCACCGCAGCCGCTGCCGGAAAGCTGTAACTGAAGGAATAAACCTCGTTTTCCTCGGACACTGCGACGTTCTTTGTCGTCGAGGCGCTGGCCACCGCCGATGCATCGGGATGCTGCCCTTCATGGTTTTTTCCCTGACCGGACCCCTCGGGCGGCGAACAGGCGGCCTGCGCCATTGCAAGGATCATCATGACTTCACGCGCAGGCATGACATTTTTCTCCTCTGAATCCGCCGATCCTGTGTAAAGGGATTTTGATGAGCAATATACCCGATTTGATCCAGGCCGACCGCGGCCAGGATGCCACCCCTATCCATCTGGTGACCAAAGATGGTTTCGAAGCCTGGGCAAAATCCCTGTCGGGCGGGCAACGCGCCGCGCTGGCCGGGCAAAACTTCGATGGCAGCGGCTACCAGTCCGGTATCGTACCTGATGGCGAAGGCTGGTTTGTTGTCAGCGGCGTGGCCAATCCCGAATCACTTTCAAGCTGGTGCCTTGCCAAGCTGGCAGAAGTGTTGCCGGCAGGGACCTACCGGTTGGCGGATCGCGATCCGGGACCAGCCGTCTTCGGCTGGCAAACCGGGCAATACAGCTTCAATCGCTATAAGTCGGAAGTTGAGGCAAACGGGCCGCGCATCCTTCTATCAAAGCAACTGGGCGCGATCGATCAGGCGCTCGCCGAAGCCAAAGCGGTCAATCTGGTGTGCGACCTGGTCAATACGCCAGCCGAAGATATGGGGCCTGCAGCACTGGAAAAGGCGGCCGAACGGCTGGCGAAGCACTTCCATGCCGAACTGACAGTCACCAAGGGTGATCCGTTGGAACGGGAATATCCGATGATCCATGCTGTGGGCCGTGCAGCAGGTCGCAGCCATGCACCGCGCCTGATCGAGATGGTATGGGGCAAGGCCAAACATCCCCGCATCGCTATCGTCGGTAAAGGTGTGTGTTTTGATTCGGGCGGGCTCGACGTCAAATCCGCCAGCGGAATGTTGATCATGAAGAAAGACATGGGCGGCGCCGCACATGCTCTGGCGTTGGCCGAATTGGTGATGCAGGCACATCTTCCTGTGCAACTGCATCTTTTGATTCCCGCAGTTGAAAATGCGATATCGGGCAATGCCTTCCGGCCAGGTGATATATTGAAAAGCCGCAAGGGGCTGTCAGTCGAGATTGGCAATACCGATGCCGAGGGCCGTCTGGTCCTTGGCGACGCGCTGACCAAGGCGAGTGAGGATGATCCGGAACTGATCATTGATTTTGCAACGCTTACCGGCGCGGCGCGCGTGGCGCTCGGTCCGGATTTTCCGGCTCTGATGACCCGGCGTGACGAAACTGCGCAGCAACTCATTGATGCCGGTGCCGCCTGCGATGATCCGCCATGGCGGATGCCGTTGCCCGAAGCCTATGCCGAATGGCTGAAGTCGGATGTAGCCGATGTCAACAATACCTCATCCAATGGCTATGCCGGGGCCAGCGTGGCAGGGCTGTTCCTCGACAAATTCGTCGGTGAAGGGATCGACTGGGCCCATTTTGATACCTTTGCCTGGCGCCCGGTCGCCAAGCCGGGCCGCCCCAAAGGCGGAGCGGCTTACGGTCTGCGCGCGGCTTTTCGTATGCTGCAGCAACGCTACGGCCGTGCATGAGGCAAAAGGCAGTGAAACTTGCCGGAAAGAAGTCTAGTGTATAAGCGCGCCAGTCTCGCGATAGTGGCGGGGGTGAGGGACAAGGAATTCGGGTGAGCAAAACTGGCGCATATGAACTGCCCGCGGGCCTGCTTGCTCTCGATGGGCCGGTCGCACGCCCGGCGCCCGGCACTTTGCCGATCCGCGGCGATCTGGCGCATATTGCCCTCGCCAATCGTTTCCTGGTTGCACATTACGTGGTGCCGCAGGTCTATACACTGGGCGCGGCCGACGCCGATCTGAAACTGCAACCCAGGGCGGATGCGGACACGATCACCACAATCCGGGCGGGTAGCGCGTTCGAAGTGCTCGATCTGGCCGGATCATGGGCCTGGGGCTGCATCGGTCCGGATGGGCCGACCGGCTATGTCCCGATCGACCAGTTCATCCCCTCCCAACCGTGAACGGTTCGGGTATGCTTAGCGTTTTCATCGATGGCGCCGCCGGCACGACCGGCCTTGAAATACGTGAACGACTGGCAAATCACGGCGCGTTCTCGCTGATCAGTTTAAGCGATGACAAACGCAAAGACCAAGCCGCGCGGCGGGATGCGCTGAATGACTGCGACTTTGCGATCCTGTGCCTGCCCGATGATGCTGCTCGTGAAGCTGTGGCATTGATCGACAACCCGCACACACGCGTTATCGATGCCTCTACGGCCTTTCGCGTGGCCAACGGTTGGACCTATGGTTTTCCCGAACTGGTTGGATATCAGCGCGTTGCAAATGCCAAGCGTGTGTCCAATCCGGGCTGCTACCCGACAGGTTTTCTCGCAATGGTCTCCCCGCTTGTGCGCGCAGGACTGTTGCCCGCCAACTGGCCCTATTGCGTCAATGCAGTATCGGGATATTCTGGCGGCGGTAATGGACTGATCAACCGGTTTGCAGAAGATCGCGACATCGGTTGGCGCGGCTATGGCCTTGGGCTGGGTCACAAACATCTGGCCGAAATGCGCGCCTATGCCGACCTAGAGCATGATCCGGTGTTTTCGCCTGCCGTGGTTGATGCCCATCGGGGGATGGTGGTGGAGGTACCTTTGCCGCTGACCGCTATGCCCGATGCCGGGGAAGCGCAGGACCTCCATGCGTCGTTGACAGAATTCTACTCTGGCTCCCACATCGTGAGTGTCGCACCAATTGACCTGGGCGTTGACGAATTGCTTCTGCGCAAAAGTGCGACCCCTTGGGATGGCATGGTCCTGCATGTGTTCAGCAGTGCGGATGGCAAACAGGCTCGGTTGGTCGCCCAACTCGATAATCTGGGTAAAGGTGCGAGCGGGGCAGCTGTCCAATCGCTCAATTTGATGGCTGGTCTTCCTGAAACGACAGGTCTGGCGCTGGCACTTCCCACTGGTTGACTGCCTATAAATTAGGCAGAGACCGCCCGAAATTTGCGCATCATGGCAACTGCGCCTTTGAGAACCTAGCCTGTTCGCACATTCCGACAGGGTAAATCGGGGCTTTGGCCGGGCTGCCAGTTAGGATAGGCTCCCCTCAAGCGCTGTTGTGCGATTCTTGGCACGATTCTTGGATTAAACCGCGCGAGGCAATTTTCCGGAAACCGGCCTGTTCCGACAGAGCCGGCCTAATGCGCAAGGGCCACTTAAACGTGAAAAAGATCGAAGCGATCATCAAACCATTCAAGCTCGACGAAGTGAAGGAGGCGCTGCATGAAATCGGCGTTTCCGGCATTACGGTTACGGAAGCCAAGGGCTTCGGCCGGCAGAAAGGCCATACCGAGCTATATCGCGGTGCAGAATATGTGGTCGATTTCCTGCCCAAGGTTAAGCTGGAAGTGATGGTCAGCGACGAAATTGCCGAGCGCGTGGTCGAGGCGATTGCGGCGTCCGCCCAAACCGGGCGGATTGGCGATGGCAAGATCTTCGTGTCGCATATCGAAAGCGCATTACGGATCCGAACCGGTGAGAAAGACGACGACGCGATTTGATCGCGCCGATTGCATAGTTTGACCTAACGGTCAGTCCGGGCGGCCCCAAGGGGCGGGCCGAACCGGTGAATCATCCAGCCCTGAACCTTCAAGAGGGAATACAAATGGCGACGGCGAAAGAAGTCCTGAAGCAGATTAAGGACGAAGAAATTGAGTGGGTGGACCTTCGTTTCACCGACCCCAAGGGCAAATGGCAGCATTTGACCATCGTCTCCAGCGTGCTGGGCGAAGACGAATTGGAAGATGGCCTGATGTTCGATGGTTCGTCCATCGAGGGCTGGAAAGTGATCAATGAATCCGACATGATCCTGCGTCCTGACCTCGACCGCATCTATGTCGATCCCTTCAGCGCCACGCCAATGATGATCCTGTTTTGCGACATCGTGGAGCCATCAACTGGCGAGCTCTATGGCCGCGATCCGCGTTCCACGGCCATCCGTGCAGAAGCCTATGTAAAGACATCCGGGCTCGGCGACACAATCTATGTCGGCGCCGAAGCCGAATTCTTCATGTTCGACGATGTCCGCTTTGAAGACGGTTACTCCGGATCCGGTTTCCGCATCGACGATATCGAATTGCCGACCAATTCCGGCCGCGAATATGAAAGCGGCAACATGGGCCACCGTCCGCGCGCCAAGGGCGGGTATTTTCCCGTCGCACCGGTCGACAGCGCCGTCGACATCCGCGCAGAAATGGTTTCCACCATGCTTGAGATGGGTTTGCCATGTGACAAGCATCACCACGAAGTGGCCTCTGCGCAGCACGAATTGGGCGTGACCTTCGCGACTTTGCTCGAAACTGCCGACAACATGCAGATCTACAAGTATGTCGTGCAGCAGGTCGCCCATGCCTATGGCAAGACCGCTACTTTCATGCCCAAGCCCATCAAGGCCGATAATGGTTCAGGCATGCACACCCACATGTCGATCTGGAAGGACGGCAAGAACACGTTTGCCGGAAACGGCTATGCCGGTCTGTCGGATACCTGCCTCTATTACATTGGCGGGGTTATCAAACACGCCAAGGCGCTCAACGCGTTCACCAACCCGACCACGAACAGTTACAAGCGGCTGGTTCCGGGCTTCGAGGCGCCGGTTCTTCTGGCCTATTCGGCGCGCAACCGTTCGGCATCGTGCCGCATCCCCTATGGGGCGGGCGAAAAGGCAAAGCGGGTTGAATTCCGCTTCCCCGATCCGCTGGCCAACCCCTACCTCTCATCGGCCGCTCTGCTGATGGCAGGGATCGACGGGATCGTGAACAAGATCCATCCGGGCGAAGCGATGGACAAGAACCTGTATGATTTGCCACCAGCCGAGCTGGCCGAAGTGCCAACCGTTTGTGGTTCACTGCGCGAAGCTCTCGAAGCGCTTGAGGCCGATCACGAATTCCTGCTGAAGGGCGATGTGTTCTCCAAGGATCAGATCGATGCCTACGCGGAACTCAAATGGGCTGACGTTATGCGCTGGGAAACAACGCCCAGCCCAGTCGAATATGATATGTATTACAGCGCCTGATAAAGGACTGAAAATACTTCACCGAGGGGGCGTCCGGAGCGATCCGGGCGCCCTTCGCGTTTCGGGGAGGCAAGTTGCGAGGCCAGAGGCCAGCCTATTCGCAAAGTCCGGCAGCGCGCATGGCGATACCCTTCAACCCCTTGCATTTGGGCTTCTTGCTTGGTTGCGGTTCTTCCGGCGCTGTTTGGTCGGTGCTTCGACCGTCCTGCCCCATGCTTGCCATATCTGGCATGCCAAGCATGAACATGGTGTTGGATCGGAACCTTACACGGGTAATCCAATCTGGCTTCCACGCGATCTTGGGATCCACTGGACGCGGCGGATAGGCGAAATTGCTCTGCGGCCCATAGGCCGATAGATTGGCCATCAACACATCGCCGCCTGCCTGACGCACTTCGGCAGGAATGGTGCAACTGGTCTGGCTGGGCGGCATAACGGTCTTGGCTTCGACCAGTTTCCCCACTGCCGCTGGTGATAACCAGTCCCACATTGACCCGCCAAATTGCTGAGTTGCAGAGGAAGCCCACCAAACCATTTCAGTTGTGTCCCCCGGCTGCCCACCTTTGGCAGACATGACCCAGGCATAATAGCCGGTCGCTTCCGGTATAGCGTTCCAACTCAGCCCAAAGGCGCCGCTGGGCATCTGGCTGGACTGGGTCTTCAGCGCAGGCATGTAATCCCGGTCAAGCGAGAAGCTGATTTCCGGTGCGTAGCTGCTGGCTATCCGGTGTGCCCCCAAAAGCGACGCATTCGCCGGTATCGGTTTGGCACTCTTGGAATTGGGCCAATCGCCAAAGGTCTTGCTATTGGATGCCAAGATTTGCCAATCTTCCGGCAAATTCGGGCCTTGTGCGTAGAGTCCAGGAGGAATCTGCCCCTTGGCCAGCTTTGAAAAATCGATCACCAGTGGCTGGCCCTTCGGCGCATGTTCGCCGCAACCCCAGAAAATATAGAGCTTGGCTTTGGGCAGCTCCCCTTGGGGTGATCGGTCACCTGCAGTTGGACTGCTGGTGACGGCAAGCGGTGTTTCCAAAGGAACAGAAGTGCCGAGTCCGGCACCCTTGGGCATGAAATGATCGGCCTGCGCTGGCCCCTTCGGGGCTTGGACTGAACCAAGCCTCAGGTGCAATTCATGCCCCGTTCCGCCGCCGCGCCCGGTCAGCATGGCAATTGCCCCGCGGGTTCCGCCCCCGCTCATCGCGGCAAGGCCGGACATGGTGCCAACATCCATTGAATATCGTGCGATTGGCGGAGATTGCTGCTGCGCTGCGTAGGTGGCTGCGCCAACACCCAATGTTCCAGTGACAGCGCCGAGCCAGAAATATTTACGCTTGTTGGGGCCACGAAGCATCGCTCTCTCCTGATATCACAGAATATGCGACCACTTTGCGCGACTCGATGCCACTGCCCGCCACTTATGCCACAAACCGGATCGCTGACGAGACCATAGTTTGGCGGCTTGATCGCGAACGAAACAAAGCATTTTCCTACACAGGCATTTCCTGTCTATTCGGCTCACCTCGATTGCTGGATGCGAGGATTTTCATGGACCGCAAACCCTTGTTCAACGTTATCCGCCGTCTCGTCGGACGCGGGCTACGCCAAGCTGAAGTTGCGGCAATTGACGATGCGCTTGACCGCGCCATGGCGGGGGCCAGACATTTTGCAAGCACTGCTAAACTGACGGTAAGCACTGCGGGGATTGCCCTGATCAAGCAGTTCGAAGGCTGCGCCCGGCTGCGCCCGGATGGATTACTGGAGTCTTATCCCGATCCCGGAACCGGCGGGGCGCCCTGGACGATAGGCTGGGGCACAACCGGCAAGGATGTAGCCCGCCATACTGTCTGGACACAGGCACAATGCGATGCACGGCTGGAGCAGGATTTGCATCGCTACGGTACCGAAGTGATCGCTGCGCTTGGCGACATACCCACGACACAGGCCCAGTTCGATGCGCTGGTCTGTTTCCATTACAACACCGGCGCGATCCGCAGCGCAACCCTTACTCGCAGGCACAGGGAAGGGGATCACGCCGCTGCAATGGCGGAATTCGCGCGCTGGAACCGCGCAGGCGGACGAATATTGGCCGGCCTGGTGCGGCGCAGGGCGGCCGAAGCCAGGCTCTACGCAAGCGGACAGATGCTCAATAGTCCTTCCTGACTTCCGCAAGCACACTGTCTTTGCCGACAGTCGAAATGCTGCCGAGCAGCGCGAGCCAATTGGTTATCCGAAACTCGACCTGGGTGGCACTGTATCCGCCGCCGTCGGTCACCAGTTCAACATAGAAGCGCCGGCCAATATTTTTACCCAGCGCCACCGCAGTGCCCCGACCCAAGGCAGGATCAGCGCTTTCGATGCGCAGGCGGTCCAAGCCGATGGCGCTGCGCAATTTATTGATCGGATCGAGCCCGCCGCCGCCCCGCAGGCTGGCCAGAGCCGCACCCAATTGCACGGCATCCGTCGCGGAAAGTTCGGTAATCGATCCGCCAAACAACAGGCGTGACAGGATTTCCTCTTCAGGCAACGAAGGGCTGGAACTGAACGCAATTTCCGGACGCAATGCATTTCCCTGCACCGACACGGTAACAGCCAACCCGTTCTGGCTGGTTTCTGCCACAATATCGATTTGCGGATCGATCGGCACGGTTTCATCAAAATCGATTTTTCCACGGGTCAATTCAAACCGTGTTCCGGCAAAGCTGTAGGAGCCGCGGACCACCCCTGCCCGCCCGCCGATGCGTGGATCCGACGTTGTACCGCGCAGCCGAATATCGGCTGACCATTCGCTATCAAGCCCAAGCCCGTCAACATCGACCCTGCTATTTGCCTTGGCGTCGATCAGATAACGCCAGACTTGCCGGCGCGAAACCACCGGTGCAATATCGGCAGGCAGGTTGACATGGCGGGTCGCGATCTGAGGTAATTGTTCCGTTGCCGCGGCGTTGCCAAGAGACCAGCTCGCCCTGTCAACCGCAACCCGGCCGGCGATGGTCCCGCTCACACCATCCGAAACGATCCTGAGCGGGCCCGACACTGTTGCATTGAGGCCGACCGCATCGAGCAATCGCGCATTGCGGGCAGAAACACGAATATCGATCCCTGGTCCACGGGTGCCCAAATTGCTGAGGTCCATAGTCCCGCTTCCCGAGACAGTGCCGCCGTTGGCGGCAATTCCGCTGAATTGGTTTAGGTGCAGCAACGAACCGGCGAAGCTGCCCCGTGCATTGATGTTCAGGATATCCGTACCCGACAGTGAACTTTGCAGTCGTAGTTTATCACTTGCGATTGAACCGCGAACACGCGGATCAGCCAGCGTTCCGGTCATGTCTGCAGCCAGCGAAACCGGGCCGGTCAGGTCAAATCCTTCGATGGCAGCCAGGCGCCACAAAGCCTCTGCCGAACCGTTGTAGCGCAGTTGGGCGAGCAGTTTGCCTGCCTGCAGACGTTCGAACAGGCCTCCGGCCGCCGGGATATCCGTGACCCGCCCCTGCAAACGGCCGAGCCTTCGACCATCCTCGTCAATCACGGCACGTGTTTCCAGACGCTGCTCGGTCAGTCGCATGACCAGGGAAAGGTCGGTCGGTCGGGACGTGAGCACAAGTCCGGAACGTGACAGGCCCTTGACCTGAACCCGCGCATTGCCAATTGGCAAAGCACCCGGAGCGTTGCGAAAATCAACCAGGCCCGAGATCGTCCCACCCAGCCCAAGATCGGCAAAGGCGATATCCGCAAGCGAAAGTGGCATGTTTGCCAGCTTCAATTCGATCGAAGTCGGACCTCCGCCACCCAAACGGCCTTCGGCAATCGCGATCCCTTGCCCAAAGGATAATTGTGTCGGTTGCAGTTGCCACCCGCCATCGTCCAATTGATCAAGAATTGCGCGGCGCGGCATGCGAATGCGCCGTCCGCCAAAATCCCCGCGAGCGGCGATGGCCAAACGATCTGCTGCTACGTCTGCGCTCACCTGCAAATTGAAGCGGCCTCCGCGGCGACCTGATAATGACGCCGTGACCGGGCCGGATCCGTTGGTCAGATCGGCGTTGGCAGCGAGCTTGCCAATGAACAGATTTCCATAACTGAGCCCTTCGGCAAAAATACTGCCGGTAATAGTGTTGCGCGCAATCGAACTATCGCTGGCAGACAGAAACAGACCGCTTCCTGCGATGTTCGCACGGGCAATGGAAATGGGCGTCGAACCACCAAACGAAGCCTTGCGTGCTGCAATGTTCAATTCGAAGGCCTGCCCGCCGCCGCTTGGCGTCAATCCAATGGTTCCGTCAAGGCCCCCACCCGCGAGCGCAAGATTGCCCGTCGCACCACTGTCTGAAAGGGTCACATCACCTGAAACCGAAGTCTTCCATATGTCGAGTTTCTGGACTGCAATCCGTGTCGGTCCACCAGCAGGGGCGTACAGGCCGAGCTGACCGGCGAAGGGGCCAAGCGTCGAATCGCCTTTGGTGTCTATCGCGAAACCATCCTTCGTGGGTACAATCGCTATGTGCACATCCCTGAGCCCGGCGGCCGGCATCGGGCGGGCAAAGACCAGTTCGGCGCTGGGGCCGGCATCGGTAAACTCGGCTTCCGCCGTGAAGGCGCCAAATTGCGTATGGCGACCAGAGCCGGCGACAGTGGTGGTACCCTTGACTATCTTGCCATCAAGCAGCAGCGACAATTTCGCAGCCCCAACGGCGACTTTGTTGAAGGTGATCGGGCCATCGCCGCCCAGGGCAACCCCGCCGCGAAAGGCGATTGCTGGTCCGGCCAGGTTGGCCAGAGTGGCGTTGCTGACTTTGGGGATCCGACCATCGACATCGGCAGAAAGGCGCCACGGTGCCTCACGCGCGAGCGTGAACAGCACCTTGGCCCTGCCACTGACCGCACCAATGTTTTCAATCTGAAGCCCTGATGCATCTATAGGCCCAGACAGGGAGTAATTGCCCAGCCGGGTATCGCCCCGAAGCGCAAGCCGCGCCTTAGCGCCCGGAACTGCAATCCCTAGATCGTCTGAATTGATCTTGTTTTCATCAAAGATCACGGTGCCGCCAATAACCCCATCGACCAGCAATGGGTCCAGCAGCGCTTCACCTGTTACGATGCGGCCGACCTGCACCGACAGCGGCAGGTGCCATTGCTTGCCATCAAAGGTTGCAGTTCCCTTTTGCGCTGCGTCAGTGATCACTGTTGCCCCAGAAGCGAAGCGAGCGATGCGCAACTCATGCTGGATCGACAATTTGCGAAATGGCCCGTCCAGCCGGGCAGCAAGTCTGGTGCCTTCGAGCCGGCTTTGGGCGCCGAATACCTCAGGATTGGTCAACCTGGCGGCCAATTTGAAGCCATCGAACCGGTTGTTCGCCAGATCAATTGCACCTGCCGCGCTTCCTTCAATTGATTGACCCAGCAGGCGCAACTTGCCGCTGAGGACGCTGCTTTTCAGAGTACCATCAGCCAGGATAGACACCGTCTTGCCCAATGTGCGCGCTGGAAATCCTGTAAGTATTGCCGTCGAATCCGCCTGACCGATGATGCCATAACGACCCGTTCTATTGGTTACTGTAAACGCGCCGACCCGTGCGGCATCGCTCTTGATCAAGAGCGCACCGCGCCATTGGCTCCAGGTGCCCTCACCAGTCAGAATGGCGTCATAGCCAGCCCGAGCCCCAAGCAGTCCGGCCAAAACGCCACCTTTTGCAGCCCGGTAATTCAGCGCCAAATCGAATTTATCGCCATCGGGTTCAGCATCGACCAGGGCATAGATGCGATCCTGCGAACCCAGTTTGCCATTCGCCTTGAGATAGACCCTTCCGGCACGAATATCGGCCTTGGCCAGAAGATTGACTTTCTGCGCGCGCTGCCCGGCAATACCCTTGGCAATTGTCAGATCATCGATCTGGAACCAGTCGATCCTGATGTCGAAATCGGGCAGAATCGGAGCATCAGGGTCGCCGGGGAGCAATTCTGGAACACGCCAAAGCGTCCCGCGCTGCGCGATCAATTTGCGTACATCGAGTCCGCTAGTCAGCCAGCTGAGTGGTCGCCAATCAAGTTCCACCACCGGAATAGTCAGAAATTTGCCCTTTGGATCGGACAGCACCACATCGTGCACAGTCGCCTGACCGAAGATGTCACCGCTTATCCGGCCGACGGCAATCCGCAGGCCTGACGCCGGGGCAACTTGGGCAATCTGGTCAGCAATAAAGCGCTTGCCGATCGGACTATTCAACACAGCAAAACCCAGTGCCAGCAATGCAAGAAGTGCCAGAATGCTGGCAGATAGCCACTTACCCACCCTCGACAGCCACCGAGTGCGTTTCGCTTCGATGTTTGCTGTGCCCTCGGTCTTCTCCATCAGAATGCCTGACCCAACGAAACATACACTGCGACGGGGCTATCGCCGGAAGCAGGATTGAGCGGCACGCCAACATCGACCCGGATCGGCCCGAAGCCGGTCTGATAACGCAGACCAAGGCCCGCGCCATATTTAACATCCTTGAAATCGGGGACAGCGTTGCGACTGACGGATCCTGCATCGATGAAGGGCACAAGTGAAACAGCGCCATCCATCAACCCGGTGTGAACGCGGGCCTCGAAGGACAATTCCACCAGCGACAGGCCCCCATTGGGTTCGCCAACGCCGTTGCGCGGACCGATTTGCTGGTAGCCATATCCGCGAACCGAACTGCCGCCACCGGCATAATAGCGGCGCGACGGGGCAACTCTGGACAGCTGTGCACCAACTATTGTGGCGGCACGCGCGCGGCCCGCTACCACAACACCGTCGGATATGGACTGGTAATAACTACCGTCGAATTGCGCCCTCAAATAGACCGAGTTGAATCCTGTCTGACGCGAAAATTCCGGCGATAGGTGGCCGGCAAGGCGGAAGCCTTTTTTAGGATCCAGCAAGCTATCCGAAGAATCGATCCTGGCTGCTAAGGGCAAGGCGGCGATGAGATAGGTCGTATTGGGAGATTTCCCGCCTTTGATCTTGGCCTCCCTTTCATCAGTCGCGATCAGTTCAAGCCCTCCACCCCAGGTCAAGGGCTTTTGGAACAGGAGCGTACTGATGCGTTCATAATTAAGCAGCAGGGATGCGGTCTTGGCGAAATAGGCTGGGCGCTTGACCTTGGTAGCATAGGCATCCAGCGTCAGTATCCGGTCACGCCCACCAAAATTGTTCTTCCGGAAGGTCACTCCACCCAATTGTTCCTGGGTACCGGCAATTCCGCGAACCCTTAGCGAACCTTCGGGCGGGAACAGGTTCCGATGTTCCCAACTGGCCTGCAATTTGAAACCTTCGTCCGAACCATAACCGATTGCACCCGCTATGGTTCGCAAACGCGCCTTCGTCAGCGCTACGTCCAAAGCAACCACGCCCGGTGCGGTCTCTGTCGGTGGGGAAACTTCACGCGGCGTAACGGCAACCGAAGATACCAGCCCGGTTGCGGTTATCGCACGCCGCAGATCAAAAACCAGGCTGTGCTGGTAAAGGTCGCCGGATTCAAAACGTGCGATAGTGCCGATGTGTTTACCGGACAGGAATTCCGGTTGGTCACTCAGAACATCGCCAATCACATATTTGCCCTTGGGCAACACAATCATTGCCAGATCGCCTTCAGCCCGATCATGATCGACTAGCAGTTCCGGCGCGCGGATTTCAGCGAAAGGGTATCCACTTTCACCAAGTGCCTGATCCAAATCAAATTGCCCCCGCACGATTGCGTCACTTGATAGGGGATCGCCGGTTTGGATGGCGAAAGCGCCGCGCAATTCTGCCGCGTCCGGCGCATCGTTCAAATTTCCCAGGTCGATTGCGCCAAAGCGAAAACGGGTTCCGGGAATGATGTCAAAACGCACTGTCGGGGTCCGTTCTGCCCTGTCACCGCCGCGGCGTGTTCCATTGACGGACCGGATCACCAGCGCATCGTAATAACCATAAATTTCCAGCAGCTGGTCCAGTAATGCCCCATCGGCTCTGGCACGTGCGGCAAACTGTGCAAGATTTTCGGCTTTGCCGGACAAATTCTCTATGTTTGACAGCGCCTTGAATCGATCGACAAAAGCGTCAACATCCGGGAACGCATCGTCACCCCTGGGAAAGGCGAGGGTCAACTGTGTGCCGATTTGTATGACCCGGGCATCTTCAAGCACAGGTGCTGCTGTATCGTCGCCAGTGGTCACATCGGCAAAACGAATATCCGGGTCACGTTCCAGCGGTGCGAGCTGCGGCAAATCCGGCGTTTCATCGGGCCATGGAACTTCAATTTCGGGGAATTCGGCCATCGGCGAATCCGCAGCCGGTGAAGATTCCTCGGCTTCGTTGGACGGGCTGTTCTGCACCACATCAGGCTGAGCAATGGCTTTTGCCCATGCATCAGGATCGGAAACCGCCGTATCGGGAATCAGGTCTTCCAACCGCGTTGCGGGCTGTTGATCTTGCGCGGCTAGCGGTGCGCCAGCGCCCACCAATGCGAGAAACGCAACTGGCGCTGTCAGTAAACGCACCAGCCTATTCGGTGATGCTGTATTGATCCTGCGAGCCATCCTTGGCTGGTCCGGACAGGGAACCGGCTTCGCGCACTGCAGCCGAAGATGTGCCGGAAATGAGTGCGGCCTGTTCTTCATCAGACAATCGCCGCCAACCATCACGGGTGAGGCGTTCCATCGGCCGATATCGGATTTTGTAGCGCATCCGGTCGGATCCTTCGACCCAATAGCCGAGATACACATAGGGCAGGCCCTGCTCCGCCGCGCGCCGAATGTGATCAAGAATAATGTAATTGCCAAGCCCGGATCGTGCCTCATGTTCGGGGTCGTAAAAGCTGTAGATCATTGACAACCCATCGCCCTGCCGGTCTGTCAGGCAGGCGCCAATCAGGCGACCGGGCTGCAATCCATCTGACGGTTCCCGATACTCGATGACATAACTGGAGACCGGTGTATGCTCCACCATATCCGCATAATCGATTTCGTCCATACTCGCCATGCCGCCACCGGGATGACGTACGCCCAAATAACGCTGCAGCAAGTCGAACTGCTCTTCTGTCGCCCATGGCCGGCATTCGGTAGTGACCAGATCTTCGTTGCGACGCAAATTTCGGCGCTGCGTCGAGGACGGTTGGAACTCATCCGCGACAACCCGAACCGAAATGCAGGCACTGCAATTGGCACAACTGGGCCGATAGGCGACAGTCTGGCTCCGCCGAAACCCAATCCGGCCGAGAGCTTCATTGAGCTGATCCGAATGCGGGCCCTTAAGCTCCGTGAACACCTTGCGCTCGCTCCGTCCCGGTAGGTAGGGGCACGGCGCAGGCGCGGTCACGAAAAATCGGGGAAAGCGAACGGGGGCCGTCACGGCAGTCGTAGTTCCTCTCAGCTGGGAATCGCAACCCGAATCCAATAGCTGGCCGACTATGCCCGTTCAGACGGTGCAGTAAAAGCTTCTTAACCATCAAACACGGTTAATCGATTCTTATTTTGCACAGCTTCCACCGCGCAGATTCTGCGTGTTGCTGCGGATCAGTCCAGTTCGACGGGATTCACAACATAGCCCGACTTGCGCAAGGCGGCGACCAGATCATCCAGCTGTTCGCGGTCGCGCGCTTCGCATTCTATGTCTGTTATCAATCCCTTGGCTGGCAGATTGGTGAAAATGCGCTGATGGTAGATTTCGATAATGTTGACGTTATGCTGATTGAATTCGCGCATCACCTTGTAGAGCGATCCAGGCCGATCCTGCAGCGTAATGCGGAGCCGCGCCAGCCGCCCGGATCGGGCCAGATCGCGCAACAAAACATTGGCAAGCAAGCGGGTATCGATATTCCCACCGCACAAAACCAGCCCGATCTTGCGTCCGGCAAACTTCTCTGGATGCTCCAGTACGGCGGCGAGACCCGCTGCGCCTGCCCCTTCGACTACGGTCTTTTCAATTTGCAGAAGTAATGAGACCGCCTTTTCAAGCGCTGCCTCATCGACCAGCAGGATGTCATCGACCTTGTCAGCGATAACTTTCGAGGTGAATTCACCCGGATATTTCACGGCAATGCCTTCTGCCAGTGTATCGCCGCCGCAAGGCATATCGACACCCTTGATCCGGGCATACATTGAAGGGAACAGGGCAGCCTGGACCCCGTAAACCTTCATGTCCGGGTTCAATGCACGGGCCACAGTCGCCATCCCCGAGATCAATCCCCCGCCGCCAATGGGCGTGACAATGCAATCAAGGTCCGGGGTATCGGCAAACATTTCCAGTGCCACGGTCCCTGCCCCGGCGGCCACGTCGGGATCGTCAAAGGGATGAACGAAAGTCAGGCCCAATTCGGCCTCCAGCTTACGCGCGTGGGCATAGGCTTCATCGAACGTCTCGCCTTCGAGCACCACTTTCCCGCCGACGCTTTGCGTCTGCATCACTTTCACCGTCGGTGTAGTACGGGGCATGACAATAGTTACCGGTACCCCCAGCCTGGTACCGTGATAGCTGAGCCCCTGTGAATGATTGCCCGCCGATGCCGCAATCACCCCACGCGACCGGCGGTCTTCGTCCATGAGCAGCAAGGCATTTAGCGCACCGCGCTCCTTATAGGCTGCGGTGAACTGCAAATTCTCGAATTTCAGCCAGATTTCAGCACCCGTGATTTGCGACAGCGTTATACTGTGCATCGTTGGCGTGTGCACGACTGCATCGCGGATGCGGTCAGCCGCCGCGCGGACTTCATCGATTCCAAGCGCGCCGACGTCCGATGGAGTCAGTTCAGCTGGAGCAGTGGCCACATGAGCGGGCGAAATGGCAGGATTCTTATTCATAGCGATAGCGCCTAGGCGAATTTACCGCCGCGGGAAACAGATGTCGGGTTTTTCCCATGAAGGATTTGCTTTGCCGACAATTCTGCTTAAGCGCCAGTCCATGCAGCAAACAGCCATTATCCCGCAGACAATTGCGTTCATCGGACTTGGTGTGATGGGCGCGCCCATGGCCGGGCATCTGCTGGCGGTCGGGCACCGGGTCATTGCCTACAACCGCACACGCGACCGCGCAGAAAACTGGCGTGAAGGGCAGCGCGACAAGGGCCTTGAACCGATGCTGGCCGAAACGCCGGCCCAGGCTGCCTCAACGGCCGATATCATCATTACTTGCGTGGGCAATGATCAGGACTTGCATGACGTTACGCTCGGCGAAAACGGGGCATTCCGCGCGATAGGCAAGAACCGGCTGTATATTGATCACACAACGGTTTCTGCCGGAATGGCACGCCGGCTGGCTGCAGAAGCGGTTGAGCGCGGATTTTCGGCAGTCGATGCGCCTGTTTCTGGTGGTCAGGCCGGTGCAGAAAATGGCCGGCTGGCCATTATGTGCGGAGGTGATGCGCGAGCGGTTGAAGCCGCGCGTACGGCGATGCAGGCCTATGGTGCCCGCATTGTCCATGTCGGCCCCGCCGGGGCTGGGCAGACTGCCAAAATGGCCAACCAGATGTGCATCGCCGGTGTTCTTGGCGGGCTGAGTGAGGCCATCCGTCTGACTCAGGCTGCAGGTCTGGATACCGACGCCGTTTTCCAGGCAATATCTGGCGGTGCAGCACAAAGCTGGCAAATGGAAAATCGCTGGGCAACAATGGTTCAGGGCCAATTTGATTTTGGTTTTGCCGTCGACTGGATGCGCAAGGATCTGGGCTATGCGCTGGAGGAAGCCGAACGGCTGGGCCTGTCCGCACCGGTTACAAAGCTTGTCGATCAATTCTATGCCGAAATCCAGGAAATGGGCGGAGGGCGCCAGGACACAAGTTCGCTCATCCGCCGTCTGCCAAAGGGAAGCCAATGACAAACTATGGACATAAGCTGCGCCTTAGTTGCGCGGCGTTGATCGGCGCGGCCGTTATTGCGTCACCCGCCGCGGCGGACACTTTGATTGACAATATCCAGGGAATCACAATCGCTGCTGATGGCAAGGTCGATCGGTTTACCGGATTGTGGATCGATGATGACGGCATAATCAAGCTGGTGCTCAAACGGGGTGACAGACGCCCCAGCGGCGTCGACTTCTTGCTCGATGGCAAGGGTCAATATGTCATTCCTGGCATGATCGATGCGCATGCCCACGTCATGGGAATCGGGTTCGGCGCGCTAACGCTGGACTTGTCAGAAACCACTTCGCTGACTGACGCCCAGGCGAAAATCGCTGCCTATGCGGCCGCCAACCCCAATCACAGGTGGATCATCGGTCGCGGATGGAATCAGGAAAAATGGAATCTGGGGCGCTTCCCCACCGCTGCCGATCTTGACGCTGTAGTGGCTGATCGCCCGGTATGGCTGGAGCGGGTCGACGGGCACGCAGGTTGGGCCAACAGCGCGGCCATGAAACTGGCCAATGTTACTGCGGAATCCGCTGACCCAATAGGCGGACGGATCGAACGTATGGCCGGGTCAAAAAAGCCCAGCGGGGCCTTCATCGACGGAGCAACCGCGATGATTGACAAGCTCGTGCCCCCGCCCCGGCCCGAAGATCGCGACCTCGCCTTCCAGAAAGCGCAGAGCATCCTGCTGCGCAATGGCATCACATCGGTCGCCGACATGGGAACCACCATCGCGGACTGGCAGACCTTCCGGCGGTCCGGTGACAACGGTACTCTCAACGTCCGGATCATGTCCTACGCGAGCGGTATTGAGGCGATGGAAGTGATCGGCGGCCCCGGCCCTTCGCCGTGGCTCTATGGTGACCGGCTGAAGATGGAAGGGGTCAAGCTATACCTCGATGGAGCATTGGGATCCCGCGGTGCATGGCTCAAGAAGCCCTATAGCGACGATACCAAGAATGTCGGACTGCCATTCCTGACCGCTTCGCAATTGCGCAATCTGATGAGCCGCGCAGCACTCGACAGGTTCCAGATCGCCGTTCACGCCATTGGCGATGCTGCCAATTCGGAACTGCTTCAATCAATTGACGACCTTGCAGGGACCTACACAGGTGACCGCCGTTGGCGTGTTGAACACGCGCAAATCGTCGATCCGGTGGATTTGGCTCTGTTCGCCAAGCATGGCATCATTGCTTCAATGCAGCCGGTCCATCAAACATCGGATCGCACCATGGCCGAAGCCCGGCTCGGGCCAGATCGCCTGAAGGGTGCCTATGCCTGGCACAGCATCGCGGAAGCCGGCTCGCCGCTCGCCTTCGGATCCGATGCGCCGGTCGAAGCGGTTGATCCCTTCGCCGGGCTCGCCGCAGCTTTCACTCGGATGGACAAGGCGGGGCAGCCTTTTGGCGGGTGGCAACCGCAGGAACGTGTAAGCCGGGAGCTGGCATTGACTGCCTTCACCTATGGCGGTGCCTATGCTGGATTTGCGGAAGGGCGATTCGGGCGTCTGCTGGTCGGAGAGCGTGCGGATTTCCTGCTGGTGGACCATGATCCGCTGCTTGCTACCGTCGATGAAGTGCGGGCAACCAAGGTCTTGCAGACCTGGGTCGGAGGCAAACGGGTGTTTGATAGAGATGCCGACGCCTCAAGGCGCTGAACGGCATAGCAAAACGACCCGCCCCCTTTTACTTTCGCTTTGTCGCAATTTCCGGAACTTTTGGCGCCTTTAACAGTAAAATAACTATTGGCCGCAAAAGACTTGAGTGCCTCGAGGAGACTGGAGATACCACGGCCCCCGATGCACTCGTTAAGAAGCGCGGCTACGATGTTGCAAAGTCGTCACAATTTTCGGTTTCTCACAAAGTGTGGGTTGCCTGAATCGAATAAGCACTCTAAACGGAATTCGAGTTTGATTAGTTAAACGAGCTCTGAGGAGACATAGTATGAAGTTTCGTAACCTGCTGGCCGCTACGGCTGCTCTTTCCCTTGCTGCCTCGCCTGCGCTGGCTGCTTCGTCGAACGTTGATCGCGTAGCTGCTCCTGTTCAGGGCGAAAGCGAACTTCAGGGTTCGGGCATTATTCTTGCACTTTTGGCTGCTGCAGCTGTAATCGCTGGCATCATCATTATTGCTGACGACAACAACGATCCGATCAGCGCATAATCGCCTGATCATCGAATAGAAAACGGGGCCTTTTGGCCCCGTTTTTTTTTGGCCAGCCCTGCCGGAGTGAAGCGTTTCCATTTCACCCCGCTCCGAAATCCTCTAATCGGATCAGGAAGCCTCGGTTTCGATTGTTGAAGCTTCGGCCGTTGCGGCGGCTTGCTTCTTCGAGCGCCGCTCTCCAAACCACATGATCACCAAAGCGCCTTCGAACAGCAGAATCAGGGGAATTGCCAGGATAATCTGCGATCCTGGATCTGGCGGCGTAAGTATCGCCGCGACAGCCACGACCAGCACGATAATATAGCGCCGCGCCCCGGCAAGCTGCTGGCGGGTTACTATTCCCGCCCGGTTAAGCAGCAACAGCAGGACCGGCAAAAGAAAGCTGACACCGAACGCCAGGATGAACTGCATCACCAATGAGAGATACTCATCGGCTGCGGGCAGTGCCTCTATTTCCAGTCCGCCTGCCTTTCCTTCGAAACTGATGAACCAGCGAAAAGCGGTGGGCATAACTACGTAATATGCCAGCGCCGCGCCCGCACTAAACAGGACCGGTGTGGCAATCAGGAACGGCAAGAAAGCCTTCTTTTCCTTCGCGTAAAGACCCGGTGCCACAAACGCCCATAATTGGTTGGCGATGATTGGAAAGCTGACAAGGAAACCGGCAAACAGCGCCACCTTCAGCTGCACAAAGAAGACTTCATATAGCTTGGTAAAAATCAGATGGCCCTGCCCTGGCGGAAATGCATCCGTCAAAGGCTGGACCAGAAAACCGAGAATGGGATTGGCGAAATAGAGGCAGACGCCAAAAGCCAGCGCCAAGGCGACGACGCAACGAACCAGCCGGCCACGCAACTCAATCAAATGATCGAGCAGCGGTGCCTGTGTCTCGTCAATATCCTTGATCGAAAGCGCCATCGCGGGTCACCCGGCCTGCGGCTTGTCGAGAGGCAGCGAAGGCTCTTCCGGTTCGCTGCTATCCGATGTCTGCGAATCTGGAAGCGGTTGGGAATCCGATATCGCCTCTGCATCAGTCCCGGCGTCTAGAGACGTCATCTCTGAACCGGGATGCTCAGCCATGATTCGGGCGTTTTGTTCGCGCCATTTCTTTTCCATATCTTCCATTTCGGCCTCACGAATCATCGCGTCGAGACCGGACCGGAAACTGGCAGAGACCCGGCGAACCTTCCCAATCCAGCGACCTGCGGTACGCAGCGCAAGCGGCAAATCCTTGGGCCCGATCACAACGATCGCCACAATCACGATAACCAGCAATTCGCTTGCACCAACGTCGAACATAACAGCGGCTCGCCTTGAAAGTCAGGGGCCAGAAAGCAGGCGTTTCGCCTTAGACGGATGTGTCCGAACGATCGGGCGACGTCGCTTGCGACGATACATCGGATGCGGACTTGGTTTCTTGTGAGGGTCCCTCAATCCGCGCCGCTGGTTTGGCCGAACTCCCCGGCTCCTCGTTCATGCCTTCCTTGAAGCTTTTGATGCCCTTGCCGAAATCGCCCATCATTTCAGAAATCCGCCCCCGTCCGAACAGGACCAGGATGACAAGAGCAATGATGATGAGCTGCATTGGGCCAACAGACATGATAAACCTTCCAAACGAGTTAGCGCCAATATAGTCGCTTCGCTGTGCTTATGCCAGCGCGCTTGCGCGAATCATTCACTCTCGCTTGGCTCGGAAAAATCTTCGCTGTCTTCGGCACCCATCAACGCATCGTAGGCATCATCAACTGGGTCCAGCATCCCGGTGGCACGCAATTCGTCGATGCCCGGCAAATCCTTCCGTGAATCAAGGCCGAAATGGTCAAGGAAATCAGGGGTAGTTGCGTAAATCACGGGCCGCCCGGGTACCTCCCGCCGTCCAGTCACGCGCACCCATCCGGCTTCAAGCAACACATCAAGCGTTCCTTTTGCTGTCTGAACCCCACGGATCGATTCAATTTCGGCACGGCTGACAGGTTCATGGTAGGCGACAATCGCCAAGACTTCCGTGGCCGCGCGCGACAAGCGGCGGACCTGTTCCCGTTCCCGCCGCAACAGATGCGCAAGATCGGGCGCAGTTTCGAAATGCCAGCGCTTGCCGCGTTCGACCAAATGAAGACCGCGATCGGCATAATGTTCCGCCAATTCCTGCAATCCATCACGAATTTCATCGGCATCCGAATTGCCCAGATGCGCGGCCAATGCCTCCACGCTCATCGGCGTTTCGGCGGCGAATAGAGTTGCCTCCAATGCGCGGGCCAGATCTCCTGGACGCGCCGTCATGCCCGAATTCTCCGCAATCGCAGCGGACCAAAAACCGATTCCTGCGCCAGTTCCGCCCGGCCCCGCCGCGCCAGCTCAAGCGCGGCGACAAAGCTGGATGCCAAGGCGGAACGACGCAGTCTCGGCTCGGCATGGGGCGGCAGAAAATCCTCCAGCGCTATCCAGTCGAGTGTAACGCCCAACATCGCCGATACCCGTTCCAGCGCGCTTTCCAGGGTCATCACCGGCCTGTTTCGGACCATGTGAATTGCCGGCGCGGTGCGCGCCTTGACCTGCCCATAGGCCTGTACCAACGCATACCAGTCGCATTGCCATTGGGTCTTGCGATCCACCCGCAGGCCTTCAGGCGCCCCGCGCAAAAACACATCACGATCAATCCGGTCCCGCGCCATCAGCCGGGCAGCCGCTTCGCGCATTGCCCCCAACCGCTGCAGCCGCAATTGCAGGCGAAGGGCCAGTTCTTCCGGACTTGGATCTTCCTGCTCATTTCTGGGCAGCAAGAGGGACGATTTGAGATAGGCAAGCCAAGCTGCCATCACCAGATAATCGGCAGCAAGTTCTAACCGGAGCGATTTCGCCCGCTCAATATAATCCAAATACTGATCGACCAGAGCGAGAATGGAAATTGACCGCAAATCGACTTTTTGCCGCCTCGCAAGGTCGAGCAAGAGATCCAGCGGCCCTTCCCAACCGTCCAGTTCGAGATAAAGAGCCGGATCGTCAGTAGGTGCAGAGCCAATCCCGCCCCACTCATCCGGTACCGCATCCGGCTCTGCCAAAAGGAACTCCGGCTCGCTCATGCCAGATTTCCGGCGAATGCGAGCAGACTGTCACGCTTGGCGAGAAGGTCGCCCTTGTCACCTTCCGGCGAACCGACCCGGGTCGCGGCCAAGGCACGCTCCAGCCGGCTGTGGGCCAATTCGCCCATGGCAGGCAAACACGCCGCTATTGCCATCATATCGTCCATCTTAGCCCAGCAGTTCAGGGCCAGATCGCATCCGGCGGCGATTGCCCTTTCGGCGCGTTCCGGCACACTGCCCGACAGCGCCTCCATATCGAGATCATCGGTCAGCAGCAGCCCATCGAAACCGATCCGCCCACGAATGATCTGCTCGATTACAAAGGGAGACAGAGTTGCAGGATTGACCGCGTCCCAAGCGGAAAAGAGCAGATGGCCTGTCATCCCGATGGGCGCATCCGCCAGTGCCTTGAACGGCGCCAGGTCCTGTTCGAGTTCCGCCTCGCTTGCTGTAACTGTCGGTAATTCCTTGTGCGTATCGGTCGTGGTTCGGCCATGTCCAGGCATGTGCTTGATACACCCGGCCACTCCGGCCCGTGCCAACCCGTCCAGAATTGCGCGGCCCAATGCGGCAACCCGCATCGGTTCTGAACCAAGCGCACGGTCACCGATAACGTCATGCGCGCCGGGTTGGCGCACATCGAGCGGCGGATGGCAGTCGACGGTGATGCCGGCTTCGGCCAGTTCAATTCCAAGTGCCTGCGCATTGACCCGCGCCGCTTCGATCGCACTGGCCGGGGCGATATCATAAAGGGCATCAAACACCGCGCTTGCCGGAAAACCTGCCCAATGTGGCGGTCTAAGCCGGGCGACCCGACCGCCTTCCTGATCGATGCAGATAAACAACCGGTCCCGGCCGTGAATTTCGCGTAACGAATTGGTGAGCGCCCGCAGTTGTTCCGGCATTTCGCAATTCCGGCCGAACAGAATATAGCCCGCCGGGTCGGCCTCCCGGAAGAAGGCGCGTTCTTCCGCAGTCAGCTGGGTGCCGGACAGGCCGAAAATTGCAGGTGTCATCACCAGAAAGTCGCAGGTCCGCCTCTCCCGCGCAAGCTTTCACCAAGGGGCGGATGTGGAAATAACAACAGAAATTGAGGGGGCCAGCCACATTGCGCGACCGGCCCTCACGGCTTTATCGCCAATATGCGGCGCTATTTGACCTGACAGGCCAAGCCGTCGGCCTTCAGCGCGTCGCACAATTGCTTGGCCGACGCGGTATCGCCAGCCACTGCCTGCAACCGATAGACTATGCCGATATCGGCTTTGCCTTCGACAATACGGTATTTAAAACCCTTGATGGCATCGGTCTGGCGGGCCAGCGCGTCCCACCCCTTTTGTGCCGTTTCCCGCGTCGAATAGGCGCCCACCTGGACGCCCACACCGCCACTATCGGGCGTAACCACGGTGTTGGCAGTGGTGGCAGCTTCGATACTGGGTTTGGGTACATCCGTGCTCGCAAGGCGGCCTTCACGGGATTCGCCTTCACCGACGGCCGGGGCGACATTGCCGGTTCCAGCAAAAGTCTTGCCGCCCGGATCAGCCGGCCTTTCCTTGATCGGACCAGCCGGCGCTTCGATCAAACTGCCGTCGGCAATCAGGTCAGGATCGGTCGTGCGATTGGAAAACCACCAGATGCCGCCAAGCACCACCACAAGCGCAAGCAGGCCAAGCAAGGCAAAACCGATAATCCGGCTGGAATCGACCCCACCATCATCATCGTCATAATCGCCGGATTCAAGCCATGGCAGCCGTTCGTCATCATCGATCAACGACAATTCGTCAGCTTCGTCGATGTGCAAATCGCTGTCGAATTCACCATCGACTTGATTATCGCCATCCCGATCCGTGCCTTCGTGGCTAATCATTCTTACATCTCCTCCACCGCCACCACCCCGAGCAGGGCGAGACCATTGCGGATAACTTGCCCGATCTGGCTGGCAAGGAAAAGCCTTGCACCGCTCAATTCAGGATTCTGCGCCACGATGAACCGCTTCCCGGGATTATCATTGCCCAGATTCCAGTAAGCATGAAATGCTCCGGCCAGATCGTAAAGATAAAATGCCAACCGGTGCGGTTCGCGTGCTTGCGCCGCTGCCTCGACCAAACGGGGGAACTGTGCAGCGTGTTTGACCAGCTCCAGTTCTTCAGCACCAAGCATCGCAAGATGGTCCGGCGAAGGGACAAGTCCTTCTCCTTCACCCTTGCGCAAGGTCGAATGGATGCGCGCATGGGCATATTGGACATAGAAAACCGGATTGTCCTTGGATGCTTCTACAACCTTGGCGAAGTCGAATTCCATCTGCGCTTCGGGCTTGCGGCTGAGCATGGTGAACCTGACGACATCCTTGCCCACCTCTTCCACCATGTCGGCGATTGTAATGAAATTGCCCGATCGCTTGGACATTTTCAGCGGCTCGCCTGCGCGCATGAGCTGAACCATCTGGACCAGCTTTACGTCAAAAGCGATGCTGCGCCCTGCACCCTCTGTCAGCGCAGCCACAGCAGCCTTGATCCGCTTGACCGTGCCCGAATGGTCAGCGCCCCATATATCAATCAGCGCGTCAGCATGTTCGGCCTTCTGGAAGTGATAGGCCAGATCGGCCCCGAAATAGGTCCAGCTGCCATCGGACTTGCGGATTGGCCGGTCCTGATCATCACCAAAGCGGGTGGACCGAAACAGCGGAAGCTCGACCGGCTCCCAATCCTCCAGCGTCTTGCCTTTGGGCGCTTCAAGAACACCGTCATAGACAAGGTCATGCTGGCGCAGCCACGCCTCGGCCTCGGCCGGCTTGCCTGCAATCTGCAAAGCCGCTTCGGATGCGAATACATCGTGCTTGATCCCGAGAAGCGCGAGGTCGGCACGGATGAGATCCATCATGGCCGCCACGGATTGGGCGCGGAAAATCGGCAGCCATTCCTGTTCCGGCTCTTCCAAGAACCGGTCACCCAATTCCTTCGCCAATGCCTGACCTACAGCCACCAGGTAATCGCCGGGATACAGCCCTTCAGGGATCGCGCCAATGTCCTCGCCCAGCGCCTCGCGGTAACGAAGATAGGCAGACCGCGCGAGCACATCGACCTGCGATCCGGCGTCATTGACATAATATTCGCGGGTCACCTTATGTCCGGCAAACTCGAGCAAGCTTGCCAGCGCATCCCCGACTACTGCGCCGCGGCAATGCCCCATATGCATGGGCCCGGTAGGGTTCGCCGAAACATATTCGACATTGACGGTAACGCCTGTGCCCGATGCCGAACGACCATAATCCCCGCCCAGTTCCGCGATGGCCGCCAGTTCCGCCAACCAGACGGCATCAGACAAACGCAGATTGATGAAGCCGGGGCCGGCAATTTCGGCCGTCACGACATCGGGATCGGCCGTCAGTTTCTCGGCGATCTTGCCAGCCAGTTCGCGCGGGTTGATTGCAGCCGATTTGGCCAGCACCATCGCCGCATTCGTCGCCAAGTCCCCATGGCTGGGATCGCGCGGCGGTTCGACCGTTACATGCGTCCGTGGGCTGTCCGGCGGCAATACGCCTTCGCGCTCCAGCGCGGACAGGACTGCGTCCACCTTTCCGGCAAAGGTGGCATGAAGTGTGTGCAATTCTGGCGTCATCGTGTTCATGGCCAGTGCGGTTAGACGAATGCCCCGAAATCGCAAGCAGCAGCGGTTACATCCGCTGCCAGATCATCGCCCTAAATTGGTGCTAGCGTGTGGCGTTATACGCCAATTGATCTTCGGTCAGCTGGAAACCGACGAGCAATTCAAAGGTCGCGCGGGTCAAAGCGGCCTTGACCTGCGGGTCGGCAAGCGGGTCGAGCGCAGCATCATTATCGCCCGCTTTGCGCTTGCGCGTAATCTGCTCGCGAATCTCTGGCGACAGGGTTGCTTCAGCGCGGTCGATAAATGCGCCGGCCCGGGCGCTGCCTTGCGCGCGTTCCTGACCGTCAGCGAAATCGACCACTACAGCGCCGATTCGCTTGGCTTGCACAGCGGAACCCCCGCGCAACACAACCGAATAGTAAGGCAATTCCACCCTTCGTGCACCGCGCGTATCGAACCGGCGCGCCTGCACATCAAACGTCGCCTCGGAATAGACCTTTTCGCCTGTTTCGTTGCAAGTGCTGCGCAGATTGGTGATGCTGGCCGTTACATCAAGATTGGCTGCTGTCTTGTCGGCGGACGTTCGAAACATGGTAACGTCCCCGGTAAAGTCAGGCACGCCCACCGCCGGACAGGCGGTACGTACGGCAGCAATCCCCACGCCCTGATCAATCACCAGTTCCCCTTTGCGCGAACAGCCGGACAATGCGGCAGAACCTGCAGCGACAGTGGCAATGAGAATCAGAGTGCGGCGGGTAGACTTCATCGGGGCAAATCCTTCGAACTTCGAATGACGTCGCCCTAGCGGGCCGGACAGCAAAGCGCTAGAGGCTGAGACATGAACGCTCCCTTGCACAATTCCGCTCCGGATACACGCCCTGCTCTGACCTTGTTGATTGCCGCGCCGCGCGGCTTCTGTGCCGGTGTCGACAGGGCTATCGAGATCGTCGAGCGCGCGCTTACCCGCTATGGTGCACCTGTTTATGTGCGCCATGAAATCGTCCATAATCGTTTCGTGGTGGATGCGCTGAAGGCCAAAGGCGCGATCTTTGTCGAGGAACTTGATGAGGTGCCGGACGGCGCGCCGGTAGTATTTAGCGCCCACGGCGTTCCCAAAGCGGTGCCGGCAGAGGCGGAGCGGCGCGGTCTCGACTATCTTGACGCCACGTGCCCTCTGGTCAGCAAGGTTCACCGGCAGGCAGAACGCCAGATCGAAGCTGGCCGCCATATTATCTTCGTGGGCCATCGCGGCCACCCGGAAGTGATCGGCACAATGGGTCAGGTTCCGAGCGGGGCGATTACACTGGTTGAAAAGAAGGAAGATGTCGCAGAACTGGATTTTGGCGCGGGTGAGGAACTGGCTTTCCTGACCCAGACCACCCTGTCCGTGGACGATACGCGCGATATTATCGCTGCGTTGGAGGAAAAATATCCACAGATCGTAAAGCCGAAGGCAGAGGACATCTGCTATGCCACATCCAACCGGCAGGCCGCCGTCAAGGAAATCGCGCCCGGCAGCGATTTGGTCCTGGTTATCGGCGCACCCAACAGTTCCAATTCGCTGCGGCTGGTTGAGGTGGCCCAGACATGCGGCACAGAGGCTCGGCTGATCGAACGCGCGGACGATATCGATCCGAGCTGGCTGGACGGCGTTGGTACAATTGGCCTCACAGCGGGCGCATCCGCACCGGAAATACTGGTTCGCGAAGTGGTTGATCGCTTGTCCGAATGGCGCACGGTCGAGGAACACACTCTGGTCAGCGCGGTCGAAAAAATGGTGTTCAAATTGCCGCGCCAACTGACGGAATAGGCTGGCAGCGCGCATGGCCGTTTACACCCACCTTGGCGCCGAACAGCTTGCTGCGCTGATCCATGAATATGATGTCGGCCATCTGGTTTCGGCCAAGGGCATCGCCGAGGGCGTTTCCAACAGCAACTGGCTTATTGAAACGACCGGTTCGGGATCGGGCGGCGAGCGTTTTATCCTGACAATGTATGAGAGACGGATTGATCTGGCCGATCTGCCCTTCTTTCTGGGCCTGCTGGATCATCTTTCGGCCAAAGGCAGCCCGGTGCCGCGCACCATCCATGATCGTGTGGGCAATGCCTCGCGCTTGGTGGATGGCAAGGCGGTGGCCCTGATCGAATTTTTGCCTGGAATGTCGATTGATCATCCCACAGCCGCACAGGCACAGGCCGTGGGCCGCGCGTTGGCCGGAATCCATCTTGCATCAGCCGATTTTGCTGCCACGCGTAAGAATGATCTTCGTCCTAACGATTGGCAGCAGATATTTGATCAATGCGGCGCCAGACTGGGCGATATTGATCCCGCTCTGCCGGACATCGTGATGAATTGCCTGCCCCGCCTGATCAGCGAATGGCCCGAACATTTACCGCGCGCCACCATTCACGCCGACCTGTTTCCTGACAATGTGCTGATGCTGGGGGACGAAGTTACCGGCCTGATCGACTTTTATTTCGCCTGTACTGACATCGCCGCCTACGATCTGGCTGTGACTCACGCCGCCTGGAGCTTTCGTACCGTTGATGGTGTGTACCGGCCTGAAATTGGTGCCGCGCTGATTGCCGGTTATCAAGAAGTGCGCAACCTGTCCGAAAACGAAAAATTGGCGCTTCCCTTGCTGGCGCAAGGTGCAGCAATGCGGTTCGTGGCGACCCGAGCATTCGATTGGATCAACACCCCCGATGATGCCTTGGTAAAACGCAAGGACCCGATGGATTTTGCCCGACGTATGAATTTTTACGCGGAAGCCGGCCAATCCCCCTTCACGCCTGCCGCCAACTGAGTCAAAAAATGTCAATGAAACAGGTAGAAATATTCACCGACGGTGCCTGCAAAGGCAACCCGGGACCCGGCGGCTGGGGCGCCTTGCTGCGCATGGGCAAGCGCGAGAAGGAACTTTCGGGTTCAGAAATCGACACCACCAACAACCGGATGGAAATGACAGCGGTCATTCGCGCGCTTGGGGCCTTGATCGAACCATGCGAGATAGACCTCTACACCGACAGCAAATATGTGCTCGACGGTATGACCAAATGGATCAGTGGCTGGCAGCGCAATGGCTGGAAAACGGCAAGCAAAAAACCCGTGCGCAACGAAGATCTATGGCATGAATTGATCGAAGCGGTAAAAACCCACAATATCAACTGGCACTGGGTGAAGGGCCATAACGGGCATCCCGAAAATGATCGGGTGGACCAACTGGCCAGCGACCAGGCGGAGGCGGCCCAGTCAAAAGCACGCCGCTCCGCCTAGCGTTATGACCAGCGGCAGTACGTCCTAAATCGGCATCAACCAGCCGTCTCGTCGACCGTTTCTGCGCCAGGACCGTTCTTTTTCACCGATTCGATGGCGTTCTTTGCGCTGGCCTTGCTGGAATAGCCTTCAGTCCAGAAAATCGCTTCGGAATTATACATGAAATAGGCCACGAATTCGCCAGCCTTGTTCTTCTTGATTTTGAAATGATGTGCCATTCACGCTCTCCTTCAACCAACAAAAGCAAAGGCCAACCTAACCGGTTCAGTCGAGAAATCCAGCCTTTGAACCCAGCGCAAACCGTTTGGGTGAATAGATATCCGGATCAAGGCTGGCCGTCATAACATCTCGCGGCTGACCAAGTAACGTCTGCGCACCAAGCCGGGCTGCCGCTGGCGCGGTCTGGATGCCGAAGCCGCCCTGCCCCGCAAACCAGAAGAAACCGGAATCTTTCGGGTCGAAGCCGTAAACCGGCAAACGGTCAGGTGCAAAACTGCGTAGTCCGGCCCATTTGTGTTCAACCGCGACTATCCGCCAGTCCACGACCTCTTCCATCCGCGCGATTGCTGTCGCAACCGCCAGTTCTTCTGGTGCTGCATCGCAAGGCGCGGAAGGTTCCTCATCATGTGGACTGAGCCAGATGCGGGCATTGTCGGGCCGAAAATAGAACTGCCCCGCTATGTCGAGCACCAGCGGAAGATCGGCAGGCGGCGGTGGGTCAACCCGGAGCTGCACAACCGTTCGCCGGTAGGGCGTAATTCCGATTGGTGCGACCCCGGCGATGCGGGCAATTTCGTCTGCCCAAGCGCCGCCCGCATTGATCAGAATGGCCGATTCGAATTCAGCGCCGCGATCAGTTTTGAGGTGCCAACCTGTTGCAGTCCGCTCCGCATTGGCCAGACGCGCCCGGACTTCCAATTGCCCGCCCCCGTGTTTCATTGTGGCGAGATAGTGTGCATGCAGGCCTGCGACATCGATATCCGCGCAGGCCGGTTCCCAGACCGCACCGGTCCATTCGGGGCGCAAACCGGGGACGCGTTCGACGACGGCATTGCTGGAAAGCCGCTCAATTGTAACCCCGCTCTTGGCAAATCGGTGCATGAAGCCGTCAAGCTCGCCTGCATCCCCATCGCGCCCAAGATAAAGCGCGCCGCGCTGCGACAAGAAGCCATGTTCTTGCAGAAATGGTCCGGAAGCGAGTGTCAGCGGCACAACTTGCGGCCCGCCGTAACATTCTTCCCAGAATGCAGCCGAGCGGCCAGTCGCATGGTAGCCCGGCCGATCTTCCGCCTCCAACACCAGGACGCTCCCATGCGGGGCAAGCTCAGCCGCAAGACTGGCCCCGGCCATGCCCCCACCGATTACCGCAAAATCATACACTTCGGCCAAGCTGCATCAATCCCTGCGCGGCGCAACAGTTTCGAGGAAACTGGCAATTGCATCCATGACCCGGTCGCGGACCGAATCCACCTCACGCAGGATCTCGTGGCGCGCTTCTTTGCCAAACTGGACCAACTCGCCCCTCGGCAAACGGGCCGCTGCGCGTGCGATGGATTGCATGTCGACCAATTTGTCGTTCGAAGTCCCCATCAACAGCACAGGAAGGGTAACCGATTCCAGTACTCCGGGACGGAAAAGGGATCGCATGGAAGCATATGCGCGCTCTACCCAACCCCAACTGCCCGGTCCCATCACCAATTCAGGGCGATTTTCCCGCCACCATAATTCGTCTGCGTAACGATCCGCGTCATGAGTCAGCAAATTGATCCGCCCGATGGGAACTTCCCCCGGTTTTTCGCTCCACTTCCACGCCGGACGGGTCTTGTCGCCCAAGCGCATCATCAACTTGGCAAGGGCGTGCATCAAACCCACTGGCAAGACTGAGCCGTAGAAACCCAACATCGGAGCGGAAAGAACGACAGCGTCCGGATCGATTTTCTTTTCAGCAACGGCCCGCAGAACCAAATGCCCGCCCATCGAATGGCCAGCGATGACATACGGCCCCGACCGATTGTCTTTCCACTCGCTCCAAAACGCGACCAGATCATCGATCCAAATCGAAAAATCGTCGATATGGCCGGTCACTGGGTCCTTGCCCAGCCGGCCCGATCCGGCCTGTCCGCGCCAGTCTGCCGCGGTCACCTGCCAGCCTGCGCAGTGCCATTCCTCCAAGGTTTCAAGATATTTTTCATACGCGTCGCCCCGTCCTGGCATGAACAGGACCGAACCCCGCTTCTCCACGGCGGCACCCGGCCAATCGATCCGCCGAATGGGATGCCCGTCGAGGGCGGACCAGTGGCTTTCGACCGCATTTGCGGGGATGCTGCGCCGGTCGATCGCGATGCGGTGCCGATCAAGGTTCACACCGGTTTTCTGGGCTTGGCTAATATGAACCTCCAGTGGTTGGTTACTTTTTGGTAAGCCATGACATGTAGCACAGCCTCCACAGGGGACTTTGGGGGCTTTCATGCTTAGCGAATATTTCCACTACGGACTGCTTGCCGCATTGGCAATCGCGCTGCTGGTTGCCGCGTTTACCGACATGCGTCGGCGGCAGATCGACAATTGGCTTAACGCCGGTATCGCGCTGGCAGCGCCGCTCTTCTGGTGGAGCAGCGGCCTGTCGTTGTGGCCAGAAGTCGTAAGCCAGTTGGGCGTAGCTTTGGCCGCCTTTGGAATTCTCGCGGCAATGTTTGCCCTGCGCATGATGGGCGGCGGCGATGTCAAACTGCTGACTGCCCTGGCGCTGTGGATCGAACCCGCCTGGTTCCTCAATCTGATTATCGTGATGGCGCTGGTCGGCGGAGTGCTCACCATCGTCATGGGCGCCTGGCATATCATGCGGCGCCAGCGTGAGCGATTGGCAATCCCGTATGGCGTCGCGATTTCGACTGCGGGTCTGTGGGTTCTCGGAGCACATTATCTACCTGCCGCCACGGCGGCTTCCGGTGCGGGGTAAACCCGATCTTAACCAACACACCATAATGCATCAATTCACACTGCCCGATCATCGAATTCAATCACGGGCCGAATTAGGGGGCTTGAACAGCCATGGATAGGAAGAAACTGGTTCTGCTGCTGGGGGCACTGGTCATTGCGATCGGTACGGCATTGGCAGCGCGGAGCATGTTTGCCGGGGCCGCCGCCCCGCAGGCAGAAGCGGCAGTAGCGGTCAAGCAAGGCCCCAAGGTCCTGGTTGCACAACGCTCCTTGCCGGTGGGCACTATCATCACCGCAGATTCGGTCGGCTTTCAGGCCTGGCCGGAAGAAATGGTGCAAGACGCCTATTTCCTGGATGGTGAAGCGGACATCAGCAAGCTGCTTGGCACCGTGGTGCGCAATCCAATGACAGCTGGCGAACCGGTCACCCAGGGCGCTCTGGTCAGCCCCGGCGATCGCGGATTCCTGGCGGCGGCGCTTGGCCCCGGCATGCGGGCCGTGACTGTTCCTGTTTCGGCAATGACCGGCGTGGCTGGCTTTGTATTCCCGGGTGACCGGGTCGATATCGTGCTGACCCAGAGCGTCGGCGGTGGCGAAGGCGAACCGCTGAAGACATCGGAAACCGTGCTGAGCAATCTGCGCGTCCTGGCAACCGACCAATCGGCGACAACCGAAAAGGTCGACGGCAAGACCGTCGTCCGCGCCTTCCGTACCGTTACGCTTGAAGTGACACCGCGCATTGCAGAAAAAATCGCCGTGGCGCAGACAATCGGCACACTCAGCCTGTCGCTGCGCTCTATCGCTGATAACCAATCCGAACTCGACCGCGCGGTTGCCTCCGGGGATGTGAAGATCCCTGACAATGCGACCCCGGAAGAAGAAGAAAAGCTGCTTGCCCGTGCGATCGCTAGCCCGAACGACAGGGCCGGAACCTTCGTCACCGGCGGCGACGTGTCGCGCTTCCAGCGCCGGACCGTTCCAAGAGAAGCTCCGGCAAATGCAGCCCCGCCCTCAATGGGCACACCAGGCGGCAGCGCTCGTCCAACCGGTCCGGTAGTTCGCATAACCCGCGGCAAGGATACCGTCGAAGTTCCAGTGGGGAAGAACTGAGATGACCGCATCACCCGCACCATTCGCCCGCCGCAATTGTGGCACCAACTCGAGGGGCAAGACCATGACACGCCGACTGACAGCCACTTTGCTGCTTTCCGCTCTCGCCATTGCACCGGTTACCGGAATGTCGACTGGGATCGCCAATGCGCAGTCCATCAAAAGCCCGAAGCAGGACATCGTCCTGTCGATTGGTCGCGGTGAACTGATCAACATTCCGGGATCGATGGCCGATGTTTTTGTCGCTAACGATCAGATTGCCGATGTGCAGGTCAAATCGCAGCGCCAGCTCTATGTTTTCGGCAAGGCCGGTGGGGAAACCACTGTCTATGCCAGCAACGCTGCTGGCGACATCGTCTGGTCTGCAAACGTCCGCGTAGGATCCAATATCGATAGCATCGACCAGATGCTGGCTCTGGCCATGCCCGACGCCAAGATTTCGGTTGCGACCATGGGAACCAATACCGTGCTGCTGACCGGAACGGTTGCTGCGCCGGAAGACGCTGCGGAAGCCGATCGTCTGGTACAGGCGTTCGTGGGTGAAGGTTCGAATGTCATCAGCCGCCTGAAAATGGCGACGCCGCTGCAGGTCAACCTGCAAGTCCGCTTTGCCGAAGTCAGCCGTTCCTGGATCCGCGATGTGGGTGCCAACCTGACAAGTTTTGATGGCACGAACGGCTTCAAATTCGGCGTTACGAACGGTCGGCAGGGCGCGTTTCCGCAGTATAGTCCTGGCGGCGGCGCGTTTGTCGGCGGAACAGAAGCTTCGGACGGCTCTACGTTGGTCAAAGGAACAAGCAGTGGTTCAACCATTGCCGGCCTGGGACGCTTCCTCGGCCTTGATCTTGCCGGTGCGCTTGATCTTGCCGAACGTGACGGTCTCGTAACCACACTGTCACAGCCCAATCTGACCGCGCTTTCGGGCGAAACCGCTGATTTTCTCGCTGGCGGCGAATTTCCGATCCCGCTCAGCCAGGGACTGGGTTCGACCTCCATCGAATATAAGAAATACGGGGTCAGCCTGGCCTACACGCCAACGGTTTTGTCCAATGGCCGAATTTCGATCCGTGTGCGTCCGGAAGTTTCCGAACTGTCAAGCCAGGGGGCGGTGACGCTGAATGGCTTCCAGGTGCCTGCCCTGACCATTCGCCGCGCCGAAACGACGGTGGAACTCGGGTCTGGCCAGAGCTTCATGATCGCTGGCCTGATGTCCAACAATGCACAGAATTCGATCGACAAGACACCGGGACTGGGTGACGTGCCGATCCTGGGCAATCTGTTCCGTTCAACTTCGTTCCGCAAGGGCGAAACCGAGCTGGTCATTGTGGTTACGCCGTATCTGGTGAACCCGGTCAATGCGAACGACATCAAGTTGCCAACCGATGGTTTCAAGGCAGCCAACGAACTTCAGCGTTCGCTCCAGTTCATGGAAAACGATGGCACAACCGGTGGTGATCGGCCCAAGCCGACCGCCGCCCCGGCTGAAGCGCCGGGACCGGCTGTCAGCCGCGTAGACCCGGCTGCAATCGTACCGCCATCGGGTAATTCCAAAGAACGAAAGAAAGACCGCCAGGCGGCAGCTGACCCTGCCACCCCCGGTTTCAGTTTCTGATGAGAAAGGTGAACACGATGATCGCTATGAAAACCAAAGCGGCGACCGCGATCGCCATTTCGATTGGGCTGGCCCTTGGCGGATGCAGCGGCGGCACACAGGCCAACCGCGGTCTGGAAAGTGTCAACCAACCCGTTGTCGAGCGGACAAATTACATGATCGACGTCCAATCGGGCGCAGGGGGCCTGCCGATAACCGAACAGCGCCGTCTGGCCGGCTGGTTCGAGGCTATGGATCTGGGTTACGGTGACCGCATTGCGATCGATGATCCGATGGCCAGCGGCGCAACCCGTGAATCGGTCCAGGCCTTGGCATCGCGCCACGGTTTGCTGGTAAGTGACGGCGCGCCGGTAACCACCGGATATGTCGAACCTGGTTTCACCCGCGTGGTGGTGACCCGGTCGACTGCATCGGTACCGGGCTGTCCCAACTGGACCAAGAAGGCCGACCACAATTACGAAAACGCGACCTCGCCTGGCTATGGTTGTGCGGTCAATGGCAACCTTGCCGCAATGGTCGCTGATCCGGAACATCTGATCAAGGGTGCCAGCGGCACCGGCGAGACGGTTATCATGAGTTCAAACAAGGCCATCAAGACCTTCCGCGACAAAGCGCCGACAGGACAAGACGGTTTGAAGCAGACCAGCTCTAGCGAAGGAGGTAAGTAAGCCATGAATGCTCCTTGGAAATCAGGCGCAGCAGGCAGTCGGGAACCTTTCGCTGCCTATATCTGCGACGAAGCCGCGCTGGACGTATTGCGCCCGGTCGTGATCGAAATGGGCTGGCAGTCGGAAAAATGCGCCAAGGGCGGCCTGCGTAACGCAGTGCAGTCCCTGTCGGTTTCGGCCAGTCCGAATATTCTGATGGTCGATCTGTCCGAAAGCGGTGATCCGCTCAACGACATCAATGCCCTGGCCGAGGTTTGCGAACCCGGCACGGTGGTGATTGCCGTAGGCCAGGTCAATGATGTGCGCCTTTACCGCGACCTGCTTGCCAGCGGTATCAACGATTATTTGCTCAAGCCGCTTTCGGCGAACCAATTGCGCGATTCACTGACCCAGGCTCAAGCCGTCTTTTCTGCGCCGAAATCATCGGATCCGGATGCGGCCAAACGCCACATCTCGACAGCTGTCGTCGGCACAAGGGGCGGCGTTGGCGCTTCAACCTTGGCCACATCGCTGGCCTGGCTGTTCAGCGCGGACCACAAGATCCCGACCGCGTTGCTCGACCTTGATGTCCATTTCGGCACCGGCGCACTTGCACTGGATCTGGAACCGGGCCGCGGATTAACCGACGCAATCGACAATCCCAGCCGGATCGACGGTTTGTTCATCGAGCGGGCAATGATCCGCGCGAATGACAATCTTGCCATCCTGTCTGCGGAAGCACCGATCAATTCACCGCTGATGACCGATGGTGCGGCATTTGTTCAACTGGAGGAAGAATTCCGCCAGGCGTTCGAGATGACCATGATCGATCTGCCGCGCAACATGCTGATCAACTTTCCGCACCTGCTTGCAGACGTGAATGTTGTGGTGCTGGCAACGGAGATGACTCTGGCTTCGGCTCGGGACACGATCCGTATCCTTTCCTGGCTTAAATCCAATGCCGCCCATGCGCAGCCATTGATTATCGCCAACAAGGTGCAAACTGGCCAGCTGGAAATCAGCAAAGCAGACTTCGAAGCGTCCATCGAGCGCAAGATCGATTTCTCGATCCCTTATGATGCCAAGGCCGCGGCCAATGCCGCAAAATTGGGCCAGACCTTCGCCGACGCCAATCGTTCGAGCAAATCGAGCGCGGTCATTCGGCAGGTTGCCGAGCGGATTATGGGCACGAGTGACGAAGAAGCCGAAGGCGAAAAGCCCGGCAAAAAGAGCCTGCTGGGCAATTTTGACCTCAAGTCACTGCTCGCAAAGAAAGAAAAGTTCGCTCCGGTTCCGGCTGAGTGATCCGGGATAGTCGGCGCTTTGCCGATCCGGCAGAGCCGAAACGAACCGGATGTAAGTGAGCGATTGGTATGATGTGTTGGAAAGGCGGGACTAAGTCATGAGCATTTTTCAGCTCCTGCTGGTAATCTGCGGCCTGATGGGCCTGATGGTGATCGGCTATACGCTGCTCGTCGGCCCATCCGCCTCAAAGACGGGTCAACGCCGGCTCGAAGCTGTGCGTTACCGGCATTCGGAAAACACCGACACAAAGGTCGAATCGCAACTCAAAAAGGCGATCGCATCGCGCAAGCCCAAGATGCATCAGATCAAGGGCTCGGGTTCACGCTCGGAAGCCCTGGCCACCCGGCTCGACCGGACCGGCAAGAAATGGACGCTTTCGCAATATCTTTATTCGTCGTTGGGCTTGGCGCTGGCGATTACCGTATTGATTTACCTGCGTAGCGGGGCCGCCTTGCTGTCTCTGGGAGTCGGGTTGGTGATCGGTGCCGGTATTCCGCACATGGTCGTCAATTTCCATATCAAACGGCGGACAAACCAGTTCAACACGAAGTTCCCCGATGCCATCGATCTTTTGGTACGCGGCCTTCGTTCAGGTCTGCCAGTCACGGAAACTCTGGGCGTGGTTGCCACAGAATTGCCCGGCCCTGTTGGCGCCGAATTCAAAGGCATTGTGGAACGGATCAAGATTGGTCGGACAATGGATGAAGCACTGCAGGAAACTGCAGACCGGCTTGGCATTCCGGAATTCAACTTCTTCTGTATCACTCTTGCCATCCAGCGCGAGACCGGCGGCAACCTGGCGGAGACGCTGTCCAATTTGGGCGAAGTTTTGCGCAAGCGTTCGCAGATGAAATTGAAGATTCGGGCAATGAGTTCGGAATCGAAGGCGTCAGCCTATATCGTTGGCGCCCTGCCCTTCATCGTGTTCGGCATGATCTGGTGGATCAATCCGAAGTATATCGGAACATTCTTCGTCGACGAACGGCTGATGGTGATCGGCATGGGCGGCGCAGTGTGGATGGCTTTGGGCGCGTTCATTATGGCCAAAATGGTCAGCTTCGAAATCTGAGCGAGGACAGGAACAATGATCAATACCCCGCCCGGACCCACACTGCTCGGTTTCGACGTTATCCTCGTCGGGACGATCCTTGCCGGGATTGCGGCCCTTGCCGTCATCCTGGCGATTTATGCGGCAGTCACCGTGAAGGACCCGATGGCCAGCCGCGTGAAGGCGTTGAATGCCCGCCGCGATGAGCTGAAGGCCGGGATCGTCAAGGCCCATGCCAAGAAACGCACAAGCCTGGTGCGCAAATCCGAGAGCACAGAGCGTGTGAAGGATGCACTGGCAAACATGAAGGTGCTTCAGCAGAGCCAGATCGAAGTGATCCAGCAAAAGCTGGCCTTTGCTGGGATCCGGAACAAGGAACTGGCAGTGGTGGTTATTTTTGCCCGCCTGGTCCTGCCGATTGTCCTCGGCGGGCTCGGCGCGCTGGTGTTCTATGGCTCCGACCTGTTTCCCGAGTGGGGCAGCTTCAAACGTTTCGCCGGCTTCGCGGTTATGGTGCTTATCGGCTACAAAGGCCCGGAAGTGTTTATCGGTAACAAGGCCAAGAAGCGGACTGATCTGATCCGCAAAGGCCTGCCAGATGCCCTCGATCTGTTGGTCATCTGTGCCGAAGCCGGCCTGACCGTTGACGCTGCGTTTAACCGGGTGGCCAAGGAATTGGGTCGGGCCTATCCCGAACTTGGCGATGAATTTGCCCTTACTGCAATCGAGCTTTCGTTCCTGACCGAACGGCGGGCGGCGTTCAACAACCTCGCCTATCGTGTTAATCTGGAATCGGTCAAAGGCGTTGTCACGACCATGGTCCAGACCGAACGTTATGGTACTCCGCTGGCGTCAGCCTTGCGCGTACTATCGGCGGAATTCCGCAACGAGCGGATGATGCGTGCGGAAGAAAAAGCTGCCCGTTTGCCAGCGATCATGACCATACCTCTGATCCTGTTCATCCTGCCGGTGCTGTTCATTGTGATCCTTGGCCCGGCGGCCTGTTCGATCAGCGATGCCTTCGCGGCTAAGCCTGGGGGCGGGTAACCTCAACCGGAAGCCCAGAAATACGCTTCAATCGGCCCCGTATGCGCTGTCTGCGCCTGCGGGGCCGAGTTTATTGGATTGATCGCGCAAACGCAGCAGCAAGCTTTCGAAGGTAACGCGCTCTTCGGCATTTAGTTGAGATAGCAAGCGGCGTTCCATATCGCGGGCCAGCGGCACGATGCGATCATGCATCGTCCAGCCATCACTGGTCAGGGCCAACATGTGGGAACGGCCATCCTGCGCATTGGGTTCACGGCTCGCCAGGCCCCGCTGTTCAAGCACCTTGCAGGCCCGATTGACCGCAACCTTGTCCATCAAGGTCCGCTCTGTCAGTTGCCGCTGGGTCAGGGCGCCACCATCGCCAAGCACGGCCATGACCCGCCATTCGGTTACTTTCAGACCGAATTCACAGCGATACACCTGAGCAATACGATTACTGACCGCATTCGATGTAATCGAAAGCTGGTAAGGCAGAAACTTGGCAAGACTGAGAACATCGGTGCGCTTATCGGACATGGAAATGGTTACTAGGGAAACCAAGCCTGAAAGCAAGTAAAGTTTGCGAGATCCACTTTTTTTGAACAGATATTACTTAAAATCCGGTTCTTCCCACCAAGGATAGAAGTCCGGCATGTCTTGCGAAACTTTGGACGGAAACTGCGGAGGACGTTTTTCGAGGAAACTGCTAATTCCTTCGGCCGCATCGGCGGTCTTGGACAGTCGGTAGATGGCGCGGCTGTCTATCCGGTGCGCCATCATCGGGTGTTCGGTTGCCGAAAGGCGCCACATCATTGCGCGGGTCATCGCGACCGAAACAGGCGAGGCGTTGTCGGCAATCTCGCGCGCCAGCCCGTGTGCAGCATCCATGAGCTCCGCCTGAGGATGGACGGAACGGACCAAGCCGCGATCCAGCGCTTCCTGCGCATCAAATATCCGGCCGGTCATGCACCATTCAAGCGCCGTCTGCATCCCGACCAGCCTAGGCAGGAACCAACTTGATGCGGCTTCGGGAGTGATGCCGCGGCGAGCGAAGACAAAACCATAACGGGCACTGTCCGAGGCGAGCCGGACATCGAACGGCAATTGCATGGTTACGCCAACCCCGACGGCAACCCCATTGCAGGCGCCAATCAGGGGTTTCTGCGAATTGAACAACCGCAGCACCAGGCGCCCACCGCCATCGCGCACACGGGGATCGGACAGATCTTCGACCGGATTGGGGTCTGAAAAGACCTGACCGCCGCCTTCCGGCGTCAGATCGGCTCCAGCGCAAAAAGCCCGATCACCATGTCCTGTAAATATGACCGCTCGCACGCTGTCGTCCGCGTCGGTAACGTCCAGCGCATCGATACATTCGGTCATCATCGTGCGCGTGAAGGCATTCAACTTTTCCGGGCGGCTGAGGGTGATGACCGCAACACCGTCTGAAATGTCGAGCTTTATCTGCGTATAATCAGGCATTCCTGTCTCCCGGAAATGAAAAGGGCGGCTCTGGGCCGCCCTTCGCGTGTTACCGTGGGGCCATCCGGATTGCACCGTCGAGCCGGACATCTTCGCCATTGAAATAGCCGTTCTCGATCATGCACATGGCCAGCATGGCATATTCTTCGGCATTACCAAGGCGTTTCGGAAAGGGAACGCTTGCTGCCAGAGCTTCCTTTACCTGTGGCGGTGCCGCATTCATCAGCGGCGTGTTGAAGATACCCGGCAGGATTGTGTTGACGCGAATACCTTCGTTCATCAGGTCGCGCGCGATTGGCAAGGTCATGCCAATGACACCGCCCTTGGAAGCGGAATAGGCTGCCTGACCGATCTGCCCATCTTCACCCGCAACGCTGGCAGTATTGACGATCGCGCCCCTGTCCCCGTCTTCGCTCAAGGGATCGAGCGCCATCATGCCGGCCGCCGACTTGGCAATGCAGCGGAACGTACCGACGAGATTGATCTGGATTATCCAGTTGAATGCATCGAGCGGGAAATGTTTGATCTCGCCCGTATTCCGGTCCCGGCTGGCAGTCTTGATGGCGTTTCCGGTACCCGCACAATTGACCAGAATACGTTCCTGACCATGCGCGCTGCGGGCTTTGGCGAAACCGGCGTCTACCGAGGCGTCGTCCGTCACATTCACTTCGCAGAATATACCGCCGATTTCTGCCGCAACCTTGAGGCCTTTTTCTTCCTGAAGGTCGAATATCGCAACCTTTACGCCCTTGGCTGCGAGTGCCCGCGCTGTTGCTTCGCCAAGTCCCGACGCACCGCCAGTTACAACTGCAGGAGTATTTGCACCAACTTCCATTACATTATCCTCTCAGATTCTTGATTCTCAAAGTGCCTCAACGATGGTGACATTGGCGACACCGCCGCCTTCGCACATCGTCTGAAGACCATATTTCTTGCCGCGCGCCTTCAGCGCATGGATCAGGGTCGCCATCAGTTTCGTGCCCGATGCACCCAATGGATGGCCCAGCGCAATCGCTCCGCCATTGACGTTAAGCCGTTCCGGATCGGCACCAGTGTGCTTGAGCCAGGCCAACGGCACGGATGCAAAAGCTTCATTCACTTCATACAGGTCAATATCATGGATCGACAGTCCGGCACGCTGCAATGCCCGGTCCGTTGCAAACAGCGGCTCCTCCAGCATGATCACCGGGTCACCCGCAGTAACCGTCAAATTGTGGATCCGGGCCATGGGAATCAGACCGTGGTCTTTGAGCACTTGTTCGGAAACGATCAGCGCCGCGCTCGATCCGTCGCAGATCTGGCTCGACGATGCCGCAGTCAGGCGTCCCTTCTCAGTCAGCAATTTCACCGAGCCGATGCTTTCCAGCGTAGCATCGAAACGGATACCCTCGTCGATCAGATGCTGATCCTCGCCGTCGGGCGTTTGAATGGTGACTGGCACGATTTCCTTGGCGAACGCTCCGCTCTGCGTCGCGGCAATCGCGCGGCGATGGCTTTCGAAGGCAAACCGGTCCAGATCATCCTTGGTCAGGCCGTGCTTGTCGACGATCATTTCCGCGCCCATAAACTGGGACCACATTATGCCGGGATATTTTTCTTCCAACCCGGGCGATTTATACATGCCCAGCCCTTCTTTCATGTGGAAACTGGCAGTTGAACCCATCGGTACTCGGCTCATGCTCTCGACGCCGGCCGCGATCACCACATCCTGCGTACCCGACATCACAGCTTGCGCCGCGAACTGGATCGCCTGTTGGGATGAACCGCATTGCCGGTCGATAGTAACGGCAGGCGTTGACTGCGGCAGTGTCTTCGACGCCAGAACAGCGTTGCGCCCGACCTGCATCGCCTGTTCGCCGCCCTGACTTACGCATCCCATGATGACATCATCAACGGTCCGCGGATCAATTCCTGTCCGCGAAACGAGTGCATCGAGCGTAACCGCGGCCAGATCGACCGGATGTACGCCAGCAAGGCGGCCACCCCGCCGGCCGCCGGCCGTACGCACCGCATCCACAATATAGGCTGCCGCCATAGAAACGCTCTCCCGGAAAAAATTTCAGTTTTACCTTGCCACTCGGTTAGGATGCACCCTTGAACGGGTCAAGCGCTCTCCGAGCAAGGGGATCAGAACATTTTTGGCTCCGAATTTGCCGACTGTTGCATGAGACGCAACACTACTGTTGCGTGATCGCCACAGGGCAGGGTCAAATGCAACTGCGCCATTTGATTTCAATTGCCACTATGTGGTGTCTACCGCATTCAGAGAGGTAGACAGACGTGGGAAGGCTTTGCAAAAAAGCCGCCGATTCTGCTCTCAATTTGATCACGATCGTTGGCCGGGGGGTCATACGAGCAACCATCGGGGACTGTAATTACAATGAAAACCACATGCACAGCCGCGCGTAGCGGAAGGGGTCGGCTTTTCGCCGGTGCCGGAATCGCCGCTATTACTCTGGCCGCTTTTGCGTCGCCAGCTTTCGCGCAGGATAGCGACCCAACCGAAGACGAAGTAGCCGCAGCCAAGGCTGCAGCCGAAGCGGAAAAGCCAACACCGATGATTACGGTGACCGGTTCGCGCATCGCCCGTCCAACCCTTGATTCGCCTGTTCCGCTGACTTCGGTTACCGCTGCCGAACTGACCGACTCCGGTGACGTTTCGCTGGGCGATGCGCTGAATGAACTGCCTTCGCTGCGCAACACCTTCAGCCAGGGTAACTCGACCCGCTTCATCGGCACCGCCGGCCTTAACCTGCTCGATCTTCGCGGTCTGGGCACAAGCCGCACCCTGGTGCTGGTCAACGGCAAGCGCCACATTACCGCATCGCCAGGCGATTACCTGGTTGACGTAAACACCATCCCTGTCGACCTGCTCGAACGCGTTGACATCGTGACCGGCGGCAACTCCGCTGTTTACGGTTCGGACGCTGTGGCCGGTGTGGTCAACTTCGTGCTCAAGCGCGACTTCGACGGCCTCTCGGTCAAGGGTCAGGGCGGTATTTCTGACCGCGGTGATCGTGCGAACGTGTTTGGCGCCGTTGTTTTCGGCAAGAACTTCGCAGACGGTCGCGGCAATATTGCCCTGGCTGGCGAATATGCCAAATCCGAACCGCTCTATTTCCGTGACCGCGACGAACTGACGGGCGCATACAGCGGACGCTGCCAGTACAACGTGGTTAGCGACAACCAGGCTGACGAAGGCGCATTCGGCACAGACGGAAAGACCGATCTTGAACCGATCTGCGGCGTGCGCAATGGCTCCATCTCCGATGGCGGCACAATTGGCGGTCTTGGCAGTGGTCGGTACCTCCGCTTTGCGCCGGATGGCAGCGTGTTTGTCGACACTCCTGACCAGTTCCTGCCATATTCCGGCAACGTCATCGGCGGGAATGGTTCAACCCTTCGTAACACGGGCCAGCTTGCTGCCGGTTTGCAGCGTTATAACTTCAACCTGCTTGCCCATTTCGATGTCAGCGACGCTTTCCGTCCGTTTGTCGAAGCGAAATACACGCATATCGACGCCATTCAGGAAGGTCAGCCAAGCTTCTTCACCGGCGGCCCGCAGACCCGTAGTGGCCCAGCCCTGCGCTGCGATAACGCATTCCTGAGCGCCCAGGCACTCGCGACGTTGAAGACCTATGGCCTGTGCGCAACACCAGCCAGCACCATCCCGATGAGCCGCTTCAACATCGACTTCGGCGGGCGTGGTGAATTGCATGACCGCGACACCTATCGCATCGTCGCGGGTGTAGAAGGCACGTTCAACGACGACTGGAGCTACGAAATTTCGGCTAACTATGGCCGTCTGAAAACGAAGCTGCGTTCGCTCAACAACCTGCTGCTCCGTGACATCAACGGCAAAACAGCCGGCTTCGGTCTTGCCACGGACGCTGTTCGGGATCTGAGCGGCAACATCGTGTGCCGGATCAACGCGGATGCCATTACGACCAACGATGATCCGCGTTGTGTGCCGATCAACCTGTTTGGTGACGGTGCGCCCAGCAAGGCGGCTCTGGATTATGTCAACACCACGGCTATCCGGAACGAGAAGGCAGAAGAATTTGTCGCTCTCGCATCGCTCAGCGGCGATCTTTCGCAGCTGTTTGAACTTCCGGGCGGCCCGATCGCCTTCGCCATCGGCGGTGAATATCGCACGGAAAAGGCTTCCAGCGCGTTTGACGCTCTGACAGCTAGCGGCGGCACCTTCCTGAACGCTATCCAGCCCTTCAATCCCCCGAAGCTTTCGGTGAAGGAAGCCTTTGGTGAAGTCAGCATCCCGCTGCTCGCCAATCTGCCGTTCGCCGAAGAACTGACGATCAGCGCAGCTGGCCGGGTGTCCGACTACAACACGGCCACCGGTACTGTTTATGCCTACAATGTTCAGGGCATCTACGCACCGATCCCGGACATCCGTTTCCGCGCGGCTTACGCAACTTCGGTTCGTGCACCGACGCAGGGTGACCTCTACTCTCCGCAATCACAGAACTTCGCATTCATTTCGGATCCCTGTGACCAGCAGAGCGGCGCGATCAACACGGGTCCAAACCGTGCGGCCAACTGCGCGGCAGCCGGTGTTCCAACCACCGTCAACGCTGCACTCGCAGCAGCCTGCGTCGGGACTTCGTTCCCAGTGGCAACCGGGGCGGCCTACACGAACTGTACAGCTCGTACTGCTTCGACCAGCTTCCTGTCGGGCGGCAACCCGACCCTGGTGGAAGAACGTGGCAAGAGCCTGACGCTTGGTGTGATTCTCGAACCGAGCTTCATTCCGGGCCTCAACATCACGGTTGATTATTACAACATCGAAGTGACCAACCTGATCGCTGCGCTGTCAGCCCAGACGATCATCAACCAGTGCTATGACGATGCAAACGGGATCAACAACTCGTTCTGCGCCACCGTCAAGCGCGATGCGGCAACCGGTCTGTTCGTTATACCGGCAGTGGTTTCAGGCGGTGTGAACTTCGCTTCGCAGAAGACCCGCGGTGTCGATATTGATGCGCAATATTCGCACACTTTCGAAAATGGCAACCGCTTGCGCATGCGTGCGATCGCCACTCGCTTGCTTACGCTCGACAACTACACCAGCCCGACCGATCCGGCCGTGCCGAATCGTCAGCGTAGCGAACTGGGCGATCCAGACTGGGCCGCATCGTTCAACATGAACTACGACTTCGGTGATTTCGACATCACCTATTCGATGCGGTATCTGGGTAAGCAGACCAAGTCTTCTTATGAAAACCAGAACTCCTACACGGGCCGTTGCCCGGCATCCGGCCTGACCGGCTTCACCGGCGGTACCTGTACCCCTGGTGCGCTGACCACGCTCGATCCGGCCAACAACGACCAGTATGACGATCCGTTCTTCAAGGCTGTGACCTACCACAACCTGCGCCTGAACTGGGCGGCTGATGACAGCCTGTTCAAGTTCTACATCGGCGTGGACAATGTGTTCGACAAGCAGCCGCCGTTCGGCCAGCTCGGCACCGCCGGTGGCGATCCGTACGACACGTTCGGCCGTTACTTCTACGCCGGTTTCCGCATCGATATGTAATCGGATGCGGATACGCTTTCCCTCGGGAAAGGGTCGAATTTGAAGGGGCTCCGGGAAACCGGGGCCCCTTTTTGTTCGCACCAATGACTGAAGGACGGTGTGTGACACACAGGTAACACTGCGCAACAATACGAAAGTCTTTATTTTCAGATCGGTTTACATTCCGGAATCTGAGTCGCATGGACGCCACATTGGGGGTAGCCAGAGAGAGGCTAATTTCGGCAAGACCCGTCAAATAGGACTCGTTTACTCGTCAGCAAGCCGATCGCTGGTGGAGTAATTTAAGTAGCAATATCAAATCATACCTTTGCTAGAGGACGTAAATATGAAGACTTTCAACACTACCGCAAATCGTGGCAAGACCATGCTCTATGTCGGTGCAGGCGCATTGGCTGTGGCCATGGGTTCCTTTGCTGCCCCTGCCTATGCGCAGGAAGCAGCCGTGGATTGCGCCGCTGATCCCAGCAATGCCGATTGCGCGCAGAGCGAAACCCCGATCATCGTCGTGACCGGTTCGCTTTTCCGCCGCACCGACACCGAAACCGCTTCGCCGGTTACCGTTCTTTCTGCCACCACACTTGCAGAACGCGGCCTGAATGCCCCGGCAGAAGCCGTACAGCGTTTGCCTTCAAACGGCGCCGGCACGATTACGCAAGGTTGGAACACAGGCTTCAACTTCGCTTCGGGTGCCAACGCACCGGCACTTCGCGGCCTTACCGTTCAGTCGACCCTGTCGATCTTCGACGGCGTGCGTATGGCTCCTTATCCGCTCGCGGATGACGGCCAGCGTAACTTCGTCGACCTGAACTCCATCCCTGATGCCATCATCGAGCGGATCGAAGTTCTGCGCGACGGTGCTTCGTCGACCTACGGCGCCGATGCGATCGCAGGCGTGATCAACATCGTCACCAAGAAAGAAATCCAGGGCCTGCACCTTAATGGTTCGGCCGGTATTTCACAGCGCGGTGACGCCGGCGAACAGCGCATCGACGTAACCTATGGTTATGGCGATCTCGCTGATGACGGCTTCAACTTCTACGTCAGTGCAGAATATCAGCATCAGGATCCGCTGTTCGCTCGCGACCGCGGCTTCCCCTTCAACACCCAGAACCTGTCCTCGATCTGCGGCCCGAGCGGCAGCTGCATGAGCAATGCGAACTGGAACGGCATCACGCCTGAAACCGGCGCCTTCAATGGCTTCATCGACATTCCGGGTGTTGCTCTGGCCCGTCCGGTCACAACAGCTGGCTCGACTTCGGGTTCGGGACGTTACAGCTACCTCAATCCGTCAGCTGGCTGCGGCGGCTGGAACCCAATCACAATCACGGCTGCGCAGTCTTCCACATCGCCGCTGACCACTTGTGAAGTTGATTTTCACAACGCCTACATCATGCTTCAGCCTGAAATCGAACGTAAGGGTCTCACGGCCCGTGCGACATTCAATGTCGGCGATCGTGCCCAAGTCTACATGATGGGCAACTACTACAACACGGATACTTCAGCGTCGTTCACGCCGCTCAGCTTCCGCGGCACCCCTACCCCGCCGCGCCCATCGACAACCGGCGCATACAATGTGATCGCCCCGGTTTACGTGTGCCCGACCGGCGTTGGTACACTGAACGGTCTGAATACCGGTTGTACTGCAGCAAATGGTGTTCTGAACCCTTACAACCCATACGCAGCTGCCGGCCAGACCGCGCAGATCAGCTTCCGTTCGCCACGAGGCCGTACGGTTGAAACCGGTTCACGTGCTCTCCGCGGTGTGATCGGCCTTGATGGTTCGTTCGGTGACAACTGGAACTACTCGGCCAACTTCACAGCTTCGGAAGTGCAGTTGACCCGCGTGCAGGAAAATTATCTCATCCCGCAGCGGATTGCAGACGTCCTGGCCCAGGGTACATTCAACTTCTTCAATTCGTCACTGACACCTGATAGCGTGTGGGACTACATTTCCCCCACGAAGACGACTGTTTCAACTTCGAAACTGTGGCAGGCTCAGGCTACGCTCGCCAAGGAACTGTTTCAGCTTCCAGGTGGTCCGTTGCAGGTTGCTGTAGGCCTGTCCTACCGCAATGAATCGATCGACGCTCCAAGCGGCAATCCCGGGACCGCACTTCCTACAGATAACCAGTACAACCGTTACTACTCGCTCAACGCAGTGGGTACTGGCGGTAGCCGTAACGTGAAGTCTGCGTTCTTCGAAATCGGCGCTCCGATCCTCGATCAGGTCGAAGTTTCGCTGTCTGGCCGGTATGACGATTACTCGACCGGCCAGAAGAGCTTCTCGCCCAAGGCTGGTATCAAGATCAAACCGATCGATCAGGTCGCGCTTCGCGGTACTTTCTCGAAGGGCTTCCGGATCCCGAGCTTCAACGAAGCATTCGGTCTTCCAACGACTGGCTACGTCACGCAGACCGTTAACTGCACAACCAACGCCGCATTCTGTGCTGCACATGGCAACAACGCTTATGCGACCCAGCCATATTCGGTAGGTCTGACGTCAACCGGCAACCCGGCGCTTGATCCTGAGAAGTCGACTTCCTTCACCGCTGGTGTGATTGTGGAACCAATCCGCAATGTCAGCGTGACGGTCGATTTCTACCACATCAAGGTCAAGGGCCTAATTGGTTCGCCTGCAGGCCAGGGTACTGCAATCGCGCAGTATTACGCCAACAATGGTGTTGTCACACAGCCAGGCTTCACAGCTGTCGCTGGTGTGCCTGACCCGGCATTCCCGAATGCACTGCCGCTGCTAGGCTTCCTGCAGAGCTCATTCACCAACCAGGATAGCCAGGTTGTCAGCGGCCTGGACTTCGGCCTGAATGCAACCCTGCCTCTTACCGACAGCATCACGCTGCGCAGTAGCTTCGACGCTTCCTATCTGCTGAAATTCGACCTTACACGGTCGGACGGCACAGTTGAAAGCTACGACGACACGCTCAGCCCATGCAACACAACGTCTTGCTCGGGTGCGCCGAAATGGCGTGCCAGCTGGCAGAACTCGCTCGACTTTGGCGATACAACGGTCTCGCTCACAGCCTATTACACCAAGGGCTATGACACGGCATCGATCGACTTCGGCGGCATCAAGGGTGATTGTCAGTTCAACGCAGACAACGCCGTTTCGACGGCATCCTACCAGGATGGAACGCCGGTTAACTGCCGTTCGAAGAACATCTGGAACGTCGATATGACGATGAGCCAGAAGATCGGTGAAAAGTTCACCTTGTATGCCAACATCCTCAATGTCCTCGACATTAAGGCGCCGTTCGATCACTCTGCGGCTTATGGCCTCTTTAACTTCAACCCTTCGTGGGCTGGTCCGAATATTCTCGGCCGCTACTTCAAGGTTGGTGCACGGGTCGACTTCTAAGATCTGACACTACAAATAGAAAAGGGGCGGCAATTGCCGCCCCTTTTTTTGTCTGCGATCCCCGCGAGTTGCGGGAACGATCAGGCTTTGCCGGCCTAGCTGACCTTCATATCCAGCGCGCCATCGCCTTCATCGACCTTGACCGTGCTGCCATCCGGAATTGAACCGCGCAGCAGCATGTCTGCCAGTGGATCTTGCAGGTAACGTTGCACCGCCCGCTTGAGCGGCCTTGCGCCGTACACCGGATCATATCCGACCCGGCCAAGCCAGCGACGCGCTGCGTCGGTAAGGTCGATGGTGATCTTGCGATCCTTGAGCAGTTTTTGCACACGCCCGACCTGGATATCGACAATCGGAGCCATATGTTCCTGGCCCAATCGGTGGAACAGGATAATCTCGTCCAGCCGGTTGAGAAATTCCGGCCGGAAGTGCCCGCGCACCACATCCATTACCTGCGGTTCGACGTCTTCTACCGTCTGCCCTTCGTCCAGATTGGTGAGGTACTGGCTCCCGAGGTTCGACGTGAGGATGATCAGCGTGTTCGAGAAATCCACAACACGGCCCTGCCCGTCTGTCAGCCGGCCATCGTCGAGCACCTGCAGCAGCACATTGAACACATCGTTATGCGCTTTTTCGACTTCATCGAACAGCACCACCTGATAGGGCCGCCGCCGCACGGCTTCGGTCAAAACGCCGCCTTCTTCGTAGCCGACATAGCCCGGAGGGGCGCCGATCAGCCGCGCAACTGCATGTTTTTCCATGAATTCGCTCATGTCGATACGGACCATCGCCGTATCGTCATCGAACAGAAATTCCGCGAGCGCCTTGGTCAGTTCGGTCTTGCCGACCCCGGTGGGGCCAAGGAACAGAAAGCTCCCCAACGGCCGGTTCGGGTCCTGCAACCCAGCCCGCGCGCGGCGCACTGCCTTGGAAACCGCGACTACCGCCTGTTCCTGTCCGATCACGCGCGTACCGATCGTTTCTTCCATCGCGAGCAGTTTGTCCCGCTCGCCTTGCATCATCCGCTCAACCGGGACACCGGTCCATTTGCTGACGACTGCAGCGATATCATCTTCGGTCACTTCTTCCCGCAGAAGGGCGTTCTCGTTTGTGCCTTCGGCTTCGACAATCGCCTTTTCGAGTTGCGGGATGGTCCCGTAGGACAGTTCCCCTGCGCGGGCCAAATCGCCTTCGCGCTGAGCCTGCTCCAGCTCCAACCGGGCGTGGTCGAGTTGTTCCTTGAGCTTGCCTTCAGCGGCAATCTTGTCGCGTTCATTCTGCCAGCGGGTAGTTAATTCCGCCGAACGTTCCTCCAGATTGGCCAATTCCTCGCGCAGGGTATGCAGCCGGTCCTTGGACGCTTGGTCGGTTTCCTTGGACAGCGCCGATTCCTCGATCTTGAGCTGGATGATCCGGCGATCAAGGCCTTCTATTTCTTCGGGTTTGCTTTCTACTTCCATCCGGATGCGGCTGGCTGCTTCGTCCATCAGATCAATGGCCTTGTCTGGCAGGAAGCGGTTGGCAATGTAGCGGTGCGATAATTGCGCCGCAGCCACCAGCGCAGCATCGGTGATCCGCACGCCGTGGTGCAGTTCGTACTTGTCCTTGATCCCGCGCAGAATCGAAATCGTGTCCTCCACGCTCGGCTCATCAATGAACACCGGCTGGAAACGGCGCTGGAGCGCCGGGTCTTTTTCAACATATTTCTGATATTCGTCGAGCGTAGTTGCACCGATACAATGCAGTTCACCGCGTGACAGGGCCGGCTTCAGGAGATTGGAGGCATCCATGCTGCCTTCCGATGCACCAGCTCCGATCAGCGTGTGCATCTCGTCAATGAACAGGATGATCTGACCATCCGAACCCTTGACCTCATCCAGAACCGCCTTCAGCCGTTCCTCGAATTCGCCCCGATATTTCGCACCGGCAATCAGCGCGCCCATATCAAGGGACATAAGCGTACGCCCTTTGAGGCTGTCGGGCACATCGCCGTTGGCAATGCGCAGCGCCAGTCCTTCCGCGATTGCGGTCTTGCCGGTGCCTGGTTCACCAATGAGCGCCGGGTTGTTCTTGGTTCGGCGGGCGAGGATCTGGATGGTGCGGCGAATTTCCTCATCGCGGCCGATAACCGGGTCCAGTTTGCCATCGCGCGCGGCCTGGGTCAGGTCACGCGCATATTTCTTCATGGCATCATAGGCATTTTCGGCGCTGGCGCTGTCGGCACTGCGGCCGCCGCGCAGCTGGTTGATCGCGGCATTCAGCGCGGCGGCCTCGACCTTCGCATCCTTCAGGATTTGCCCCGCTTTGGTGGTCGAGGCGAGCACCAGAGCAACCAGCAACCGTTCAACAGTGACATAACTATCGCCTGCTTTTTCAGCAATTTGCTCTGCCTGATCAAGCACGCGCACGGCATCATTGTCGAGGCCGGGCGTCTGCTGCGCACCTCCGCCCGATACCGCCGGAATTTTGGCCAGCTCGCTATCGACCCCCTCGACCGCACCTTTCGCGTCGCCGCCCGCGCGCTGAATCAGCCCGGCAGCCATGCCTTCATCATCCTCCAGCAAAGCTTTCAGCAGATGCACGGGTGTGATCCGCTGGTGGCTATTGCGAATGGCAACAGTTTGCGCTGACTGGAGGAAGCCCTTGGCGCGATCGGTGAATTTTTCCAGGTTCATTCTGTCTCTCTCGGCAAATATGGGGCAGATATGGTGTGGTAATTCGGCAACACAAGTCTCAACCACCCGGATGGGTGTGTTACCTGCATATAGGGGTTCCGCGACAGAGGCGACAGGGGCGAGCCGCAAAAAGTTTCGCGGCCCCTTCCCATGCCTTGGGTAAAACGCGTTGCGAAGGAAAACCCTTCACCGACCTTGCGAATCCCGCTAGTCCGCTTGCGAGAGGATTTTCGCATGAAAAAATGGCTTCCCCGCGCAGGCTGGGCCGTACTTGTCCTGTTGCTCACTGGCGTAGTCGGTCTGATGACATGGGAACCCCTGTTCGCCACACAGGGTGCGGCGCCTACGGAACGGCGATATAGTGCGGAAATCCTGCGCGACGAATACGGGGTTCCCCATATCTACGGCAAGACCGATGCCGATGTCGCATTCGGCGTCGCCATGGCTCACGCGGAAGATGATTTTTCAACCCTGCAAGATGTGATCGCGATGAGCCGCGGTCGCTATGGCGCAATTGCCGGGCAGGACGGGGCCGCAATCGACTATGTCTATTATCTGCTTGATGCGCGCGGCACGGCAAAGCGGCATTTTCCGCAATTGCCCGCCGATACACAGGCATTGTTCAACGCCTATGCGGCCGGCCTCAACCGCTATGCCGAAGATCACTCCAGCGAACTGAAGCTCACCAATCTGTTCCCAGTCGACGGGGAAGATGTTGCCGCCGGTTTCGCGTTGCGCCAGCCCTTCTTTTACGGTCTCAACAATGTGATCGAACCTTTGGTCAAGGGTGACGCGTTGCTGCCGGAATTCGGTCCGCCGATCCGCGAAGGAAACGTCCCGGCCCCTGATGCCGTGCCGACTACCAAAACAGCCTCCTTCAGCCGCCCCGGTCCCCTGCCCATGGGCGAGGAAGCCGCCATGTCCGGTTCCAATGCCTTTGCGATTGCTCCCAAGAAATCGGGCGACGGTGTGACCCGCTTGGTATCCAACAGCCACCAGCCGTGGCGCGGCGGTGTCGCGTGGTATGAAATGGTGGTGGAAAGCGGTGAAGGCTGGCACTTCGCCGGGGCCAATTTTCCGGGAAGCCCCTTTCCCTTCCTCGGCCATAATGAAAATCTCGGCTGGACCAATACTGTAAACCGGCCAGATCTGGTGGACGTCTACAAGCTGGAATTGGACCCGACCGGCACCAAGTACCGGCTCGATGGCAAATGGCTACCGCTGGAGCAAACAACCGTGACCTTGCCGGTGAAGGTCGGGCCGTTGGTGCTGCCTGTTCGCAGAACTGTCTACCGATCGGCACACGGCCCGGTGATCATAAATGGCAAAGGCGCCTTCGCATTCCGCTACGCAGGGATCGATAATATCGGACAACTCGATGCCTATTACCGCCTCAACAAAGCCAAGAATTACAGCGAATGGCGCAGCATTCTGGCCCGCATGGACATTCCTTCGACCAATTTCCTCTATGGGGACCGTGAAGGCAACATTGCCTATGTTTACAACGCGGCCATTCCGGATCGTAAGGTCGGACCGGACTGGCGCCGGGTACTTCCGGGTGACGATAGCTCGCTGATCTGGAGCCGGACGGTCGACTTCGGCAAGCTGCCGCAATATTTTAATCCGGCCTCGGGCTGGCTTTTCAATTCCAACAACAACCCCTTCTCCGCCGCCGGGCCGGGCAGCGATCTATCGCCCGACAGCGTGGCACCGGAATTGGGGGTTGAGCTGAAAACAACCAACCGCGCCCGGCGCGCAGCCAAGCTAATGGCCGCAACCCCAGTGATCGACCGGACCAATCTGGAGCGGATCAAATACGATATGGGCTACGAGCGCGCCGGTTATGTTGCCGACATGCTTGATGCCGTGGCCGCACTCGACCTGCGCGGCGATCCTGAACTTGCCAAGGCGCAGAAACTGCTGGCGAATTGGGACCTGACCGCAAACGATGTGGGTCCGGCCGATGCCCTCTCCTTGCTGATGATCAAGCCTTATATGTCCGCGGAATACCAGAACAAGCCTTTGCCCGATGTGCGGGAAGAGCTGACATCTGCGGTCAATTTGCTGCAAACCCATTTCGGCCGCCTGGACCCGCCAATGTCGGACCTGCTGCGGCTGCGCCAGGGCAAGGTCGATCTACCCCTTGACGGCGGCAGCGACACTTTGCGTGCGTCAACCCTGTGGGATGTCGACCCCGATGGCCGCCTGTCGGTAAAACATGGGGACAGTTTCATCATGTTCATGGAGTGGGAAAAGGGCAAACCGGTCCGGTCACAATCAATCCAGCCGTTCGGATCGGCCACCACCCGGCCAAATAGCCCGCATTTTACCGATCAGGCCGCGCTATTTGTCGACCACAAGTTGAAAACAGTCCACTTCTGGCGCCCTGATGCCGAAGAAAAGGCCGCCAGCCGAAAAGTGGTGACCAGCCGCTAATCGCCTGCCAGAATTCGTGAATCCCGTATAATTTGGAGCCCTTGATGCGTCACCACTATCTTGTTCCGCTTACGGCCCTGCTGCTGGCCGGTTGTAGCACACAAGCCGCCCGGCCCGATCTAGCCAGTGCCCCTGCCCAGCAGGAAGTGGCCAAGGCCCTGCCCGCCCCTTTGAACGAGCTGGTCAGCCAGGTTGATATTCCGTTCGAGAAATTCACGCTCGACAATGGCTTGACCACGCTGGTCCATACCGATCGCAAGGCTCCGATCGTTGGGGTTACGGTGTATTACCGGGTTGGCGCCAAGAACGAACCGCGCGGACGCACCGGCTTTGCCCATCTGTTTGAACATCTGATGTTTGGGGGCAGTGAGAATGTACCCAATTTCGATATCCCGCTGGAAGGTGCCGGATCGACCAGCACCAATGGCAGCACCAATGCGGATCGCACGAATTACATCGAAACCGTGCCCACTGGCGCGCTTGACCTTGCGCTGTTCATGGAAAGCGACCGGATGGGGCATCTGCTTGGTGCGGTAAGCCAGGACAAACTCGATAAGCAGCGCGGCGTGGTGCAGAATGAAAAACGCCAGGGGGATAACCAGCCCTACGGTCTGGCTTTCTATGCGCTGCAGGAAGGGCTTTTTCCTGTCGGGCACCCCTATCGCCATTCAACAATCGGATCGATGGCCGATCTTGACGCAGCCAGCATTGCCGACGTCCGCAAGTGGTTCACCGACAATTACGGGCCAAACAATGTTATCCTTGCGCTGAGCGGCGATATCGATGCGGCAACCGCACGGCCGATGGTGGAACGCTGGTTCGGCGCGATACCGCGCGGACCCGAAGTGCAAATGCCGGAAGCAGGGCCGGTCACACTGACAGAGCCGGTGCGCCGCGAAATGACCGATCAGGTACCCGTGACGCAAATCTACCGCGCGTGGACCGGGCCGAAGCTGACCGGCGGGGACGCGGTCGCGCTTGATGTCGGCCTGACCGTGCTGGGCGGCCTGGCCAGTTCACGGCTCGACAACGTTCTGGTGCGCGAAGAACAATTGGCGGTGAGCGTTACCGCCTTTGCCTGGCAGCAGGAAGATGTCTCGTTGCTGGTTGCATCGATGGACGTCAAACCGGGGGTCGATCGGGCAGTCGCTGAAAAGCGCTTTGATGAACTGATTGCGCAATTTGTCGCAGAAGGCCCCACCGCTGACGAAGTGCGCCGCGCGGCCACTCGCGCCGTTTCTGGCCAGATTGACGGGTTGGAACGCGTCGGCGGCTTTGGCGGCAAAGGCGCCACGCTGGCCGAAGGGCTGCTCTATGCTGGCGATCCTGCCCAATACAAGGCCGATCTGGCCGCCACCGCCGCTGTGACCCCGATTGAAGTGCGGGCCGCGCTGCAGCGCTGGCTTAGCCGTCCATCCTTTGGGCTGGCCATTTCTCCGGGCGAGCGAACCGAAGATGGGGCGACCATGGGCGGATGGGGCGATGCCGGAAGCCTGGCCCCGCCCAAACCCGATGCCAAGAAACCGGCTCCGCCACTCGCCACCGGGCCAAAACGCAATTTCCCGGATGTGGCGCCGGTTGGTGATCTGGCTTTTCCAACCGTTGAGCGGGCGACGCTGGGTAACGGCATTGCCGTGGCCTTGGCGCGCCGAACGGCAGTGCCCAAAGTTATCGTCAATCTGGAATTCGACGCCGGGATTGCCGCAGACGCACTGGATACGCCGGGCACACAGGCCATGATGCTGGCCCTGCTCAAGGAAGGTACGACCACACGGACCGCGGTAGAGATTGCCGAAGAGCAGGAACGCCTTGGCGCCTCACTCACCACTGCGGCCAGCATCGATGCAAGCACAATCCAGCTTTCCGCGCTGACCGCCAATCTCGAACCGTCACTCGCCCTGATGGCCGATGTGGCGCGAAACCCGGCCTTTGCCGATGCCGATGTGATGCGTGTGCGCGATCAGCGGCTGGCCGATCTGTCGCAGACGCTGGCGGATCCACGCGGGCTTGCCGCGCGGACCCTGACCCCGATCCTGTTCGGGGAAGGGACGCCCTACGGTCAGGCGCCTGACGGATTGGGAACGCAGGCGGCCTTGGCAGCCGTAACGCCGGATCTACTGAAAGCTGCGCACCGTAAATGGCTGCGCCCTTCCATAGCCCGGGTTACCGTGGTCGGTGACATTACGATGGACGAACTGGTCCCGCTGCTCAACGAAACCTTTGGCAATTGGGCAGACAATCGAATGGCTGCCCCGACCAAGCCTCTCGACACTGCGATCCCCGCACCACAGCCACGGATCGTGCTGGTCGATCGGCCCAATTCCCCGCAATCGGTCATTGTGGCCGGGCGGGTCTTGCCGTTGACCGGGCGCGATGGGGGTATGGAAGCCCTTGATCTGGCCAATGAAGTTCTCGGCAACGGTTTCCTCTCGCGGCTCAACATGGATCTGCGCGAGGATAAGGGCTGGAGTTACGGCGTACGCAGCAATGTCACCAGCCCATTGGGGCGGCGCAGCCTGACCCTTGTCGCACCGGTACAATCGGACCGGACCGGCGATTCCATCCGTTTGCTGCTGGCCGATATGAAGGCTTTCCCGGCCGCAAAACCGGTGGGCCCCGACGAATTGCAGCGGGTTACCGATGGCAATATTCGCGGGCTTCCCAACCGGTTCGAAACAAACGGCCAGGTGCTCGGCGCGATTGTCGGGAATGATCGCCTTGGCCGGCCCGACGATTACTACGCCACTCTGGCCACCCGATACCGCGCGATTGACGCTACGGCCTTGGACAATGCCGCGAAGGACTACCTCCAGCCAGAGGGCCTGACCTTCGTAGTGGTGGGGGACCGCAAGGTGGTGGAGCCGCAGCTTGCCGGTATCGGCTTGCCGGTGGAAATCGTCGCACCAGCCAAAAGCCCGGTTGACAGCGGGCCCACAGACGACTGAATTGACCCCACATTTATTCAAAAGGAGAATATTGATGTCAGTAGCAGGAACCTATGATTGCGTAACCAAGAGCCCGATGGGCGACCAGAAGAGCACCTTCACGGTCGTTCCCGGCGATGACGGGGCCAGCTTCACGGGCAGCAACGTCGGCGCGATGGGCGGCATGGATGTCGAAGATGGCAAGATCGATGGCAATACGCTGACCTGGAAAATGAAAATGACGGTCCCCATGCCGATGACGCTGGAAGGCACCGCGACGATTGATGGCGACCAGCTCACCGGCTCGGTCAATGCCGGTGCATTCGGTTCAATGCCGATGACAGGCGAACGCAAGGGCTGATCAGCCTTGAGACCACCAAAAGGGCGCCGGCGCGATCCGGCGCCCTTTTTTGTCAGTTGAGCACCAGTTTCAGGCCCGGATTTATACCTTGGCTGGCGAATGCTGAGCGACTTAAGGTGGGGTGGTTAGCTGCTCGTTCCAGGAACTGTTCCTGTCAATTATGCCGTGTGTGAAGCGATGACATGGAAATTATTGTGTGCGCATGGAAGAATGCCTTTGCTATGAGATTGATCTGGGGGGAGACCGATGATTAGAAAAGCTGTAGCCATAATTGCTGGACTGGCGGTGCTGGCGATGGCTGCAATCTTCGTTTTTCAGGCGCAAATCGGGACTGCATTGTTTACCCGCGCTGTTAATAAGAACCTCGACAATAATCAGATTGCTGGTTTGGAAGATGGTTTGCATGTCGGATTGTGCGGCACAGGCTCCCCGATGCCAAACCCTGATCGTGCTGGCCCATGTAACATTGTGATCGCGGGGGAGCAGATTTACATTGTCGACATCGGCGAAGGCGGAGGCCGCAACATAGCGCTGATGGGTGTGAATTCTTCCAAGGTGAGCGCATTGCTCCTGACCCATTTCCATTCTGACCACATAGACGGCCTTGGCCCCTTGATGCTAAATCATTGGGTTCGAGGTGCCAGCACTTCCCCCTTGCCTGTATTTGGCCCTGTTGGCGTTACCGCTGTGATCGATGGATTTAATGCGGCCTACGCCACCGACAACACCTATCGCACGGCCCACCACGGTCAAGCCGTAGCGCCGACAAGCGGCGGCGGCGCTGAGGCTCGGCCATTCGTGTTGGATGGGAAGGACGTTATGGTTTTGAGCCAGAACGGCCTTACGATTACGGCCTTTGCGGTCGATCATAGTCCGGTCGCTCCTGCAGTTGGCTATCGCTTCGATTACAAAGGACGATCAGCTTGCATTAGCGGTGACACGGCAAAGTCAGTCAATCTCGAACGCGCTTGCAAGGGAGTTGATCTCCTTGTGCATGAAGCCTTGCAGCCACAGCTTGTTGGAAAGGTGGCAGCGGCAATGAAGCAGCGAGGCCAGCACAATACCGCCAAAATCATGGCCGACATTGTTGATTATCATTCAACACCTGAAGACGCTGCCGAGAGCGCAGAACATGCAGGGGTGAAGATGCTGGTGCTTTCGCACCTCGTCCCGCCCTTGCCGTCATCTTACCTCTATCCAGTTTTCCTTGGTGATGCAGAGAAGCGCTTTAGTGGTCCGATCGTTGTTGGTGAGGACGGGATGCTGTTTTCAATGCCGGCAGCAGGCGATAGGATTGAGCAAGTCTCGCTCTTCTAATAACTGCAATTGGGTCGTTGCCCGACGGGCAGTCATTGCCGAAATTGTTCGCGTGGCTGAATTTTCCCGTTTCGGGCAATAGCGGCCCTACCCCAATTTCACCTTCAGCAATTCGTTGACGACAGCCGGGTTGGCTTTGCCTTGCATCGCCTTCATCGTCTGACCGACGAAGAAGCCGAACAATTTATCCTTGCCGCTGCGGTATTCGGCCACCTTGTCCGGATTATCCGCCAGCACCTTGTCGATCTCGGCTTCGATTGCGCCGGTGTCACTCTGCTGCTTCAGACCTTCGGTGTCTGCGATTTCTTCCGGATCGCGGCCGGTCTTGAGGACAATCTCGTAGATTTCCTTGGCCTGGCCGCCCGATACGGTTCCAGCGTCAACCATCTGCAGGATGCTGGCATTGGCGGCGGCGGTATTGTGTTCCAGTTTCGCATCGCCGCCCAACGCGTTGAGCACGCCCGGCGCGACAGACAGGGTCCAGTTCGCCACCTGCGTAGCGACATCTTTTTCGGCCTTGCCCAGCCGCTTGGCGGTGGCAGCCAACAGGGTTTCGAAGCGGGCGAAGACCTCCACTTCCAGCGTCAATTGCGCCGCATTATAGGCGTTAAGGCCCAGATCGCCGGTATAGCGGGCGCGCTTGGCATCCGGCAGTTCCGGCAGGCTGGCACGGCATTCGTTCAGGAAATCATCGTCCAGCACCAAGGGTAGCAAATCGGGATCAGGGAAGTAGCGGTAATCATGCGCATCTTCCTTTGACCGCATCGAACGGGTTTCATTCCTGTCGGGATCGTATAGCCGCGTTTCCTGCACCACTGCGCCGCCGCCTTCGATCAGTTCGACCTGACGGCGGGCTTCCTGTTCGATTACCGCCATCACAAAACGGACCGAATTGACGTTTTTGGTTTCGGTACGGGTGCCAAGTTCGCCGCCCGGTTTGCGCACGGACACATTCACATCCGCGCGCATCGAACCCTGTTCCATATTACCATCACACGATCCGACGTAGCGCAGGATGCTGCGCAGCTTGCGCACATAGGCCCCGGCTTCGGCGGGCGAGGCCATGTCGGGCTTGCTGACGATTTCCATGAGCGCCACGCCGCTGCGGTTGAGATCGACGTAAGACATGGTCGGATGCTGATCATGCATCAGCTTGCCGGCATCCTGTTCGACGTGAATCCGTTCGATCCCGATAATCTTGTCTTCAGGAATTCCGTTTTTCTCATCCGCTTCGATCAGCAGCTGCCCTTCACCCACAATCGGGTGGTAGAGCTGGGAAATCTGGTATCCCTGCGGCAAGTCGGCATAGAAGTAATTCTTCCGGTCAAACCGGCTCCACGCATTGATCTGCGCTTCAATCGCCATGCCGGTGCGCACGGCCTGACGGATGCATTCGCGGTTGGGTACCGGCAGCATTCCCGGCATCGCCGCATCGACGAGCGATACCTGCGAATTCGGTTCGGCCCCGAATTCGGTGGAGGCGCCGGAAAACAGCTTGGCATGGGACGTGACCTGTGCGTGGACTTCCAGGCCGATCACGACCTCCCATTCGCCAGTTTCGCCTTGGATACGATAAGTCGATTCAGTCATGCTTATGCCGATAGTTGCGGATGGTGAACAAGGAAAGGGTCAGTTTTTCGGAAGGGCGAGTGCATTGCGGCTCCATTGCCGCGACGGCTCCTCGACAAAGCGCCAGGCAAGCCAGCCCAGCATCAGGATAAGGCAGAGCAGCGCCAGCGTAAGCACAGTCTCTGCAGGCTGGCCCAATTCCACGCTCAGCAGCCCGAAGCGCGGAAGCCCCGGCACCACCAAATCGGCCCGGCCCATGGCCGTGAACAGGATCGGCAACCCGCGATTGCAGCCAATGATCACGAAAAGATGCGTCATGTAGATGGCGAAAGACCAGCGGCCCAACGCCTCTGCCCAATTGGCGTGCAACACGCGGCTGACCATGCCGCCATCGCGGGCGAAGATCAGTACCGTGGGCAAGAAAACTGCATCCATCACAAGCACCCACGCGCGGCTGGGCGGAGCCAATGCCAGGGCAATCACCACAAGGCCCAGAACCACCAATTCCGCCACACTCAGCACGCGGGCAGATATGGCCCATCCGGCGTAGCGCCGATGGAGGTGGTAAGCTGCCACGCCGAGGGCGAAGGCCAGAACACCGCGCTGCAGCAGCGAACCGAAGACTGGCGGGTTGAAGCCGGACCACAGGCTTGTCGCTGCCGCAGCGGCCAGTACGGCTGTCACCGCCATGCCAAAGCGGCCGCGGCCGAACAGCAGGGCGGCAAGCACATAAAGCACCATTTCAACAGCGAGAGACCAGCTGACCGGGGAAAACCAGTTCCCGGTGTGCGGCCGAAACGCATCAAGCAGGAACAGGCTGCGCCAGAACTCGCTCCACGCGTGTTTTTCATGCAATACCGGCTGAAACAGCGTGACCTGCAGCAGCACCATTATTGCCAGAACCATGTAATGCAGCGGCAACACCCGCCCAGCCCTGAGCGCCATAAAGCGACCACGAGGGAAACCCTTCGCCAGCCGCCCGCCATAACTGGCACTGATGACGAAGCCCGACAGCAGAAAAAAGAAATCGACCAGCAACCAGCCAGCGCGCATCATCGGAATTCCGGCCAGCCAGCCGAAATTACCGATGTGGAAGAACACCACCAATATCGCGGCGACACCGCGCAGGGCATCGAGCGCCACATAGCGTTCGTGCCGGGCGGCTGGAGCGCCCTTGGCGATTACCACCACTTCTCCGGCGTCGCGATGAAACCGGCGCGCTTTTCAATGGCAAGGCCTGCATTCAGCACACCTTGTTCGTCAAAGGCTTTGCCGATGATCTGCAGCCCCAAAGGCAGCCCTTGCGAATTGACACCGCAAGGCACGGACATGGCAGGAAGGCCGGCCAACGAAGCGGGCACTGCGAATACATCGTTGAGATACATGGCCAGCGGATCATCGCTCTTTTCGCCCAGCGCGAATGCGGCGGTCGGCGTGGTCGGCGCAAGGATCACGTCGCAGTCCTTGAACGCATTTTCAAAATCCCGGCTGATCAATGTGCGTATGCGCTGCGCCTGATTGTAATAGGCATCATAGAAACCTGCGCTGAGCACATAGGTGCCGATCAGAATCCGGCGCTTGACCTCGTCCCCGAACCCGTCCGAACGGGTTGCGGCATACATATCCTGCAGCCCCGCCCCTTCCGGCAGATCGCGCAGGCCATAACGAACACCGTCATAGCGGGCGAGATTGCTGGAGGCTTCGGCTGGCGCGATGATGTAATAGGCAGGCAGCGCATATTTGGTATGCGGCAGGCTGATATCGACCACTTCGGCGCCCGCATCCTTCAACCAGGCAATCCCGTCATCCCAGCTTTTGAGAATATCGGCGTCTGTGCCTTCCATCCGGTATTCGCGCGGAATGCCGATTTTCTTGCCCCGCATGTCCGCATTGAGCGAACCGGCCCAATCGGGCACCGGCAGGTCGAGACTGGTCGAATCCTTGGGATCAAATCCAGCCATCGCGCCAAGCATGATTGCGCAATCGGTCACATCGCGCGCCATCGGCCCTGCCTGATCAAGGCTGGAAGCAAAGGCAACGATACCCCAACGGCTGCAACGGCCATAGGTTGGCTTGACCCCGGTAATACCGGTAAAGGCGGCTGGCTGGCGGATGGAACCGCCGGTGTCAGTGCCGGTGGCAGCGGGGGCAAGCCAGGCAGAAACCGCCGTGCTGGAACCGCCCGAGGAACCACCCGGCGCCAAGGCCGCATTGCCGCCATCGCTGCGCCGCCAGGGTGAAATCACATTGCCGAAATAGCTGGTTTCGTTGGACGAACCCATCGCAAACTGATCGAGATTCAGCTTGCCGAGCATGCCGGCCCCCGCCGCCCATAATTTGCCGGAAACCGTACTCTCATATTGCGGGATGAAGCCTTCGAGAATGTGGCTCGCCGCTGTGGTCTGCACGCCCTGGGTCGCGAACAAATCCTTCATTCCAATGGGCACCCCGGCCATGCCGCCCAAGGGCCTGCCTGCGGCGCGGTCTGTATCGACCTTGTCGGCAGCGGCCAGCGCATGATCCGGCGTCGTGACGATAAATGCGTTGAGAGCAGCAGCGGCGGCTACATTCGCGTTGAACGCTTCTGCAACTTCGCGCGCGGTAAATTCGCCAGCGGCCACGCCATTACGAATGGCGGCAACGCCCAGCTTTGTCAGATCGGTCATTATTCGATCACCTTGGGCACGCCGAAAAAGCCATGTTCGGCTGCGGGCGCGTTGGCCAGAACCTTGTCGCGAATGCCGCCACCCGTCAGCGGATCGGCATCGACCACGTCATCGCGCAGCCGCAAGGTGTTGGGGATGACTGCGGTCATCGGTTCGACACCGGTGCAATCGACCTCTCCCAACTGGTCCACCCAAGCCAGAATATTGTTCAGTTCCGGCACCATTCGCTCCAACGCGTCATCGGACATGTTTATCCGGGCCAGCGAAGCGATTTTCGCCACGGTTTGTTTATCGACAGACATGACAGGCGCGTTAGCGATGAGTTGCCCCGCCTTCAAGCGGGCATTGGGTTCCGCAACGTCTATTTGAACGGACGGCCGATCGGTTTCCCATCCACAAAAATCTTGCGCCCCTGCCAGTCCCGGATTTCAACCTTGGATTCCTTCGCCAGAGTGGGCGTATCCTCGGGCAGATCGCCCTCCTCGCTTTCGGAGGCCGAAAGAGCATTTTGGCCTGCTTTCGCACTCCCTAACGGCGCATCGGGATCAATGCTCAGGAACACCACCTGCTTACCCTCGACCAAGGCAATCCGATGCTCCCCTTTGGCCCCTTCCCCTGGACCGCTGATCCCCGTATCGATCGCAAAACATGGATCGCTGCAATTCCATTCACGCGCGGTGATGGCGAATTCGATCCGCTCGCGCAGTGCCGGATCTTCAATATCCATACGCAAATTGCCTAATCGCTTGGACGATTCCGCTTCGCCCTCCGGCACTCCGCGATAGAAGCGGACATTTTGCGCCTGGGCAATTTTTGCGCCCTTGGCGATGTCTTCATTGGGTGACTTTACCAGCTTCGCCAGAGCCGCGCGGCCCGGTTCGCCAAAGTCCCAGCGCAGCGCCGCATAGTCGAAATCTTTCGCCGAAACAGTCCCGCTTTCCAGACGGGCCAACTGGTTGCGGGCCGAAATTGCTCCGAAATTGAAAATCGGCATCGCCAACACCAGCCCAATGACCGAAATGACCGCCGCAAGATGCAGATTGCTTCGTCTGAGATAATCACGCCAGCCCGCTTTGCGGCCGCGGATTACACCCAGAAAATACGCAAAGCCGTAAGCCGTGGCTATCGCGATCGCCGTCAGCGCCCAAATCCGTTCCGGCGAAAGTCCGTATTGCGCAATCCGTGTCCCCATCGAAACCGAAGCAAACAATGTCAGAGGAAAGATGCAGAGGGCCAGAACCAGGGCGGCGATCCGCAGCAGGCGCGAAGAAGACATCTCGGGATCCTGAGCCCGGATCACCGCGTTTGTGAGGATAAAGGCACCAACCCCGCAAGCGAGCAAAACCGGGGTGGCTCTGCGTGTCGCCTCCCATAATACGTCAGGTCCGGACACGATCATCGCCAACAGAAAGATCACCAGGCCAACCGCGAGCGGGACTGCAAGCATCGACAGGACCATCAAGACAACGGACTGCAAGGTCGAAAGAACCTTCAATTGGTTCCGCAAGGTTCCGAGCCCGGCGCCAAAAGCGACACCGGAAAAAGCCCAGCCAAACCATCCCTGTTCCAACAACTTCTTGAGAAGATCGATTTGGATAAGCTGAAACAATTGCGACAAAATCGCGATCAGCGCCCAGCTGATCCCCAGAAAGACAAAGGCACCGGCCCCACTGATCAGATCAGTCCATACAAAATAATGCGTGTCGGAATAGGAAGTCGAAAAATGTTTGCGGTGGAAGCCGGCCTGAAACAGCGGCACGGCCAGCGTTACTGCCACCACGCCGGATGCGATCCAGTATGCCTGATCGGAATAACGATCCCCCGCGCTGGTGGCCCGCCACGCAATCCCCGCCATGACCACGCCCACACACAGCGAAAAAATCACCTGCGATTTGCGAAATTCACGGTTGATCGTGAAGGCGGCGGCAATCGGCGCAAAACAGAAGAGCGCGGTCAACGCCATCCGCCAGGGCGAATTTTCACCGCCATGGCTGGCGAAATGAACCAGCAAACCCGCCAGACCCAGTAGCCCGGCCAGCAACCATGGCCTTAACGGCCAATCATTATCCAAATCGGCTGCGGATGCGGGCGAGTAGATCGGCGAAGCCGGGGCTGTTTCCTGTTCCATCCCGCCTTGTCCGCGAAAATCGCGGTAATCGCAATGGTTTCGGGCCGAACGGCTTCGCTAGACCGGCCGACTATCTGGGGGGCGCAGCGCCTTCTCCGCCCTGTTGCTGCTGTTGTTGCATCTGCATCATTTGCTGCATCTGGGCCATGCGTGCCTGAAAATCAGCCAGCGGCATGAAATCGAGCAATTCGATTTCAAACACCAGATCGCTATTCGCCGGAATAACGACTTCACCAGTCTGCGGGTTCGATTTGGCTTCTGCGCCATAGCCCTTCGATGCCGGGATGGTCAGCACATACTTCCCGCCCTTCTGCATCTTCATCGCGCCTTCCCGAAAGCCTTCGATCATCTGGCCGAGCGGCAACGGCGATTGCTGGCCTTCGTCAAAGACTTTCCCGTCCTTCAGCTTGCCGGTGTAATTCACCAACACCACGTCTTCCGCAGAGGGGTTCGGGCCAGTGCCAGCCGTGACAGTTTCCACATCGGTACCCTGGGGCACAGCGGCAAAAGCAATGGCGCCGCCAAGCAGCACCACGGCAAGCACCCCAAGCCACAGCTTGAGCAGGGAACCTTTGGCGATAGGCTGGAGCGGAACTCGGGTAATTTCGGTCATCGACATATCCTGGATCGTAAAAGGGTGAGCCACAGCAAAAGGGCGCAGATTTCTCCGCGCCCTGATGGCTTAATGCAGTGTTGGGTTCAAGCAGGAGTTTGCCCGAACGGAAGCCTTAGCTGCCGTCGCGTTCCATCCGCTTGCGGTCCATCTTACGGGCGCGGCGCACAGCAGCAGCCTTTTCACGGGCGCGCTTTTCGCTCGGCTTTTCGTAATGACGACGCAGCTTCATTTCGCGATAGACACCTTCGCGCTGCAGCTTCTTCTTGAGCGCACGTAGGGCCTGGTCGACATTGTTATCGCGAACCATGATCTGCATAAATTCAAACACCTCACAGCAAAAGCCCAGAGCCCGCATCTGCGCGGGTTGCGCCAGTACTAAACCAAAGAAAATTTAGCCGAATCCTTACCGGACCGGCTCGAACTGTGGCGCGCCTAGCGAATCAAACGCATTTTGGCAAGTGTTTGAGAGCGATCCGGGATGACGAACGGCGATTGCGCGTCTAAGGCACCCCCCATGAACAATCTTTCTCCTTTCGCTGCCACCATCAATGTCGCGCTGGGCGGCGCTGCCGGGGCAGCCCTGCGTTACCAGGCTGGGCGCGGAATAACGCATTGGCTTGGCATTCCGGCCGTGACCGCTTTCCCATGGGCCACCCTATCGGTCAATGTCATCGGAAGTCTCGCGATGGGTTTGCTGGCGGGATACCTCGCTCGATATGGACAGGGCGGCGAACAATGGCGGCTGCTGATCGGTGTTGGCCTGCTTGGCGGGTTCACGACCTTTTCCGCTTTCAGCCTGGAATTGATGCTGCTGATCGAACGGGGGCAGTCTGCAACCGCGCTGTTCTATGGGCTCATTTCGGTTATCGCCGGCCTTATCGGGCTTTATGTTGGCCTCATTATCATGCGGTTGGCGGCATGAGTGTGGACCAGACTCAGGACGACCGGGTTCGCCAGTTCACGGTAGGACCGGATGATGACGGGGTGCGTCTGGACCGCTGGTTCAAGCGCCACCTGCCGCAGATCGGCTTTGCCACGGTGTCACGCTGGGCACGCACCGGACAAATCCGTGTCGACGGGAAACGTGCGAAAGTGGATGATCGAATCACCACAGGCCAGGTTCTTCGCGTGCCCCCGGGCGGTGAGCAAGCCGAACGCGCACCGGGCCAGAGGCGCGCATTATCCGAAGATGAAATGGCATTGGCCGATTCGATGGTCATTACGCAGGATCGGGCTGCAATCGTGCTCAACAAGCCGCCGGGACTGGCCACGCAGGGCGGCACTGGAATGAAACAGCATGTTGACGGATTGCTGGATGCCTATGCCGAAACTGGACCGCGCCCCCGGTTGGTCCATCGGTTGGACAAGGATACCAGTGGCGTTTTGCTTATCGCACGGACCCCAGGCAGCGCAGCCTATTTTTCCAAGCGCTTTTCCGGCCGCAGCGCCAAGAAAGTCTATTGGGCACTGATTGTGGGTGTGCCCGACCTTTTCGAAGGGCAGATCGACGCACCTATCGCCAAGCAACCGGGAACCGGCGGCGAAAAGATGCATGTCGACGAAGAAAATGGTCAGACTGCACGGACACGCTACCGCGTGATCGAACGGGCCGGAAACCGTGCCTGCTGGGTCGAATTACAGCCGCTGACCGGGCGCACGCACCAGTTGCGTGTCCATATGGCGGCAATCGGCCATCCAATCGTGGGGGACGGAAAATATGGCGGTCAGGATGCGTTTCTGACTGGAAGTATCAGTCGCAAGTTGCATCTTCATGCGCGGCGACTGGTAATTGACCACCCCGACGGTGCACCATTGGATGTCACCGCGGATCTGCCGGAACATTTTGCTGCCAGCATGGCGCAAATGGGTTTCGATATAACCCTGAGCGATGCCCTGCCCGATGATTCGCCCACGCCAATGTCGCGGGACCAAAAGAAGCAGGCGGCGCGGCAACACTCCAAACAGATTCGCAAGGAACGGCGCGGGGAACGACGCGAACGGATCACCGGAAAAGAAGCCCCGGCAAAGGGGCGGTCGAAACCAGCCGCGAAAACCGGCGCGAAGTCCGGTCCCAAATCAGGTCCAAGATCCGGCCCGAAGTCAGGCCAGAAGCCGGGTCAGAAGCCGGGTCAGAAAGCAGGCGCCAGAACAGTTGCTGCAAGGCGCGGCCCATCCAAATCCAATGCCGGTAAGAGGAAAGACTGAATGCATCCTAACGCCATCTTCAGAAATGGAGAGCGCCTGTCACAAGAAGCCCTGATTGATAGTGTCGGCTTTGGGATGGTTTTTGCCCAAACGCCTGATGGGCCCCGCGTGGTCCACACGCCGTTGCTTTCCACCGGTGACGGCGCGCTGCGATTTCACCTGTCGGCTGGAAATGCACTGACCAATCATATCGCCGGTCGCACCGCTCTGGCCGTGGTGAATGGGCCAGACGCCTATATATCTGCGCGCTGGTACGCCAATCAGGAACAGGTGCCGACGTGGAATTATGTCTCGCTGGAGCTGGAAGGCCCGGTACGACGGTTGGATGATGACGGCTTGCTTGCCTTGGTGGGGCAACTCAGCGCGCGGCACGAAGGGCGTATTTCTGGCGGAATACCCTGGACGATGGACAAGCTTTCCGATGTGCGGCTGCGCGGCTTGCTGAAGGGAATTGTCGGTTTCGAAATGGACGTGACGGCGTGGCGGGACACGATGAAACTGTCACAAAATGCCCCTGCCGAAGAACGCAAACGCCTGGTCGACGGGCTTGAACAGCAAGGCCCCTCTGCAATAGCCAAACTGATGCGAAATTTGGTCAAATGAGCGTAAAGTTGGCCGTCTTCGATTGCGACGGCACGCTGGTCGATGGGCAGGCGAGCATTTGCGAGGCGATGGAGATTGCCTTTGGCGAAGCTGGATTGACGCAGCCAGATCGGCATGATGTACGGCGGATTGTCGGGCTAAGTCTGCCGCAGGCGGTGCGCGTTCTGGCACCCGGAACAGACCCTGCTCTGCAGGAAGCGGCGGTCGAAGCCTATAAGCATGCCTATCGCGCCAGCCGTATGGAGGGCCGCCTGGAGGAACCTCTGTTTGCCGGAATTGCCGATTTGATTGGCCAACTGCGGGGCGCGGGCTGGTTGCTTGCTGTCGCCACCGGGAAATCCGATCGTGGGCTCACCAGTTGCCTGGCCAGTCACCAACTCTCCGGCCATTTCGTCTCACTCCAGACGGCGGACAGGCACCCATCAAAACCGCACCCGGCAATGTTGGAAGCGGCCCTGGCCGATGCGTCGGCACTGCCACAAGATTCCGTCATGATTGGCGATACCACCTTCGATATGGAAATGGCCCTTGCAGGCGGCGTGCGCGCGATTGGGGTGGATTGGGGCTATCATTCGTCCGACGAATTGCGCGCTGCGGGTGCCGAAGAGGTGGCAACTTCGCCGAAACATCTGTGGGAATTGCTGCAATGAATGAAGATCTTGCCCGCAATCGTGTGATTGTCATGGGAATGATGCGCCTTAGCGGCGTGGCGATGATCATGGTCGCTATCCTGATCACGCAGGGTATAATCGATTGGCCAAGAGAGGTCGCCTATGTTCTTGCCGCCGTCGGCGTGGTGGATGTTTTTGTGGTTCCGCAAATCTTCGCCCGGCGGTGGCGGAGCCCGCGCGAATGAAGCGTTTTTACAGTGACGTTTCGATTGCCGAAGCAGAAGGCGCGTATAGTGTTCGGCTCGATACCAGGCCAATCCGTACCGCTGGCGCAAAGCCGCAACTCATCCCGACGCGCGCACTGGCCGAAGCCGTCGCAAATGAATGGTCGGGTCAGGGGGAAGAAATTGACCCGGACCGATTTCGCCTTCGCGATCTGGTTGATTATGCCATCGACATTGTCGCACCGGATCGCGCGGCCACTATCGCCAAATTGCTGGCCTTCGGCGAAACCGATACGCTGTGCTACCGCGCCGATCCGGAAGATGCCCTATACCGCCGGCAGCAAATGCTGTGGGATCCGTTGCTTGGCGAATTCGAGGCCCTCCACGGCATTCGGTTGAACCGCGTCAGCGGAATAATCCATCGTCCGCAGCCTGCAGAGGCGGTGGAGGGCATGTCAGACATCCTATCCACCCTCGACGGCTTCACTCTGGCGGGCCTGCATACATTGGCTTCACTCAGCGCGTCGCTGATAATCGGCCTTTGCGCGCTGGTGCCGGGCGCGGATCCCGACCAGTTATGGAATGCCGCCAATCTGGAGGAGCTGTGGCAAGCGGAACTCTGGGGCAGCGATGCCGAAGCCGAGACGCGCCTGGCCCGCCGCCGGCAAGACTTCCTTTGCGCATTTGAGTTCGTGCGGCTGCTCGGCTCCTAACCGACCCAGTCGGCAACTTGCATGGCGACATCGTTGGCAGCACGGTTCAGCGCATCGCCAACAGCGTCCGCTTCAGCTGCCACACCCGGAATCACGCTCTCGAACCGGCTGGTCTGGGCGGAGCCATCCTTACCGCTGCGTATCGCATCGAAGCGGACAACAACGGACTGGCTGCGCGCATCATAGCCGAAATCCTGCAATGTGCCGCGAAGTTGATCGGCGGGAATTACTGATACATCGTCGCTGTCGACCACGATGCGGCTCGATTTGCTTCGGATTGTTTCAGCCAGCAGGCGCCGGAACAATCGGGTTGGCCGTTCTACCCAGACGGCGTCTTTGAGATAGGCAATATTGGCATCATTCACCTGCACCGGCACGCGCGTGACTGCGAGCCTTGCGGGCGCTTCGGGTTCTGCAATCGCCAGTGCGCCGCTAATCGCGCCGCCCGGGCCAGGACCAACCGGAACGGTTGCCGTGGGTGTAAGGGTCATCAGGCTAGGCGGCGGCTTCGCGCCAAAACTGACGCAGCCCGCCAAACTTGCCGACAAAAACACAATTGAAAGGGCGGCGCCTGCCTGTTTCACACTGCGCATCAAACGCGCCTCCTGTTGCGAAATGCGTTGATCATTTCTTCTTGTAATCCGGCAAGGCCGGGCTGCCCAGCAACGAACCCGCGCCTTCGCTTTCGAGCCGTTCCGTCACTGCCCTTAACGCCTTGCTGGTCGCTTTCAGATCGCGCAATGTCGCCTCTGCGGCAGGCAAGGTGGTTTCCGACAATTGCCGTGCTGCCGGCCGGGTTTCTTCCAGCGTGGCAGACAAGGACTTCGCGGCATCGTTTGCAGAACCGAGCGTGGTCCGCAACTGCACGGCCAAAGCCTGCCCGTCGGAATTGAGCAATTGGTCCGTCGATGCCATGACCTTTTCAAAAGCATCAAGGGCTTCTGAAGATTGACGCAAGGTGACCTGCAGTTCGGCAAGTGTCCGTTCTACTTGCGGCGCGGTATCGGCAAATTGCCTGGTAATCGTGTTGGTATTCGAGAGAATGCCCGCGATTTGACTTTGATTGTCTTCGGAAAGCACTGCCGTCATCCGCTCAGTCAAGGTTGCCAACCTTTCGAGCAGTAACGGCGCATTGGCCAACAATTCGCCCAACCCGCCCGGCTTGGGGGGTATCAACGGAACCCCATCCGGACAGGCCGTCGATTCACACGTAATCGGCGGAGCGCCAATGCGCGCACCATCCAGCAATATTGTCGAAACCCCGGTGAAGGATCCCTGGATGGTTGCCGTCGTCCCGATCAGAATCGGCACATCATGTTTGACCCTGATCCGCACACGAACATATTCCGGATCCTGTTTCCACAGCACAATCTCTGCCACCTGACCGACCGGAACCCCGGCAAAGGTTACTTCCGAACCGTTGGCAAGACCTGCCACCGATTGCTGGAACAGAATGTCATATTCCTTCTGGCTTTCGGCACTGAACCGGGCAAGCAGCAGGAAGCCAGCCGCAACCGCCGCCACCAGCAACAATGTGACCACCCCGACCCAGACGTTATTTGCGCGCGTTTCCATCGCTTGCCCCTATGCCCCGCCAACCGGTTGATTGTCCACCGACTTGCCGCCACCATCACTGCGTGCCTGGCTGCTTTGCGCCGCTCGGCCCCGCGGACCGTTGAAATATTCCTGAATCCACGGATGGTCAGTGGCAAGCAATTCGGGAATAGTTCCAACCGCGATTACCTGCTGATCTGCCAGCACTGCCACGCGATCACAAATGGCGTAAAGCGTATCAAGATCGTGGGTTATCAGGAAAACGGTCAGCCCCAGCGCCTGTTTCAGTTCGCGCGTCAGCCGGTCAAATTTGTCGGCACCGATTGGATCAAGTCCGGCCGTCGGTTCGTCAAGGAACAACAGTTCCGGATCAAGCGCCAAAGCGCGGGCGAGACCAGCGCGCTTTTTCATGCCGCCCGACAATTCCGATGGATATTTGCTGACAGCATCTTCCGGCAAGCCGGACAACACCACTTTGTAACGCGCGATTTCCACCAACAGTTCTTCCGAAATCTCCGGATAGAACTGTTTCAGCGGTACTGCGACATTTTCACCCACCGTCAGGGTCGAGAACAGGGCGCCGCCCTGAAACAGGACCCCCCAGCGGTTACGCACGCCAAGCACCTCGTCTGGCGCGGCATCCGTGATGGAGCGCCCGAACACTTCGATATGGCCTTCTGCAGGCCGCTGCAGGCCGATGATTGACCGCATTAGCACGGATTTACCCGTGCCTGATCCACCGACCACACCGATTATCTCGCCGCGCCTGACTTTGAGGGACAGGTTTTCGTGGACAGTCTGGCTGCCAAAACGATTGACCAGCCCTTCCACAACGATTGGAAAATCGCCGCGATAACGCTTGAACGCATCCAGCTGCTGACCTTCACCCTCGCTCATGCCCAGCCAATCTCGGTGAAGAACACTGCGAAGAAAGCATCAAGAACGATAACCATGAAGATCGCCTGCACCACAGCCTTGGTAGTGCGCAAACCAACCTGTTCCGAATTTCCTTCCACCCGCATACCCTGATAGCAGCCGGCAATTGCCACGATCATGCCAAACACCGGCGCTTTCACCAAGCCGACATAGAGATCGTAGAGAGGAACGACTTCCTGGATGCGTGAAAGAAAAATAAAAAACGGAATATCCAGCGTAAGGTCAGCAATAAAGGCCCCGCCAATGATGCCCATGCAGGCGGAATAAAACCCCAAAAGGGGCATCATGATGATCGCTGCCAGGATACGCGGAATGACCAGCGCCTCTATCGGAGATATCCCGATCGTACGCATGGCATCGACTTCTTCGGTCAGTTTCATCGTGCCAATCTGTGCGGCAAAGGCAGATCCGGACCTGCCGGCAACCATAATCGCGGTCATCAGCACACCCAGTTCGCGCAGGGTCAGGCGGCCCGTCAAATTGATCGTGTAAATCTCTGCACCGAATTGCTGCAACTGCACTGCGCCCTGCTGGGCGACCACAATGCCGATCAGGAAACTCATTAATCCAATGATCCCCAGTGCCGACACCCCGACCAATTCCAACTGGTGGACCAGCGCCTTGACCCTCAGCCGCCCCGGATGGCGGATTACGCTGCCAAAGCCGAGGATGATTTCCCCGATAAAGCTGACCAGCCCAACGATTCCACTGCCAAAATTTCCAACCAGCTTGCCCACGCCGCCTGGCACCCGAAACAGAATGCTGGGCCGCTCGGGTTCGATGTCTTCATCGGTATCGTGGAAAGTCACGGCCTTGATCAAACGCAATGCCCGCGAGTCAGCACCTTCGATACGGGCGTCGTGGCGAAGTGCGAGCTGGCTTGCAGTCCAGGCGCCGACCGTATCGATTTCGGTCACGCCCGACAGGTCAATGATTGCAACTGACGCCTCGATCCTGCGCAACTCGCGATCAACCAGGCCGATGGAAGAAACCAGATAGGGTCCGGATAATCGCAAACGGACCGGGCTGTCCCCGTCCTGTTCGATCGTGAAGTGCGCGCCGGAACTCATAAGTTTAAGCTATGATGGCAAATTCCGCCGCAGACAAGGTCGTTGCTATCCGTATTGCACCAATGGCCCGTTGCGTCCTGACCACACCGCTGGCAAAGGCATCCGCGATATGACCAGCGAACTTGCCAAGACTTTCGACCCTGCCACCATTGAGGCACATTGGTATTCCCATTGGGAACAACAGGGGCTTTTCCGTCCTGAACGGCCTGATGCGCCGCCTTACACCATCGTCAACCCGCCGCCCAATGTGACCGGCAGCCTGCACATCGGCCACGCGCTGGACAACACGTTGCAGGACATCATGATCCGGTATGAACGCCTACGCGGCAAGGATGCGCTGTGGGTGGTCGGAATGGACCATGCCGGCATCGCCACCCAGATGGTGGTCGAACGTCAGCTTGAAGAACGCCAGGACAAGCGAACCAATTATTCCCGCGAAGAATTCATCGCCAAGGTCTGGGAATGGAAAGAGGAAAGCGGAGGCCAGATTACCCGGCAATTGCGCCGTCTGGGCTGTTCGATGGACTGGAGCCGTGAGCAGTTCACAATGGATCCGCATTTTTCCGACGCGGTGATGAAAGTGTTCGTCGATCTCTATAATGACGGCCTGATCTACCGCGACAAGCGTCTGGTGAACTGGGATCCGAAACTCAAAACCGCTATTTCCGATCTTGAGGTGGAGACCCGCGAAATCCAGGGCCAGATGTGGCACTTCAAATACCCACTCGCCGGCGGGGAGACATATACCTACATCCAGCGCGACGAGGACGGTAATGTGGTACTGGAGGAGGAACGCGACTATATCTCCATCGCCACCACTCGCCCGGAAACGATGCTGGGAGACGGCGCGGTCGCGGTCCATCCGAATGATGCGCGCTACCTGCCCATCGTGGGCAAATTCTGCGAGATACCCGTCGGCCCCAAGGCGCATCGCCGCCTGATCCCTATCATCACTGACGAATATCCCGACCCAGAATTTGGCTCGGGCGCGGTGAAGATAACCGGCGCGCACGACGAAAACGATTTTGGCGTCGCCCAGCGCAATGGCATCCCGATGTACCGGTTGATGGACGAAACCGCGACTATGCGCGCTGACGGCGTTCCCTACGCCGAAACTGCCAAACAGGCGAAAGCCATTGCGCAAAGCGGGAACTTCACGGCTGCGGAGATCGATACGCTCAATCTGGTGCCCGATGTCTATCGCGGCCTTGACCGCTTCGAGGCGCGCAAACGCGTGGTCGCCGATATCGACGCCGAAGGTCTGATGGTGATGGTGGAGGATAAAATCATCATGCAGCCCTTCGGCGACCGGGGCGGCGTGGTAATCGAACCGATGTTGACCGACCAATGGTATGTCGATGCGGAATCTCTGGCCAAAGCACCCATCGAAGCGGTGCGCAGTGGTGCCATCGAAATCGTCCCCAAGAGTTGGGAGAAAACCTTCTTTAACTGGATGGAAAACATCCAGCCATGGTGCGTTTCGCGGCAGCTATGGTGGGGACACCGGATTCCGGCGTGGTTCAACGAAGACGGCGAAATCTTCGTGGCAATGACCGAGGAGGAAGCGCAGGCAAAAGCTGGCGGCGATGCCGTTCTGAGGCGCGACGAAGACGTGCTCGACACATGGTTCTCCTCCGCCTTGTGGCCCTTTGCCACGCTCGGCTGGCCGGAACAATCCGATCTGCTGGAAAAGCACTACCCCAACGACCTGCTTATTTCCGGCTTCGACATCCTGTTCTTCTGGGATGCGCGGATGATGATGATGGGGCGGCATCTGACCGGGCAGAACCCGTGGCCCAAGCTCTATCTGCACGGCCTCGTTCGCGCGGCGGACGGGGCGAAGATGTCCAAATCGAAAGGCAATGTGGTCGATCCACTGGGCCTGATTGATCAGTATGGCGCAGATGCTCTGCGGTTTTTCATGGCGGCAATGGAAAGTCAGGGCCGCGACATCAAGATGGATGAAAAGCGGGTCGAAGGCTATCGCAACTTCGCCACCAAATTGTGGAACGCCACTCGATTCTGTCAGGCGAATGGAATCGGTGCTTCAACTACCCTGGAAGCGCCGACGGCAACCAGTGCGGTCAATCGCTGGATTATTGGCGAAGTGGTGGAAGCACTGGCCGCAATCGACCGCGCGCTTGGCGATTTACGATTTGATGCCGCAGCAAACACGATCTACCATTTCGTGTGGGACAATTTCTGCGATTGGTATCTGGAACTTATCAAGGGCCAGATCGATGCAGAAACCCGGCTTGTGGCCGGTTGGGTGCTCGACCAGATCCTGGTCATGCTCCACCCCTTCATGCCCTTCATCACCGAAGAATTGTGGAGCAAACAAGGCAGCCGTGCGCATCATCCGCTAATTACAGCGCAATGGCCGCAACCCGCGGCAAAAGTGGATGCCGCAGCCAAGGCCGAAGTCGAGTGGCTGATTGCACTGACCGGCGCGTTGCGCGGGGCAAAGAACGAACTTGGCATCGCGCCGGGGGCCAAGCTGGAAGCGTGGTGCGCTAGCCCCAGTGCCGCGGCGAGAGACAAAATTGCCCGTAATCAGGCTGCGCTCGACCGAGTGGCCCGGATCAGTGCAGTCCATTTCGAAGCGGCACCGGCCGGCGCCGCCATGCAAGTCGGCGTTGGCGGCGATACGTTTGCCATACCACTCGAAGGCGTGATCGATCTTGGCGCGGAGCGCACACGCCTTTCCAAGGCGCTGGAAGCTGCGCAGAAGGAGGCCAAGGCCCTTGAAGGGCGGCTTGGCAATGCGGCTTTCGTCGAACGCGCCAAACCCGAAGCGGTAGAGAAGGCAAAGGACGACTTCGCCAAACATTCGGCAGAAGCGGAAAGATTACAGGCGGCGCTGGAACGGTTGGGGTAACGCAGCGTTCCACGCCGCACTTCAGCAGATACAAGGCAAGTGGCGGAGATTGTCGTTCAAGCCTTGCCCGGTCCGGCCCCATGGTGAAAAGACAGCGATATGACACAGGCCGCAGCCTATGAGTCTTCTCCGATTACCGCTGACGTAAAGTCGGAAGCGGCTGAACTCGTCCTGTCCGTAAAGCTGCCGCTTGCAAGCACGAAGCGCCCTGGATGGAATGTATGTCGCTAGTCCTAGCCACGACCACGCCGGGAGAACCGGAAATATTCGCCTCCGTGCAAGGTGAAGGCCCGTCTGTGGGCGCTCCATGCACATTCATCCGCCTTTCGCGCTGCAATCTGGCCTGCGAATGGTGTGATACAGCCTATACCTGGCATTTCGAGGGCGACGAGCGCCCACATCGCGGCGGTACAACCTTCGACCGGAATCGCAATCAGATCACGTTGGACGAAGGGGCCGTAGCCAAGCGTATCATGGCCTTGGGCCAGCGCCGTCTGGTTATTACCGGGGGTGAACCGCTGTTGCAGGCCCCTGCTCTCAGCGCATTGCTTGAATTGCTGCCAGACCTGACTGTCGAAGTTGAAACCAACGGCACCACAACCGCGCCAGCGCGGTTGGATGTTCGGATCGATCAATACAATGTGAGCCCGAAGCTGAGGCACAGCGGCAATCCGGCCGAACTTGCGCTGATCCCGGAGCGGCTGCGCAGCTATTCCGGCGATACGCGCGCCTTCTTCAAATTCGTGGTCGCAACACCCGATGATGTCGATGAAGTGGCCGCATTGGTTCGCGCACATGCCCTTCCTGCGAAACGTGTGTTTCTGATGCCCGAAGGCACCGACAGCACAACTTTGCGCACGCGCGAACAATGGCTGGTGCCGCTATGCCTTGATCATGGCTTCCGGATGAGTGACCGGCTGCATATCCACCTGTTCGGCGATACCCGAGGTACTTAGGCGCCCTGCGACCTCCACCGCTGGACTGTACGGTACACCGCTTCTTCTTCACCGCCGCTCTGACGCCAGAGTTCGACAAAGCTCGGATCTTCGGACGCGGGACGCTTCACTTCGTCGAGGTTGTCAAAGCTTACCCGGATCGGAATCGCGACACCTTCGCCGCAGATGATGCATTCGCGGTTACGCAGGGCCGGAATCGAATCGAGAAATCCGCGTGCGCCTTCCGGCATGGCCGACTTCACGAAAGCCTGGTCGCGGTCATTGTTAAGGCGCATCGAAATAATCGTACCGCACTGCGAAAGTACACCTTCGGCAAGGTCGGATGGGCGCTGCGTTATAAGACCCAGTGAAATGCCGTATTTACGGCCTTCCTTGGCGATACGACTGAGAATGCGGCCGACGGATGAACCATCGGCGTTGCGTTCGTTTGGAACGTACCGGTGGGCTTCTTCGCAAACCAGGAGGATCGGATTGGTCTTCTCGTCCCTGCCCCAAATGGCGAAATCGAACACAAGGCGGCTAAGCACGGCAACGACAGTTGATGTAATATCCGAAGGTACGCCAGAGACATCGATGATCGAGATTGGCTTACCTGCGCTCGGCATACGGAAAACCTTGGAGATAAAGTCCGCCATCGTATCACCGACCAGCATGCCGGAGAACATGAACTGGTAACGCGGGTCACCCTTCAGTTCATCAAGCTTTGTCTTGATCCGCATGTACGGGGCGCTGGATGTGGCCTTTTCCAGTTTGCCCATCTGGTTCTGTATTTCGTTAGAAAGGTCGGAAAGCAGATAGGGCACGGGCGAATCGACGGTGATCTTGCCCATCGTATCGGCAAGGCGGTTCTTACACCGCGCAGTCAACAAGCAGCGCGCAAGAATGTCTGCGTCGATCTGGCGTTCATTACCATTGCTGGTGAGCAAGACTTCGCAATGCTCTTCGAAATTCATCAGCCAGTATGGCATCTGCAAATTGGTCACGTCGAAAATCTTGCCCGTCTGTTTGAAGGCCGCAGAATATTCGCCGTGGGGGTCAATCATCACGATATGGCCTTCGGGTGCGGCCTCGCAAATTCGGTGAAGGATCAATGCTGCGCTGGTCGATTTACCCGTACCGGTGGAACCAAGAAGGGCAAAATGCTTGCCAAGTAAGGCATCGACATAAAGGCCGGCGCGAATGTCTTTGGTTGGATAGACTGTGCCAATCTGGATATTTGCGCGGCCATCGCTGGCGTATATCTGACGCAGATCAGCGGTAGTTGCCGGGTAGATCAGCGCACCAGGAACCGGATATCGGGTTACACCGCGCCGGAAACTATGGATCTTGCCGGTCAGCTTCTCTTCCTGACCTTCGCCAAGAAAGTCGATATTGGCAATAATCCCGCCGCCTGCGCGCCGATCCTGACGCTGATTGCGAACGCTGGCCAGCAGCCAACTGTTGCCGACGCGGATTTTGATCTGGCTGCCGACCTGTCCGGCCAGGCCGATCGATGGGTCTTCGTCCGCCATACATTCGTTGAGGCGTTCGAGATCAAGGGCGATCTGCGATCCCGAACCGGCAATTTCCAGCACTACACCGATCGGATGTTGGGCATTATCCATGATATCCAGGTTGCCCGGCTGAGCGCCACCTGCCGCGACCTGTTCCGCAGGCTCGAACTTGCCCTGTGCCATATCCGTCATATCAACGCCCGCTCTTGTTTGATTTACTATGCGGGATTAGCCGTTGGAGGGTTAATATCGCGTCAACACTGTTGCCATCGCGAAGACCGTTTACCGTCAGACCATGGCAAACAGGCGCCCAGCAATCCAACCCATCAAAATCGACAAGGCAACTGCGATCAGGCCATATAAAAAAGCCTGCTTTTGCGAAAATACTTCGACAAGGCGTTCGAAGCCGACTTTCTTGACCTCCACTTCGGCAATGGCAGACGCAATGACCCGGCCGCGGGTGATTGCGAAAGTCTCTGCGGTGTATGTTCCGGTCTGAACGTTCGATGGCAGTGAAATTCGGGCCTGATAGAGCACCTGGCCTTTGATACTTACACCCTGCTCGTCTTCCTTGAACAAGCCTTCGCGCTGGCGCAGATCCACCAGACCTTCGGTGAATTTCAACTGTTCGGATGGATCGATAGTGCCGGTGGGGGACAACTGAATAAAGCGCAGTCCCAATTCATAAATTGCGGCGGTTCTTTCGTCGACAATATCAGCGATCGGCGCCGAAGAGGCCACTGCAAAATAGGCCGGGGCGGATCGGAAATCTGTCGTCTGCGCATTGATCCAGATACCGCCAATGCGTTCCTTCTCACGCACCCGGATCGGCACCGTAGGGCCTTTAAGGACAACCACGATATCATAGTCCCGCCCCGCGCGGACACCGGCCGGATCAAGGATCGCACCAAACAACAGAAGGTTCGTACCGATAAAGCCCTGCTGGACCTGCACTTCATGCTGGGAAACTTCAGGCACCAGGATCGGATCGCTCGCCGCTTGAGCTGGGGCAAGCGGCAAACCGGACAGCAACAATGCCAGCACAAGAGCCCGCATCCACATCACAAATTGACCACCGTGAAAATCTCATCGGGTTGGTAAAACAATCCGAACAGCATTCTCAGGGCAACCAGAAGAACGATTGTGGCCAACACCAGCCGCAGAATTTCCGGTTTCGCGCGTTGTGCCAACTTTGCACCGATTTGCGCTCCGGAAACGGAACCAAACAGCAGCAATGCGGCCAGGACAATATCAATCGCGCGGGTAGTCAGCGCATGCATCATCGTTGTGGCCATCGTCACAAATAATATCTGGAACAGGGATGTCCCGACCACAACGCCGGCATTCATCCCAAGTATGTAAAGCATCGCCGGCACCAGAATGAAACCGCCGCCAACGCCCATCAGCATGGTCAGGATACCCACGCCTGTTCCCAATAGCAGCGGTGCCAATGGTGAAATGTAAAGACCGGAACCATAGAATCGCCAACGCAGTGGCAGGGCTGCAACCAGCGGATGGTGTCTCCGCTTTTTGGCTGCACGCGCCACCCCCCTCTTGCTTGGCCGCAACACTTGCATCGCCTCGCGCGCCATCAAGGTTCCGATAGTGCCGAGCATAACGACATAGAGCACGTTGATGACCACGTCGATCTGACCGATCGACTGGAAGAAACGGAACAGCAAGGCGCCAATGCCAGCACCAAATATCCCACCGACCACCATTACCGCACCCATGCGGTAGTCGACTCCGCCACGCCTCGAATGGGCAAACACGCCCGACACGCTGGCCCCGGTCACCTGAGTCGATGCTGAAGCCGCAGCCACTGTTGGCGGAATGCCGTAGAAAATCATCAAAGGCGTGGTCAGAAAACCGCCGCCCACGCCAAAAAGGCCCGAAAGAATGCCCGTAATCATCCCAAGCATCACGATCACCAGTCCATTGACCGAAAGATTGGCGATAGGGAGATAAACATCCATTGCTACGCCCTAAACGAGGGAAGCCATGGATTAAAGCTGAACCGTAGTCTGTTTCAGTCTAAAAACCGGCCGAAAGAGTAATCGCGGCACCGGAATCGGGTGAGGCATCGCCAGCCACCCGCATACGATAGTCCATCGAAAGGCGCGCGGGGGTCGTGCCCAGCTTGATTTGAAGCGTAGCACTGGGGCCAACATCCAGCCGCGCCGCGCCCTTCTGCGCGCCGCCCCAAACACCGGCACCTACACGCAGATCACCGAAATCGCAGCAAGCGGCAGCATGGTTAAGTTTCATCTGACCATCAACAAAAGCCGTGGCAAATTTTCCGCCGACATAACCGGCTGCCGCATAGGCTTCGCCGTGCAGACCGGACGGAAGAGAAATCTCGGGGATTTCTGTGACCAACAATGCGGCTGGACGCATTTCATTGCCCGCCGCGCCGCGCGTTGCGCGAATTTCGACCTGAGCGGATACTGGAATCGATTGTATGGGGCGCGCGGAAAGACCCAGCGCAAATTCTCTTTCTCGCCCCACTGTCAGGGCCTTGGTCGCGCGCAAATAGGCAACGGCGCGTATTTTGCTATCCGGCCGCAAGCGATAACGAAGCACGGTGCCAGCCTGGCTTCCGCCATAGCCTGCAAAACCGGGGCCAATGTTTGCGGTGGCCGGTGCATCCGGTCTCAAGAAAAGCCAGCCATCGAGGGACCAGCGACTGCCCTTCCCGCCATTTCGCAAGGGTTTTTGAGCGCTTCCCGTCGGCTGCCGCGCATTGCCACTTGCAACATGCATTAATTGCGCGACATCGCCCGGCACAGGCATTTGACTCATCGCCGCCATCCACAACAATTGATGTGAAGCCAATACTTCGGGCGATTGCATTGGGACTCTGGATGGCGGGATATTTGCTCGGGGTGCAGCTTCGATCTGAACCCTTTGTATGGGCGCGATGGTACCAGTCGTGCGATCCGCCCACACATCTTGCGGGGCACCGGCCGGGATCACTGGCAGTTGCGCTTCGACTTGTTTCACTGGCGCGGTTGCGGTTGCGGTTGCGGTTGCGGTTGCGGTTGCGGTTGCGATGATCGCTGGCTTGGGACGGACGAAAGGCAACTCCCAAGTCGCCATTCGTACCCCGAACCAGCAGGATAATACGATCAAGATTGCCAGAATCGGCGCTCCGGGCCGGCGCTCCATAATTTCATTCATGCTGTGAACTTCCGGAGTTCGGCGGCGGCCAACGCCGGATGGGCGTGGTGGTGGGTCTTGTCCCAAACTGGCAATTGGCCAGCCAGGGAGCGGACATACCCCGCGAAGGCACGGCGCCCTGCCATTATGGCAATCACATTTGCAACTGGGATACGGAGCACCGCCCGAAAACCCTCTGCCGCGCCATATTCGTGAGCGGTAAAGCTGAATCGCCACAATGCGCGCCAAGCAAAGCAGACGAAGTTTACGACCAGGACCGCCCGCAATTCTGGTGAAATATCCCGTGGAACGCCAAAGCCAGCCAGATGCATTCCCCAGCTAAGGCTGGCCACCACAAGCAAGGAATAGCCGATCGCCAGGATAAACGCCGCGAAAGGGCCGCGGCGGTCACGCAATCGCATCCAGATTTCTGCCGGCCGCCGGGTCCAGCCAAGCCGGTCCCATCCCTGGAAGGCGATCCCGTGGACCCAACGGCTCTTCTGCCGAACGGCAAAATCCAGTCGTGCCGGAAAACAGGCTCGGGTCGCAGCCAACCGCCCGTCTTGATGCCGGTAACGCAGAAATGCAGTGTTCCCGCCCATGGCTGAAATCCTGATCCCCAATTCGTAGTCCTCGGTAAGGCAGTCCGCAGCAAAAGGGGAACCGCCCACCCGGCGGGATGCAAGTTCGGCCAAGGCCCCTCGCCTGATGGCGCAGCCGACCCCGGCTAATGGCATACTGACCCGTAGCGCGTCGCGAACAACCATGGCCTTTCCATGCGCTTCCGCAAATTCTTCGCAATAATGACTACCGATCCACCGGCTATCGGCTTGTGGCACAGGTAAGACGGGCAATTGCGCCAGAACGGCCGTTTCCATTGCCGCATCGAGCAGCGTCAATCCTGCCGGATCAACCATGTCTTCCGCATCATGCATTACGACCATTCGCACCGCCGATCCGCTGCGCCGTTCATCCTCTTCAAGGGCTGCATAAAGGCGATTGAGGCAGTCCGCTTTGGTCGTTGGGCCTTCACGCTCGTGAATCACCAACCTGAAGCGCGAATCGCCATTTGCAGCGCGGATTGCTGCATTGATCGTTGCTGGATCGTTTCGATAGCACCCGACGTAGAGGCGGAGGCGGCTGTGCGGCCAATGCGAAAGCATGTGTGAAATTGTCGTGCCGATAACGCCGGCCTCCTGCCACGCAGGAACAAAGATGGCAGCATCTCCAGCAAGGTGCACTCCGAACGCCGCCGGTGCGTTGGCGATCTGCCCGCGGGACGGTTCCGGACCCAATGTTTGCGCCTTGGCCCGCCCCGTCAAACGCAACCAGATCCAGACAAAATCCACGCAGATTTCGTCTAATGCACCAATCAGGAAAAACACTCCGGCAAATACCAGTAACTCATGCTCTGCCAGCATAAGCCATTCAAAAATGGTGAAATCTGCGACGGACAAAGGCGACCCTCCTTATGGGTTTTTACCTATCCGAGGGTTGGCAAGCTTGCAACGGACAAAGAATTACGAGAGAGGGGCGGTATCATTATGACCGATTCCAAACTCCCGTTACGTTCCGTCTTTGCACCTGTCCGCGCGCTGTTTGTTGGCGACGCGTCGGCGGGTGTTTTGCTGATACTCATCGCCATCGCCGCGATGGTGGTGGCCAATTCTGCATTGGCGCCGGCATATGACGAATTGTTTCACGGCGTGCTCGGCTGGACCCCGGTTGCCAAGCTTACCACTGCACATCTTTGGATAAACGACGGCCTGATGGCGATTTTCTTCTTCGTCGTGGGGCTGGAAGTGAAGCGAGAGCTGATTTGCGGCCAACTCGCTACGCCGGAACAACGGCGCCTCCCCGTGCTTGCCGCTGTTGCAGGCATGGCGGCGCCGGCGGCGGTTTATATGTTTTTCGCGGGCGGCGATCCGCAGCTCACGCGCGGCTGGGCGATTCCGGCGGCGACTGATATCGCCTTTGCCATGGGCGTACTTGGCCTGCTTGGCAGCCGCGTTCCGGCATCGCTCAGACTTTTCCTGCTGACAGTCGCCATTGTCGATGACATTGGGGCGGTTCTGGTTATCGCCGTTTTTTATACAGCAAACCTGAAACTGATGTGGCTGGTGGCGTCATTGGTTGTCCTCGGGGTCATGTTTGGCATGAACCGCGCCCACGTCAGCCGTATATGGCCTTACATCATTATGGCCCTGATACTTTGGTTCTGCGTCCTGCATTCCGGCATCCATGCCACTATCGCCGGGGTTGTTGCGGCCTTTGCAATTCCGATGCACCGAAAGGATGGCAATAGTCTGGTGGAACGGATCGAGCATGGACTCGCCCCTTGGAGCGCCTACGCAATCGTGCCGATCTTCGGCTTCGCCAATGCCGGGGTTGAACTGGACGGAATTGGTCTGGATGGCCTTGTCGCCCCGCTGCCCCTGGCAATTGCGGCCGGTCTGGTGTTCGGCAAGCAGGTGGGCATTTTTTCATGTATCCTGATTGCTGACAGGCTTGGCTTTGCAAAGCGTCCCGTTGGCGCAAGCTGGCCAGAAATCTGGGGCGTATCGATTCTGTGCGGTATCGGCTTCACCATGTCGCTGTTTATAGGCGAACTGGCATTCCCCAATTATCGCGAGCTGATCGACGAAGCCAAGATCGGCATCTTGCTGGGCTCTCTCGTATCGGCAATCCTTGGCTACGTCATCTTGCGACTTACGACCGAGCATCCGGACGACCATTCCGCCGACCCTGCCTGAACGGACACTCGCGAATTACCAACTCCCGGTATTCGCCATGCTTGCCCATGGTTCTTGCGGTTCAAGATTGCCGTCCTGCAGCAGTTCAACCGAAATTCCGTCGGGTGAGCGGACGAAAGCCATGTGCCCGTCACGTGGTGGCCGGTTTATGATGACTCCGGCATCCATCAAGCGCTGACACGTTTCGTAGATATTGCTCACCCGGTAAGCGAGGTGACCAAAGTTGCGGCCACCGGTATATTCTTCTGCCGCGCCGCCACCTTCCGGCGGCCAATTATAGGTCAATTCAACTTCAGCCACGCCCGATTGTCCTGGCGCTGCGAGGAAGATGAGTGTGAAACGCCCCTTCTCGCTATCGAAACGGCGCACTTCCTCCAGCCCGATCAGCTTGAAGAATTTCACCGTAGCATCCGGGTCCGATATGCGGATCATCGTGTGCAGATATTGCGTCATGTTGGAAGTTCGCCTTTGCGTTCAAATGCAGTTCATCGATAAAAATGCACAACTCACCGCTGTAAATCAATATCAGAGGAGGATGCGATGAGTTTGGGTTCGGGGCAAGCAACGGATGTCGAGGGCATTGGTTTCATGCACGACAAAACAAGCTGGCGCTGGCTGGGGACGGCCACCGTAATTTCGATCGGAATAGCGGTTGGTGGATATTTGCTTGGCAATGGCCTGCTGCGGGCAAAAGAAGCCGAGCGTGCGGTAACCGTGCGCGGACTGGCTGAACGTGATGTCACCGCCGATCTCGCCACATGGACCATTTCATATTCAACAACATCGTTCGATTTGTCAGAAGCGCAGGCCAAGGTTCGCGCCGATACCGAGACAATCGAAGGCTTTTTCAAAGAACTCGGATTTCCCGCTGATGCTTTGCAACCAACCGGTGCCAATGTTACGAGCTTCATCGATAACGGTGTAAACCGCTACACTGTGCGGCAGCGGCTAGCCTTGCGCACTACCGATGTCGAACGGGCACAAAGGGCAGTGTCACGGCAATTCGATCTGGTTAATCGCGGGGTGCTTCTGGATGAGGGGTCGGCCATGGCCTATTCCTTCACCCGGCTGAACACGATCAAGCCGGAGATGGTGGCCGAAGCGACCAAAGATGCACGTGCGTCTGCCCAGCAATTCGCCAATGATAGCGGTGCCGGGGTGGGCGGCATCAGGGATGCGACCCAGGGCTATTTTACGATCGAAGCCCGTGACGGTGATAGCGGCGGCTGGGGTGTGTCCGATACGCCATTCAAGAAAGTCCGTGTTGTTACGACGGTGAATTTTTCGCTCAACTGATAAGCCAAAAAAAAGGGGGCGCACCTGTTCGGTACGCCCCCTTAAATGGCTTCGGCGAAATGCGTGTTAGAAGCTTGCGCTCAAGGTAAACACGACCGCGTCTCGAGTAAAACGATAGTCACCAGGAACATAGTCGCCTTCCGCGCCGACATACGACACACCAAGACTGACTGGGCCATAGACTGCCGCTTCTGCGCCAATCGACCAGTCAAACGCCTTGCTGTTGTCCGTGAAGGTCAGGAAACCGTCTGTATAGCCAAGGTGGCCACTAACAGTGAGCGGGGTTCCCGGAACGCCCACACCAAGATCGGTGTAGAGGTAGAGATTGTCCGTACCGCCGAGCGAATCCTGCTTCGGCGCATAAGCCACACCGAGAGTCGCTTCAGCAGGACCGAAGGTGAAACCGGTTTTGGCGTAGAATTCCGTATAGTCGAAATCCCCCGGGCCAGCATTGGGATAGATGTACTGCAACACGCCAACGTCAGCGGTCACGCCGTCCGTCAGATTGCCGGCCCATCCGCCGTAAATGTCGAGCTCTGTATGGCCATAGCCGACAGTGTCTTCATCAAGCGAGGAGGCCCAGGTTCCGACGTAGAAACCTGAAGAGTGGGAGACATCGACGCCGCCCTGAATAGCAATATCGCCGCCGGACAAATCAACACCGCGAAAGCGGTACTGGCTGGCCATCGCGACATTCGCCGACACAGTAATGGAGGAATCAGACTCGGCAGCGGGACCGGTGTCTTGCGCAAGCGCAGGAGCAGCAAAAAGAGCCGAAGTGGAAAGTAAAGCAGCGGCGGTAAGGCCACGGACGGACGTTAGCATGACAAACTTCCTTGTTTGTGATTATTGCATCGTCCCACCTGCTTATCCGCCGGCCGCATCGTTTGATGTGCGTGCTCTGACGAATACGCAATAATCTTGTAGCACTTTGCTGCATTGCACAAGAGAAATTGCGGAAACCAAAGCCGCGGAGCCATAACTGTGATGTTTGTGCATCATGTCACTAGGCCGCAACTACAGGACAAGCGTTGCGATACATGGTTTGCTACCTTATGCGGCAGCGCAACAAGGTCTACACGAGAATTATGTTTGCACCCCTTCGCCAACTCTTCCGTTCCGGAAAGCGTGCACCGAACGCGGCTGTGCCTGCTGGTGAGAGACTGTATATCTTGGGCGATATCCATGGCCGACTCGACCTTTTCGAAGAACTGATCCTCGCGATCGAGGCGGATGATCGTTCCGGCACGCCGGCCCAGACCACTATTATCCTACTTGGTGACCTGGTTGACCGTGGACCGCAAAGCGCTGGCGTCATCTCCCGTGCCCGGCAATTACAAGCGCAGCGCCCAGCACGAATCCTGATTGGTAACCACGAGGAAATGTTCCTCGAATCCTTTCACGACACCAACATGCTGCGCCATTTCTTGCGACATGGCGGGCGCGAGACAATTCTGAGTTACGGACTGGACGAGCAGCGTTACAACGATTGTTCGCTGGAAGAACTTCAGGAAATCATGCACGAAATCGTACCGGAAGCTGATCGCGCATTCCTTCGTAGTTTCGAGGAATTGATCCAGATCGGTGACTATGCCTTCGTCCATGCCGGGATCAATCCTCAAGTACCGCTCGAAGAACAGCGTCGTCATGACATGCTGTGGATTCGCGAGCCCTTCCTGCGTTACGGCCAGCCGCACTCCCATGTGATTGTGCACGGTCACACCATATGCGAGCACATTGACGAACACAGCAATCGCATTGGTATTGATACAGGGGCATACCGTTTCGGGCGCTTGACCGCGCTTGTTCTGGAAGGCGAAACCCGCCGATATATTCAGGCCGTGGCAGGTGATGCTGGCCATTTGATCGAACATAAGGAAACTGCGACATGAAGATCGCGATGGTTGGCTCGGGCTATGTCGGGTTAGTGTCTGGTGCCTGTTTTGCAGATTTTGGGCATGACGTCGTCTGCATCGACAAGGACCAGTCGAAGATCGACCTTCTTCACGACGGGATAATGCCGATTTACGAACCCGGACTGGCCGAACTGGTCGGGACGAATGTCAAATCCGGCCGCCTGACATTCACTACCGATCTGGCAAAGGGAATTAGCGGGGCGCAGGCGATCTTCATCGCAGTTGGCACGCCAAGCCGCCGTGGTGACGGCCATGCCGACCTCTCCTACGTCTATGCAGTCGCGCAGGAAGTTGGCGAAGCTTTGTCAAACGACGCGGTTGTGGTCACAAAATCAACTGTCCCCGTCGGCACCGGCGATGAAGTGGAGCGCATTCTTCGTGAAAGCGGTACCACAAACCAATTCTCGGTTGTCTCCAATCCCGAATTCTTGCGTGAAGGCGCCGCAATCGGTGATTTCAAGCGCCCCGACCGGATCGTAATCGGGGCCGAAGATGATTTCGGGCGCGATGTGATGCGCGAAGTGTACCGGCCCCTGTTCCTGAACGAATCGCCTATTCTGTTCACTTCCCGGCGCAGTTCCGAATTGATCAAATACGCCGCCAATGCCTTCCTCGCGACGAAAATCACTTTTATCAACGAAATGGCCGATCTGTGTGAAAAGGTCGGCGCCAATGTGCAGGACGTCAGCCGTGGGATTGGCAGTGACGGCCGGATTGGTTCCAAATTCCTCCACGCTGGCCCAGGCTATGGCGGATCATGCTTTCCCAAGGACACGCTGGCTCTGCTCAAGACGGCCGAGGATTACGAGAGCCCCGTACGAATCGTTGAGGCAGTCGTGAAAACCAACGATTTGCGCAAACGGGCGATGGGCCGCAAGGTGATAGATGCGCTTGGCGGTCCGGACGATGCCCGCGGAAAGAAGGTCGCTCTGCTCGGCCTGACCTTCAAACCCAATACCGATGACATGCGGGACAGCCCGGCTATCGCTATTGCCCAGACGCTGCATGATGCCGGGGTTCTGGTCGCTGCCTATGATCCCGAAGGAATGGAGCTGGCTGCGCCGTTGATGCCCGAAGTAACGATGACCGAAAGCCCTTACGCAGCAATCGAAGGGGCCGATGCGATTGCGATTGTCACCGAATGGGATGCATTCCGCGCGCTCGACCTGGGGCGCGTCAAGCAATTGGCCAAGAGCCCGATTCTTGTCGATCTGCGCAATATCTACCAGCCCGATGATGTTCGCGCGCTTGGCTTTACCTATGTGAGTGTGGGTCGCGGTTGATACCGCGATTGGCCGAACGAGGGTTTTATTCCGAAAGTCGGTACGTCCCGATTTCCTTGCTTGCCGGGCCTTGTCTGGCCGCACGAATATTCAATGGTTCCACCCGCGCGGTTTCAACAATCTTTGCCAGCCGCGGAAAGCCCCGGCTGGCAATATCCTGCGCTTTGACCACACTGGCGGAGGCCGGATAATGCTGGAGCGTGACGGCTGAGATCTTGCAGGCCAATTGCTCCGCCTTTTTGTCCGAACAGCTGGACATGGCGAATTCGGCATTTGGCGGCTCGGCAAAAAATCCATCCACGATGATTGCCTGCCCGGACGGCGCGTTGAATGTCGCAAAATCGGCTGACAGCTGGATCTTTACATCCAGCGCCGGAACGTCGACGACTTCCTGCGTAGGGTAATAGCCGGCTGGCCGCGTTACGCGCTGGGTTGCAGGATAATCCGTGCCCCCGGTACACACGCCTTTGTACCAATAGTTACACTCAGAATATCCCGGAACTTCTTCATACCACGCGTCGAACCACTTTTCCGACGCACGAAATTCAGGGCGGGTCCGGACGTTGAAATCGACCGTGCCTATCCCGGATTTCGCGTTTCGCCCGGTATCTGTATCAGGCGCAGAAGTTCTCGGCATCGGATAGGTCACGCTGCCCAGACGATATTTCCCGGGGTCGATAATATAGACCTGATACGTCGTACGTCCGGCAGTGAACTGGAAGAACGATCCGCTTTCCCCGACCGTTTCAAATTCTCGGCTGTTGCCCACTATCAGTGCGCTACCGGGACGGTCGACATTCTGCCATTCGACCGCCAATTCATTGTCGGTAATTGCCGACCCGTCTTTGGCCGTCGTGAATACAGCATTATGCATTTCAATGGCTGCCCGGTCCGGATATTTGGCCGTCACATTCATCGTTGTAGTGATGAGGATGACTTTCCCTTCGGCAATGGCCAGGGGGAAAATCTTGTCGATTTCTTCGGACTGGTCCAGTTGCGCGGCCGCCTGCTTGGCAGGCTTGGGCTTTGCCGCCGCAGCGCTTGGTAGCAGGATTGCCGCCCCTAGAAGCGCAACAGCACTTGCACTGGCCCAATTGGAATATCGTGTCATCTTAAACCCTTATTTCACGCAATCAGCGCGTAACCGTTTTGAGGCACGCCCGCATCTTGTCGCGTGCGGCGTGGCCCTGCATCCAGTCGCTGCCGAAAACATTCTTGCCGTTGATGCTGACCTTCACCGTTTCCCGGTCTTCCATCAGATCAAGCGCCGCTTCGATTGTCGGCAAATTGAACAGGATAACCGAATCGCTATCCGCCATCGGGGAATGGGTAGCTTTGACAGTTCGATCCGCCTCACCATCGGTTGATAGGGTGACTTTGATCAGCTTGGCTTTTTTCGCTTTGGGAACGTCAGGGCCGGATACGAAAAAATAGGAATCCTTCCACTGCGCCGAAGGGCCAATATAGCCCAGCACAGCGGCGCCTTTGCGGTTCACGATGGAGCAGGGTTCTTCCCGATTGCTGCCGTCGTTCAGATTGGACCAGCCCGGCACTGCCGCCGGTTTGGACAGGTTGGCAGGCCCGCCATTGGCTTGTGCGGGTGCCCCGACGGCCTGCTTTGCGCGCGCCAATTGGCGTTCCAGCGGCGATTCCGCCTGCGATGCGGTGCAAAAGCCGGTCACGGCCAGAAGGCCAAGAAAGATATGGGATTTTTTCGGTATCACGATTCACTCCAAAACAGCCGGCCAATAACCACCTTTCGGAGGTTTTGATACGAAAAACTCAACAAAAACGGATTCTTGAGCCATTTTTTGGCAGATTTCCGCCGTTTTCGCGCGAGTCGGGCTGACACCGTCAAATATGCAAATTGCCAGGGGGCCTGTAAGCCGGGTTCTGTCCTGCGCGCGGTATCCCCGAGGGGACCGGCCACGCAGGGGCAGCCATTCGTCTAGGCCGTATGTTGCCACACGGCTCAAGCAGCCAACCCGGGCGGTCGATGCGAAACGCATCTGCTTCGAGTTTCCTCTCTGCACGCCGCCCCTATTTGGCCTTGCTCCGGGTGGGGTTTGCCGTGCGAGCACTGTTACCAGCACCCCGGTGCGCTCTTACCGCACCCTTTCACCCTTACCTCTTGCGAGGCGGTATACTCTCTGTGGCACTTTCCCTGAGCCCGCTTGCGCGAACCCGGCGGGCGTTACCCGCCACCCTTGTTTCGTGGAGCCCGGACTTTCCTCGGTATCCTAGCGGATAACGCGGCTGCCCGGCCCCCTGGCAAAAGCTATCTAGTCGTTCCGCGGTCACGATCCAAGAGCAATTGGAACAGGATTGCGCGAACCTGCCCGTCCACCTCGCCATTGATCCGCTCGGGCCGCCACCGGCGCTGGAACGCCTCGACCGCCTTGTGCCCGTCGGTAATGTCATAGCCGAAGCGTTCTAGCGCGAGATAGAACGCCCCGTCATTGTCGAACGGATCACCCAGCTCGATCCTGGGACGCGGCAGGCACAGGCCATATTCGGCCAAATGGTCCCACGGAAACAGTTCGCCCGGATCAATCTTGCGCGCTGGCGCTACGTCGGAATGGCCCACGACATTGGCGCGCGGAATATCATGGGTCTTCACGATCCGCGCCAGCAGCGGCACCAGCGCTTCAAACTGGGCTTCTGAAAATTCGCGGTAGCCCAGTGCATGGCCCGGATGGTCCAGTTCAATCCCGATACTGGCCGAATTGACATCCCTGTGACCCCGCCAATAGCTTTGGCCGGCATGCCAGGCACGCTTCGCTTCGGGCACCATCCGGGTAACTTCACCGGCCTCGCTGATCAGATAATGCGCGCTGACCTGCGCCGCCGGGTCGCACATCCGTTCCAGCGCGGCCTCGGCACTGGCCATTTCGGTATAATGCAGGACCACCATCGAGATCGGCAGCGCCCGTTCGTTGCAATTGGGCGATAAAACCTCGCGGTGGACCAGTTCGTCCATTACCCGATCATGCCTTCGGGCTGGGGCAAGACGGCGCCCAGCACCAGCGCTTCATCGCTGCGCTGATATTGCAGCCCGCCACCGGACTGCGTGGCCAGCAGGGAAATCATGTGGGCCGGTGCGGTGCGGCTGGACAGGTCCCTGGCCGGCAATGTGCCTTCCAGCGCCTGACCAACAGTATCATCAAAGGCGATCTTGGGCCCGGTGGCGCGCACCACGATCTCGCTCGCCCCGTCTCGCAATTCCGCGCCGATATCCAGCTTGCCGCCGCGCACCAGCGATTCAATCGCAATACTGGCAAGGTTAAGCAGAACCTTGACCGCATCCTTGGGCAATTTGGCATCGGCCAGCGCCCAGTTTACTTCGATCCGGTTCTTGTCCGCCACCAGGGCTTCAACCAGCGCCTTGGGTTCGGCTACCTCAACAAATTCGCCAAAGCCCCCGGCTGCGCCAAAGGCGAGGCGGAAAAACTTCAATTTGTCGGTGCTGACCTTGGCGCTCTGCTCGAGCAATTCGAAGCAGCGCTTGCGCATCTCCGGGTCTTTTTCATCCGCCAGCAGTTCCAGCCCGTTGCTCAGAGCCCCAACCGGGCTGAGCAAATCATGGCACAAACGGGAACATAACATGGCGGCGAGGTCTGTGGCGCTGCTATCGTTCATAGTTACGTATCAAATCCTGAATGAAAATGGATGCGAAGGTGACAAAGGTGACAGGGTGTCACCCGCATTTTTTGGCCGGAAAGGCGCAGAATTGCGTGCTTTCAGGGGCAAAGGCGGCAGGTTACACATGGTCGGTCAATTTCCTGTTCTTCCACCAAAGCGTATGCCCGATCACCCTAGCGTTGATCGCCTGCGTAGGAAAGACTTGTGAAACCATCAGGCTGGTCACGCCAGAACTGCACCCGATCAGCGCCAATGATTGCCCAAATCTTGCCGTCACCATGGGCCATCGCGCGGTCTGTGGCCGAAGGTTCGGGCGGGCCGGACGGGTGCGAATGGTAATATCCGATCACTTGCGGCCCGCCAGTGCGCGCTGTTCGGTGCGCGCCGATCAATGCCTGTGGATCAATCTCGAAATGGGTCCGCCGCGCCGGGTGGACATTGGCGGCAGGCTCCATTGCGGTGATGCGATTGGCGGTGCCATAAAGAATCCCGCAGGCCTCCGCCGGGGCGGCACGGCGGGCCTCATCAAACAGGCTTTCGATAATATCGTCTGCCACTTGCAGCGCGCTTGTGATGGTCATTGGGTTTTGCCCTGTATTTATGGCCCTGTAGTAATAGCCCCGGCGTTGCCATGCCGGATAGAACCCGAAACAGCATGGTTTTCGCCTAAAAGATGGACAGCCCTTCGACAAGCTCCGGGCGGCGGGATAAGGGGGCTTTGTGAGCACGATCGAAACCATCACCGGCACTCTTGCATCCCCGGCCCAGCGGCTGGACAAGGCACTGGCCGAAGCGTCCGGCCTGTCGCGCGAACGGATCAAGGCACTGATCCAGCAAGGCGCGGTAATTGTCGGCAAGACGATTGCCGCCAACCCTTCGGCCAAGTTGCAGCCGGGGGCGCATTTCACCATCGCATTGCCGCCGACCGTCGCGGCAGAAGCGCGGCCGCAGGATATCCCGCTGGATGTGGTTTACGAAGATCCGCATCTGATTGTGATCAACAAGCCCGCCGGTCTGGTGGTGCACCCTGCCGCAGGCAACCTTGACGGAACGCTGGTCAACGCGCTGCTGCACCATTGCCGAGGGCAGCTTTCGGGAATCGGTGGGGTCGCCCGGCCCGGCATCGTCCATCGCATCGACAAGGATACTTCTGGTTTGCTGGTCGTTGCAAAAACTACTGAAGCGCATGAAGGGCTGGCCCGGCAGTTCGCCGACCATTCGATTGCCCGCACCTATCAGGCCGTATGCGGCGGGCATCCAATGCCGCCGTCCGGGGTGATCGAAAAGCGGCTCGGGCGGTCCGAAACCAACCGCAAGAAGATGGCCGTTCTGCATGACAAGTCGCCGCGCGGAAAACACGCGGTAACGCATTATTCAACCCTCGAAAAACTGTTTGAATCCAGCCTGATAGAATGCCGCCTGGAAACCGGGCGCACCCATCAGGTGCGGGTTCATCTTGCGTCAATCGGTCATGCGCTATTGGGGGATCAGACATATGGAAGCACCCCATCGAAATTGCGCGCGATTCTGAAAGATCTCGGCTTCGCCCGGCAGGCACTGCACGCTGCCACACTGGGCTTTATCCACCCCGCCTCTGGCGAAAAAATGGAATTTCACGCCGAAATTCCTGCCGATATGCGGGAACTGATCGACCAGATCACTCGTTTTAATCGATGAAACGCGCTTCAAGACGCGGAAAAATGCTCTATATGTATCAATGTGGCCCGCACCAATGGATGCCCATCAGGGGTCTGTTACCCGCGAGGTTGACGCAGAAAGGTTAGGGAAGAAGTGAGCACCAAGAAGTCTATTTCCGTCCCGGCACTGAGCGGAGAGCAAAGCCTCAACCGCTATTTGTCCGAGATCAAGAAGTTCCCCATATTGACGCCCGAGCAGGAATATATGCTCGCCAAGCGTTACGCCGAACATGAAGATCCCGAAGCGGCAGCACAGCTGGTAACTTCGCATCTGCGGCTCGTGGCCAAGATCGCCATGGGCTATCGCGGCTATGGCTTGCCGGTGGCCGATCTGATTTCCGAAGGGAATGTCGGATTGATGCAGGGCGTCAAGAAATTCGAACCCGATCGCGGCTTCCGCCTCGCCACTTATGCGATGTGGTGGATCAAGGCGAGCATGCAGGAATTCATCCTGCGGAGCTGGAGCCTGGTCAAGATGGGCACCACCGCTGCGCAGAAGAAGCTGTTCTTCAACCTGCGCCGGATGAAGAAACAGCTCGACGCCTATGAAGATTCGGATCTTCACCCCGATGATGTGACGAAGATCGCCACCGATCTGGGTGTGGCAGAGCAGGAAGTCGTCAATATGAACCGCCGGATGATGATGGGCGGCGATGCTTCCCTGAATGTCCAGATGCGCGGCGATGAAGACGGCGGCAGCCAGTGGCAGGATTGGTTGACCGACGACCGGCCGCTGCAGGATGAAACCGTTGCCGAAGCGGAAGAGGCCGAAGTGCGCCATGAAATGCTGGCCGAAGCAATGGGCAGCCTGAACGACCGCGAAAAGCACATTCTGACCGAACGCCGCCTGACCGACAATCCGCAGACGCTGGAAGAATTGTCGCAGGTTTACGATGTCAGCCGCGAACGCATTCGCCAGATCGAAGTGCGCGCCTTTGAAAAGCTGCAGAAAGCGATGCAGCGGCTCGCAGGGGAACGGCTGGTTCCCAGCGCGGCGTAACCGCCTCAGTTTTCGGAACAAACGGCGCCCGGGTAATCAAGATTAATTCTGGTTGCCCGGGCGTTTTGCGTTGCAATTCTGTGGCCACAGCCAAACCCATGCAGCCGCTAGACTTCCCAATCGCATTGGGGGCGATTAGGGCGCAGATATGGTTCTGCGTATCACAAAATTGCTCGTCAAATTCATCGTCTGGTTCATGGGCCTTAGTCTGGCCTTCGTGATCCTTTACAAATTCGTGCCGCCACCGGTGACAGCCACGATGGTGCTGAACGGTGACGGGATTACCAAGGATTGGGAATCGCTCAGCAATATCGACCGCAATCTTGTGACGGCCGTGATCGCGGGCGAAGATGGCAAATTCTGCAGCCATAACGGCTTCGACCGCGAAGCGATCGAGAAAGCGATCCAGCGCAATGCCAAGGGCGGGCGGATCCGGGGCGGATCGACGATCAGCCAGCAAACCGCCAAGAATGTCTTTCTCTGGCAGGGTGGCGGCTTCTTCCGCAAGGGGCTGGAAGCGTGGTTCACCTTCCTGATCGAGAATATCTGGGGCAAACGCCGGATCATGGAAATGTACCTCAATGTCGCGGAAACCGGCATTGGCACCTATGGCGCAGAGGCAGGGGCCCAACGCTATTTCAAACATTCCGCGGCACGGCTCACCAAGGTGGAGGCCGCGCGCATGGCCGCGGCCCTTCCGCTGCCCCAGAAACGCGCCGTCGCCAGCCCTTCGGGCTTTACCCGCCGTTACGGCAACATGATCGCCGCACGGATGGGCGTGGTAAGGCGTGACGGATTGGATTCCTGCGTTTACGAGTGATCGTGATGGGCGCAGGGCATACACATAATCATGGGCATGGGCCGGTTCACGGCCATAATCACGCGCACGGGCACGGGCGGAATCATGCCCACAGTCATGCCCCGGCCGATTTCGGGCAGGCTTTCGCGATCGGCATCATTCTCAACACCGCCTTTGTCGGGATCGAGGCAACATATGGCTTCATTTCGGGATCGATGGCGCTGGTGGCCGATGCCGGACACAATCTGTCCGACGTATTATGTCTGCTGCTGGCCTGGGGCGCCAGCATCCTTGCACGGCGCGCGCCCAGCCAACGCTTCACCTATGGTCTGAAAAGCTCGACCATTCTGGCCGCCATGGCCAACGCATGCCTGTTGCTGGCCGCGCTGGGGGCGATCCTGTTCGAAACGCTTCATCGCCTTTACGAACCGGCTCCGGTCCAGGGCATGACGATGGTGGTGATCGCGGGCATCGGGATTGCGATCAACACCGCCACCGCGCTGCTGTTCATGCGCGGGCGCAAGCACGATCTGAACATCCGCGGCGCATTTCTGCATATGGCCGCCGATGCGCTGGTTTCGGCCGGTGTGGTGATTGCCGGTTTCGCAATTATCCTGACCGGCAAGCAATGGATCGACCCTGTCACCAGCCTGATCATCGTGGCCGTGATTGCCTGGGGCACCTGGGGCTTGCTGAAAGATAGCGTGAAAATGGGTATGCTGGCGGTACCCGAAGGGATCGAGGAAGGTGCCGTGCGCGCCTATCTTGCAGGTCTGCCAGGCGTCACCGCCCTTCACGATCTGCATATCTGGGCGATGAGCACCACGGAAAGCGCGCTGACCGCGCATCTGGTTATGCCGGATGGGCATGACGGGGACAGTTTCCTGACCCGGATTGCACGGGATCTGGCAGAGGATTTCCAGATTGGTCATGTCACAATCCAGATCGAAGCGACCCCGCATTGCGAAAGCTGCGCGACATGAGCGGGACCGTGAAAGACGAAGCCCGCAGAAGCTTGCGCCGCGTAACTCCTGATGCACCAGACGTTTCCAACGGCGTGATTCCCGCAGCCGATGGTGTTTTCCTGCCGGGTTGATCCTACCGGTCAGGATCAGCCCGCGGGTGGCCCTAGCTGTTTTTCTCAAACGCCACGTAGCGGCTTTCCGCGAAGGCAGGCTGCGATATCTGACTGAACCATTCGACGTCAAAGCCGCCGAGAAATTCCAGCTTGCGGATCAGTTCATCCCAATGGGGCAGATCTTCATGGGCAAAGATCACTTCCTCAGCCCCGCCCTTGCCGGACACGGTGATGTCGCAGCAGATCAGGTCTGTGGTCAGCCCATCGCGTTTGTAGAATTCGACCCGCTTGACCTTGGCGAGTTGGAAGGGCGGCAAATTACGCCGCCTCCTCCTTGCCCTTCTTGCCTTCGACCACGCGGACCGGGTCCTTGCGCCCTTCAACCACATCCTTGTCGATGACGATTTCGGTCACGCCGTCCATATCGGGCAGGTCAAACATCGTATCCAGCAGCAAGCCTTCGACGATCGAGCGCAACCCGCGCGCACCGGTTTTGCGCAGGATTGCCTTTTCAGCGATTGTTTCCAGCGCATCCTGGGTAAAGGTCAGTTCGACATCTTCCAGTTCGAACAGCTTGGCATATTGCTTGACCAGCGCATTCTTCGGCTCGCTCAGAATCTGTACCAATGCTTCCACATCAAGATCGCGCAGCGTGGCGATGACCGGCAAACGGCCGACAAATTCAGGGATCAGGCCGAATTTCAGCAGGTCTTCCGGTTCGGCCTTTTCCAGCAATTCGCCCACACGGCGCTTGTCCGGATCGGCAACATGCGCGCCAAAGCCGATGCTGCGCTTCTGCAGACGATCAGCGATGATCTTTTCCAGACCGGCAAAGGCACCGCCGCAAATGAACAAGATATTGGTCGTATCCACTTGCAGGAATTCCTGCTGCGGGTGCTTGCGCCCGCCCTGCGGCGGAACAGAGGCCGTAGTGCCTTCCATCAGCTTGAGCAGGGCCTGCTGCACGCCTTCACCCGAAACATCGCGCGTGATGCTGGGATTCTCGGCCTTGCGGGTGATCTTGTCGATTTCGTCAATATAGACGATGCCGTGCTGCGCCTTTTCGACATTGTAGTCGGAACTTTGCAGCAGCTTCAGGATAATGTTTTCAACATCTTCGCCTACGTAACCCGCTTCGGTCAGCGTGGTCGCATCGGCCATGGTGAAAGGCACGTCAAACGTCCGCGCCAGGGTCTGCGCCAGCAAGGTTTTGCCGCAGCCGGTCGGCCCGACCAGCAGAATGTTGGATTTGGCGAGTTCGACATCGCCCGCCTTGCCGCCATGTTTCAGCCGCTTGTAATGGTTGTGCACCGCGACCGAGAGTACGCGCTTGGCGCGGTCCTGTCCGATTACATAATCATTGAGCGTGGTGAAGATGTCCATCGGCGTAGGGACATCGCCTTCCTTGCGGCCAGCGATGCCGGCCTTGGTTTCTTCACGAATGATATCGTTGCACAATTCCACACATTCATCGCAGATGAACACAGTTGGTCCCGCAATCAGCTTGCGTACCTCGTGTTGTGACTTGCCGCAGAAACTGCAGTAAAGTGTGCTCTTGGAGTCAGTACCGCTCAATTTGGTCATATCCCGTTTTCCCGAATCCCCACCTTGAAACGACAGGCGCGGATTCGACCGACTCTAAAGCCGGATGGCCGATAATCAATATCTAGGGCTACCACACAGCTTCTTACAGCTTGCTGAAGCAGCAAGGTTGCCCAAATACTACACTCATGTGTCCCGCTATGGTGCGGCTGAGTGGGCAGGTCCTCCCGCGTGGAGAGGCTGCCTTCACTCAGGCGCGCCGCCAGAACCCTTTTCTTCGGTGGGTTCTTCGCCTTCGGGGCGTGTTTCAAATACCTTGTCAACCAGACCGAACTTCATCGCTTCATCGGCTTCGAGGAAAGTGTCGCGGTCCATCGCCTTTTCGATCTCGTCCAGAGTGCGGCCGGTGTATTTCACATAAAGTGCGTTCATACTGGCCTTGATGCGCAGAATTTCGCGCGCCTGGATTTCGATATCGGATGCCATACCGCGGGCGCCGCCCGAAGGCTGGTGGATCATGATTCGCGCATTGGGCAAGGCCACGCGCATTCCCGGTTCGCCGGCTGCCAGCAGGAAGCTGCCCATCGATGCGGCCTGCCCCATGCACACGGTCGACACGCGCGGCTTGATATACTGCATGGTATCATGGATCGCCATGCCAGCCGTCACCACGCCGCCGGGCGAGTTGATATACATCGAGATCGGTTTCGAGGGGTTCTCGCTTTCGAGGAACAGCAGCTGCGCGGTGATCAGCGATGCCATGCCGTCTTCCACCTGACCGGTGACAAACACGATCCGTTCGCGCAGCAGGCGGCTGAAGATATCGAAGCTGCGTTCGCCGCGGCTGGTCTGTTCAACCACCATCGGTACCAGCGCGCCGGTTACCGGGTCTTGGGTGAACTGGCCCTGCGTTCCGTAAGTTTCGCCGGAGGTGCCTAACAGGTCGATCATGAAATGCCTCTTGTCTTGAATGAACGGCCTATGTCGCGCTCCGATGGCCGATGTTCAAGGGCGTTAATCTTGATCGGTGGAAAAGCCGCTTGTCTTGGCACTTTTCGCTGTCATTGTGGGACACATGAAACCCGCCAGGATCGCGCTCGCCCTTCCCCTCCTCTCGCTCGCCGCCGCAGCCGCAGCCGCCCCGCCGGAACATGCGGCACAAGACGCGCGCGACCAGATCGAACGGATCGCAACGCTTGATGATGCGGGGCCGATGCTGAACGCAGTAATCACTTATAACCCCCATGCCGCCGCTGATGCGGCCAGTGCGCCCGCAGCAAGCTTGCTGGCTGGCCGTACCGTGCTGGTGAAAGACAATATCGAAACGCGCGAATTTGCCACTACTGCGGGCAGCCTGGCGCTGAAGGGTAACAACACCGGGCGCGATGCCCCGATGATCGTCAATCTGCGCGCCGCCGGCGGCGTTGTGCTGGGCAAGACCAACCTTTCGGAATGGGCCAATATCCGCGACGATAATTCCACCAGTGGGTGGAGCGCGGTGGGCGGTCTGACCCGCAATCCCCATGCGATAGATCGCAACACCTGTGGTTCTTCCGCCGGAAGCGGCGCCGCCGTGGCGGCCGGCATGGCCTGGGCAGCGATCGGCTCGGAAACGGACGGTTCGATCACTTGCCCTGCCAGCATCAACGGGATTGTCGGCTTCAAACCTACGGTGGGCATGATCAGCCGCACCCATGTGGTGCCGATCAGCCATTCGCAGGACACCGCCGGGCCAATGGCGCAGTCCGTGGCGGATGCGGCGCTGTTGCTGGCCGCGCTCGCGGGGCCAGACCCCGCCGATGCGGCCACGGCAGACGCCGCCATGCACATGACCGATTTCACCAAGGGGCTTGCCAACGCTTCGCTGAAAGGCGTGCGAATCGGGGTCATGCGCAAGCAAATTGGAAATTTGTCAGGGGTATCGGCGCTGTTTGAACAGGCACTGGCCGATATGAAGGCCGCTGGTGCCGAACTGGTGGACATCGAATTCGAACCCGATTCCGCCATGTACCGCGATGAATACACCACTTTGCTGTTCGAACTGCGGGAAGACATGGGAACCTATCTCGCCGGGCTGCCCGGAACGGATATGCCCCGCACTCTGGCCGATCTGATTGCGTTCAACGATGCGCATAAGGTCGATGAAATGCGCTGGTTCGGCCAATCGGTTTTCCTGCAGGCCGAAGGGACGACTGACCGGCCCGCCTATGAAACCGCGCGCGCCAATGCCTACCGGCTGGCCGGACCGGAAGGGATCGACAAATTGCTGGCGGACAATTCCGTGGCGTTCCTGGTCGCCCCTACAACCGGGCCATCATGGACGACCGATCTGGTGCTGGGCGATCATTATCCCGGCGGGATCGGGGCGGGCAGTCTGGCAGCGATTGCCGGCTATCCCCACTTGTCTGTGCCGATGGGGGCCGTGGAAGGCTTACCAGTCGGCCTCAGCCTGATGGGCGCCAAATGGCACGATCACGATGTGTTGAAGGCAGGCGCCGCTTACGAACGTGCCCGCTCGGCTACACTGGCCCAGCCATCCTTTGAACGATGGGAGCCCGCCGCGCGGTAATCGCTGAGATTGGGGCTGCGTAGCCCCTGCCCTTCACGCGAAGGAACAGGGGCAGACGCGATTACTTTGCCGCAGGCTTTTTCGCTGCAGCTTTCTTGGCTGGTGCCTTGGCAGCGGGCTTGGCTGGTGCCTTGGCCGCAGCCTTGGCAGGTGCCTTCTCAGCCGGTTTGGCAGCAGCTTTCTTGGCCGGTGCCTTCTTTGCGGGAGCCGCTTTTTCTTCGCCAGCGGGCTTTGCCGCAGCGGCCTTCTTGGCAGCGGGCTTCTTCGCAGGCGCTTTCTTGGACGCGGACTTCTTGTCTTCGACCACTTCCTCCGCTTCGATGGCGGCTTCCAGTTCTTCGCGGGTTACTTCACGCTCGGTAACCGTGGCTTTGTCGAACAGGAAATCGACCACCTTGTCTTCATAAAGTGGTGCGCGAAGTTGCGCGGCAGCCATCGGTTCGTTGGCGATGAATTGCAGGAAGCGTTCGCGATCTTCGTCACGATATTGCTGCGCGGCTTGCTGGGTCAGCATTCCCATTTCCTGCTGGGTCACTTCGACACCGTTTTTCTGGCCGATTTCCGACAGAAGCAGGCCCAGGCGCACGCGGCGTTCGGCAATGTGGCGGTAATCGTCGCGCTCGGCTTCGATTTCCTTCATTGCGGATGCCGGATTTTCATCCTTGGCCGCTTCGGCTTCGAGCTGCGCCCAAATCTGGTCGAATTCAGCATCGACCATGCCCTGCGGCACGGCAAAATCATGCCCTGCAGCCAAATTGTCGAGCAACTGGCGCTTCATCTGCGTGCGGGTCAGGCCATTGGTTTCCTGTTCCAGCTGGCCGCGCAGCAGTTCCTTCAGCTTGTCCAGCCCTTCCAGACCCAGCGATTTGGCGAATTCTTCATCCACCTTGGTTTCGCTTTCGACCTTTACCTGCTGGACGGTGATCGCAAATTGTGCGGCCTTGCCCTTGAGGTTTTCAGCCGGATAATCTTCCGGGAATGTAACCGTGATGGTTTTTTCGTCGCCCGTCTTCACACCGGTCAGCTGTTCTTCGAAGCCGGGGATGAACTGGCCGGATCCGATTACCAGCGGCGCGCCTTCGGCTTTGCCGCCTTCGAATTCGACGCCATCAACGCTGCCAACGAAGTCGATGATCAGCTGATCGCCGTCGGACGCTTTCTTGGTCTTGGGCGCATCCTTGTAGCTTTTCTGCTGGTCAGCGATGTTTTGCAGCGCCTCCATAACCTGGGCATCGCTGACCGGCACAACCAGCCGTTCAAGCTTCAATCCGTCAATATCGGGGGCGTCGACATCGGGCAGCACTTCCAATTCGACATTGAGCGCCGCGTCCTTGCCCTGTTCGTAACCGTCTTCGAGGTCGATCTTGGGCTGCATAGCCGGGCGCAGCTTCTTTTCCTGCATCAGCGAATCGACCGATTCGCGCAGCACATCGTTCACAACCTGCGCATGCAGCTGTTCGCCATGCATCTTCTTGACCAGGTTTGCCGGGACCTTGCCCGGACGGAAACCGGGCATTTTGATCTGCGGAGCGATCTTTTTCACTTCGGCATCGATTCGCGCAGCGATATCGGTGGCGGGGATTGTGACCTGATACGCGCGTTTCAGCCCGTTGTTTGTGGTTTCTTTAATTTGCATGAGGTGAAACTTAGCCTTTTAAAAAATCTCGTCTTGCCGATTGGCTCGCGATCGGCGGCTGGTGCGGGCGAAGGGACTCGAACCCCCACATCTTACGATACTGGTACCTAAAACCAGCGCGTCTACCAATTCCGCCACGCCCGCAACCCGAACGAAACCGCACGAGTAACCTCGCGGGCAAGCCAGCGCCCTTAAAAGGCCGCGCGCAAAAGGGCAAGCTCGGAACGGGCCAAAGGGTTCATGCATTGTCGGAATGAAAGGAAATTGCGATGATCACCGTTATCACGGCCGGGGGCGAACCTGATCCGCGGCCGGATGAAGTAAGGCCCGACAAGGGCGATACCATCAATCCGGTAGCACCGGACGAGTTCGAAGTGCAGCCTGAACCCCAGCCGGGCGGCGAACCGCCGGAATTTCCGCCTGGCCCGGACAATCCGCAGGAAACGCCCCCGCCCCTGTAGTGGAGCAAGTGATGCAGCCGGTGCGCGGCACAGCAGCCTTGCCGTGTACGCAGCGCCGCATTAGGGGGCGCAAATGAGCGAAGAAAACACTCCTGAAGCCCCTGCCAGCGCGGCAACGCCGTCTGCGCAGGACGTTCCGCCTGATCGGCTGTCGGTCAGTCCGCGCAGCCCCCTGTTCGATGAAGCCTTGCTGCGCCGCGGCGTTGGCATTCGGTTCAAGGGTAGCGAACGCACCAATGTCGAGGAATACTGCATTTCCGAAGGCTGGGTTCGTGTTCAGGCGGGCAAAACGATGGACCGCAAGGGAAATCCGCTGACCATCAAACTGAATGGCCCGGTTGAAGCATGGTTTGAAGATCTGGGCGATAATCCGCCCGTGGCCAAGGCCTGATTATTTTTCGTAACGGGCAATCGCGGCGTTGATCGGATCAATCACCCGCGGTGCAGCCTGAGCGAATTTGCCCTTGCTGGCATTTGCCGGTTGCGGCCGCGCAATTGAAACTGGCCGGGCCGCTGGGGCCAGATCGGCAAATGCCTGGCTGAAGGCGCGCGAAGGCTTAGATAATACAGGCTGGGACAAAACAGGCTGGGACGATACAGATTTGCCTACCGGTTCGGGGCGGCCCGCTTGGGCCAAGCGTGCCGAACCCAGCGCAAGGCCGGAATTGCCCCCGGCTTTGTTCCCGTAGATAAATCCGGCAACCGGCCAGGCGGTGGTACCCAGATCCTGAAGCGGCGCATACCAGACGCGGACCTGGCTCCAATCGTTGGCCGGTGATACATCAACCGCACGCACATTGCGTTCTATCTGCCCGCGCCGGCCATCAATCGGGGACCAATTGGCATGGTTCAGCAGCACGGTGCGGCTGTCGATAATACGGCTGACCGCAGCAACATGGCCCAGCACCAGATTGCCATAAGGTTGGAACGCCATAACCGCGCCCACTTTCGGCTTGCTGCCGCGCTGGTAACGCCCGGCGGCCTGATCCCACCAGCTCAGCGCATCGCCGTAGATTCCGATTCCCGAAACTTCCCGCGCATAAGGGACGCATTGCAGATAGGGCGGCAATTCATTGCCCGATTCGATGCCTGCCCGCTCACCCCCGGACATATCGAGATCAACCGCCGATTCTGCCATGGCAACCACCGGAGCCGTGGCAAATGTGCAGGTTGCAAGAAGGCGAAGCGGTAATTTCATCGTCCCTCTTTGGCGCGCGTATGGTTAGCTTTACCCTGCCAGCCATGGTTAACCGAAATTAGGGAATAGGATCACGCGCCTTGCCAAGCGCGCCGCGAAAGGCCAACTGCGCGGCAATGTTACCGCAAGTCATCATTATCGGCCGGCCCAACGTCGGAAAATCGACCCTGTTCAACCGGCTGATCGGCAAGAAACTGGCGCTTGTCGATGATCAGCCGGGCGTGACCCGCGACCGCCGGATGGGTGATGCCGAGATTGCCGGCCTGAAATTCACTATCGTCGATACAGCCGGTTGGGAGGATGACGATCCTGAAACGCTGCCCGGCCGGATGCGCAAGCAGACCGAGATCAGCCTGGTCGGCGCGGATGTTGCCCTGTTCGTGATCGATGCGCGAGCGGGCGTCACGACTCTGGATGAAGAAATTGCGCTATGGCTGCGCGGGCAAAAAGTGCCGGTAGTAATGGTTTGCAACAAGGCGGAAGGCAAAAGCGCAGAGCCGGGCATTTATGAAAGTTACGCCCTTGGCTTTGGCGATCCGGTGCCGGTTTCGGCTGAACATGGCGAAGGGATCGCCGATCTGTTTGGGGCCCTCTGGCCATTGATCGGCGAAAGCGAAGCCCGGATCGAAGCCGAAAATGCCGAAGCGGAAGCTGCCCGAAAGCTCGCCCGTGCTGCCGCACGCGATGCCGCAGAAGCCGCAGGTGAAGACTATTTTGAAGAAGACGAAGAACTGTCTGGCCCGCTCAAGCTGGCAATTGTCGGGCGGCCCAATGCTGGCAAATCGACGCTGATCAACCGCCTGCTTGGCGAAGACCGGCTGCTGACTGGCCCCGAAGCGGGCATCACCCGCGATTCGATTGCGGTCGACTGGCAATGGGTGGACCCCAAGACCGGCGCAACTCGGGATATCCGCCTGATTGACACAGCCGGTATGCGCAAGAGGGCCCGCGTGACCGAAAAGCTGGAAAAGCTTGCGGTTCAGGATGCGAAACAGGCAATCGATTTTGCCGAAGTTGTGGTGCTGCTGCTCGACGCGACGCAGGGCCTGGAACATCAGGATCTGAAAATTGCCAGCCAGGTTCTGGAAGAAGGCCGCGCGCTGATCATCGCCATCAACAAATGGGACATCGCCGCAGACGCCAGCGGCCTGTTCAATGGCGTGCGCCATGCGCTTGATGAAGGTTTGGCGCAGGTCAAGGGCGTGCCCCTGTTTGCGGTCTCCGCGCGCACCGGCAAAGGTCTGGACACCATGCTGCAATCCGCGTTCGAGATTCGCACAGCCTGGTCGAAGCGGGTTCCAACCTCGGCCCTGAACCGCTGGTTCGATGATGCGTTGGAAGCAAATCCACCGCCTGCACCGGGCGGGAAACGGATCAAGCTGCGCTATATTACCCAGGCCGGCACGCGCCCGCCCCGCTTTGTGGTTTTCGGCAACCGGCTGGAAATGCTGCCGACCAGTTATGAACGCTATCTCATCAACGGTATCCGCCGCGAACTGGGTTTTGACGCGGTGCCAATCCGGGTCACGCTGAAAGGCAACAAGAACCCCTTCGATACGAAGAAATAGACTTACCGCCTGAGCGGGAAAATCTGCCAATAGGTCAGGCAGCGCCACAGCCATTCAAGCGGGCCGAAGCGGAAATGGTCCAGCCAAAGTTTGGACCAAAGCAGCATCAGTGCCCACATGATGGCGACCACACCGAAAAGCCCTAACCGGTGAAACTGGCCGAACAGGCCAAGCCCCCAGCCATGGAATATGGGCATCAACAGTATCGACGTGCCCAGATAATTGCTGAACGCCATGCGCCCGGCGGCGACAAAGCGCGCACCAAGCCAGCCTTGCGTGGCCGTTGGCGCCCACACCACTAGCAACGCCATCAAACCGATCGACATCAGTATGGCCGGCAGGGACAGCAGGCCATTGAAGACAAACAACGTCTGGAAAAAGGGGAAACCATCCTGCGCCGCCCACAGCGCCATCGGTGCCGTCAGGGTGATTCCGGCAATCACTCCGGCCCAGCCCCAACGCTGCATTTTCACCCGGTCCAACCGGCCTTCGAAAAAGCCAAAGCGATAAAGGGCCATACCGATCAGGATCAGCGCCAGAGTTTCCGATGCACCGACCATGATGACTTCCTGCACCAGCTGGCCCGCCTGGTTTCGAACCGTGTCGGACACGATGGCGAGATAGCTGTCCCCGCTGAACAGGGCCAATTCCTGCCCCGCGTCTTCAAGGGTCTTGGCCGGGGCGGCGGCAATCTGTTTTTGCGCTTCGGCAGGCATTCGGGACATGACCTGCGAACTGACACTGGCCAGATAACTGCTGCCCATCATGATCATCATCAGCAGCGAACCAACGATATACCACAAAATGCCCACCTTGAGCTGGGTCGCCCGCGTCCAGTTCACCATGGACAGCGCCACGATGCCGCAAATGGCATAAACAGTCAGAATATCACCGCGCCAGATCAGGAAATAATGCGTCAGACCAAACAGGCCGAGCCAGAACAGACGGCGGGCCTGCAGCCAGCGCGACGCGCCCTTGGCATAGGCCCGTTCCAGAAAAAGGCATATCCCGGCGCCGAACAGCACCGTGAACATCAGGCGGAACTTGTAATCGACAAATATCAGCTGGAGCACCCAGATGACGCTATCGGCCTGCGTCTCACCCCCCGTCAGCGCGGGAGGCCAGAAATACCCCATGAAGGGCTGGCCAAAAGCCGTGATATTGGCGAACAGAATTCCCAGAACGGCAATACCGCGAACAAAGTCCAGGCTGCCAATCCGCTCGCTGGCACCATCATGCGGGTGAAGCGGCTGCTCCGCCCCGCCCATTTCCGTTTCCGGATCAATCTGCACGCTGTCCATACCACGCCCCCATGTATTGGAAACGCATGGCTAGCAGGCTTGGCCGTTACTGCTAAATGCTATCTTTCAAATGACCCGATGACGCAGGTCTGCGGCCAGGCGCTTTACCGCGTGACCAGGCAGGACTGGCCGGATTTCTTGAGGCTGGCACAGGCCGTATCGGCGGCAGCGCGGGATGGGTAGCCGCCCGCCAGCAGCTTGGTCAGGCGGCCCTCCGGAACCAGCAACTTGCTTGCTCCGGCCAGTTCGCTTCGGCCGGACAACTGGCGCCATAATTTATCCGCATTCCCCGCCACCGAAAATGCACCGAGCTGCACTTTCCAAGGGCCGGATTTCGGTTCGGCGGGCAGCGCCCTTGGCGCCGGGGCGGTAACCTGCGTGACTTGTTGTTCGACCCGGTCCGGGCGCACCGGTGGGGGGCTGGACGCGCGCGTTGATGGCACGAAATCGGCACCGGCCTGCGCCGGGCTTCGGTTCCCGGCAG
>JAHEAV010000003.1:172810-180193 GCA_024642565.1 Erythrobacter sp.
AAAAAAATATTCTAATCCGCGGATTGGCGGCATCTCGCGGCTTCCATGTTAACCCAAAATTAGGGGTATCCTGCGATTTCCGAACTCGACCCGCAGTTTTGCGGTGACGGCAGACGACTATCAGGGGGATCACGCCTTGCGTGTACTGGCATTAGCATCGCAGAAGGGTGGGTCAGGTAAGACCACACTTTCAGGCCATCTGGCTGTTCAGGCGCAACGCGCCGGGGCCGGTCCGGTCGTTCTTATCGACATTGACCCGCAAGGATCGACCGCCGACTGGTGGAACGAACGCGAAGCGGAATACCCGGCTTTCGCCCAAACCACGGTTGCCCGGCTTGCCTCGGACCTGCAGGTTCTTCGCCAGCAAGGCTTCAAACTGGCGGTGATCGATACTCCGCCGGCAATCACCATGGCAATTCAGTCGGTGATCGGTGTTGCCGAACTCATCGTTGTTCCAACGCGCCCCAGCCCGCATGATTTGCGCGCCGTCGGTGCCACGGTCGATTTGTGCGAGCGCGCTGGCAAACCGCTGGTGTTCGTGGTCAATGGCGCAACCCCCAAAGCCAAGATCACCTCCGAAGCCGCTGTTGCGTTGTCGCAGCATGGCACCGTCGCGCCGATAACTCTGCATCACCGGACCGATTTTGCCGCGTCGATGATCGATGGCCGCACCGTGATGGAAGTCGATCCCAACAGCCGGTCTTCCGCTGAAGTCGTCGCATTGTGGAACTACATCGCTGACCGACTCGAAAAGAATTTCCGCAGAACCGTTTTTGCAGCTCCCAACGTGGCTGCACAAATACCAGGTGCCAGCCGCCCCGGTGGCGGCTTCGGTCGCCGTGTCGCACAGTAAGTGGGGGCGACAATCATGAACGAAGCCTCCTTCGCCTCCCTCAGCCCGACATTGCTCGCCCGCAAGGGTGGGGCCAAGCCAGCCATGCGTCCCCAGCATGGCGGCATGATGTCCGGCGGGAATATCAGCAGCCTTACTGCCAATCTCGACGATCTTGGCTGGAACGACATGGGCCAAGAGGGCGATTCGTCCCCCGAAGGCACGCATGAAGACCCGCATGGGGGAGCAGAAGTCGTCCAGCTTACGCCCGCGCCCCTGCGCAGCAATGCCGCCGCTGACGCGCAGCATTTGGACGAAGAGGCGGATGCCGGGTTGGAAGCCACCGCTTCGGCCAAGCCTGCAGTGGTTTCCCAGCGGGAATCGCTCGCCGAACGGCTTGATTCGCCCAAAGTGGCCAAGGCGCCTGCCCGCGCCCGGCGGCCCGCCATAGAACGCGGCAAACGCGCAGCTTTCACGCTGCGGCTCGATGCCGAACGGCATCTGAAGCTGCGGCTTGCCTGCACGATCCGTAACCGCAGCGCTCAGCAGATTGTAACCGACGCGCTTGATGCCTTTATGAAAAATATACCCGAACTCGAATCGCTGGCCGAACAGGTCAAGCGGCCCGGCACGAAAAGTGCCTGAATCTAGGGGGATAGAATTATGACCCGATCCGCGCCCAACACCAGAATTGTCGCACTTGCTGTGACTACCGCTCTCGCCAGTTCGGCGCTGGCTGGCTGTGCAACCCAATCCGCGCCGCGCGCGGATCTTTCTGCCAGTCAAGCGCAAACGGCACTGGCCAAGGGTCAGACAAGCAAGGCGGTTGAGCTTGCCGAAGCCGCTGTGCTGGCCGAACCCCGCAACGCATCTTACCGGGCAATGCTGGGCGCGACTTACATGGAAGCGGGCCGGTTCCAGTCCGCAGCCACCAGTTTCAGCGATGCAATGGCGCTGGGCGATACCAGCCCGCGCACTGCACTTAGCCTTGCCCTTGCCCAGTCCGCTTCGGGTGACAACCGTTCGGCCCATGCGCTGTTGACCGATTACCGTGACGATCTTGACGCGGCCGATCTTGGTCTGGCGATGGCACTGGCGGGCGATCCGAACCAGGGTGTGCACGTCCTTTCGAATGCTATTCGCGGCGGAGAAAACACCGCCAAGACTCGCCAGAACCTTGCCTATGCCTACGCCCTGCAGGGCAATTGGCGCGCGGCCCGCCTGATGGCGGCCGAAGACGTTCCGGCCGACAAGATCGACGCGCGTATCAGTCAGTGGGCGCGCACGGCGGCTCCGGAGCTGGTTCAGCAGCGCGTTGCCGCCCTGCTGGAAGTACCAGTAGTGGGCGATACCGGCCAACCCGCACAGCTGGCGCTCGCCAACAACCCAAGCAACCAGCAAATGGCTGCCGAAGCGGCGACCATGATCCCGGCACCGGAAGCGGCCCCGGCTTTCGCCGTATCTGATTCCGGCGAATTGCCGGCGCTGGCTACTTTCCAGGCTCCTGCGCAAGTCGCAGCAGCCGAAACGCCTATTTATGAACCTGCGGCCGAAACGCCGCCAGCCAGCTTCCGGCAAGCTTTTGCCACAACGGTTGCAGAGCCTGCACGGGCCGATGGTGTAACCACAGCTGCGAAGCCGGCCCGCGCGCCGGCCGTGGCTGCGCCGCGACTGGCCGTGTCCGCTCCGGGCGGGGACCACATGGTCCAGCTCGGTTCGTTTTCTTCCAAGGATTACGCACAGCGGGCCATCGGCATTTACGCCAAACGCTACGCCAATCTCAGCCGTTATGACATGGTCATCAACGAAGCCCGCGTTAACGGCAAGACCTATTGGCGGGTGGCCGCAGGCGGCATGGCCCGCTCTGATGCGCGCAGCGCCTGCACCAGCGTCAAAGCACGCGGTTTCGGCTGCATCGCCTATGCTGCCGCCAATCCGCTGCCCGGCAGCGTGAACACCGGCGTCCGCATGGCAAGCCGCTAGGCATTCACCCAAATTACAGCGAAAACTGCCCTGCTCCCCACCGGGAGCGGGGCTTTTTTGTATCCGATTGGCGATCCAGCCCAGGCAGCTAGAGAGGGCCGCGCAGCTAGCGATACCCCATCAATCCCCGCCTAAACCCGCGCCCCGCCCTTCCACAGCGACGTCACCCGCCCTTGCGTCGGCTGGCCATCGAACGGCGTGTTCCCAGCGGCGGCTTCCATCTTGCGGCTGTCGATGATCCAGGGTTTTTCGGGATCGATCAGGGCAATATCGGCTTCGTAACCTTCTGCCAGAACGCCGGCTTTCACACCAAGCAACCGGGCGGGGGCGCCAGCCACCAGATCGAAAGCGCGCGGGACATCGATCAGTTCATCGCGCACCAGGGTCAGCACCATCGCCAGCAGGGTTTCTGCACCGGCCATACCCGGCTGCGCGTCGGCAAAGGGCAGGCGTTTATCTTCCGGCCCCCGCGGATCATGGCCGCTGGCAATCACATCGATGGTACCATCGGCAATCGCCGCGCGCACGGCTTCCCGGTCCGCCTCGCTTCGCAACGGCGGAGAAAGGCGGGCGAAGGTGCGAAAATCCATGGTGGCGAGGTCCGACAGCATGAAATGCGCCGGAGTTACGCCCGCTGTCACCAGACCGCCCCGCGCCTTCGCCTGACGGATCAGATCGAGTGCGGCACTTGTGGTCACTTGCCGAAAATGCACCCGTGCGCCAGCCATCTCGGCAAGGGCAATATCCCGTGCGACAGCCAGCGCCTCGGCCTCAGCCGGGGCGCCGGGAAGGCCAAGCCGGGTCGCTATTTCGCCCGCGGTCGCCGCAGCCGCGCCCGAAAGCCCGGCATCCTCCGCATGGCAAACCACCACCTGATCCAGCATTGCGGCATATTGCAGCAGCCGCAGCATTGCGCCGCTATCCCCGATCCATTGCCGCCCGGTGGCCACACCGCGCGCGCCTGCTTCGCGCATGAGGCCGATTTCGGCCAGTTCCGTACCGCCCAGCCCGCGCGTAGCGGCAGCCAGCGGGTGAACCCAGAAATCCGGCTTGCCGCTCTGCGCCACGTAACGGACGCGGCTGGGCACATCGAGCGGCGGGGACTGGTCCGGCATCAGCGCCGCGCGGGTAATGCCGCCGAAATGAAAGGCCGGTTTGTCGACCGCGAACACCCCGAAATCGACCAGGCCCGGCGCGATCAACTGCCCTTTGGCATCCAGCACTTCGTCGCCGCTCTGGGCGTCAATGGCCCCCAGCGCCGTAATTCTGCCATCGGCAATGCGGATTGCACCATCGCTGAGGCCATCGGCCAGAACCAGTCGGCCGCCGGTGATTGTCAGGGGTTTGTGCTGCTTCATACCCACTGCCCTTCGCTGCCATCGCCCCAACCTTCGACACCGCGAACGCGCCGGGTCAACACGTCCAGCGCCGCCATGCGGATCGCAACACCCATTTCCACCTGCCGGGTAATGATCGAACGATCGAGCAGGTCCGCGACATCGCTGTCAATCTCGACCCCGCGGTTCATCGGGCCGGGATGCATCACCAGAGCATCGGGTGCGGCGCTGGCAAGCCGCTGTTTCGTCAGCCCGTAGAGATGGTGATATTCGCGCGGGCTGGGGATGAACTGGCCTTCCATCCGTTCGGTCTGCAGCCGCAGCATCATCACCACGTCGCTGCCTTCCAGCGCTGCATCGAAATTGTGATAGGTTTTGACCCCCATCGCCTCGATCCCGGCCGGCATCAGCGCCGGGGGAGCGCATAAACGCACCTCTGCGCCCAATGCGGTGAGGCACAGGACATTGGATCGCGCCACGCGGCTGTGCAGTATATCGCCGCAGATCGTTACCTTCAGCCCGGTAAAATCATCGGCATTTTCGCCCCGGGCGCGCAAGGCATGGCGCAGCGCCAGGGCATCGAGCAGCGCCTGTGTGGGGTGTTCATGGCTGCCGTCGCCCGCATTGAGAACCGGGCAATCAACCTTGCTGGCGATCAGCGCCACCGCGCCGGAACTGCCGTGGCGGATGACAATGGCATCGGCGCGCATGGCGTTCAGTGTGATCGCCGTATCGATCAGCGTTTCGCCCTTCTTCACACTCGACTGGGCGGCGTGCATATTGACCACATCGGCCCCCAGCCGCTTGCCGGCAATTTCGAAACTGAGCAGCGTGCGGGTGGAGTTTTCGAAGAAGGCATTGATGATGGTAAGGCCCGCCAGCCGGTCCGAATGTTTGGTGCGCTGCCGGTTTAGCGCCACCCATTGTTCCGCCTCGTCCAGCAGATAGAGGATCTCATGCCGCTCCAGCTGGCCAATGCCCAGCAGGTCGCGATGCGGGAACGCCTTGCTGCCGGCTGGATAGCGGGCGGCATGCGATGGAGTTTGCGCCAATGTCATTAAAGCCAAGTCCCTAGTCGAGCCGTATCAACTGCTCAAGCGGATTCCTGTGGCACGCTGCGCGCAATATCCCTAGGTCAAACTTGGACATAGGTTTCGAGGTAGTCGTTTCATGGGATTTGCGCGCAAAGTCTGGCACTTGCTGGTGGCGGTAAAAGACGGGTTGAGCCTGCTTTTCCTTTTGCTGTTTTTTGGCCTGCTCTATTCGGTGCTAACCGCCCGCCCCAGTCCGGCGCAGGTGCGTGACGGTGCCTTGTTGCTGCAGCTCGATGGCGTGGTGGTAGAGGAAAAATCCGAGATTAATCCTCTCGACGCCCTGTTTTCCGATAACGGGCAGCCACAGGAATACCAGGTTCGCGATCTCGTCCGCGCGATCGAAACGGCGTCCCGCGATGACCGGATCAAGGCCATCGTGCTTGATATGACCAAATTCGCCGGCGGCGGGCAAGTGCATATGCAGGCCATTGGCGAGGCGTTGGACCGGGCCAAGGCGGCGAACAAGCCAGTGCTGACCTATGCTGTCGCCTATACGGATGACGCCATGATGCTGGCCGCCCACGCCAGCGAAGTCTGGGCCGATCCGCTCGGCGGCGCGGTCATTGCCGGCCCTGGCGGTTCCCGGCTTTACTACGGGGATCTGCTCAAACGGTTGAAGATCAACGCGCGGGTTTACAAGGTCGGCACCTATAAATCGGCCGTCGAACCCTATTTCCGGAACGACATGTCGGACCCTGCGCGGGAAAATTATCAGGCCCTGTACGGCGCCTTGTGGGAAGAATGGCAGGCCAATGTGAAAAAGGCCCGCCCGCAGCTGAAGATGGATCTTGTTACCAAGACCCCGGCAGAGTGGGTCGCGGCGAGCAAGGGCGATCTGGCCCAGGCCGCACTTGCCGCTGGCATGGTCGACAAATTGGGTGACCGCACCCGTTTTGGTGAGCGGGTTGCCGAAATCGTGGGCAACGACACACTGGACGATACTTTAGGCAATTTTGCCCATACCGATCTCGAACCGTGGCTGGCCGATAACGGGCCGGATACATCGGGCAAAACCATTGGTGTGGTCACAATCGCCGGCGAAATCGTGGACGGCGATGCCGGCCCCGGTACCGCTGGCGGTGATCGGATTGCCGCTGTGCTTGATGATGCTCTGGACAAGGATCTGGCGGCACTGGTGGTCAGGGTCGATTCGCCCGGCGGTTCGGTGATGGCGTCCGAAGTCATCCGCCGCGCAATCCTGCGGCACAAGGCCCGCGGCATCCCCATTGCGGTTTCGATGGCCAATGTTGCTGCCAGCGGCGGATATTGGGTCTCCACCCCGGCAGACCGGATTTTCGCCGAGCCGGAAACGGTCACCGGATCAATCGGCATCTTTGCCGTAATCCCGACCTTTGAAAATGCGGCGAAGGAATGGGGCGTTGGCGCCGATGGCGTGCGCACCACGCCGCTATCCGGTCAGCCGGATCTGGTTGCTGGCTTTACCCCAGAAGTGGATTCCATCCTGCAGAGCGCCATTGAGGATGGCTATCGCCGGTTCCTCAACCGTGTGGCGCAATCGCGCAAGATGACCAACGATCAGGTGGACACTATCGGTCAGGGCCGCGTGTGGGATGGCGGCACCGCCCGCCAGATCGGCTTGGTCGACCAATATGGCGGGGTCGAGGATGCCGTCGCATGGGCCGCCACGCAGGCCAAACTCGCCAACGGGGACTGGCACGTCGAATATATGGGCGAAGATACCGATCCTTACCAGGCGCTGATCCGCTCCATGCTGGGCAATGACAGCGCACCGGTAGAAGGATCGCAGGATATGTTTGCCCTGGTCGCTGCCCGCGAACAGGCGATGGGCGATCAGGTTGCCGGCGATCTTCACCGCTTGCTGGGGACACGCGGGATGCAGGTCTATTGCCTCGAATGCCCGGCTTCCCCGCGTGCGCAAACCGCACAGACGCAACCCGGCAGCTGGTTCTCAGCTCTGGCAAAAATGCTGCTGCAATAGGCAGCACGGCACTTGTCTTTCGGCAGGGGAAGTGGCAATGGCCCGCCCCTGCCGGCAAGCCATCAATCCAGGATGCAACCCGCGCGGGCGCGTAGCTCAGTGGTAGAGCACACCCTTCACACGGGTGGGGTCGCAAGTTCAATCCTTGCCGCGCCCACCATCTTTTCAGGTACTTAG
>JAHEAV010000017.1 GCA_024642565.1 Erythrobacter sp.
AGACTAGGTGGCGGAGCGGGTGGGATTCGAACCCACGATAGGCTTTTGACCTATACACACTTTCCAGGCGTGCGCCTTCGACCACTCGGCCACCGCTCCGCAAGCCAGACTGGCCAAGGCCACGGCAAGACGCGCGCCCTAGCTTTTGCCTGCTGGCTTGGCAAGCGCTGCTGACACCATTGTTTGGTTCACTGCCGCTTCCTAGATATGCACCATGTTCCAATTGCAACACACGGGCGCGAGCGCCGAGGATATTGAAGTCATCGCCCGCACTACGCTGGATGGCCTGCCAGACCGATTTTCGCGGCATTTAGGCGCGATTGTCTTGCAAGTGGAAGACTATGCCGACGCGGAAACATTGGCTGCGGTTGGCCTCAGCCACCGTTCGCAACTATCGGGGATTTACCAGGGCATTCCCATGCATCTGAAGAGCATCGAGCAATCGGGCGCGCTGCCGGATCGAATTCGCCTTTTTCGAATGCCGATCCTGATGGAATGGCAGGAACGCGGTAATGTCACACTCGATCATCTGGTGGCGCATGTGACAATACACGAAGTTGGCCATCACTTTGGTTTGTCCGATGCGGATATGCATGCACTTGAGGATGCAGCAGAATAAGCTTTCGCTGGCGTGAAGGTGCTGGCAAGGTGGCAGCATGAAAAAACGCCTCCTGACCGCCGCAATAACCCTTACCATCGCCGCACCGCTAATCGCGCAGGAACCGCCCAAAGGTGCACCTTCGCCAAACGAGATCGTAGCGGGGTCTGCCCATGATGAATGGACCGGAATTGCGCCGGAAGACCTTATGGTGATGACCCTTGCTCCCGATGCTTCGGGCAACCCCCGCCAAGTGGTGATCCAACTGATGCCAGCTCCCTTCAGCGAAGGATGGGTAGACAATATTCGCAATTTCGCCCGTGCCGGCTGGTACGACAATATCAGCGTCAATCGGGTGCAGGACAATTACGTCGTCCAGTGGGGCGATCCAAATTACGACAATCCCGAAGCAACGGGTGCGACCAAGCCGTTGCCCCAACAACTGAAAGTGATGGGGGAAGAAAGCTACACCATTGCAGCTACGCCAGAATTATTCGCCAAAGTGCTGACGGACCACGGTCAGGAAAGTTTTTCCAGGGTTTACGCACCTATGAAGTCGGTGCGTGCAGATCGCAGACCTGCAAAAATCTCTGACCCCTACGCAAATGCATATGCGTTTTACCAGGGCTTTCCAGTCGGCATGGGTCTGGTTCCAGGCAAGGGCCGCAGGAGCACACCTTTGGGTCCCGATATTGCCTGGCCTGTCCACTGCTACGGCATGGTAGGCGTGGGCCGCAATTATTCCCCTGACACCGGCAGCGGTGCGGAACTTTACACCGTGATCGGCCAGGCGCCGCGCCAGCTTGATCGGAATATCGCACTGGTCGGGCGGGTGATCGAAGGGATGGCAAACCTCTCCAGCCTGCCGCGCGGCAAGGGTGAATTGGGCTTTTATGCCGACTTCGAAACGGACAAGCGAACCCCCATCCTGTCGGTGCGCATCGCCAGCGACTTGCCTGCGAAACAGCAACCGCGCTTTGAGTATCTCTCCAGCGGCAGTGCAAGCTTCACCAAATATGCCGATGCCCGCGCGAACCGCCGCGATCCCTTCTATGTCGCGCCTGCTGGCGGCGCGGATATCTGCAACATCCCAGTCCCGATCCGGCGGGTTGCCGCGGATTGATTCCGCGAATGATTACCTGCCGCAGAAGGATCAGGTGAAGCCGACAGGGCAGCGATCAGCCTAGCTGTCGCGGCGCGGCGGTTCGGCCACAAACTGCCAAATCGGCCCCTCGGCCCGCGCAGCAACTCCGCCGAGCGTGCCGCCTTGCCCTTGCGACAAGGCATCAATCAGCCGGGCCACTGCCCCTCCACGCGGGTCACCACCCAATTCCGCGATTGCCCGCGCAACCACCCGCAACCGGATCGCCCGGGGCGCAACCGGGCGATAGTGCAATGCGCCCGGCAAGCGCTGGACACATTCGTCCCATTCGCGCGCTGCAGCCCATTGTAATGCGGCATCGGCCTGGGCCAAATGCCGCGCACTGGCGGCAAACGCTTGTGGGTCGATCCAATCGGCCTGAGCAAGTGCCTTGCGCATCCTTACCCGGTCAAATTGCTCATCGTTGTTCGAGGGATCCTGCACCGGTGCGAGGCCCACGCTTTGCACTATGCTTGCAAGTTCGATCCGCCGCCAACCCAGCAGTGGCCGCAGCAAAGGCCGATTGCTGCCGGGAACGACGCCGCGGGTTCGGACACCGGCAAGCCCTGACACCCCGCTCCCCCGGTTCAGCCGCATCAGCAGCGTCTCTGCCTGGTCGTCGGCATGATGCGCCGTGGCAAGGGCTGCCAGACTGTGCTGCTCCATCCAGTTCCCCAGAGCTGCATAGCGGGCGTGGCGTGCCTGGTCCTGCAGATTACCAGGCGCCACGATCACGCGGATCGTTTGATGCGGAACGGCGAGGTCGGCGCAGATTCTGGCGACCAATTGCGCTTCGTCTGCCGCTTCTGGCCGCAGGCCATGATCGATGGTCGCGGCTTCTATCCGGCCGGGCAAGGCGGCATGGGCCAGCAGCAGTAAAGCAAGGCTATCTGCCCCTCCGGAGACGGCCAACCCTAACCGCCCATCTCCCGGCCACAGCATGGAGAGATCGGCACGGAAGCGGTCGATCAGCGCAGAATCGATTGACCTATCAATTGCATTTTACCTTGCGCAAATCGCCTTGATACTGGTCCGAAAGGCGGCCAGCGGCCAGCGCCGGATACGTCTGGCCGAATTCCGCCAGTGCAATGCAGGCGCGTTTGGTGTCTTTTACTGCGATCATCGACTCTGCAAGGAACAGCAGACTGTCGCCAGCACGCGCGCCTTGCTTATCCGTCTGGTAATTCTTGAGGAACCATGGCGCAGCTTCCTTGGCCTTGCCATCATCGAGATAAGCGCGCCCAAGCAGATTTCGCCCATAGCTTATGCGCGGATGGCTGGGATATTTCTCTGCAAACAAAGTCAGTTGCTGCTGTGCCTCGGGATAAAATTTGGCGTCCCACAGGCGGAAGCCATAGGAATATTCATCATCGCCAGGATCATCGGTCTGTGGCTTGGCAATCTGCTGTACTGCCGCCAGCCGTTCTGCGCTCGGTCCGCTTGCGGCAGGCTTTGCTGGTGCAGTTGGCTTGGTTGTTATGACCGTGGCCGGACGCGCCGCGGCTGAACCGCCCGTCATGACTGCAATATTCGATGCCGGGGCGCTGACTGATGGTTCCGGCGCGGCAGCCGCAACTGCCGCACTGCCATTCTCGAGTGCGGCCATACGGGTGCCGAGCTGGCCAAGCGTATTGGTGTTCTGTTCGGTTTGCGCGGTCAGCGATTGCAACTGGGCTTCAAGGGCATCGAGCCGCGCCAGCATATCCGTGACAGCGGTGCTGGACGGAATCGAAGGTGTCGCGCTGGCGGTCGGAGCAGCAGAAATTTCCGGTTCGAAGAACCGTCCGGTGCCCCCTGGAAACACGGACCGTTGCAAGGCGCGTACTTCCGCCTCGATCTTGCGAATACGGGCTTCATCCGCGCTTTGTGCCGTGGCCGGGACCGAGGTCGCACCGACGGCGACAAGCGCCAATCCGCCAAGGATGGCATGGCTGAAACGGGTGGTCATCTTGCGAAGCTCTCCTGTAATTCCAATTGCACCGGGCAATGCGCACCGGATCGTCCAGATCGACCTAACCGGTGCTGAACACACTCACCGAATCCTGCCGCAGAGGCGTGGTATTGTCGAGCCTCCAGCCCCGAAATGCGGGGAAATACCGATTTGGTTCAGTTAGCCGGACGTGCCGCCGCCGGGCTCTGAATTCCCGGCGCTTGCGGAGACGGCCCTTGTGCCGCGCCGGCTTCGGGATTTTCTGCCCGAGCCTGCAAGGCCGCAGCGCTCACTGATACGTCACGCAAAATCTGCTCTTTTTCGGCCAGCTTGGGTACAGCCTTTCCGCCGATGGTGATCGAAAAAGCATCGGGCCGGCCTGTCCATATTTTTGGATCAGTGGCATCGGCAGGGATAGTGAAGCTTTCGCCCTTGGCCATTTGCTTTTCGGCGAAGCGGGTGCCGTTCGTATCGTAGAACCGAACCCAGACACCGTCCTCCAGCGCGGTGAATACAACCGCACCGCTATTGGTTAAATCAGCCGCAGGCGTGACAGGCGTATTGGCGACAGCCGGTTGGCTATCGGCCACTTGCGGGCCCGGGCCAGCGCCAGTGAAGAAAAAGTCGCGGAAATACGCGAAACCACCTGCAATTAACAGTAAGGCAGCCAGGGCACTGAACCAGGCCAGACCGCGCGAAGATATTCGCGCCGGATCGCCCGGTTCAAAGCCAATCGCTCTTCCGCCTTCGTCTGCGCTACTGTTCGCCAGTTCATCGCGCACCTGATCGGCAATGACCCGGTCATCGAGCCCGAGCGCCTTGGCATAGCTGCGCGAAAATCCGATGGCGTAGGTGCGAGCCGGCAGGGCTGAAAACTTGCCCGCTTCGATCAATACCAGATGCCGCTGCGGAATTCGCGTCTCCGCCGCAATCTGTGCGATCGATTTTTGCGCGTCCTCACGTGCCCGGCGAAGCCTTTGGCCGACACCTTCCAGCGGCAACTGGTCCTCAAGGACTTCCTCGAATTCAGACATCTGTCTATTCCTTGCAACCCGGTACTTGTGTTTTGACGCACAAGAAGATCGCGCGGCTCCGCCTGTCAAGTCGCCGCAACCTTCTCATAGCATCATTTCGACGAGACGTCCGCCCCACACGATGAAGCAAGCGCCCGACACTATTCGACGTCGATTCCATGCGCTTCGGCCCAATCCTTGAGCGTCGAGCGCATGTCTTCAGGCGGTTGAGACAACCAGCCAGTCATGGCCTCACCAATTTCCTTCAGGTCGACTTTGCGAACCAGTTCCTTGATCGGGCCGACGGAAACCGGCGTGATCGAAAGTCGGCGGAAACCAAGGCCGAGCAAAGCAAGCGCTTCCAGCCGGCGGCCGCCCATTTCTCCGCAAATACCAAGCTCCACGTCCTGCCCTTCAGTAGCCAGGGCGATCCTGCGCATGAACCGCAAAATTGCCGGACTCAGCCAGTCATAGCGCTCCGCCAACTTTGGATTTGCCCGGTCGGCAGCAAACAGGAACTGGGTGAGATCATTCGTCCCGACAGACAGGAACGACAATTTGGGAATTAGCAGATCGAGCACTTCGGCCAAGGCCGGGACTTCCAGCATGGCGCCATATTTGATCGTTTCCGGCAGGGTTTTTTTCTGGGCCTTCAGATATTTGAGCTGAGCTTCGAATACCGCTTTGGCCGCGTCAAACTCCCACGGCGCCGATACCATCGGGAACATGACATGGAGCACTTTACCGGCTGCGGCTTCGATCAGAGCCCGTGCCTGAACTTTGAGCAGGCCTTCCCGTTCCAGCGCGAGCCGCAAGGCCCGCCAGCCCATCGCCGGATTTTCGTCATTTTCCGCTTCGCCCGAACGCAGGTAGGGCACTGCCTTGTCTCCGCCGATATCGACCGTGCGGAAAATCACCGGCTTGTCCCCAGCGCCATCCAGCACATCACGATAAAGTCGGAATTGCTTCTCACGCTGTGGCAGGGTTGCGGAAACCAGAAACTGGAACTCGGTGCGAAACAGGCCGATGCCATCGGCGCCAACCAGATTGAGGTTGGAGATATCATCGCGCAGACCGGCATTCATCATGACCTTGATGCGCGTGCCGCAGCGCGTGAAGGGTTCCACATCACGCAATTCGGCATAAAGCGCCTGCCGCTCCCGCGATTTGGCGAAGCGCGCTTCGAACGCATCCAGAACCTGCTGCCCCGGTCGGATCATCGCCGTCGCGGCGTCAGCGTCGACCAGGATCTGGTCGCCATCGCGCACAATTGCGCGCAGGCCGCGCGCGCGGCCCAGCACCGGCACGCCCATGGCCCGCGCTACGATCACAACATGCGAAGTGAGGGAACCTTCCTCCAGCACCACGCCCTTCAGTTTTCGCCGGTCATATTCGAGCAGTTCGGCAGGGCCGAGATTCTTGGCGATAAGGATCGTATCGCGCCGCAAACCCTGAGTAGCTGCCGTGCCCAATTGCCCGGAAACAATCCGTAGCAGCCTATTCGATAGATCCTCCAGATCGTGCATCCGGTCGGCGAGGAGCGGATCGTCGATCTCGCGCATCCGCATACGGGTTCGTTGCTGCACCCGCTCTATCGCGGCTTCTGCTGTCAGTCCGGAATCGATTGCCTCGTTGATCCGCCGCGACCAGCCTTCGTCATAGGCAAACATTTTATAGGTTTCGAGCACCTCTTCATGTTCACCGCCGACGCGAAATTCGGCCTGGCTGGTCATGGTATCAATGCCTTCACGCATCTTGTCGAAGGCGCGGTAAACCCGCTGTCGCTCGGCCTCGGTGTCGTCTGCCACGACTTGATTGATGGTTACGCGGGGCTGGTGGAAAACGGCAAATCCGCTGGCGAGACCTTTGGCCAGGCTGAGACCGTTGATCGTCAACGGGCCGCTTTGCGCGGGGTTGAGCCCTGCAGCATCCTCTTCATCGACCATGTCGTTATTGGTGATTAGTTCGGACAGGACCATGGCTGTGGTCTGAAGCGCTTCGATCTCGACTTCTTCATAACGGCGCGGTTCCACGTGCTGGACACATAAAACCCCCACTGCACGTTCGCGATAGATAATCGGGACGCCGGCAAAGGAATGGTATTTCTCTTCGCCAGTTTCTGGCCGGTACTGGAAATCCGGGTGGGCCTTGGCTTCGGCCAGATTGAGCGTTTCGCTTTTCTCGGCAATAGTGCCGGTCAGCCCTTCGCCCAAAGCCATGCGGGTGACATGGACGGCCGCCTGGTTAAGGCCGCGCGTAGCGAAAAGTTCCAGCATCCCTTCGCGCAGCAGATAGATCGAGCAAACCTCGCTATCCAGATTTTCGCCGACAATTTCGACCACGCGGTCAAGCTTGCCCTGCGCATACATACGCGAAGCCATAACCTCATGCAGTTGGGTCAATATCTGGCGGGCGGAGGCGGCGGCACTCATATTGGCTGTCTATATCAGGACAGCCGTTAAGGGAACCGCCCACCGCTCGGTTAATATGCGCCTTTACCCTTAGGCAGCGATTGAAATTCTTTAATCCGCGTCAGGCCTGCGCAAGTTCTTCCTTGATTCGCAATTTCTGTTTCTTGAGGCTCTGGATTGTCACATCGTTTGGCGCGGGACGGTTCAATTCTTCGCGAATCTTCGCATCAAGTCCGGCGTGCTTCATTTGCAAGGCGTTGACGTGTGACGGTACCATACGGCTCTCCTTTGACTAAACGACCATGTCTCGCGACTCAGGAGTGTTTCGAATCGCAAATCCCATAAAAACATATCAAAGGCTGTTTGCGAAGTGCCCTCATTCCCCTAAGCGACCAGTAACCGCCTCTGTGCGACGAACAGGTAGCGCTTTTGCAGCAAGGGATACGCTGGAGTGAACGAGCAGGAATTGCGCAAACGACTGGCAGGATTGAAAATCGAACACCGTGATCTCGATGCCGCAATTGACGCGTTGCGCGATTCCGGTTCCACGGACCAATTGCAGATTGCGCGGCTCAAGAAGCGCAAGCTGCTACTGAAGGATCAGATCGCGATGGTCGAAGACGCGCTGATCCCGGACATAATCGCCTGACGTGCCGTTCCATCACGGGACAGTTCATAATTGCCGGAGCGATACCCCTTCGGTGCGCTGGCGCTTCCCGCAAAGCTGGGATAGCAAACTAGGCAATGCAAAATTCAATCGATCTCAACCGGACTATTGTAGAGGACCTTTACTGCGACGCTCTGATGCTCGCAGATGAAGTCCGCTCGATTTTTGACCTAACTCCCGTCCAGGCCGCCAGCGAGGAAGGCGACCGCAGGCGGCTATCGCTCTCAATAGAAGGGCTGCGGACGACTACGCGCGTGATGCATGTGCTTGCATGGCTGCTTAATCACCGCGCGTATTTTTCCGGGGAACTCAGCGAATTTCAGCTGACCCGGCACAGCAAATTGCCTGCCGACCGGCCGTCCGATCCTGAAAATCTGGCGTTTCTGGAACCGGCTACGCGCGAATTGGTGCTCGAATCCCAGAAATTGCATGAACGCATTGCCCGGCTAGATGCCGCCTGGCGCGCCCGAAGCAACAGCCAACCTTCTGAAATTCAGAACCTGCACCAGAGGCTGGACGAAGCCGTTTCGCAGATCTGATCGGATAAGGGTTACGTCGCGCCAAGCGCGCTTTGCCACCCTTCGATCCGCAGACCCCGTTCAGTTGCCGTCATCTGCGGCGTAAAATGGTCCAATCCGCCGCGCATCGCCTTCGCGGCTGTTTCCAGCGATTCATAAAGGCCGGCACCCACTCCGGCGAGCATCGCTGTGCCCAATGCCGTGGTTTCGACAAATTTCGGCCGTTCCACTGGAAGATTGAGCAGATTGGCGATGTCCTGCGCCATCCAGTCATTGGCGCTCATCCCGCCATCAATCCTGAGCGAAGTCCAAACCGCGCCGTCTGCCGCAAAGGCACTTGCGAGATCTTTTGTCTGGTGGGCCATCGCCTCCAGCGCAGCCCGCGCAATCTGGGCGCGTCCAGTCGCAAAGCTAAGTCCGGCAATTACGCCGCGCGCTTCGGGTCGCCAATGCGGTGCGCCAAGGCCGGAAAGGGCAGGCACGATCACCACCCCGCCACTGTCTGGGATCGACCTAGCCAGCACTTCGGTTTCCCCAGCCGTCCCGAGCAGCCCCAGCGAATCGCGCAGCCATTGCACCAGGCTGCCCGCTACAAAGACCGAACCTTCCAGGGCGTAAGTCCGCTGGCCGCCGATCTGGTAAAGCACCGTGCCAAGAAGACGGTTGGCAGAATGCGGAATAACCGATCCCTTGTTGGCCAGGATGAAGGCACCGGTGCCATAGGTTGCCTTGGTTTCCCCGGGCGACAAACATCCTTGTCCGATTGTCGCGCTCTGCTGATCGCCGGCAAGGCCAGTGATGGGAATCGCGGCACCGAACAATTCCGGCAAGGTCGTGCCAAAAACGCCAGCGTTGTCGACCACCTCGGCCAAGGCGGCGCTCGGCACCTCCAGCAAATCGCATAACCCTTGATCAAATCCATCCCCGTCAAGGGCCAGCAGCATGGTCCGGCTGGCGTTACTGGCATCGGAAACGAAAGTCCCGCCGGTCAATTTGTAAACCAGCCAGCTCTCGATAGTGCCCAGCGCAAGCGTTCCCGCTCGTGCTGCGGCAGCGACAGCGGGCTCGTTCTCTACCAGCCAGCGCATTTTGGTGCCGGAAAAATAGGGGTCCAGAAGCAAGCCCGTGCGCGCCTGCACTTCCGGCTCATTCCCCGCCGCTTTCAACGCCGCGCAGAAATCGGCTGTCCGGCGATCCTGCCAGACCAGCGCGTTGGCCAGCGGCTCGCCTGTGGATTTGTCCCATGCAACCACCGTTTCGCGCTGGTTTGTGATGCCGATCCCGGCGATCTGTTCGGCGCCGCCTGCCTGTTGGACCATTTCACGCGCGCAAGCCAATGTCGCAAACCAGATCTCTCGCGGGTCATGTTCGACCCGGCCGGGCGCTGGGTAATGCTGCGTCAACTGTTGCTGCGCGCTGCCCAGCAAGCTGCCATCAATCGCAAACAGCATCGCGCGGGTGGAGGTAGTTCCTTCATCAAGGACAAGAATCTTCTGGTTCATCCCGCCTAGATGCCGTTCATGCCTTACGAAGTCGAGCCTCATTGCACCAAGTCTCTCTCGACTTCCCATCAGCCGACCGGCATTAACGGCAGGATGGAAATTCCACCCGAACCCTGGCCGACCGGCCTGATCGAGCGCCCCGAACCGCTGGTCCGGCGGATCCTCGCGCCAAACCCGTCCCCCTATACCTATACTGGCACACAAACTTACCTGGTGGGCGAAGGTGATCGCATCGCAGTGATCGATCCTGGGCCGGATGATCCGGATCATATCGCCGCCCTTATTGCAGCAATCGGTACCGCCAAAGTGGCCGCGATCATGTGTACGCACACCCACCGCGATCATTCGCCTGCGGCCAAACCGCTGGCTGGAATCACCGGTGGGCCCATTGTCGGCTGCGCTCCTTTGGCGCTCGACGATGCCGGCCCCCGCGCCGATGCGCCGTTCGACCGTACCTATGCACCCGACAGGGTACTGGAGGATGGGGAAAAAATGACCGGCCCTGGCTGGACACTGACCGCTGTCAGCACCCCCGGGCACACATCAAACCATCTCTGCTTCGCGCTGGAAGAAAGCGGTGCATTGTTCACCGGCGATCATGTGATGGGCTGGTCAACCAGTGTGATCGTTCCGCCCGACGGCAATATGGGTGATTACATGGCCAGCCTCGCCAAAATCTATGAACGGGATGATCGGGTCTATTATTCCGCGCACGGTGCACCGATCACGAAACCGCGCCAGTTGGTGCGCGGGATGATTGGCCATCGCCGCCAGCGGGAAAACCAGATTCTGAGACTGCTGGGCAAACAGCCGCAAAGCATAGAGGACATGGTTTCGCAAATGTACAAAGGGCTCGATCCGCGCCTGACCGGTGCAGCGGGTATGTCAGTCAAAGCCCATTTGATTGATCTGGAACACAGGGGCATGGTCAGCCGTTCAGGTGACATATGGAAGACAAACTGACGACATCCGAAATGCCCCGACCGGATCAGCCAGCCTGGCGCACGCACTCTCTTGCCAGAATCCAGGCCGTGCCCTGGCTGATGTTTATCGGCATGTTGGCTGTGGCGGCGTGGCTTGGCTGGAAGGCATTCGGACCGAGTGAGTTCGGCGATCCGCTGGCGACCAGCCTTGTCGCCTTCGAGAAACAGAACACATTGACGGTGTTTAGCGCAGAACTGGCACCTGTGGTGGCCAGCGATGACAGCCGCATGTTCGGCATGATCCAGAGCCGACAGGTGGCCGTGATCCCGGCGCGGGTCGATTACAGGCTGGACCTGTCCAAAGTCGGGCCGGAACGCCTGCAATGGGACCAGGCAACCCGAACACTCGAGGTGCAATTGCCCGCGCTCGTGATCGGCCGGCCCAACCTTGATGAGGCGCGGGCGCAATATCTGCGTGAAGGCATCTGGATCACCCGCGACGCACAGGGTGATCTGACCCGCAAGAATACGCAATTGGCGGAACAGCAGGCAGCCACCCAAGCCGCCAACCCGGCCCTGATGGCGATTGCCCGTGGCGCGGCGAAAGACGCGATCCGGCAAAATCTTGCGATACCCCTGAAAGTGGCCGGTTTCGGCGATGTAACGGTGAACGTCCACTTTGACGGGGAACCAGTGAAGTGATCGGCGAAACGCATTGACCTTGCGCTTTGGAGGCGCGTAGATATTCCAATAATCGGGTCGTTCGGTAAACCAGGCGGGGAAATCTCCATGGCTACGACTGCGACACTGCGTCCTTCGTCCGTCGAAGGCACGCGCTTCTTCATGATCATGGCATTTATCATGTCGGCAATCATTGTTGCCGGTTTCGTGCTTAATCTGGCGATGGGCCGATCAAGTTTTGCGGTGCCACTGCCCTATCATATCCATGGGATCATCTTCATGGGATGGATTGCGCTTTATCTCTCCCAGCATCTTACAATTTCAATGGGTAACCGGGCCTTGCACATACGGTTGGGCCAATTGGCCTATCTCTGGATTCCGTTAATGGTCGCAGCAGGAACCATGATTATCGTGGTGTCAGCTCGCCGGACCGGCGGGCCATTCTTTTTCGCGCAGAACGAATTTTTCGTGAGCAACATGGCGGTTCTGCTGTGTTTCGGCGGCCTGGGCCTTTGGGCGCTGCGCCAACGCCGCTACACGGGGTGGCACCGCCGGCTTATGCTGGTCGCGATGAGCCTGTTGACCGGTCCGGGTCTTGGCCGCTTGCTTCCGCTGCCGCTCTTGATCCCCTATGCCTGGACCTTCACCGTCTGTCTGACTTTCCTGTTTCCGATAATCGGAATGGTGGCGGACAAACGCCGCGATGGCCGTGTACACCCTGCCTATTGGTGGGGTCTGGGGATCGATGTGGGCGTGTTTGTGGTGTCCATGCTGCTGGCTTATTCGCCGATTGGTTATGCCGCCACCGACTGGATCATCGCCGGGACCCCTGGGGCCGACCGGCCGATGGAGGCGTTCCTTCCGCCCGGGTTTGCCATGTAAAACGGGTTCCCGATCTCGGGAACGCTCTCGCCTTGTGACTCGTTGTGTTTATAGTAAGGGGCAGGCCAACGTGCCCTATCAACTACGGACAGAACCATGACTGCTCACGACACGATGATCCCAACCGGCACGGAACTTCGCGCCGAAATTGACCGCCTGCGTAAAGAACGCAACGCGGTGATTCTGGCCCATTATTACCAGAAGCCGGAAATCCAGGACATCGCCGATTATGTCGGTGACAGTCTGCAATTGAGCCAATTGGCGGCGGAGACCGATGCCGATGTGATCGCCTTTTGCGGCGTCAAGTTCATGGCCGATACGGCCAAGATCCTCAGCCCCGAAAAGATTGTCGTGCTGCCCGACATGGATGCGGGCTGCAGCCTTGAGGACAGCTGCCCGCCGGACAAGTTCAAGGCTTTCCGCGAAGCGCATCCGGACCATATCGCGCTGACCTATATCAATTGCTCGACCGAGGTGAAGGCACTGTCCGATGTGATCGTAACCAGTTCCAGCGCCGAAACCATCCTGCAGCAGATCCCCGCCGACCAGAAAATCATCTTCGGACCCGATCGGCATTTGGGCGGCTATCTCAATCGCAAGTTCAATCGCGATATGCTTCTGTGGCCCGGTGTGTGCATCGTTCACGAAGCGTTTAGCGAAAGCGAACTGCTCAAGTTGATGGCACAGCATCCCGGCGCACCTGTCGCTGCCCATCCCGAATGTCCGCCGCATGTGGTGGAACACGCCGATTACGTTGGCTCGACCAGCGGCATCCTGCAGTTCGCCAAAACGTTTCCCGGCAATACGCTGATCGTTGCGACAGAACCGCACATCATCCACCAGATGGAGAAAGCGCTGCCGGAGAAAACCTTCATCGGCGCACCGGGCGCGGATGGAAACTGCAACTGCAATATTTGCCCGTATATGGCGCTCAATACGATGGAAAAACTCTACACCGCACTGCGCGACCTTGAACCCCGCATCGAGATTGAGGAAGGCTTGCGGATTGCCGCCAAGAAAAGCCTCGACGCGATGCTGGAAATGGCCAGTGGCACTGTGGGTATGGGCGATTTGGGCCGGGCGTGACGCCGCCGATCATTCCACCGGCAATTCGAAAATCAGCGCCCGCGCATATTTTACCGGCGGGGAACCGTGGCTCAACACCGCATCGTGATATCTGCGCAAAGTGAAATCCGCACCCCAGCGCTGCTGCGCTTCGGCACGAAGGGCCGTATGCTCTTCGTATCCACTGAAATAGCTGAGTAGCTGTACCGAGGTAAGATTGGCGCGAATCCACTTGCCTGCTGCTTCGCGTTCCTGCTGGAAGGCACCGTCCATCATCAGGCGCATTGCATCGTCGCGGGTCATCCCTTCTGTGTGGATGCCGATGTCGAGGAGGGTATTGGTGATCGAACGCAGCCGCATCTTGAGCATGGTCAGTCGGAACAATTTGCCGTCCGTAGTCGCCATTCCGCCGAGATAGCCTTCGTCGGACATCAACCCTTCGCCGTAAACCGCCCATCCTTCAACAAATGGCCCGCTGCCCAGTACCGCGCGAAGCAGCGACGGGTTCTCATTGGCGTGGTCGAGTTGGAGGTAATGACCCGGCATCGCTTCGTGGATCGAAAGATCGTGCAACATATACATGTTGTATTCGCTCAGAAAGCTATCCGCCTGCTGGCTTGTCCAGTCCGCTGGCACCGGTGATACAGCGTAGTAATTGGGCAAATCCCGCTCCAGCGGCCCCGGCGCATCGTCATAAGCAACCGCATTACCTTGCCAGAATTTGGGCATGGTGATGATTTGCACGGCACCCTTGGGCATCCGGACGAAATCGCGTTCCCGGACAAAATCGGTGGCCTGCGCCAGAGTTTCGCGCGCGCGCTGTTCCAGCTGGTCGCGGGGCGCGCGGTTTGCGTAGCTATAGGCCAGGCCTTGTTCGATAATCCGCTGCTGGGTTGCCCCATCCGGCACTTCCGGCATTGCGGGCGCCTTGGCCCCCAATTTCTCGGCAAGGATTGCACGGGACATACCGTACATCTCGCTGCGGACGTCCTGCTTCGCCTTCAGCGCAGCGGCCTTAAGGTCGGACTGTGTCATATCGGACAGCAGAGCGAACTTCATCTTGGCAGCGTATTTCTGGGTACCAAGCCGGAAATCGCCCTGTGCGCCTGGTACCAATACGGTATCAAGCCAGGTCTGGTGTTCGGCCACTGCCGCCTTCAGATTGGCCAACGCCGCATCGAAACGGGTACGCGGCACACCGCTCTGTTCCACTTCGGGCAACAGTGCGGCATCAACAATTTCCATGATGCCGGCATTCTGCTTTGCCACAGTCTCGGCATGAATCTTCGGGACACGGGCAATATCAATTTGCGCGCGCGATTCGGCTAAAAAAGCCGGCAGCTTTTCCATCCGTTCGACAATATGGGCGAAACGCTGGGGCCAGGGCGCGAAATCCCGTGCCACCAGGCTGTAAAGGGAATTGGAGACGATATCGTTGTAATATTGCGGGTTCCACGCCCATTGCTGCTCGGTTTCGTCCTGCCACAGGCTATATTCGAGCGCATTCTTGAGCAGGGCGTAATCCACCTGATTGTCGGATGTCAGTTGCGCGGTGTCGATTGTCTTGAGCGCGGCCAGGAAGCCCTGGTTAGTGCGGCGTTGCACGGCACGCGCGGAAGCGGAAATTTCGGGCAAATTACCATCATAGGCATGATTGCCCAGCCGCGTCGCTTCGACCGGATTGAGTTCAGCCAACGCGTCAAGATAGCGCGCGGAAAGATTGGCGAAGGCGATATCGGCGGACACATCTTCGGGCGCTTCGGAGGTGATCTGCGGGCCCGCCATCGGAACAGCAGCGCAGCCACCCAATGCGCATAGTGCCAATACGCCTGCAAAAATTCTCATCCCCTAAACTCCCTGTTTGATCTCGGCTCCACTATCATCCGGCAGCGGATCAGACGAAGCCACACTGGCAGGACTGCTCCCGCGTGCCAAGACCAGCGCCAATCCCAACATCACCATGCCCAGCAGATCAATCGGTCCGACACTCTCGCCAAAGGCAAACCAGCCGGACAGCGCCGCAACCGCTGGCTGTGTCAGCAGTGCCAGCCCGATGACCAGCGGCGGGAAATGGCGCAATGAGAAGACCAGCAGCCCCTGCCCAACCAGCTGACTAAGCACGAACAGCGCAATCAAGGGCGTCCAATTATGCGGCCAGACCGGCTCCCCGCGTAGCAGGGCGATAGCCAGCAATACGGGCGCACCGGCCATACTTGCCCAGGTCAGCAAGCTCCAACTGCCAAGCCGCGCGCGCGCATTCTGCAGGATCAGCAGGTAGCCAGCATAGAACAATCCTGCGAGCAGGCAGAACAGATCCCCAACCAGCGTCGCCGTTGAAATCTCCAGGGATTCGCCCATCAGGATTGCCGCGCCTCCCACCGCAAACAGGATCGCCAGCCATTCCGTTCCGCGCGGCAATCGGCGCCAGACAATGAAGCCCCATACCATCAGTACCAGGCTGCCCGCATTGCCGAACAATGTCGCATTGCCCAGCCTGGTCGCCGCGATCCCGACATGCCAGCTCGCCAGATCAAGCGCGAAGACGACACCGGCCAGAAGAACCATCAACAGCACTGGCCGGCCGAACCCGCCCAGTTTCTGACCATTGGCCCGGGCCAAAAGCGCGAGGAAAGGCAGCGCAAGAAACAGGCGCCAGAAGCCCGCCGAAACCGGCCCGCTATCCGCCAGCCGCACAGCCCAAGGCCCCAGCGCCAGCGCGACATTGCCCGCGAGCAGTGCAACAAGCAGTAGCCAACGGGGTTTATCAGGGCTGGTGGTTGAAACTGTCATCTTTGCGCCTTAGCTGCCAGTCAGGAATTACATAACTCAAAAAAAGGGGCACGACTTTGCACGAAGCACTCTTCCAACCGATCACTCTGGGCGCAATTGAGGCCAGCAACCGTATCTTGATGGCGCCGTTAACACGCGGCCGTGCCGATGTTCCCGGCTTTGTGCCGAATGCGATGATGGGAACCTATTACCGCCAGCGGGCCAGCGCGGGCCTGATTATCAGCGAAGCGACCGGGATCAGCGTGGAGGGTCTGGGATGGCCATCTGCCCCAGGTATCTGGAGCGAAGAGCAGGTCGAGGGCTGGAAACCCATAACGCGCGGCGTGCATGAAGAAGGCGGCAAGATCGTGCTGCAATTGTGGCACATGGGCCGCATTGTGCATCCGGTGTTTCTTGGCGGTCAGCCCCCCGTTTCCGCGTCGGCTACCACAGCCCCGGGGCAGGCCCATACGCCCACAGGAAAGCAGGACTATGCCGAAGCGCATGCCCTGAGCGTGGCAGAGATCGCCCGCGTGGTGGGGGATTATCGCCATGCCGCTGAAAATGCCAAAAAGGCCGGATTCGACGGGGTGCAACTGCATGGAGCCAATGGCTATCTGGTCGACCAGTTCCTGCGCGACGGGACCAATTTGCGTACCGACGAATATGGCGGTCCGCCGGAAAACCGGGTGCGGTTCCTGCGTGAAGTTCTGGAAGCCTTGATTTCTGTCTGGGGCGCGGACCGCGTTGGGCTGCGGCTATCCCCGAACGGCGAAACGCAAGGCTGCGATGACAGCGATCCAGCCGCAACATTCGGCGCTGCTGCAAAGGTGGCTGAAGATCTTGGAATCGCTTTCCTTGAATTGCGCGAGCCCGGGCCAAACGGCACATTCGGTGCCACCGAAGTGCCCAAGCAGAGCCCACTGATCCGCAGCATCTATACAGGCCCGTTGGTGCTAAACAGCGATTACGATGCTGCCTCTGGCGCATCCGATGTCGAATCGGGTCTATGCGACGCAATCGCCTACGGCCGGCCGTTCATCTCTAATCCCGATCTGCCGGAACGCATCCGCATTGGTGCCGCCTTCGCCCCAAATGTGAATGTCCCGCAGAGCTGGTATTTCCCTGGACCGGCGGGCTATATCGATTATCCGGCCCTGGAACAGGAAGCCGTCGCTGACTGAGAACGATCGCGCCCGGGTTAAAAACCGGGCGCGTCAGTTTTCTACGGCAGACCGCTCAGTCACCGCCGCGGCAGACGTCGATGTGGCGGCAGCGGCGCCGTCATCAGCTGCCGGTTCCGCGTCTGCGGCATCATTGGCGGCCCCTTGCCCAGCGGCTTCGGGCGCAGCCAGCTTGAGCGGCGGCGATTGCGACGTCGCCGTATCGAGGGGCAACATCGCATCACTAACCGATCCTTCGAGCACCTCACCCGGTGCCGTTCCATCGCCAGCCCCGCTGCCATCGGAAGATGCACCGCCGCATGCGGCAAGCAGCAGGCAGGAAAATAGGACGGCTGGACGCTTCACAATTTATCTCCGCAATTGGCTTCAAGCGCAGCGAGAAAATCTCCCGCGCGGGCCAGCAATGCCTCATCCCATGCCTCTGGCGCAAGCGTGATGCCCAACCGCTCGAGGCTGGTAACGCCATATTCCGCAATGCCGCAGGGAACTATGCCGCTGAAATGGGATAAGTCCGGGGCCAGATTGACCGAAAAGCCATGCATGGTCACCCAGCGCCGTACCCGCACGCCGATTGCCCCGATCTTAGCCTCTGAGCCATCGATATCCCGGGTCCAGATGCCGATCCGCCCTTCGGCGCGCCAGCTTTCGACGCCGACATCACCCAGAGTATCGATCACCCACCCTTCCAGCGCATGGACAAAGCGGCGGATATCGCGCCCGCGCGTCTTCAGGTCGAACAGCACATAGCCAATCCGCTGCCCCGGCCCGTGATAGGTGTAGCGCCCGCCCCGACCGGCTTCCACGACTTCAAAGCGCGGATCGAGCATCTCTGCCGCCGCAGCACTGGTTCCGGCCGTGTACACCGGAGGGTGATCCAGTAGCCAAACCAATTCCTGCGCAGTGCCCTGGCCGATGGCTCGGTTCCTTTCATCCATTGCGGCAAGCGCATCGCGATAAGGCACCTGATCGCTTTCGCAGCGATATTCGATACAGCCGGCATCGCCGCAGGATGATATTTTGACCATTTGATTTGCGTGGCAAGCCCTGTGCAGCTTATCAAGGGTCTAAGTGCAAAACAGGGAGCCTGCTGCGATGAAACTGGATATGGAAAAAGCCTGGGGTGAAGCGGTTCGGCTGCTTGGCGCGAACAAGGATGTCGTGCTGGTGGTGGCCGGTGTGTTCTTTTTCCTGCCCTATATCGCTGTCATGCTGTTGCTGCCGACCGGCTTCGCGACAGGAAGCGGCGGGGAAAGCGATCCGAAGGTCGTGCTTGCCGCGCTTGAGGCATTTTTTGCAAAATACTGGTGGGTGTTTCTGATATCGGCGCTGATCCAGGCGATTGGCGTGCTGGGGATGATGAACCTGCTAACCGACCGATCCCGACCAACATTGGCCGAAGCCCTGGCGGCGGCAACACGGCTCTTGCCAACCTATATCGCAGCGCAAGTGCTGCAAGGTCTTGCCGTCGGCCTGGGTATCCTCATTCCAATTGCGCTTGCAGCGACCAGCGGAGTTGTAGCCGTTACGATATTGGTCGGACTCATTGCCGCAGCCGTGGGAGCCTATTTGTTCGTAAAGTTTTCGCTTTCATCCCCGGTTATCGCCATTGAAAAGACGACGAACCCCGTTGCCGCCCTGCGCCGATCCTGGTCTTTGACCAAGGGCAACAGCCTGCGCATTTTCATGTTCACATTGTTGCTGTTCATCGCATTTTCGATTGTCAGCGCAGTCGCTTCGATGATCCTGGGTCTGGGCTTTGCCCTGCTTGGAAGTGAAGCTGCGAAATTTGGAGAAGCACTGGTCAGCTCCCTTTTCAACGCGGCCTATGTCGCAATCTTCACGGCGGTCCTGGTAGCGATCCACCGCCAATTGGCCGGCACCCCCGCAATGGAGAGCGCCGTGGCCTTCGAATAGACCCGTTCCCGGCTGGTCAGTCTTTCCAGCCCCAGAACAGCTTGCAGGGCAGGATATTCCAGAATTCATACCCTTGATCGATACGGTCGAAATGTTTCGCCATGAAATCGCGGGCAGCGGCGGAAAATTGATAGACCAGAAAGGCGCCGCCGGGCCGCAGCACCGCGTGGGTCGCGGCGGCAATTGCCGGACCGACACCGGCAGGCAGGGTAGAAAATGGTAGCCCCGAAAGGACATAATCAGCGTGATCATGCCCGTGGTCGCGCACGATCTGTTCCACATCTTCAGCCGAACCCAGCACAGCCGTGAAACGGCTGTCGGCGATCGTCCGGTTGAGGTAATCGATAAACAGCGGATTGGTATCGATCACAATCAAGGCGCCATCGCCGCGAAGGCGTTCCAGCACCGGTCCGCAAAAAGTACCGACACCAGGCCCATATTCAACGAAGAGTTTACACTCGTTCCACTTCACCGGTTCAAGCATCTGTTCGATGGTGAAGCGCGATGATGGGATGATCGACCCGACCATGCGTGGATGTTCAAGAAAGCCGCGAAAAAACACGCCCCATTGACCAAGAAGCTTGGCAATCCGGTCGCGCAAGCGTGGCGCGCGGGTGAGAATCATTTGGTTCGATTGAGACAAGAGAGCGACCTCGTAATACGCCGTACCGGAATAGGGCGAAGGAATATTTGTTTCGGCGGCTTGGCAAATTCGGGTTGCCATTGCAAGGCAGCACTGAGGCGCGTAGCGCAATCCCGCCATGGCCGACGCTGAAAATCCTGTCCCCCTTACAGCCCCCGTGCTGCCGCAGAAGTCAACGATTTCACGCGCCCGGATGGCCTTACTTTTTGCCGTGATGTTAACGACCGCGGCAGGCAATACAGCGATGCAATCGGTTATGCCCGCAATCGGCACCGATCTGGGCGTGGCGGATGTGTGGATCAGCGCGGCCTATACCTGGTCGGCGTTGCTCTGGGTCATCTGCGCTCCGATCTGGGCCCGCCGGTCCGATCGCCGCGGGCGCAAGGCAATGATGGCCCTGGGCCTTTCCGGTTTTATCGCTTCCTTTGGTCTGTGCGGCATAGTTCTGTGGTTCGGGCTTGCCGGTGCAATATCGGCAACCCTGACCCTGATTCTATTTGCCACCGCGCGCAGCTTTTATGGCGGCTTTGGTTCGGCAGCGCCGCCAGCAGTGCAAGCCTATGTCGCCAGCCGGACACCGCGCGCAGAACGCACGCAGGCCATGTCGCTTATCGCATCAAGCTTCGGACTCGGCACCGTGATCGGGCCGGCTCTGGCACCGCTGCTCGTATTCGAAGGGCCAGGCCTGACCGGGCCTTTTATTGCCTTCTTTGCAATCGGTATTGCAGTGCTCGCAGCCTTGCGTCTGTGGCTGCCTAACGATGATCCGACGTTCGCCGCACGAGGCGAAGTGCTTTCCGCACCCTTCAGCGCCAGCGCCGGTAGTACCGTTGCCCGCAACAATGACGAGCCTGACCGCGCGGCAACCGATATTCCGGCCGTGGAGGACATACCGCGGTTGGCCTGGGGCGATCGGCGGTTGAGGCCGTGGATCATGGCGGGTCTGGTGGGCGGGCATGCACAGGCCGCCCTGTTCGGTATTGTCGGCTTTCTGGTGCTGGACCGGCTTGGGCTGAGGGCGACCCCGCATGAGGCGACCGGCCCCATCGGTACGGTACTGATGGCCGGCGCTGTGGCGACGTTGCTGGCCCAATGGGGCCTGATTCCGATGCTCAAGCTCGGCCCGCGTTCGGCCACATTGTGGGGCATTGCCATCGCCTGCGCGGGCACTCTGATCGTGGGCGCGGCGACAAATCTGCACTCGATTGCTTTGGGCTTGTCGATCGCGGCCATGGGATTTGGCCTGTTCAGGCCCGGATTTACGTCCGGTTCATCGTTGGCGGTATCCCGGCGGGAACAAGGACAGATCGGCGGGATTGTCGCCTCGGTTAATGGTGCGGCCTATATTGTGGCGCCCAGCCTGGGCGTGCTCATCTATGGCTGGCATCCGTGGTTGGGCTTTGGCCTTATCGGGCTGCTGTGTGTCGGCGTATTCGTGCAAGGCTGGCGCAACCTCGACAGTGATGAAGTGCTGGAGAGCCGGGCGGGCGTTCACAGCTGACGGCCTAGAGGATTTCCTCCAGCCGTTCCTTGGGCCGGCATAGACGAACGCCCTTATCTGTTTCGACCAGCGGCCGATTGATCAGGATCGGTTCGGCCATCATCGCATCCAGCACAATGGCGTCCTCGGCGCTCGTCAGTCCGCGTTCCTCGGCATCGGTACCCATCAGGCGCAGGGCTTCCCGCGGGGCCAAGCCTGCGTCGCGAAACAATTGAGCCAACTTTTCGCGGATCGGCGGGTCTTGCAAATAGTGAACGATCTCGACCTCAACCCCGTCCCGTTCTTCCAGCATCGCCAGAACATTGCGCGATGTGCCGCATTTCGGGTTGTGCCAGATTGTCGCCTTCATTCCTGCCTCCGTTGGATTGGACTTGCGCCTTCTAGCGGCCAGATTCTTTCAGCCAAGGTCGATAATACAGTTGCAAATGCAAACCATTCGCAATAGCAGCGCATCTATATCGAGAATCATTCTCAACAAGGAATAACAATGCGCCGCGCCACTTTACGTTCCGGACTCTTCATTTGCACGGCCCTCTGTGCTTTTGGCAGTCCCGCCTGGGCAGAAGCCGATCAGCCGGATCGCAATTACCTGCCGCAGGAAATTGTGGTTGTCGGTGTGAACGGTGGTTACGCTTCGGATGACGGGTCCAGCGCGACCAAGACCGCAACCCCGCTGATCGATGTGCCGCAGAGCATCGCTGTGATTACCGACGACCAATTGCAGGATCAGGCGGTCCGGCAGTTGGGCGATGCGCTGCGCTATGTTCCAGGCGTGTCGATTGAAAGCGGCGAAGGCAACCGGGATGCGGTCTTCATCCGCGGGCAGGAATCGACAGCGGATTTCTATCTCGACGGGCTGCGCGATGACGCACAATATTACCGTTCGCTCTACAATATCGAACGGGTCGAAGTGCTGAAGGGCGCCAATGCGCTGATCTTCGGCCGCGGCGGCGGCGGCGGGGTAGTGAACCGGGTCAGCAAGGTTGCCAAGGCGAACAAGGCTCTGGTGGAAGCCGAAGGATCGGTCGACACCTTCGGCGCTTTCGCACTGGCCGGCGATGTCAATCAGCCGCTGGGCGAGAATCTCGCCGCACGCGTCAATGCAACCTATGAGGAATTTGGCAACGATCGCGATTTCTTCACGGGCCGGTTTATCGGCGTTTCGCCAACGATTACGGCCGACCTTGGGGCAAGTACCCGGCTGACCGCAGGATATAGCTACGACGACGATGCCCGAGTGACGGATCGCGGTGTGCCATCGCTTAACGGCCTGCCGCTTGCCGGTTTCGACAGTACCTTTTTCGGTGATCCTGACTTCAACTACGCAGCCACAGTTGCCCATATTGCCCACACGCGCATTGACCACCGTTTCAGCAGCAGCCTGTCCGCAAATCTGTCGCTGCAATATGCCAATTATGACAAGAGCTATGCCAATGTGTTGCCACGCAGCACGGACGGAACCAATGCCGTCCTGTCCGGCTACCGCGATCTGACAGCGCGGGAGAATTTCATCGGACAGACCAACCTGGTGTGGGAAGGCAGCACTGGCCCGCTCGAACACACATTGTTGCTGGGCGCAGAATTCGGATCGCAGGACACACAGAACAGCCGCCGCGATGTGCGGTTTGACACAGGTGCCGGACTGGCAAGCACCGTAACCGTGCCGCTGGCGCAGAAGATATTCGTGCCGCCGGTCTCGCTGACGAATGTCACGCGCAGTCGGGACAGCCAGCTGAAGACTGTATCCCTCTACATTCAGGACCAGGTGAAAATCGGCGAACATCTGGAACTGGTGGCCGGTCTGCGCTGGGACCGGTTTGACCTGACCACCAAGGAAATCCTGACCAATATCGACGGCTCGCGGGTCGATGAAGATTTCAGCCCGCGTTTCGGCGTGATCGCAAAGCCGAACGACGCGCTATCGTTCTACGCCAGTTACACCCGCAGCTTCCTGCCCCAGGCCGGCGACCAGTTCACCATTCTGGACCCCGACGCAGCGACTTTCAAACCGGAAAAATTCACCAATTACGAAGTCGGGGCAAAATGGCTGGTCAGGCCAGACCTGTTCCTGACCGCAGCGCTATTCCGGCTTGACCGGACCAACAGCCGGGCGCCGGATCCGAACAACACCGGCCTTACGGTTCTGACCGGGGCAACCCGCGTGGAAGGGGCGGAGATAAGCCTTACCGGCAACATACTGCCGGGCTGGGAGGCCAGCCTTGGTTACACCTATCTCGACGGTGAAGTGCGCACCACCACCAGCGCAGCGGCTGCAGGTTCGCGGCTGAAACAACTGCCGAAACATCAGGTGGCTGCGTGGAACCGGGTCCAGATCACGGACATCTTCGGGCTTGGCGCCGGGGTGATCCACCAAAGTGCACAATTCGCCTCGCTTTCCGGTGCTGTCACCCTGCCCGCCTATTGGCGCGTTGACGCGGCTGCTTATGTCGACCTGAATGACCGGCTGTCGATCCAGCTTAACGTCCAGAACCTGTTCGACACGGACTATTTTGCCAGCGCGCACGGGGATAATAACATACAGCCCGGCGATCCTATCAGCGCCCGACTGGGGATCAGGGTCAAGTTCTGAAGCAGATGCGCGGAGGCAACGTCCGCTAGCGACACAATTGCGACATACAAGCGCTTGCCAATATGAGGGAAAGGCGCGCACTTTCCATGATGTGTGCTGAAAACCAAACGTGTAGTGTCCGATCGTGAAACCCAAGATACTCACTACCATGCGCGATTATTCGTTGCGGCAATTCGGGGCTGACGCGCTAGCGGGCATCACTGTCGCATTGGTCGCCTTGCCACTCAGCATCGCCATCGCCATCGCTTCGGGCGCGCCGCCTGCCGCTGGCATGATCACAGCAATCATTGCCGGATTTCTCATATCGGCTCTCGGTGGTAGCCGGGTACAGATCGGTGGGCCGACGGGTGCCTTTATCGTCGTAGTTTATGGTGTAATCCATGATCATGGCTACGATGGCTTGTTAACCGCAACGTTGCTGGCGGGTGTCATTCTACTTGTTGCGGGACTGCTTAGGGCAGGTCAGTTGATCCGGCACGTGCCGGAACCGGTGATCGAAGGCTTCACGATTGGCATTGCCGTCGTCATCGCAGTCAGCCAGCTCAAGGATTTGGCGGGGATGGAGGGCGCTGCACTTCCCGCCGACTTCCTGCCGAAGATTGCAGGCCTTTGGGCCATGCGCAGCGCGATTGATCCAGTGGCCCTGGCTATGGGTCTTGCAACTGTTGCCGCCATCCTCCTCTTGCGGAAGTCGGCACCCCGCATTCCATGGCTGGTTGTCGTAGTCGCGCTGGCAAGCCTCGCTGCCTCATTGGGTCTGGCACCGGTCGAAACCGTTTCGGCACGCTATGGCGATCTCTCACAGGGCTTGCCCATTCCTGCCTTCCCATCGGTCCAATCCGAAGGACTTATCGAACTCCTGCCTGCGGCTTTCACGATTGCGTTTCTGGCAGGCATCGAATCCCTGCTGTCTGCGATTGTTGCTGATCGCATGATCGGATCGTCGCACCGGTCTAACGCCGAACTGATCGCACAAGGCGCGGCAAATATAGTCTCGCCACTTTTCGGCGGCTTGCCTGCAACTGGCGCAATCGCTCGAACTGCCACCAATGTTAATGCCGGCGGCCGCACTCCGGTTGCGGGCATTGTTCATGCCTTTGCTGTGCTGGCTGTGCTGCTATTTGCCGCTCCGCTTGCCGGGGCGCTTGCATTGCCAGCCCTAGCCGCACTTTTGATCGTGACCGCATGGACGATGAGCGAGCCACATCGATGGCCTGATCGCCTGCGAATGCGCCGGGCCGATCTTGCACTTCTCGTGGTGACCGCACTGCTTACGGTTTTTGCAAACCTGACAATCGCGATTGCGGTGGGGACGATGATTGGCATTGCGCTCAGGTTATTGCGCGGAGAAATTGGGGTCCCGCGCTGGCATACGCCATTTCGTTGGGGCGGCGACGGCAGAGATCAGAGTGACATCAACTGAGGTGGTCATTCTGCTGACCTCTGACAGCAGCCGTTACCATCCCCTGCGGCGTCAGGGCGTCTTCGGCGCAGCCATTGCTGGCACTGATCGTGCCGCGTCCTTTGCGCTGATGCCCGGCGCGGGTGCGGCGCTGATCCGTTCTTTGCGCTGGGCAACACGGCCAGCTTGCTGAATGGCCGCTACCAATCGCGGATAGACACCGCAACGGCACAGATTGGGTACCGCCGCCTCAATTTCATCCTTGCTTGGCGCGGCGTTGCGCTGGATCAGTGCGGCGGCGGCCATGACGATACCCGGCGTGCAGAAACCGCATTGGATCGCTTGCTGCGCGACCATGGCCTGCTGCACCGGATGTGACCGGTCCCGCGACAGACCCTCGATAGTGGTTACATAGCGCCCTTCGGCTTCGGCAATGGTGATCAGGCAACTGCGCAAGGCCTCCCCGTCCACAATGACCGTGCAGGCCCCGCAATCGCCAACGCCGCAACCATATTTGGTGCCGGTCAGGTTTGCCGCATCACGAAGGGCCCACAGCAGGGGCGTATCGGGCGGCAAATCGAATTTCACCGGCCGTTCGTTTACGGTCATTGACGACATTAGTCGGGGCCTTTGCTGTCAACCGCGCTCAGTTGCGCCAGCTGGAATCGATGCGGTCGACCTTGCGTTTCCAGGCTTCGAAATCGGCAAAGCCGGGGCCGCCGGGTGCCTGCGCCTGACTGATATCGCGCTGATGCACGGCGATCACATCATCTGTCACGTGGATTGGCCTGCCCATGGACAGGATCGCCAGCTGAATCTCGCAAGCGCGTTGCAGGGCCCAGGTCTGGACGAACATTTCCGGAATAGTGCGCCCCATCACCACCGGACCATGATTGCGGAGCATCAGGATGCGTTTGTCACCCAGATTCTTGACCAGCCGTTCGCCTTCTTCGGCGCGGACCGTGACCCCTTCGAAATCATGATAGCCAAGTTGCCCGATGAAATTGCAGGCGTAGAAATTGACCGGCAGCAAGCCACCTTCGCTGCTGCACACGGCCATGGTGGCGGTGGTGTGCATGTGGCAAATCGCATGGGCATGTTCGACATGTTCGTGGAAATAGGCATGCTGGGTGAAGCCTGCCTTGTTGACCGGATAGGTGCTGCCATCCAGCGTGTTGCCGCGAATGTCGATCTTGACCAGGTTGGATGCGGTAACTTCGGAATAAAGCAGACCGAAGGGATTGATCAGGAATGCATCGTCTTCGCCCGGCACCTTGACCGAAATGTGGTTATAGATCGATTCCGACCAGCCCATGTGATCAAAGATGCGGTAACATGCGGCAAGATCCAGCCGCGCCTGCCATTCCGCTTCGCTGCATTCCATTTTCGGTTTGAGCTGCGTTGCCATCGTTCTCTCCTGCAATTCTGATTTCGCGCTTTATCGCACGGCTTCGCCGCCCGGCACAAGGTGTGGCTGCTTTTGGCGCAGCCTCGTTCCGATGATTATACTTCGTTAACCAACGTAATGCATAGAAGAAATCAAGAAATTCGGGGGCGCTTATAAATGGACGATCTGCTGGGAGAATTCGTGGCGGAAACGCGCGAAATGCTCGAGGCTATCGAGGGCGAAATCGTGGCTTGGGAAAGCGATCCGGCTGACCGGGCGCGACTCGATGCAATTTTCCGTTTCGTTCATACGGTTAAGGGCAATTGCGGCTTCTTCGACTTCCCCCGCCTCGAAAAATTGAGCCATGCGGCGGAAAGTGTGTTGGCGGAAGTGCGCGCCGGACGGCGCAGTGCCGATTCCAACCTTGTCGACGCGGTACTGGCGATTATCGACCGGATTGCCGAGATGGCCGACGCGATCGAATCCGGTGAAGAACTGCCGGGCAACAACGACGATTTGCTGATTGCTGCCATCAACGCCACCGCCGATGACGTGAGCATAAGCGCGACGATGCAAGCCGCCGAAACTGCCGCTCTGAAATCGCATGGCCCTGGCGCCACCCCCAGAAGCATCCGCCTGCCGGTCGATTTGCTCGACCGCGTAATGAGCGGCATCAGCGATATGGTGCTCGCCCGCAACGATTTGGCGCGGCGGCTGCGCGCTTCGGGTGCCGAACCGACCATCGATGGTCCGTTCGAGCGACTGTCGGGCATTCTGACCGATGTCCGCGATGCCGTGACACGGATGCGGATGCAGCGCATTGACCAGCTCTATAATGCTCTGCCCCGCCTTGTGCGTGACCTTTCGGCAGAGTTGGGCAAGCAGGTAATGCTCGATCTCGAGGGCGGCGATGTCGAACTGGACCGCGAGATGATTGAAATGATTCGCGATCCAATCACCCATATTATCCGCAACGCCATCGATCACGGCATTGAAACGCCGTCTGAACGGATCGCCGCCGGAAAACGGGAGATCGGCCTGCTCAGCGCTGTATCGCGGCAGTCCGGCAACAAGATTGCCCTAACCATCAGCGATGATGGCCGCGGCGTGAACATCGCCAAACTGGGGCGCAAGGCCGTTGCCGCCGGGCTGTTCAGCCAGGATGAAATCGACGCAATGTCCCGCGACGATTTGCATGAATTAATGTTCGAACCGGGTCTGAGTACGGCCGAACAGGTCAGTGCCATTTCTGGCCGAGGCGTGGGGATGGATGTCGTCCGGTCAAATCTCGAAAAAATTGGCGGGACCATCAAGGTTCGGAGCAAGGACGGCGAAGGTTCGCTGTTCATCCTGGAAATTCCGCTGACATTGACGATTGTTTCCGGGCTGACCATCGGCACTTGCGGACAGCGCTTTGCCATTCCCCAATCCTACGTCGAAGAAATCGTCCATGGCGGTTCAAATGCGGTCGAGTTTTCCCAAGTTGGCGAAGCCGAATTGGTGAATTTCCGGGGCCAGAGGATACCGTGCCTGTCGCTGGCAAAGGTGCTGGGCCTTGATGATGATGCCAGTGTGTGCGGCAAAACACTCGCGCTTGTGCGGCTTGGCAATGGCGAATTGTTCGCCGTGGCGGTTGACCAGATTTTCGATCATGAAGACCTAGTGGTCAAACCCTTGGCCCCGGCAATCATGGCAACCGGCTTCTACGCCGGGACAACTTTGCTTGATGATGGCAATCCGATCCTCATGCTGGACATTCCCTCGATCGCCCAGGCCCAAGGACTGGCCAACGAGACCCGCGTACGCACGCCGAAGAATGTCGCAATCGTTGCTGAAGTTGCTGCCCAGGCCCGCCCGATAATGCTGTTTGTCGGCCTTGACGGGCGCCGGCGCGCTATCGGCATGGATATCATCCGAAGGATCGATGTCGCACCGCGCAGTGCGGTCAATATCGAAGGGCGCCGCGCGCAAGTGGTGATCGACGACCTGATCTTGCCCTTGCTCGGCCTGGACGGCGGCACATTGCCCGAAGACAAGATCAAATTGTTGCGCCTGTCCGACGGCCAGTGCGAACTCGCCTATGCGGTGCGCGACGTGGCTGATGCCGCTGATCTCGAAAATGCCATCGTTCCCGCCGATGACGATAGCCTGATCGAAGGGGTGACCCTGATCGACGGTGAGCCGGTTACGATTGTCGATGGCCACGCGTTGTTTGCCCGTTTCGGACGCGCCGCGCCGCGCGGAGAGCCGCTGACATGCCGGTTGCCGATGGACGACGAATGGTCGCAATCTATGCTTGCACCCCTGGTCCTTGCAGCCGGCTATCGCATTGTAACCTCCGATGATGAAGCTGCCGATGTGACCATTGTCATGGACGAAGCCGGGGATCCGGACATTTCGGCAGAAGCCGCGGTAATTCGCCTACACTCCGATGCCCATGGGCCATCGGCGGGGTCGGAGGGTATCTATCGGTATGACCGCGATGCTCTGATCGGTGCACTCAAATCCGCCGGCATGGGAGGCAAATAATGGGCGAGTTGCTGGTCATGACCATAATCGCCGGGCGCCGCGCGGCGCTTCGCGCAGCCGATGTGCAATCGGTTATCGAGATCGAACGCATCCACCCGGTCCCGCGCGCTCCGAATTTCATTGCCGGGTTGGCGGCACTGCGAAGTCAGTCGCTTACGGTGATTGATTGCCGCAAATCCATAGGCCTCGCCCGCGGAGCCGCGGCCGATTGCCGTGCCGCGGTGGTCGAACTGGGCGGACACCCTTACGCACTTCTGGTCGATTCGGTTGTGGATGTGGTGGAATCCCGTTCGGAACCCATGCCTTTGCCCGGGGGTTTCGGCGAGGGATGGTCCCGCGTCGCGATCGGCATGGTCGAAACCGAAGATGAACCGGCCTTGCTGATCGATATCGCCCGAATGGTCGCAGGTCCGGGCGCAAACCGGGCCGCAATCGCGGCTTAAGTGGTTGGTTACCCAAACCGCCTAATAGAGAAAAAACGCAACGGGATCGCATCCATGAAAACTTGCCTGATAGTCGATGACTCACGCGTGATCCGCAAGGTATCACGCCACATTCTGGAATCGCTCCAGTTCTCGGTCGAAGAAGCCGAAAATGGCCAACAAGCGCTGGAAAAATGCGAGTGCGCCATGCCGGATGTGGTCTTGCTCGACTGGAATATGCCCATCATGAGCGGTATCGAATTCATTACCCAGCTCCGTAAACGGCCCAGCGGCGACCAGCCCAAAGTGGTATTTTGCACAACGGAAAACGACATTGCCCACATCCGCGAGGCCATCAGCGCCGGTGCGGACGAATATGTCATGAAGCCGTTCGACCACGAAACGCTGCAAATCAAATTGCAGCTGGTCGGTATGGCCTGAAGGCCAGGTCGTGGATTCCCGTTTCGGCACCATAGAACGCTCTGTCGGGCCGAACGGTTCGCAATTGCGGCCAATACGGGTCATGATCATCGATGACTCGTTGATCGCCAGAACCGTGCTTGCCCGCATTCTTGACGAAGCCGAAGGCTTCGAGATTGTAGCAAAAGCCAGCAGCGCCGAACTTGCCCTGGCGGAACTCGGATCTCTGTCGGTCGATGTCATTTTGCTCGATCTGGAAATGCCCGGCATGGGCGGGATGCAAGCCTTGCCCAAAATTCTGGCCATGGCGAAATCCGCACGCGTGCTGGTCGTTTCGACACTGACAGAGGTGGGGGCCAAACACACGATCGCGGCCCTGCAGATGGGCGCGGCCGATACAATGCTGAAACCGCGTTCGGGAGGGTTCGACCAAGCCTATCGCGCTACACTATTGGCAAAAATCCAAGCCCTTTGCCCCAATCTTTCCGCTGCCGACTCTCGGGTAGGGGCGCCCCAAGCAGCCCGCCCCGCCCTTGCGCCCAAGCAACTTTCGGCATCGAAATCGCCGCGCCTTTTGGCAATTGGTGCGTCCACTGGCGGGATCCACGCCTTGTGTATTCTACTGCGGACTCTGCCCCGAGAATTTGACCTGCCAATCCTGGTTACCCAACATCTTCCTGAAAGTTTCATCCCGGTTTTTGCCCGGCAATTGGAGGCCGCAAGCGGACGCACTGCGCTAGTAGGAGGGGACCGGACGCCCATTGAAAAGGGCCAGATTATCGTTGCGCCGGGCGATGGGCATTTGCTGGTCCATGAACGCAACGGAAAACTGGTTACCGGCATTGGTCACTTTCCAGTACCCAATGGTTGCCGCCCGTCTGTCGACCCGATGTTCGAAACGATGGCAGAAACGACAGATGGGCGTGCGCTTGGCGTAGTCTTGTCCGGAATGGGCCGCGATGGCGTGGAAGGTGCCGCCAAGTTGGTTGCTGCGGGCGGCTCTATCCTGGTTCAGGATGAAGCCAGTTCTGCAGTTTGGGGTATGCCCCGTGCAATCGCCGAGGCAGGCCTTGCATCCGCAATCTTGCCGCCAGCCGAACTCGCTACACGGATTGCAAACCATGCAAAGGCCGCAGCATGGAAGTGAGTGAAATCTCCTATCGGATCATCGCCGATCTTCTCAAATCACGTTCAGGCCAACAATTAACCGAAAGTCGCCGCTGGCGAATCGGAACGGCCTTGGCCGGTATCTTTCGGGAACTTGGTCTCGACCATGTCGATCAACTTGTTTGCCTACTGGCCGAAAAACCGGATGAGCAATTGTCACAGCGGGTAGTCGAAGCCTTGCTTAACAATGAAACCTATTTCTTCCGTGACCGACAAATTTTCGAAGTAATCGAACAACAGGTTTTACCTGAACTTGCAGAGAAGCACGCAGATACCAAGCGGCTGTCGATCTGGTCGGCTGGCTGTTCCACCGGGCAGGAGGCGTTTTCATTGGCGATGATGTTCGCTGAACAGGCCAAGCGCTGGAGCGGATGGCATATCGAGATTCTCGGAACCGATTTGTCCAGTCAGGCCATCGCGACCGCGCAGCGCGCCACCTATACGCAATTCGAAATCCAGCGCGGCCTTAGTATCGCCCAGACGCTGTCTCATTTTGGGGAAACCCCTGCCGGCTGGCAGGCCGGCCGGTCATTGCAACGGATGGTCCGGTTCAAGGTCGGCAATATCTTATCTCCGGAGGAGGGTTTTGGGCGTCACAATCTTGTCCTGTGCCGCAATGTCCTGCTCTATTTTGACGGAAGAACCCGCGAACGCGCGTTTGATTGCCTGGCCCGAAGCATGGCTCAGGATGGGTATCTGATGCTTGGCGGCGGTGAAACGACAGTTGGCCGCACAAACGCGTTTGCGCCTGTGCCCGGAATGCAAGGGCTTTCCCGGAAAACAGCTGCAAACCTGGGTACGCCACACACGCCGTCTGCAGCGGGACCAGACTTATCCGCCCAGCCAAGCCATTCGGCGCAAAGGCAGGCAATGGGACGGTAAATGAAGGTTTAACAGTTCCTTAGGTAGAACAAGGTAAGTGTCTGGAATAGAGGGGCAAGAGCCCCTGTCTCGAGGGGTTCGCATGCGCAAAATCATGAATGGACTGGGCCTGCAGCCCAAGATCCTGGTGTTTGCACCGATCGTGGTCCTGTCGCTGATATTTACCCTGATCGTCGCGCTGCTGATTTTCAGCAATGACGCGCCATCGACCACAGCATCGACGTTGATCATTGGCAGCATTGCAATCTACGCACTGGCTGCTGCAATGCTGAGCCGCCTGGGGCTGAGCAATATCGATCGTTTGGAAAGCCTGGGGCTGACTGACGCGTTGAGCCATTTGCCCAATCGCCGTGCACTGCACCGCAACGTGCAGGGCGATCTGCAAACCCAGACCGAAGTAGCCGTCGCCCTGATCGATCTGGACGGCTTCAAGATGGTCAATGATCTCTATGGCCATCAAGTCGGTGATCAGGTGATCAAGGAAGTGGCGGAACTTCTGCACGCTGTGTGCGGCAAGGATGCCAAGGGATACAGGTTGGGGGGCGACGAATTCGCCATAGCAATCGCATGCCCGCTGGCCGGTACCATTCTTGAAGGGATGTGCCGCGGGCTGATTGAACGGCTATCCCAAACCATCGCCGTGGAAGACCGGCGCATCTCTATTGGTGCAAGCGTGGGTCTGACAAAGACCGGCGGAGGCATAATGCTGAGCTCTTCGGAGCTGCTGCGCCGTGCAGACGTTGCCATGTATGTGTCAAAACGTGCAGGAAAAATGCGTTGCACATGGTTCCGCGATGACTTCGACCGAAATCTCGAAGCAGTAAGGGATATGGACAACGAACTGCGCGAGGCATTGCTGCATGACCAGTTCCAGGTCCATTACCAGCCGCTCGTGGATGCACAGACCCACGAAGTTGTCGCAGTTGAATCGCTTGTCCGTTGGGAACGGCCCGACGGGAAAATAGTTGGGCCCAACATCTTCATTCCGATTGCCGAGGAATCCGGTCTGATCAATGCCATCGGCTTGCTGGTGCTGCGCCGCGCTTGCAACGATGCCCTGAAGTGGGGCCAGATCAAACTGTCGGTCAACATCTCTGCCGCGCAATTGCGAAATCCCGAATTCCCGATCCAGCTGGGTAATATTCTTGAGGAAGCCGATTTCCCGCCCGAAAGACTCGAACTGGAAATCACCGAAACCTGCCTGGTACTCGACCCCGTTGTGGCCGCACGCAGCCTTGATCTGATCCGGGCGCTGGGCGTTGATGTCGTGCTTGATGATTTCGGCACCGGTTACGCCTCCATTGGCTTTCTGCGCCAGTTCCGCTTCGAGAAACTTAAAATTGACCGATCACTTGTGGTTGATTCTGCCGGTGACGAAAGCTCGCGGGCCATGATGCTGTCGAGCATTTCGATGGCCCGCGCCCTGAAAATGGATGTGACCGCAGAGGGCGTAGAGACGCAGGCTCAGGCCGATCTGGTTCGTTCGGCAGGGTGCGATCAAATTCAGGGCTGGCTCTATTTCCGGTCCATGCCGGCAAGCGAGATCGAGCAACATTTGCTGGGGCCAGCAAAAGGCCGGGACGTAGAACAGATTAATAAAGGGACTAAAGTAGCATGAGTGCGATCGCAGACCTTACGGAAGAACTGGCAAAGCAAAGCCAAGCTGAGCACACCGAGGCAATGTCCGGCCCTGCTCGCAAACCACGTTCCTTCGAGTTGAGCAACGCTTTTGCGCGCCTGTCGATTGGTGGCAAATTGCGGGTCCTGTCCTTCTCCAATTTGGCGATAATGGGCTTTACTGCCCTTGTTCTGGTGGTGGGCATGACGCAGCTCTATGACCGTTACGAACAATACCGTTCGCTCAGTGTGGCCACGGCCCAGTCAACTCAGCTGTCAGCCAGCATAGGTGAAGGCCGTTATGCTGCAGCCCGCTATGCCTTTACCGGGCAGACAACCGATTTCAAAGCCGCAGAAAAATCCATGAGCGAGGCTGATCACCTGGTCGAAGAATTGCAATCCTCCAGCATCATGGCGCTGCAAGGGGTCTCCGGATCGGTTGACCGGCTGCAGAATGACCTGACGGATTACCGGCAGGAGCTCAGCAAGACAGAAGGCGTGACATCAAGGAATGGTTCGCAAACCCGAGTAGCCGGAATTGCCGATTCCATGGCCAGTTCTGGCGACGAATTGAGCCACCAGGTGCACGCCCTCAAACAGAAGCTCGGCGAAGCTACAGCCGCCAGCGAGGCATCGGGGTTCGCATTCTTTTACGCCTTGCTTTCCGTACTGGCGGTTATCGGCGTGATTGCCTTGCTAGTCGGGATTGCCGGCTGGCGCTTCCTTTCCCGCGATCTGTCCACTTCCATCACTGCGCTGACCGGTGCGATGACCGAGCTCTCGAAAGGGCGGAAGGATATCAAGGTTCCCGGAGAGGGCCGCTTGGATGAGATCGGCGATATGGCAAGAGCCCTCGACATCTTCCGGCGCGTTGCCTTTCGCTATGAAAAGTTAAGTCAGGAAAACGCCGAAGCGGCCAAGGTGGAACTCGAACTGCAGGCCGAAACGGCACGTCAACGCGAACAACACCGACTTGATCAGGCAAAGATTCTGGCGCGCATGGCCAGCAAGTTCGAAGATACAGTGGGTGAAGTTGTGAACAATGTCGCCGCTGCTTCAAGTCAGCTCAAATCGACGGCTGATGCGATGGAAAAGACTGCCGAATCCTCCGCCACTCAGGCCAGCCGCGTGGCGCAATCCATGCAGGAAGCTTCATCCGGCGTAACGGCAGCCGCCGCCGCCAGTGATGAATTTGCACTGTCGATCAACGAAATCAGCCGCCAGGCGGCAAGCTCCGCCGAATTGGCGCGCAAGGCTTCGGAATCGGCCGATCTGGCCGATGTTAAAATGTCGACGCTCGCAGAATCCGCGACGCAGGTTGGCAAGATAGTCGAATTGATCCAATCGATTGCCCGGCGGACGAACTTGCTGGCGCTCAACGCATCAATCGAAGCCGCCCGCGGCGGTGAAGCCGGGCGCGGCTTTGCCGTGGTTGCATCGGAGGTCAAGGAACTGGCCGCGCAGACCAGCCGCGCGACGGAGGAAGTCGCCGAGCAAATTCGCGCGATGCAGGATTCGACCATGGATAGTGTACAGGCCCTTCACTCTATCGGCACACAGGTCGAACAGCTTGAAACGACCGCACTCTCGATCGCTTCGGCAGTGGATCAGCAATCGCTTGCCGGTCAGGATCTTGCTCGCAGCATTGATCTTGCTGCACGCAGCAGCGGCGCTGTGTCTTCCAGCATTTCGGAAGTACGCGAGAGTTCGCTGGCAACGGGCGCTGCGGCATCGCAGGTTCTTGGTTCGGCAACCGACCTGGAAGCTCAAGCAGCAACCCTGCGTGACCAACTGACAAGCCTGATGCAACGCATTCGCGAAGACCACGCAGCTGAGGCTTAACGGTTTCCGAGAACTTCCGGGTCAGCGCCTTCCCTCCAGGGAAGGCGCTTTGCCATTGCCTGCTCGAACAGCGGTGAAGCAAGGTGATGGTCCAGCCAGATCTGTAAATGCGGCAAATCCTGCGCGGCAAACCAAATTGGATCGGTTGCCGCAAATTGACGAACAAAGGGCATGATCGCCGCATCGCTCAGCCCGCGGGTTTGTCCGCTTAACTGGGCCTGATCTGTCAGACGGTTTTCGAGAAGCTGAAGAAATTCCAGTCCGCCGGCGCGATGTTCCATGGGATCGCAGCCCTCATACCGGTGGTGATATTTGTACCGGTCAAGATTGTGTTTGAACCCGCCATCGCAGGTTTCAACCAGCTTTGTATCATGACGCGCAAGCCAGCCTTCGGGATCGTTCTGACCTAGTGTCCAAAGCATGATATCGAGACTCTCGTCCAATATTTGCCCATCCGGCAAGACCAGCACCGGCACTGTCGCTTTGGGCGATGCCTCGATCATGGCAGCGGGCTTGGCCGACAATTTTACTTCCCGGATTTCACATGATGCCTGGCTTACCTGCAAGGCCATTCGTGCCCGGATGGCGAAGGGGCAACGCCGGAAGCTGTAAAGAATTGGCAATGAGGTCACTGGTGCTGGCGTGCACCGATATGCGACCGGCCCTGTTCCGAAGCCCTGATTTCCTGACGGTGCCGTTCACGATAACCGGCACGTTGGGCATCTGTCCTTTCGTCATGGCAGGCAGGGCAGCTGACCCCTTCTTCGAACCGGTCAGAGGCGGCATCTTCTGCCGTGATCGGCCGGCGGCAGGCGTGGCACAATTGGTAGGAACCGGGTACCAAGCCATGCCCTACGGTAACGCGCTGGTCGAAGACAAAACATTCCCCTTCCCACAGGCTTTCATCCTGCGGCACATCCTCCAGATATTTGAGGATGCCGCCCTTCAGGTGGAACACGTCCTCCACCCCTTCGGCCTTCAGGAATGCCGTCGATTTCTCGCACCGGATCCCTCCGGTACAGAACATCGCGACTTTCGGCGGTGTGCCCTGCCCCAACAGGCGGTCCCGCTCCGAACGGAACCATTCGGGGAAGTCGCGGAAGGTCTTCAGATCGGGGTCAATCGCGCCCTTGAAAGTGCCTACAGCGGTTTCATAATCGTTGCGCGTATCGATCACGATGGTCGCAGGATCGCGGATCAAATCGTTCCAGTCTTCGGGCGCCACATATTGCCCGACATCGGCAAGTGGATCGATATCAGGCTGACCCATAGTAACGATCTCGGGTTTTATCCGTACCTTCATCCGGTGGAAAGGCATGGCGACAGCGCGAGAGTACTTAACTTCCAGATCCTCAAAGCCTGCAATCGTGCGAATAACGGCAAGGACCTGTGCGATTTCTTCATCGCTGCCCGCAATGGTGCCGTTGATGCCTTCCCTTGCGATTAGAAGCGTGCCCTTAATCCCCTGTGCCTCGCATGATTCTGCGATTGCAGAGCGATGCCGCTCCAACGCAGTAACCGGCGCAAATTTATAAAGGGCCGCTACGCAGATCGGCAGGGATTCACCAAGATTCATCATGGGGCGTATTTAAGCGCTCCAGGTCAATTTGCCAGTAATGGTTCTGTCCATTTCTGCAGTTGAGCCACGCTCACACCGCCTCCCCTTGCAAAACAATCGGACTGCGCAGCACGGTTCCGTGCCGGATCCTTGCCCGCAACAAGACCGTTACCCAAAGCACCACCAGCACCGTTGCCGATGAACCATAAAGGCCAAGTTCAAACCCGCCGGTTGCATCCTTGGCCATCCCCCACAGGATCGGGGCAACGAACGCACCGATCTGGCTGACCGTATTGATCGCCGCGGCGCAGATGGCGAGCATCCGAAACGGCAGGACATCGGCCCAGATCATGACTTGCGAGACCGTTACCACTGTCCAGCTGGTGGAAAACAGTAGATAGCCTGCAACCACCATCGGGGCGCTCGTTGAAAGTGCTATTAGCGCCAGACCGGCTGCCATCAACGCCAGCGCAACAAGCAAGGCGATAAACCGATCCCCACGCCGATCCGAAAACCAGCCTGCCGACAACATGGAAATAGCCCCCAGGATACCGCCAAAGCTGATCGCGTAACCGGCCTGCTCCACATCGAGGCCTGTCCCATCCATCAACACTTCTGGCGCGGAGAGAGTCAGGCCGTAAAACGCGCCAATTGTCATGCAACCAATCACGCCAAGCCAGCGGACCAGCGGATTGCCGAGCGCACGCAAGATATTGTGATCATCGTCCGGTCCGCGCAGCTTCGCATCGGCGGCCAGTTCCGACATCAGCCATTCGCGCTCGGGGTCTGTCAGAAATGTGGATTTTTCTGGCGTATCGGGCAGGCGCCACAGGACGATCAAGCCGACAATCACCGCAGGCAGACCCTCGAGCAGAAACAGCCATTGCCAGCCATGAAGACCCGCCATACCGTGCATGGAAAGAAGCCAGCTCGACACGATGCCCATCACCACGGCGGCCAACGGTCCGGCAACGTAGAACCGGCTGATCGCCCGCCCACGAACGGCGGTGGGAAACCAATGTGCGAGGTAGAACACGACTGCGGGAAAGAAACCGGCCTCGGCAAATCCAATCAAGAAGCGCAGTACATAGAAATGCAGCGGCGTCTGGATAAACATCATGGCGGCCGAAAACAGCCCCCAGGTGATCATGATCCGCGCAATCCAGCGGCGCGGACCGAAGCGCAGCATGATCATATTGGATGGCACTTCGAACAAGGCATAGGCGAGGAAAAACATTCCGCCCCCAAATCCATATACCGTGGCGCTAAAGCCCAGTTCATCGTTCATTTGGGTCGCTGCGAAACTAATGTTCACGCGGTCCATGTAAGCGATCAAATAGGCAAGCCCGAGCAGTGGCAAGATCCGCCAGCTGGCCTTGGCGACGGCGGAGCTCTCTATTTCATGCGCACTCGATTCATCAGCCACCGTGTACATCTCCTGATGCAACTCCTGCGCAATTGGTCATGAATATGGAATGCCGGTCAATGGGCATTGGGAGGTAGAAGCGCTCACCGCCGCCCTGCTATGAGAACGGCCTTGGCGGACACGGTGTTCGTGCGCGTTATCTGCAGTGAATCCACTAGGCGGCATCCATCAGCACGATATCCCAGCGATAGGCGGAAGGTGCCATCATCTGGGCAACAGACGTGGGTGCCCCCTCGCCAAGATCCTTATAAAGGAAGTCCTTGGCATTTGCTTCAGCCTCTTCCGGGAAATACATCTGCGCCATCAGACGATGGGCATGGCCTTGCACATCAAAGTGGATATGCGGCGTGCGCAAACCAAGCGGCGTATCGTAGAATTTCGGCTTGATCGTCTTGATCCGCCATTCCCCGCTCTTTCCCGTAACCAGATTGGCGACGCCTTGGAAATTGGGATCTAACGGCGCGGTGTTCTGCTCGTTTTCATGGGCATAGCGCCCCGCCGCATTGGCCTGCCACAATTTGATATTGGCTCCCTTCAACGGCTTGCCATAACGGTCAAGCACCCGCCCGCTAATCTCGATCACATCACCAAGAGCACGCGTCTTGTGGCCTTTCAGCATGGTCAGATCGAAATCATCTTCCCCGTGATAACTGGTGGGAAAAAATGGCCCCATTGGCGATTCTGCCGTCAGTGGCGGCGCAGCCATCGTCCGGGTCGCTGCAATTGCACCAAACAAGGTTGCACCGACTGTGAAAGCCCTACGAGAGATATGTCTATCCAACCTATCCATTCGGTTGCTCCTGTTCGTAAAAATACCGTTCCTCGATGATCTTGCCGCCTTCGACCGTGTAGATGGCTATCTCGCTGAAAGGTCGGCGTTCGCCCGTCGCACGGCTGGTTATGATCATGTCGAGAAAAAGAGCGAAATGGTTGCCGGTCACGAACGGCCCATCAATCATGAGGTCATCCATCGCGCATGCGCTTAGCCGGTCATCGAGTTTCTCATGCGCGCGGGCAAATCCTTCGACCCTGGCAGGTGTTCCATCGGGCAATTCGGCAGGTTCGATACTGACGATATTGCTGGCCCAGTAGGTATCCGCTGCCATGCACGCCTCGCCAGCAGCAAGAAGATTGGTAAAATGCTGGGCCAGAGGTGCAATCGACATGCCGAAACCCCATCGTCTTGGCGGGATATTGCCCGACTGGCGACTGGGTCGCATCGCCGCCAGCCGGGCAACCTTGTCTGACCCCCTTCAAGGGGCCAATCGAATTAAGCTCCGCCCTCCTTTTCAGGGGCAGCGACGGGGGCCGGAGTATCAGACACAATGCCTTTGACGACCTTCATCGAACCATCTGCCTGACGTTTGAAGATCAGAATCCAGTTGCCTGTTTCAGTAGCAACCTTGGCCGTATCTGGATTGGTGAAATCGTAAGCATAGGTCGCACTATATACCGCCAGATCGCCCGAATTCGCAACGTCGATTGATTGATTATCGACCGTCAGATTCAAGGCCGGGTCCGCCACTTGCTGGGTCGTAATCGCCACTTCCGCGGCCTTGCCGACTCCATTGGGCTGACCGTGGAAGATGCCCACGTAATCGTCTGCCAGATTGTCGGTTGAGCCAGCAACATCACGTGCGACAAATGCGGCCACAGTTCTGTCGACACTCAGCTGAACCTCATCAGCGACTGCTGCAGTATCGACCGCGTCTCCTGATGTTTGAGCAGTCCCGCAAGCCGCCAATGGCGTAAGAAAGCACGCAGCTGCAACCATTGGCATCAGAGTAGATTTCTTCATCACGTCTTCTCCCCCTTGTGACGATGATTGCCCGTCGGCAACTTTCGCCGGCCACACCCGGTTCCCCGCCGCTCCATCTTCAGGTGAACCCGCACCCTGCGTTCGCCCTAACGATCACAATCTATCTATTTCGCTATCAGGAAGGTGCGCCCCGGAGCTGGCGCAGGTCAACTGGCCCAGCGTGAATAAAACGTCAAACTTTGACCGGTTTCAGCTGGAAATAAGCAGAATCAAATTCGCTCGACCGCGGCATCAGATCTGGCCACCCATATTTCTCCCACGCCGCAACCATGCCAATCTTCTTGGCAAACGTCATGAAGCCGGGATGCTCCAGAATACGGCGGTTTGTTTCCTGGTCTGACCAAAGTGACATCAGCCCGAAGAAATTGGCGGGCGTGATCTGTTCGCCCAAGGTCTTGAAAAGCAATTCCGGATAACCCAGCCAGATCGCCGGCAATACAATGGTCGAATCGCACGGATCCGGCAGTGTCGCATGGAGCATGTCGAGCATCCGGCAATAATTTACGCGGTCTTCCTCTTGGCCTCCGTGCAGACCTTTTGCGGCCATCAGCCAATATGCCTCCATCGCGGCTGGCTCCAGCGGTTCGGTTCCTGCTGGAGGGAAGATTACTGTGTTCATCAACATGCGAGTTTGCTGATATTGTTCGATTGCCAGGTCTTTATTGCCAGTGGCCGCAGTGGCTGCCGCAAGCCACATCGATGGGTAGCCCAGGTCAACCATGCGTTGCCCGGCATCTATCGCCGCGTCGACCCACCCCAGATTAAGATAGGCAGTGCTGAGCATGGAATAATTGCGGCCATGGACCGGGTCCTGCGTAATCGCAGCTTCGATATAAGGTAACGCTTGCCGCGTCCGCCCGATGTAGAGAAGGAACGAACCGAGGCGAATGCAGACATCGGGATTGTCGGGTTCCAGCCGATAGGCTTCCATCGCCAGATCAAGTGCGCCGACAATATCCTTTTTGGTCCATTGATGGATCGCCAACAAGGATCTGGCGTGGCCAAGATGCGGCGCAAGCTCAATCGCGCGGTTCGCACATTCAGCCATACGCTCCGATTCCGCCAACCGGTCCAGGCAGGGCGTGTACACTGCGGTATAGACATGCGCTTCGGCCAGCGCGGTCCAGCATTCGGCAAATTCGGGATCGAGTGCGAGAGCTTCCTCAAGCAATTCGATCGCCTTGGCCAATACACCGTCGCCCATCGCCCGCATGGTCAGCGCCCGGCCTTGCAGATAAAGGCTGTAGGCTTTCCGGTTGATGGTCATGTTGCGAAATGGTGGATGATTGGGTTCAAGTTGCAATGCGCTGCACAATCCCGCTGTTACCGCTCGCGACATCTCTCCGCGCGAATTGAAAACATCCTCAAGACTGCCATCATAACGATAACCCCAGATTTCAAAGCCGGTCAGCCCATCGATCAGGCGAAGATTGATGCGAACTGCTTCGTCATGCCGTTGCACCGATCCTTCAACAACATGACTGACATGCAACATCGTGGCGATTTCGGGCAAACTTAGATCGGTATCGCGAAAGTGGCAGGACGATGTTCGGCCAGTGACCAATAATTTTGGCACTTTGCCAAGCGTCGTTATTAGCTCGTCCACAACCCCGTCAGCGACGTGGAATTGCCCGCCGACACTATCGAATTGGGAAAAGGGCAGCACGGCCAGCCGAACGTTTCCATCATATTTACGAAAGGCCGCCTTCTGGCCTGCATCGGGATCACGCAGCGACCACGCACCGAGCAAGGCTGACTGTTCATCAAGCCTGCCAGACCGTTCCAGCCGATCGAGTAACCGCTGCACTGCCGCTGCAAGCCGCCCCTCGATCTGATCCCGCCGCATCGACAGCCATTCTTCGAAAGCGTCACCAAACCGGTGCTGATCCAGCAAGGGCTGCGCCCCAATCCCGATCAGCATTTTGCATGCTTCCCGGGTCTGCCCCGATGCAAGCGCGGCTTCCAGCACGTCCAGATCCGTCAGAATATGGCCGCGACGCAGACTAATCCGGTTGCGGCTAATCGTCAGGGCTTCTTCGCCCAATGGCTCGAAAAGCTTGCCAAGCGCCAGCAAACACTGCCGCAAGCTGGCCCGTGCCTGTGCTTCGAATCGGCCAGGCCACAGCAATTTGCTCACATGATCGCGTTCGATCGGTTCCCCAGGTGCCAGGCACAACATCGCCAGAATGGCCCGTGCGCGGCGATTTGTAATGGAGATTTCGTTTTTATTCCGGTCTTTTAGGCGGAAATTTCCGAAAACGGTGGATTCAAGAGAAGGCACTGCCGTTGTTCGAAATTCGCCTGGCTGCGCCCCCTTCATCGTCCCCACCGCTCTAAAGTACCCCCATGGGCACAATAGAGTTACTGCAGCGAAGTACAATTAGGTTAAGTATCGGCCGTGCAAGCGCTAGCTCTACAGCGAAAGTGGCGACTGCGAATGCCCTTCTACCTGGCCATAGCATTTCACAACATGGTGTTTATGTCTTTCGGTGTCATATCCTGCTTTCCTTATCCTGCGGAAACGCTAGGGTGAGAGAAAGAATTACACCTGGTTAGGGTGTAGACGGGAGAAGTTGCCATGAACAACACGAGCAGTGCCACGATTGTGGCGGAAGACGGAGCCGCGCGCGCAAGGCGCTTGCTGGTCGCGCTGCTGTTTTTCGGTACGATTATCAATTACATTGATCGTCAGGTGCTCTCGTTGCTCAAACCGACAATATCGGCGGAGTATGGCTGGGGCGATGCTGAGTTCGCCCATTTCGCTTCCGCTAGCCAGCTCGCCGCGGCCGCAGCCCTTCTATTTGTCGGCTGGATCATCGACCGGTTCGGGGTCAAGCTCGCTTATGGCGCGGCGGTTGCGCTCTGGTCGGTTGCGGGTATGGCGCACGCGGTGGCTGCGACGGTAACTCAATTCGTTACCGCACGGGTCGCGCTGGTCGCGTTCGAATCCGTCAATACCCCGGCGGCTGTCAAGGCGGCGGCTGAGTTCCTGCCGATCAGGCAACGGGCAATGGCGCTCGGCATCGTCAATACCGCACCAAACCTCGGCAACATCCTCGCCCCGCTCACAGTTGTCCCGTTCGCCGTCGCGTTCGGATGGAAGACCGCGTTCGTCGTGACCGGTTTGCTGGGCTTTATATGGCTTGGCTTTTGGATTGTCGGTGTGCGCCGCCTTCAGCCACTGCCGCGCGCTGCGGCAGTTGAAGGTGCGCCAGTACGCTCGTCGTACAGCGAGGCTCTAAGCGATCGGAAGACCTGGGCAATCGCAGGAGCGAAAGCAATCACCGACATGTTCTGGTGGTTCTTCACCTTCTGGCTACCAGACCTGTTTCACAAGATTTTTCACCTTTCGCAGTCCGAGCTAGTTGGCCCAACTGCGCTTGCCTTTGCGATGGCGGCTCTTGGAGCGCTTACCGCAGGCAAGCTCTTTGGTGTGCTGCTTGGAAAGGGGCGCTCGGTCAATGCTGCCCGCAAGACCGGGATGCTGCTCTACGCAGTCGTGATCCTACCGATCCCGTTCGCGCTGACGGTTGACAGCGCCTGGACTGCGGCGGCGATCATCGGCCTAGGCCTTTTCGCGCACCAAGGATTCGGAACGAACATCTTCGGCTTTGCTGCCGACGCGGTGCCAGCGCGCCGTGTGGCGACGGTCATGGCGATCGGCGCAATTGCCGGCAACATCGCAGGTTTTGGCATTCAGGAGGCCACCGGAGCGCTGCTGACCGCAGGTTTGGGCTATGCCCCGCTATTCTGGTTTGCGTCAGTAGCCTACCTTATCGCGCTCGCTTGGGTTCACCTGCTGGTACCCCGCATCGTAGCTGAGGACGATGCAGTCTGATCCATCGAGAAGCGGCCCGGGGGTATGCCCTTCCAGGCCTGACAGGGTAACACCGGCTTCACCAAATTCTGGCTTGTTGCGTGGCGATGGGGGCAAGCGTGTTTGCAACACTAACTTATGTTGGACCAACCCTATCTGGGTGGCTGGCTCATGATCCTTTATTGGCTTGGCGGTAGTACAAGATAGGGTTTGGACGTCTATATCCAGACATCGGAAGGCCTAAAACTGATCGAAAGACACCTGATCGTCTTCGACGTTCAATTCTGCCAGCATTTGCCTGCAAGCAGCAATCATCGCAGGCGGACCGCAAAGATAGAATTCGATCGACTGCGGGTTCGGATGACCAGCAAGATAGCGTGACCGAACAAGGTCATGGATCATCCCGGTTTGTCCAGTCCAATGATCTCCCGCAGATGGTTCCGACAGTGCGAGGTCAAAGCTGAAATTTGCATGCTCTTCAGCGATCGCTTTGAACGTATCGACATAAAACAGCTCGCTTACAGAACGGGCCCCGTACCAGAAACTCACTTTGCGCTGCGTCTTTTCATTTTGGAATAAGTGCAGGATATGCGCCCGCAATGGCGCCATGCCGGCACCGCCGCCGATATAGACCATTTCCCTCTTGGTGGGCCTTATATGAAAGTCGCCGAAAGGTCCGGTTGCGGATACTTCGTCGCCCGGTTTGAGGTTGAACATATAGCTTGAGCCGATACCGGGCGGATGATCGCCGGTCTTTGGAGGCACCGCGATACGAATGTTAAACAACAGGTGGGGGTCGTTTAGCGTATTGCTTGCAACAGAATAATTATTTTTCTGTCCCTCGACCTCATTGTCAACGCTAAGGTCTAGCAAACCTGCTGTCTCCCAGGCACTCTTAAACGGCTCAGCTATATCAAATTGCGAGAACCTGAGGCCGGTGTAAGTTGGGATGTGAAACTTCAGATAATCTCCCGGCCGTAGGTCAGCCATGGCGGCGCCATCAATCAGTTCGAGAGCCAATTCCTTGATATAGGTTGCGACGTTGCGGTTGCTGACTACCCGCAATCGCATTACCGATTCCTGCACTACCGCGCCGCCAAGGGGCTGGGTCAGGTTAATCCAAACAGTGTCATCTACTTTCTTGATCGGATAGGTCCGCAATCCCTGGCAAATTGGCGATCGTGCGGGTGATCCATCCTTTAGATTGAAACGACCGTTATGCTTGGGACATTCGATTTCATCCCCGCGGATAAATCCCTGACTTAAATGCGTGTTGCCATGCGTGCACACGCCATCGGTAGCATAAAGCTGTCCCTTTGCCGTGAGATAGACTGCGTAGGTCCGGCGATCATGGTCAAATCGCAACACACCTTCGCAAGCAAGTTCAGCGCTCTGGCAGACATCTATCCAGCCGTCTGGGTCAGGCGGTGTATTGCTCCGGAAAATTCGCTCTTCCTGATGCGGACTCGATTTCGGGAGTTCGCGCCGAATGAAATAGTCAGGCTCATGGCGCTGACGCAATACCGCCGGCAGCAGTTCGCGCCACGCCGAATAAATAGAGGGATAGGGAGTTGGGCAATAAGGTCGCAACACTTCATGAAGCTTGGGCAGCGCGTGATAGGGCACCAGCGGGAACATATGGTGTTCCAGATGATAGTTCATGTTCCAATAGATGAAGCGGCTTATCGGATTCATGTAAACCGTACGGCTGTTCAATCGGTGGTCCAGGACATTTTCTGCCAAGCCTGCATGTTGCGGCGTATTATGTATGACCATCAGCCAATTGCCGAATACGTGCGGCACGATGACAAGTAATATAGGTAGCCAGCTGCTGGTAAGGTATGCCGCAACCACGACAGAGAAATTGATAGCCAGAATGATCCGGGCGTTTCTGATAATCTTGGGAAAGTCCATCTCGGGAACGAACGAGCGTTCATCATCTCCGATCCGGCCCATCGCATGATTGACCAGCTTAGGATAATAAATCCGGTACACCCCAATGGCCCAAATCGAGAGGATCAGCTTGCGAAGTCGTGGCGGGCGCGGGATCTGGATTTCGGGATCCCTGCCCACTATGATCGTGTCGCTGTGATGACGGTTGTGACTCCATCGCCAGACGACTGACTCTCGCATGACCATGAATGATGAAATTTCATAGAGGGCCACGTTCATCCAGTCGCTCGCGAACGGGGTGCCGTGGCTGCATTCGTGCCAACGCGAGTCGGATGCCGTGGCATAGAACACGCAATATACGAGGTAAGGCAAGGCAGCATACCAATTGCCCCAAAATAGAATCGTGGCCAAGCCGGTGCCTGCAAGTATCGCAAACCACAAGGCTGTATCACGAATGGCAGGTCCGTTGCTGCGCTGCATAAGGGCGCGTCGGATATCTGATCCAATCGGTGGCTCGAACCAGTCTGCTTCCGCCAGACCAAGTTCGATTGCCTTACCGGCATTGGGTCCCGTCAAGGTATAATCGCGGGGCATGGCATTGCCGCCGTCAGTCATTTGGGGTGGCCAATTTAGAAAATTCCGCACCGGGTAAATGAGGGCCCCATCCGGCAACGGACATTACCGATGAAATCCAAAGCGCATAGATCGTCATATTGCCCTCTTACGAATGCAGGTCGACAAAGCCATTACTGGCCGCATTTTGATCTGGCTGGCCAAAGGTGGTCGTTTGGGCTGGTATTGGGTGGCTCTCCATCTGCGCCTGGTCCATTCGGGCCAGGCGCAGATGGAAGCGCTAGAGAGACTGATCAACCTCGCTGCCAGAACGCAGAGTCCAAAGCTCCCCTACCATCCATAGCACGACCTCTATTGGATCTTGGCTCGCAAGGTCACGCCGAAGTAACGATCCGCATCACGAGGAATGTGCAGCCGCTGTCCGTTGCTGGTGTTAAGCAGGACATAGCTCGTATCACCGATATTCCGCACCAAGAAGGTTAGGCGATAGTTATCGTCAAGATCCGAAAACCCGATGCTTGCGTTCCAGATACCATAACTGTCGATTGGCCCGCCTTTGCCCAGATCCGAAAATTGTTTGTCGGTCCAGTTGTAGCTTGTGTTTAGATAGATTTTCGCCTTGGCGCCGATGCTCTCAAGCGAGCTGTCGTAGCCAGTACCAAGCGCAATGTTCCATTTGGGCGCCAACGGTAGCGGCGTCCCATTCCGTGCGTCAGGAGCATTCGTCAGCGGGTTAGGATTGAACTTACGAACCTTGGCATCTGCATATGCAACATTAGCATTTATGTTCCATCCCTCGATCGGATTGAACAGTGCGTCGACTTCAAATCCCTTGGTCCGAACCGTTCCGGCATTTCTAAGGTTGGTAACAAGCGCGCCATTGAGAACGACGAAGTTGTTCGCCTGGTAACCCTTATAGTCAGCGAGGAAGCCGGCTATGTTGAGCTGGATGCGACGATCGGCAAACATCGACTTGATACCGTATTCGTAAGCATCCGAGGTTTCTTCATCGATTGGTGAAGAATTGTCCGGCCGCGTATGGTTGAAGAAAATATTGAACGCCGGCCCTTTGTAACCTCGGGTGTAGCTCGCATAGGTCATCACATCGTTGGCAATGTCATACTGCAAAACAGCTTTGCCCGAGAAGTTGGAGTTGGATAGCGATCCAGTAGAGGTATTCGTACCGTTCCCGCCGGCGCTGACCAGGCCACCCGCTGGCTTGGCACTGATACCTGGCCCGCTTGCTGGCAGGCCGGTGGTGGCATTTACCCCAGGCGCACGGAAGTGGGTGTAGGATACACTGTCATGTGTCCAGCGTATGCCACCGGTCAACCGCAGTGCATCGGTGAAACGATATGTGGCCTGTCCGAACAGTGCATAATTTTCGACATCGACGTTGCTGATCGAAGTCGCCGTCGGGAAAATCGTATTAACCAGGTCAGTCAGATTGCACGGACGTCCGCCGGTCAAAGGATCGACCGGCAAGGTCGAGGTAGCGCACGAGATGTCATCGCGGGTCTGCGTTTGGAAGTTTTTCGATTTCCAGTAAAATCCGCCGATTTGATATGTCAGCGCCTTGGTCTGGTCGGATGCGAGGCGCAGCTCCATCGAATATTGCTTGGTCCGGTCCTCGGTGCCTGGATCATGCAATTCCACCGTTCCGACCAGAGCCCTCGGCAGATAGTCACCTTCACGAACCTCGGTGTTTTTGTAATTGCGGTACCCGGTGATCGCGGTGAGTGTATGATCGCCTAAGACGTCGAAATCGCCTTGCGCGGTCAGGCCCCACTGCCGCCCGAACGAGCGGGAGATCAAGTTGTGGTTCACATAGCGTTGGTCCTCACCAAGCGCCACGCCGCCGGGCAGATTGAGTTCGGCATCAAGAACAGCGCCCCGCGAAACACCGGTTACTTCAGCACAACAATCGTTATCTGCTTTAAAGTAGTCGGCAATAATGCGGAAACGAGCCGAGTCGCTCGCATCCCAGTCTACAAGCGCACGGATGCCGTAATTCTTGTAACCGTTTACGTCTGTTTTGTAATAAACGTTGTGAATATTCCCGTCGTACGAACCGCGGGACATCGTCAATCGACCCGTCAGCCCTTCGCCAAGAGGACCAGAGAGTGAGAGTTTGGCACGGTATTCGCTGCCTTCGTAGGCACCCAGGTTGAGCTCGGCCTGAAACTCGTCTGTCCCGCCTTTGGAAACGATATTGAGGAGGCCCGCCGACGCATTTTTGCCGAACAATGTGCCTTGCGGGCCACGCAGGACTTCAATCCGTTCAACATCGAGGAAATCGGTGAATGCCTGGCCCGATCGGCTCAGCACGATGCCGTCGACCACGGTCGAGACGCTAGGCTCCGCGGCGATCGAGAAGCTGATCGTGCCGACGCCGCGCAGGAACATTGCGTTGTTCGACATCGACGTGCCTTTGCGGAACGTGAGCGAAGGAACAATATCACCCAGATTTTCCAAGCTGGTGGTGCCTGACGCAGCAAGTGCAGCGCCGGTAACAGCCGTCACGGCAAGCGGCACGTCCTGGATGTTCTGCTCGACCTTCTGAGCTGTTACGATGATCTCCTGGATCCCGCCACGGCCTGAGTCGGCTGCCTCCTCCTGCGCCAAGGCTGGCGAAGTTGCCAGTAGGGCAAATGCACTCACCGAAAAAGCGAGCATATTCCGATTTTTATGCCGAGAAACTTCCATCAATCTTCTCCCTTCAACTCTTTTGTTTCTATGCCTCGTGGCGGAAACCTATTTCGCTTCCACGCTTCTTGAACGGGGATCAAAGTGCACCTGTGAAAAAAATATGTCAAGCGGTGTCATATAATAGTTGACCTAAGTGTGGTTTCTAGCTCATCACATCGCATCAAGAGAGGAGTTCACCGCGTGGAATTGCGGATTGTGGCTAATCCAGATGGCTTTGAGCTTGAATTTGGCGAGACAACTGTTTTGCGCCATACCCAGTTATGTCCTGCGGTAGCCATGGCGGTCGGCAACCCTTGTGTCGAGATGTACCGTGGCAATTTTCAGATCGAAGACGAGCCATCTTGCCCAATAGCTCCGACCGCGTGGCGCAAATGCGACGGCGGCCTTGAGCTGCTCGGCGCTGGAAAGCCTGTTGCCCGCATCGTAGTCTCCGGCAATGCCTTCACCGTACAGGCGCTCGATTCCTCGTTCGACCGGCTATGGGTGCGCTTGTATGCTGAAGCTGGCGAGACCGTGTGGGGCGGCGGCGAGCAAATGAGCTATCTTACGCTCAATGGCCGAGCATTCCCAATGTGGACCAGCGAGCCAGGTGTTGGGCGCGACAAGGCTAGCGAATTGACCCAGTTGATGGACGAAACCGCGAAAGCTGGCGGCGATTACTGGAACACCAATTACCCGCAACCGACTTTTCTCACTTCAAGATGGCTGGCAGTACATCTGGACGAAACTTGTTACAGCGTTCTCGATTTCCGGGATAGCGCCCATCACGAAGTAGAGGTGTGGGCCAACTCGGCACGGTTCGAGTTGTTTGTCGATTCGCATCCGCGCGGTCTCGTTTCACAGCTTTCCTCGCGCTTTGGCCGCCAGCCCGAGTTGCCTGAATGGGCAACAGGCGGCGCAATCATCGGCATCAAGTCAGGGGCCAGCAGCTTCGACCGAATAGAGGATTTCATCAATGCGGGTGCCGCGGTGTCGGGCCTCTGGTGTGAAGACTGGGCCGGCGTTCGCGAAACCAGCTTTGGCCGCAGGTTATTTTGGGATTGGCAGCATGGTGAACGCAGCAAGGCCCGTTACCCTGATCTGCCACGACGGATTGCCGATCTAAACGCACGCGGGATCCGCTTTCTAGCGTATGCAAACCCCTATCTTGCAGTTGACGGCGACTTGTTTGAAGAAGTTCGCACAGCCGGTCATTTTTGCCTCAGGCAAAACAGCGACGAAGTGTACTTAGTAGATTTTGGCGAGTTCGATTGCGGGGTATTAGACTTCACTCGTGAGGAGACCAGAGCCTGGTTTGCTGAGCGCATTCTAGGCCAAGAAATGCTTGACATCGGAATCGCTGGCTGGATGGCCGATTTCGGCGAATATCTGCCTACCGACCTGCAACTTTCAGATGGATCTGATCCAATGGAAGCTCATAATCAGTGGCCTGTACTATGGGCCGAAGTCAATGCTCAAGCGCTAGCCAGCCGTGACCGAACCGGTGATGCATTATTCTTCATGCGCGCTGGATTCTCGGGCGTTCAGAAGCACTGCCCACTGCTTTGGGCAGGCGACCAATGCGTCGATTTCACCCGCCATGACGGTATCGGCACAGTGATCACTGCAGCTCTCTCCGCAGGACTTGTTGGCAATGCCTTCAGCCATTCCGATTGCGGCGGCTATACGTCTATGCACGGTCATGTTCGAACCGCCGAACTCCTGCAACGCTGGTGCGAGATGGCCGCCTTTGCGCCAGTCATGCGCACTCACGAAGGTAATCGGCCGGATGACAATCTGCAATACGACTCCACTCCTGAACTGCTGACCTGCTTCGCGCGCTGGAGCCGGGTCCATGCCCGGCTGGCCCCCTATGTTCGCACGCTCTGCAGTGAGGCGGTTGCGATCGGTCTACCCGCGCAACGTCCGCTATTTCTCCATTACCCTGACGACCCCGCTTTGTTTGCAGTGCAAGACCAATTTATGTACGGGTCCGATCTATTGGTCGCTCCGGTGATTGAGGAGGGAGCGCAACACCGACAGGTCGTCCTACCTGGAAACGTATCGTGGAACCATGTGTGGACTGGGGAGCAATATGCCCCCGGGCGTTACGAAATTTCCGCTCCATTGGGCTACCCACCAGTTTTTTACCGGCTGGACAGTCCGTATGCGGATTTGTTCGCGGACCTTAGGCGGGAATTTGAATGATGGGTGAGCGTGCCACAATTCGTGATGTCGCCGCGCGGGCAAACGTTGCGGTCAAGACTGTGAGCCGAGTGCTCAACGGCCACCCTTACGTCAAGGAAGAGACACGCGTGCGCGTCGAAGCGGCGATGAAGTCACTCGATTTCCGTCCCAGCGTGGCGGCACGGATCCTGTCGGGGGCGAAATCAAACCAGATCGCCCTTATTTACGACAATCACAGCCCCTATTACATGTTTCAGATCCAGAAGGGCTGTTGGGACGAATGTCACGCGCGCGGCATTCGCTTGCTCGCGCAGCCGGTGGATGTCGAAGATCCGAACGTTGGGGAGCAAGTGCGTGGCCTGATCACGGAAACGCACGTCGATGGTATTATCCTGTCTTCACCGGTGACCGACTGCGAAGCAGTGCTTAAAATGCTCGATCAACTCGATCTTCCTTTCGTGCGTATCTCACCAGGTACCAACCACGCTTTGACCAGTTCGGTCTTCATGGACGATGCGCAGGCCGCTGACGATATGACCACGCATCTCATCAACGTCGGCCATCGGCGGATTGGGTTTATCAGAGGCCACAAGAGCCACATGGCAAGCGAGGAAAGGCTTTTCGGGTATCGCCGGGCGCTTGACAGGGCAGGCATCGCCTTTGAACCAGGGCTGGTGTGCGAAGGTGAATTCGACTTCGATAGCGGCCTGCGCGCTGCGAGGATCCTTCTTGACCTTACTTATCCGCCCACCGCCATTTTCGCTTCTAATGACGACATGGCCGCCGGGGTGCTAGCAGTCGCGCATGATCGTGGGATCGATCTACCGAAAGAACTGTCTGTTGCCGGTTTTGACGATACCACATTGTCGCGGACCGTCTGGCCACCACTCACAACCATCCACCAGCCAATGGCCGAGCTAGCTCGAACCGCTACCGAAATTCTTATTATCGGCGGTGAGATTAACCATTGCCGCTTGCCACACCAGTTGATTGAGCGTGCGTCTGTCGCGCCTCCAAATAGGGAATATCAATGAACGCATCGCTTAAAGTTCCTCGGGGTCGCCTACTCGGCTCAAGCGGGATCGCGATTTCGCCGATTGCCTGGGGTATGTGGCGGTTCGCCGAAGATGGCCGCAGCCCTGCCGAAGCGGCGCGCCTAGTCCATGCCGCGCTTGATGCAGGAATTACGCTGCTGGATACGGCGGACATCTATGGCTTTAATGGTCACGGCGGGTTCGGCGAAGCGGAATCGCTTTTAGGTAAGGTACTTAAGCTCGAACCAGAGTTGCGCGAGCGGATGGTATTGGCATCCAAAGGCGGGATCACGCCGCCGCTGCCCTATAACCAGTCAGCGTCGTATCTTGCTTCTGCGATCGATGCCTCACTGCGCCGGCTCAACTGTGCAACGATTGATCTTTACCAGATACATCGCCCGGACATCCTCACCCATCCTCAGGAAGTGGCCCGCACACTGGATGATGCGGTGGCGGCCGGCAAGATCCGCACAATCGGTGCGTCAAACTTCACCACTGCGCAGATCGAAGCCCTCAACCATTTTCTGGGCCACGAGCTGGTCGCGACTCAACCCGAGATAAGCCCGCTTAGGATTACTTGTTTTGAGAACGGCGAACTCGATCAAGCAATGCGGCTTGGCTTGACTCCATTCGCATGGTCGCCGTTGGGCGGAGGCGCGTTACTTGCGCCTAAATCCGCTCGTGATCGGGCGGTAGCCAGCCAGTTGGACCAAATTGCCAAAGAGCAGGGCGTAAGTCGGTCAGTCGCTGCCTATGGCTGGCTGATGGCGCACCCGGCGGGGATCGTCCCAATTATCGGATCGCAGAATACGGCGCGCATTGCCGAGGGAGCGCAGGCCCTGACAATGCAATGGACGCGGCAAGACTGGTACGCTGTATTGGTTGCCGCCAGGGGAGAGGAGCTACCATAATGTCCGAAGCACAACAATGTGAGATCGCTTGGTTTTCCGCGCTTTGCGACGACGATTACGAGTTCCTCGGCGTGCCTGACCCTTATCTCAAGTCGAGTTGGGAGCATTGCCGCAACATAGTGTTGAGAGCCGAAGAGGGCGGATTTGATAACATTCTACTGCCTTCAGGCTACGAGCTCGGCCTAGACACTACCGTATTTGCCGCGGCGGTGGCGACGCAAATCCAGCGGATCAAGTTACTGTGGGCGACACGCATTGGTGAGGACTGGCCACCACAGCTTGCTCGCCGCATCGCCACGCTCGACCGCATCCTCGGCCCCGACGCTCGCGGGACCGCCGGTCGACTCAACGTCAACATCATATCATCCGACATGCCTGGACAAAAGCTCGAAAGTGCTCCGCGTTACCGTCGCGCGACCGAGGTTATGAAGATCGTCCGCACTTTGTTAAACGGCCAGCACTTGAGCCACAAAGGCGAGTTCTACGACCTTGAACTTGACCCTGCGCGTATTACCACAATCAGCGGCAAATGCCCTCCATTCTACTTTGGCGGCCTGAGCCACGAAGCTCGCGAATGCGCCGCCGAGGCTTGCGACGTCTACCTGATGTGGCCTGACACGATGGATAAAGTCCGAGAGAACATCGCCGATCTTACCGAACGCGCTGCCAAGTATGGTCGGAAATTGAAGTTCGGATATCGCGCCCACGTAATCGTACGCGAGACTGAAGAGGAGGCGCGTCAGTACGCTGATCACCTCCTGTCAAAGTTGGACGAAGAGGCCGGAAAGGCAATCCGAGAAAAGTCTCTTGATGCAAAGAACTACGGCGTCCAACGACAGTCCGAGCTGCGAGGAGCATCAGGTGGCGATGGCTTCGTCGAGGACAACCTATGGACTGGAATCGGTCGCGCGCGTTCGGGCTGTGGGGCGGCAATTGTCGGCACACCAGACCAAGTGCTCGCGAAGCTGCGGGCTTATCAGGCCGAAGGAATCGAGGCGTTCATCCTTTCCGGCTATCCGCACATCAACGAGTGCGACATGTTCGCACGCCACGTTCTGCCGCATATTCAGCATGGACCACTCAACCTCTAAGCCAGTGACGCAGCCGAGCGGTCTTAACCTTGCGCAATAGACCAGTTGTCGCTTTCTGACGACTATCGCAATAATCGGATCTCTCGTTTTTGGTGGGTCCTGCAATGCAAGGGCTGAAGTTGCGCTGAAGGTCATTTTGCCAGCGGTACACTGGTTGTGCCAGCTCGCCAGATTGTTCGACCTTGTCCGGTTTTTCCGGCTTCAAGAAATTACTTGCGCCGCTTGGTCGCTTTGGCTTAGTGCGGAAGGTATGACACCGCAGGACATAATGCAAGCGGTTGAGCCGCACCGCTCCGCTATTTGGCGAAGGTGCAGATTCATGCCAAACGGCGATCCGACATGAACGCCAGTCCTTCCCCAAGCCACCAATCGGATACTTACGATTTGATCGTGGTGGGCGGCGGGGTGAACGGGGCCGGCGTGGCGCGCGATGCTGCCGGTCGCGGCGCCAAGGTATTGTTGCTTGAAAAAGGCGACCTGGCGCAGGGCACTTCCTCTGCATCAACCAAGCTTATCCATGGCGGCCTGCGGTACCTTGAACATTACGAGTTCGCTTTGGTGCGTGAAGCTCTGGCCGAGCGGGAGACATTGTGGCGCATTGCCCCGCATATCATCTGGCCGCTGCGTTTCATTTTGCCTTATCGCAAAGGTTTACGACCCCGTTGGATGCTGCGCCTTGGCTTGTTCCTGTATGACCATATCGGCGGACGTATCAAACTGCCGGCCACAAAATCCGTCGATTTGCGCAAGCACCCGGCCGGCAAACCGCTCAAACCATTCCTCACCAAGGGTTTCGAATATTCCGATGGCTGGGTCGATGATGCGCGTTTGGTAATATTGAACGCGCGTGATGCCGCCAATCGAGGGGCCGATATCCGGACAAGGATGGAAGTCAGGCGATTGGCCCGAGACGAAGCCGGCTGGACTGTCTCCGCATTGGATGCATTTGGAACCATGCATCACTTCAGCAGTCGCTGCGTGGTCAATGCCGCTGGTCCATCCGTACTGGATGTACTTGGCCGGTCTGAAACGGCGACCAAGCGAAAAATGCGTTTGGTGCGGGGTTCGCATATCGTTGTGAGGCGGCTGTTCGAACATCCTTTTGCCTATTTCTTCCAGTTGCCCGACGGCCGGATTTTCTTTGCCATTCCTTACGAGCGGGACTTTACCCTGATCGGCACCACGGATCAGGACCATCACGGAAGCGTGTTTGAAGCCCGCGCCAGTCAGGAAGAAATCGCCTATCTCTGCGAAGGTGCCGGCCAGTATTTCGAACACCCGATCACGCCAGCCGATGTGGTTTGGAGCTATTCGGGTGTACGGCCCTTGCTCGACGACGGGTCGGGCCGCCCCGAAGCCGCAACGCGCGGCTATGAGTTTGAGCTGGATTATGGCGAGACTGGCCATCCCATGCTGTCCATACTGGGCGGCAAGATCACCAGTTACCGCCATGTTGCCGAAGCCGTCGTGGATAAGCTTGCGCCATTATGCCCCGGGATCGCCGGTGGGCATTGGACAGGTTCGGCGCCCCTTCCTGGCGGTGATTTCCCCATGGATGGCGCCGACCAGTTACGTGCCGATTATGCTGGCCGATATTCCTTCCTATCCACGGATGAGATCGACAGAATCGTAAAAGCCTATGGTACCGATGCCCGGCTCTGGCTGGGTGCGGCGCAGTCCCGACGCGATCTGGGTGCCGATTTCGGCCACGGATTAAGTCAGTCCGAAGTCGATTATCTGGTGTCCCGCGAATGGGCGCAGACGGCAGATGACATATTATGGCGGCGCAGCAAATTGGGCCTCCATTTCAAAGCGGAGCAGGTTTCTGCGCTGCAAGATTACCTCGAGCAGAAGGTGTTTACCGCATGACCCGTATCGTAGCCCTTGGCGGTACGCCCCGCCCCGGATCCTCGACCGAGAAAGTTCTCGCCGTTGCTGCGCGCGCCGCGGAAGCGCAGGGGGCGAGCATCACCTATTTTGACGGAGCGTATATGAGCTCTCTCCCTTTCTATGGGGGCCCCGGACATAGCAAGGAAGCGGGCCTCGAAATGGTCAATGCGTTGCGGGAAGCCGATGGAATTCTGATTGCCTCCCCCGGATATCACGGCAGCATTTCAGGACTGGTCAAGAATGCTCTCGACTATATTGAAGATCTTTCGACCGACGATCGCCCCTATTTGCATGGCCGCCCTGTCGGTCTCATCGCAACTTCGTTCGGGCATCAGGCCGCAATGAGCACATTGTTGACGCTGCGCAGTATCACTCATGCCTTGCGCGGATGGCCGACGCCGATTGGCGCAGCCATTCGTACGACCCAGGAAACCTTTGACGAAAATGGCGAGATTCGCGACGCGGGCGCCCGCATCCAACTAGAGCTTGTAGGGCAACAAGTGCTAAGCATGGCCGGGAAGTTCCAATGAGTAGCGCCGCCAACCAAGACACTTCCTATGACGGGATCAGCGCACATCTGACGCAGGGGGGGATTGTGATCCTGGCCGGCGATGCGTTGCGCGATGGCGACCTCGATTTTGCCATGGCGGCCAGCAAGGTTACCCCGCAGGCGATTAACTTCATGGCACGATATGGCCGCGGATTGATCTGTTTAGGCCTTACTCGGGAACGCGCATGGGAGTTGGGCATCACGGCGCAGGGCAGCGACAAGACTGGTGATAGCGGCCGCCCATTTGGCGTCTCGATCGAAGCCAGACACGGCGTCGACACTGGAATTTCCGCGCATGACCGGGCGCATACCATTGCTGTTGCAATGGCCCCCGATGCGCGCCCAGCCGACCTTGTCAGCCCCGGCCATGTTTTTCCTCTGATCGCCAATCCAGGCGGTATCGCAGCTCGTAAATCAACGCTCGAGGCCGGAATTGCCCTGTGCCGCAAATTGGGCCTCGGTGATGGCGTTGTCCTGTGCGCGATCATGCGCGACGATGGGACAATGGCACGCGTCGCAGATATGCATGAATTTGCGCGCGAGCATGCGACCCCAATCATCGATATCAGCGCAATCACCGATGGCTGACCGCCCTGCCCCCCCGCCGATAGGCGCTGATCTCTATGGTGAACTCTATCTGGCTGACGCCATGGGCGGGACGCAGCCTCGTTTGCAAATCGCCAGCTACCTCCCGGGCGTCGCTGTTGTGGCCATTGCGGCGGCGGCGGCGACATGGCTGTCGGAACATTACGGCCTGCCAGTAATCCTTGCCGGTCTTCTGATCGGTCTTTCGCTCAATTTTATCTCGGCCGATGTTCGAGTGACACCGGGCTTCGATCTTTGTAGCACCGGCTTCCTGCGCTGGGGTATCGTATTGCTCGGCAGCCAGATCACCGCGATGCAAATTTCCGATCTGGGTCTCACCCCCTTTCTCGCGCTGGTTACGATCATGGCGCTGGTGATCCTGTCCGGGGTCGTGGCCGCCCGGCTGTTCGGACAGTCGAAATATATCGGCCTGCTTGCTGGCGGAGCGACAGCCATCTGCGGTGCATCGGCGGCCCTCGCGATCTATGCCCTGATCGGCAAGGACCGTTTGGAACAGCATCGCTTTACGTTCACGCTGGTCGGCATCTCTCTGGCGAGCGCGCTGGCCATGTCATCCTATCCGGTTTTGGCGCATCAGTTTCACTTCAGCGATCGGCAGGCAGGCTTCTTGATGGGCGCTGCCATTCATGATGTTGCGCAATCGTTGGGGGGCGGGTTCAGCTTCTCGCGCGGAGCGGGCGAAGTGGCCACAATCGTAAAGCTGACCCGTGTGGCGCTTCTTGCCCCGGTCGTGGCGCTGATCGGGCTGGCAGTCGGCAATGCGCAAGGTGCACGGCAGAGCGGATGGACCAAGCTGAAACTGCCCTGGTTCATCATCGCCTTTTTCGCTGTGGTGGCGCTGAATTCACTGATCGCTGTACCTGACGCGATCAAGGAATATGGTTTGATTGCCTCAAAAGGACTGCTGCTGTTTGCCGTGGTAGCCACAGCTATGCGATCACGCCTCGATGCCTTGCTGTCGGAAGGTTGGCGCGGGCTTGTGCCGGTTTTCGCGGCAACGATTGTATCCTTCTTCGCGTCATTCCTGTTCGCCTGGCAATTTCTCTAGAGACCAAGCCAGTACCGGATAGTCAGCGCCACAAGACCCAGCCCAAGCACGCTGGCTGCCCATATGCCTGCCATCCAGCCGAGCCGCTGCCAAAGTGGTCCGTGTTCACCAGGGTCCGGCATCAATGGTATCCCTCGTGACCGACCTTTCCGCGAAACACCCAATAGGCCCATGCAGTGTAGGCCAGGATCAGGGGCAAGGTCAGGCCAACACCAACCAGCATGAACATCTGGCTGCGCTCTGGTGCGGCAGCATCCCAGATGGTCACGGTATCGGGCACGACATAGGGCCACATAGAAACGCCCAGGCCTGCCATCCCGATCAGGAACAGGCATAGGGAAAGCCAGAACGGCGCAGCTTCCCGTTTCTTAAGCAGTGCGCGGAACAGGAAATAGGCGATAATTGCGGTCAGCAAAGGAACCTGACTGGCAAACATTATGCTTGGCATGGTGAACCACCGGGCGAAATAGGCTTGGTCGAGGAAGGGTGTGTAAAGGCTGACGGCGGCCAACAGCACCAGCGTAGCCACCGCTGAGCGCATGGCCAGTTTGCGAGCATGGCCCTGCGCATCGCCTTCAAGCTTCCACACCAGCCATGTCGAACCGAGCAAGGCATAGCCCGCCACCGTTCCCAGTCCGGTCAGCAACGTATAGGGCGTCAACCAATCAAACCAACTGCCGGCATAAGCCCGCTCAAATACCTTTATACCCTGCAATAACGCGCCAAGGATCATGCCTTGTGCCATGGCCGCGATGAGCGATCCGGCGGTAAAGGAAAGGTCCCACACAGCGCGGTGCGCCGGATCACGCCAGCGGAATTCGAAGGCCACGCCGCGGAAAACCAGGCCCAACAGCATGGCGATGACCAGAGGATAGGTCGCCGGCAAAATAATTGCATAGGCGAGCGGAAATGCTGCGAACAAACCGCCGCCACCCAGTACCAGCCATGTTTCGTTTCCATCCCAAACCGGCGCGATCGAATTCATCGCCTGATCGCGCTCTTGCCCGACCGCAAAGCTGGGAAAGAGGATGCCGATACCCAAATCGAAACCGTCCATCACCACATAGGCGAAAACGGCAAAGGCGATAATGAAGGCCCAGATTATGGTGAGGTCCATTATTCGTTACCCCCTTCCACATTTGCCTGCCCCGTCTTCTGATGCGGCCCGGGCGTGATTCCAGCCGTCCGGACCGGACCAGTCTCTGTCCGCCGAACCCCTTTTTCGCCCATATGCGGGGCGCCATTCATCAGTTTGAGAATGTACCAGGTGCCAACAGAGAAAACCGCGAAATAGACCACGACGAAGGCCAGCAACGAAGCGCCGACGGCCGGTGCGTCAAGCGGCGATGCAGCATCGGCCGTGCGGAGAAAACCATAGATCACATACGGCTGACGACCGACTTCGGTCGTGATCCAGCCTGCGATCACGGCAACGAACCCAGCCGGGGACAGGGCCAAAGCGGCACGGTGCAACCAGGCCCAATCAAACAACCGCCCGCGCCACCGTGCGACCAGGCTCCACAGGCCCAGACCAAACATGGCGAAGCCGATCCCCACCATTATCCGGAAGCTCCAGAAAATGATCCCTACCGGCGGACGGTCCTTGACTGGCACAGTATCCAGTCCGGATAGGGGTGCATCCCAATCATGTTTCAGGATCAGCGAAGATGCCTTTGGTATCTCGATCGCATAATCGACCCGCTGTGCAGCGCTGTTGGGAATGCCGAACAGGATCAGCGGCGCACCGTCGGGATGGCTCTGAAAATGCCCTTCCATCGCCATTACCTTGGCCGGCTGATGTTCCAGCGTATTGAGGCCGTGCATGTCCCCTGCAAGAATCTGGATCGGGGCAACCAACGCCGCCATCCACATGGCCATCGAAAACATTTTGCGGGCATGGGAATTGGCCGCATCGCGCAGCAAGTGCCAGGCGCCCACACCGCCAACGACAAAGGCGGTGGTCAGATAGGCGGCGATGACTGTGTGGACGAGGCGGTACGGAAAACTGGGATTGAAGATGATCGCTGACCAACTCGGGCCCGGCAGAAACTGTCCGTTGGCACCCATTTCGAATCCCGTCGGTGTCTGCATCCAGCTGTTGACCGACAGAATCCAGAAAGCCGAAACAAAAGTGCCGAGTGCGACCATACAGGTGGCGGCAAAATGCAGCTTCGGCCCGACCTTGTTCATCCCGAACAGCATCACCCCGAGAAAGCCGGCCTCAAGAAAAAATGCCGTCAACACCTCATAGGCCATGAGCGGCCCGATTACCGGCCCTGCCTTGTCCGAGAAAACCGACCAGTTCGTGCCGAATTGATAGGACATGACGATGCCCGAAACCACGCCCATGGCAAAGGCGATCGCGAAAATCTTGAGCCAGTATTTGAACAGATCAAGATAGATCTGCTTGCCGGTTTTCAGCCATAACCCTTCCAGAACTGCAAGATAGCTTGCCAATCCGATGGAAAAAGACGGGAAGATGAAATGAAAGCTTACCGTGAATGCAAACTGCATTCGGGCAAGCAGCAGGGCATCAAGATTGTCAAACATTGATTGCAACTACACCCCGCAGAGCCGGCCGCAAAATGGCATTCTTGCGGCCTGCCTTGCAAAAAATTCAACTCTCTGCCGAAGGCGTTCGGGGTAAGGCAGGCCCTAACTGGTCAGGAATCTTCGAATTTCGCTTTCAGATCTTTCTTGAGTATCTTGCCATTGGCATTGCGTGGCAGCGTTTCAGAGACAAAGGTAATCCGCACCGGCACCTTGAATTTTGCCAGCCGGGCCGCGACCCATGCTTTCAATTCATCTTCGCTTGCCGCCATACCCGGCGCCAGGTGAACCACGGCCACAGGCTCCTCTCCCAGGGTTCGGTGGGGGATCCCCAGCACGGCTGCGTCGGTTACCGCTGGATGGTCGTAAAGTACGTTTTCCACTTCGGACGAATAGATGTTCTCCCCGCCCCGGATCACCATGTCCTTGGCCCGGTCAACAATGTAACAAAACCCCTCTTCGTCCAACTTCGCAAGATCACCGGTGCGGACCCAGCCATCAACAAAGGTCTCTGCGGTTGCTTCGGTTCGCCCCCAATAGCCCATCACGATCTGCGGTCCGCGTGCCCACAATTCTCCAACTTCGCCAGTCGGCAGCGCTTTGCCCAGCGTATCTGTCACCTTGAGATCGCTGACTGGCACCGGTGGGCCTGCGCTTTCGGGGCGGTTGAGATAGTCCTCTGCCGAATGGACAGTAACGGTCGCCATTGTTTCGGTCATCCCCCAGCCATTGCCCGGCATCGAACCAAAGATTTGATAGATTTTGCGGACAAGTTCCGGCGCGGCTGGCGCGCCGCCATAGGCAATGGCTTCCAGACTGGAGAGATCGTACTTTTCCCGATCGGGATGCTCGATCATCTGCCACGCAATTGTTGGCACTCCGCCTGTCAAATTGACTTTTTCCCGTTCGATGATTTCGAACGCCTTCGTCGCTTCCCAGCGATACATGTAAATAAACGTGTGTCCTGCAAACACCTGGCCCATCAACCCCGCCGAACACGCCGTGACATGGAACAGCGGAATTACCGTGAGGCCGATCTTGGCTACCGGCGGGGGCAGCGCCTCACCCCGGCGCAGCACGGTACGCGCCGCCGCGTATGCGCTCGAGAAGATATTGCTGGTGAGGTTGCGATGGCTGCCAAGCGCCCCCTTGGGCTCCCCCGTGGTGCCGCTGGTGTAGAAGATCGTCGCAGGATCGTCCGGCAGGATGGGGATATCAGGAATTTGACCATCGGGCAGATTGGGCCAATCGTGCGGAGTGCCAAGAATGGCCTCCAACGTCTCGGCTGCCGGATCACCGCCCTGCGACCGCGAAACGAATACCGTTGCAAGGTCCGGGCATTCGGCGCGATGCGGCGCAATTCTCTCCCAACGTTCGGCATCGCAGATCAGCATTTTTGCCCCGGAATTGGCAAGTCCAAAGGCCAGTTCGGCCCCTGTCCACCATGCATTAAGCGGCACGCAGATTGCTCCGATTGCCGTCGCGGCGAAAAAGGCGACCGGCCATTCCGGAAGGTTGCGCATGGCGAGAGCCACCCTGTCACCCTTTCCAATGCCGCGAACGCGCAGGGCATCGGCCAGCCGCGCGACCGCGCGGTACCAGGCATCATAACTGACCCGTTCGTCCTCATAAATTGTCATCAGCCGGTTGCCGTGGGTACGGGCGTGATCCGCCAATTGCCGCAAGGAACCGGGGGCGTTTTTCCAAACACGTGTGGTCACCCCGCGGATGTCGATCGTCTCCATCTCGAAACGCTGTCCGGGCGCGCACAATTCCGCTTCAATGTCCTGTAACGACATGGCTGGCCAGCCATCCGGCTTGGTCCAATCCGGTAACACCGGGTCACCGACACTCTTGTTCAATTCGCTACTCCCCACTTGACCCTATTTTTTCTTGCTGCCGGTGCTAGTTCCGCTGTCTCGAGATACAAAGCTCATCGGCATGAGGATAGCATATGACAAACCCATTCACCTGCGTCGACCCGGCATCGTGCGGTTTCGCCGCCGACCGGCTCGACCGGATCGGATCCTTCCTGCAGGAAAGCTATCTCGACAGCGGGCGCTTGCCGATGACTCAGTTGGTCGTCGCGCGCGATGGTAAGCCCGTTTATTACGACGCTCGCGGGCGCATGGGCGAAGGTCGCCCCGATCTGCGCGACGATGCAATCTTCCGTATCGCCTCCATGACCAAACCGATCACTTCGATTGCCTTCATGCAGCTCGTGGAAAAGTGCCAGGTCGCGTTGGACGATCCGGTGACCAAGGTTCTGCCCGAATTCGCCAAGCTGCGGATATACGGCGGCGGCGGTGGCGGCATTCCCTTCGCGCCGGGAACTCCTGCGCCAACAATGCGCTTTGTCGATCTGCTTACCCATATGTCGGGCCTGACCTACGGTCTGCAAAACCGCAGCAATATCGATGCTGTGTATCGCGACCATAATCTGGATTTTGCGCGCAGCCGGCACACTTCCGATGAGTACATCCGGATTCTGGCCGACCTTCCGCTGGAATTTGCTTCCGGTCAGGGTTGGAATTACTCGGTCGCAACCGATGTGCTCGGTGTTTGCGTCGAGCGGCTCTCCGGAATGCGGCTGGGTGACTATCTTCAACAGAACCTGTTTGGGCCGCTTGGAATGATCGACACGTCATTCGGCGTAGCGGGTGGCCAGGCGGAACGGCTGGTCGATGCTTACCAGTACATACCCGGCAAGCCGCCAAAAATGATAGACGCCGGTGTTGCCAGTGCACTGAACCAACCTGGAAATTTCGATAGCGGTGGGGGCGGCCTGTGCGGCACCATCGCCGACTATCACCGCTTCACGGCCATGTTGCTGAATGGCGGTGAATTGGATGGCGTGCGTATCCTAAGCCCCAAGACGCTTCGGCTGATGCGCACCAATCACTTGCCAGGCGGAGTTGATCTCACCGAAATGTCGAGCAGCCTGTTTTCCGAAAGCAACAACGCCGGCACTGGCTTCGGCCTTGGCTTTGCAACGGTGATCGATCCGGCAAAAACTCTCATGCCCTGCAGTTTCGGCGAATTTTACTGGGGCGGGGCTTATTCGACAGCCTTCTTTGTCGATCCGCTGGAAGGGATCACGATGGTCTTTATGACCCAGGTCTATCCTTCCAGCACCTATCCGATCCGGCGCCAGCTAAAGACGCTTATCTACAGCGCCCTGACCGAAAGTCGTGATTGATAGCGGTTTTTTACCAAGGCTTGAGCCAATCGAGGATACGAACACTCAATCGAACACAGACAGCATTAGGTATGCCTGCCGTCACTTACGGCAATTTAATGCGTTGCAAACACAATGCAGCAAGCCAGGAAACTTATGTTTTATATGGGGAAAATGGTTGCGGGGGTTGGATTTGAACCAACGACCTTCAGGTTATGAG
>JAHEAV010000032.1 GCA_024642565.1 Erythrobacter sp.
GGCCGTATCGATGCCGCCATTGCGTGTATCGGCATCTTGCGTGATGAGCTGAACCGTGTCCCCATCGATTACAGACGCAGTTATGGACGGGCCGTCGTCATAGAAGGTCAGGCCACCAGTCAGATCGACTGTTGTCGTTGCTTTATCGCCATCGGCATCCGTGACCGTGGCGGTTACAGTGATCAGATCGCTGCCCGTCAACCCGGTTGGATCGTTTGGATCGGTTGCATTGCCATGTTCGACCGCACGAAGCTGCGTCAGAGTGGCATGTCCGGTTCCATCAACCGTCAACGTGAACACGACCGTGCCGGATCCACCATCGGTAATATATCCCTCGACAGCTCCCGAACCGTTGACGCGCAGCAGCACATCCTGACCGGTTGCCACATCATCGAGTCCGGAATCCGCACCCGGAGCCGAAACGCCCAAGGCATAGGTCACCGAGTTAATTGCAGCGGGACCGTCTGCATTGAAATTCAGCGTGAAGAGTGCTGAAAGTTCAGCCGTACCCGCAGTGCCAAGGGCGCTTTCATCAACCGTCAACGCATAAGGGGCGGCATTATTAATCGTAACCGTGGGCAAATCATCCGACACGGAAATATTCACCGTTCCAGTTGCGGTGTCGCCGTCGATATCTGTGGCAACGACTCCGATAGAGCCCAAATCGAACGTATCGTCACCCGCAAGCGGATGCCCGTCGAAATTGTTGGCTAGCGTAGCCGTTACGGTCGCAGTGTTTCCAGACACCGTCAGCGTCAATGTGACGACCAATGTGCCGCCATCAGAGCCTGTGATGGTATTGTTGTTCACCCTTGACCAGGTCAAAGCCGGATCAAGCGCGCTCAAATCGGTACTGAAAACGATTGAGGCAATATTGTCCGACCCGGGCGTGAACACCAGATCGTCACTGTCCTGCACCGGCGTAGCCGGGGTGGAACCGTCAACAAGGTTCTGGTCGTCGACCGTTAACGTAATGGGTCCGCCAACCGTTGGGTCGGCGCCGTCGGTGATGCTAATCACCTGGGTGGCCGTATCTGTGTCCCCATCGCCATCGGTCAGAGTATAGGTGAAAGACGCATTGACCGCGCCTCCGCTCTGATCAAGGTTTTGATTAGGGTCGAATGTCCAGTTGCCCAGAGCATCGAATGTGTAGCTGCCGTTTGCCGTTACGACAGGTGTAGTCCCAATTGCCGCGATGGCATAATTGGTCCCGCCGATATTGACCGAAGTGACCGAGGCACCATCGGCCCCTTGCGTGTCATTGGTCATGACATTGCCCGACAGCGACGCAGGGGCGCTGGCATCTTCGGCAATACTCAGATTGGGTGTATCATCCCTGGCGATAGGCACATCATCGACAATATTGATCGTAATCGTCCCGGAACCGATCAGATTACCAGCGGTGTCCTTGACCTCATAACCGAATTCTTCCGCACCATTTGCTGCGCCAGTTACGGTGTTACGTCCGTCATCACCGGTCGTGTCGGTTACAGCCTTGGTCAATACATAGGTATATGCGCCCGTATCCGGATCAAGAACCAGCGTACCAAACGTACCCGTACCCGATCCGGTAAGGCTGTAGACTAGCGTTCCGGAAGCCCCGGTCACCGTAATCTGACCAGCGCCAAATTCACCATCGGGGACCAATTGACTGCCGGTTGCATCCAAACCGGATTCATCAACCAGGATGTCACTGTCCGAAACCTGGCCTGCCACATTGTTGATGGTGATCGTCAGCGTCTGGGTCGAAATGTCCCCGTCTGCATCCTGAATCGTATATGTAAACGTGTCGGTGGTGTTGGCATTCGTCGAATTGGGCTTCGATTGATAGCTATAGCTACCGTCCGCATTCAGCGTGAGGAATCCAAGCGCAGTTTCAAGCGTTCCACCGGGCGCGGTCGTGGCTGCCACGGCAGTATTGCTGCCGGCATCAAAACCGATCACCCCGCCTGCAGGCGATGTCGTGGCCGGGCCATCGGCACCGAAGGAATCGTCGATCCCGTCTGTAAGCACATTACCGCCAACGGTACCGCCTTCGCTGACACTATTGGCATCAGCAACAGCAGTCGGGGCATCATCGTTGAAGGTGATGTTGAGAGTGCTTGCCGCGGTGGAACCGTCTGTATCGGTTACCGTGAAGGCAATCGATGCCAGCGCGTCCGTTGCCTCGTCATTCGGGCCATCGGCGTTCAAAACATTGTCGAGCAATGTAACCTTATAGGCCCCCGTGGCGGGGTTGGTGATCTCAACAGTAAACAGGTCCCCACGCGGGCCAGTCGCTGTCAGCAGATTTCCGACGACGCTGTAGGTCACCGTTTCCAGGCCGACCATGGCAGTGGATCCGTCGACGCCATTTGCAAAGCTGACTGTAACGGAGGAATCGCTTCCTGCTGTAAAAGCTACAGTACCAGAGAAAGTGGCTTCATTGTTGTCGCCGTCCGAATTGGCATCGGGCTGATCGCCAATCGTGCTGGCGGCATTGCCTCCTCCCAAACCATCGTCGTCAACCAATGCGTCGGCACTTCCGCCAACCGGACCTGCACCATCGGTGACAAAGATCGGCTGCGTGGCCGAAGAAACATCGCCGTCGCCATCAACGATCTGATAGTCAAACGACGCATCAATCGGACCGGAACTCTGATCCTGATTGGGATTGGGATCGAACGTCCAGTCTCCGTTCTGCGCGAAAGTGTAAGTCCCTGCTGGCGCAATCACGATCAATCCGCCCGGACCAACCGGGAGATCGAACACAATGATCGTAACTTGATTGACGTTCGCACCGTCGGCGCCCTGAATGTCGTTCGTCAACACATTGCCACTGAGAATCCCGGGAGCATCTTCAGCGATGCTCTGAGACAGATCGTTCACAGCGGTCGGCACATCGTCAACAATTGCTATATTCAGTGTGCCATTCGATGCATCGCCATCAACGTCGGTCACTACGATAGCAAAGCTGTCCGATGTGGCATCGCCAGACGTATTCGTAGTTAGTTCGTAGCTGTAATTCACAGCCGAACCACTGATCGCCGTGATCGTCAGTGTGCCGAAAGTGCCGGCAAAGGTCTGACCCACACTTGAGACAGCGACACCGTCGATGGTCAAGATCGCCGGACCATCAGGGGCAGTGTAGGCAATTGTTCCTGAGGTAAATTCCCCATCGCCAACAGCATTTGAACCGGTCGGCAAGCCTTCCTCCAGCACCTGTGTTCCGGCTTCACCAGATGTAGGGATGTCCAGAGTGGTTGTGCTGTCGGCAATGCTGATCACCAGATCAGCCGTGGCAGTGTCACCATCGCCATCGGTGATCACATAGCTGAATGTGTCACTGACGCCGCCAGGCGTACCGGGATCGCGGGTATAGCTGAAATTGCCATCGCCATCGATGGTCAGTTTTCCATACATTCCCTGCACGACGGAGCCGGCCAAACCGTTACCCTGCGCGCCTGTGTAGGATGTGACCGTGATATCGTCGGCACCGGGCGTGTCGTTGGCAGTGACGCTGCCGGTGACGGGGCCGTAAGTCCCAGCCGCAACATCTGCCGCATCGTCGAGCGCCGAGGGCGTATCATCGGCAATGGCGATCACCAATGTGGTTGATGCCGTGTCACCATCGCTGTCCGTAACTGTCAGGCTGAAGCTGTCGCTATCCGGATCGGCCAGCGTATTGTCGGTCAGCGTATAGGTGTAATTATACTGTCCGGCATCAAGGGTGATTACCAGAGTGCCCTTGGCGGTGGTTACAGTTCCGCCATTGGTTACAATGTTTCCATTGATGACAAGGGAAGCAATCGTGTCTCCGCCGGTCGAAATCGCAATCGTCCCTGTGGCCGATTCACTATTGCTGGCTTGATCCGAGCCCGCAGGTTCACTTCCGCGAGCCGGCAAACCGGCTTCATCAACGTTCGTTCCCCCAGCGGTGGAAATTGACGGTGTCGAATCCTTTGCAAGACTGATCGTGACGGTCGCGGTGGAGGTATCCCCATCCCCGTCGGTAATGGTATAATCGAACGTTACCGTGCCTTCTTCGCCAGGCGCAGGTGTGTAGGTGAAGGTTCCGTCGCCATTATAAGCAAGGGTGCCGCCCCCTGAAAGCGTGCCCGCAACTGCGGCAATCGCATTCAGTTGGACAGAATCCGCCCCTTGAATGTCATTCGCAAAGACATCGACAGTCACCGGCGAATTCTCGCCCTGCTGCGTTGCGCTGTCATTCACAGCCAGCGGTACATCGTCGATGATGGTGATAGTGAAGGAACCGCTATCCTTGTCTCCATCAACATCGGTCACAACCACATTGAACGTCACCGATGTCGTATCGCCAGCGGTGTTATCAGCCAGCGTGAAGCTGTAGCTGATCGTACCTGTGACCGGATTATAGGCCGTTATTGTCAATGTGCCTTCGGGCGTGGTGATTGTCTGTCCGGGACCTGTAATTACGACATTGTTGATCGAAACCGTCGCGGGTCCATCTGGGGCCGTAAAGGTAATCGAGCCGCCAGTCGTTTCACTCGGAGCTGGCGCGTCTGTACCAGGCGCTTCGGAGCCACGAGGCGGGAGACCGGATTCATCAACGATGGTACCTGGATCGCCCAATCCTGGCACCGAAATCACGGTTGCCGGACTATCGCCAATGTTGATCGTCAGAACTGCGCTTGAAGTGCTGCCGTCCCCGTCAGTCAGTGTATAGGTGAAACGATCCGAAACTCCGCCAGGAGTGCCGGGGTTGCGGACATAGGTGTAATTGCCGCCAGGCTGCAGAGTCAGCGTACCATACAGGCCGGCAATGACCATTCCGCCTGCACCTGGCGTTGCGCTGGTCCCACCAGAATTCGAGACCGAGCTGATCGAGGCACCGTCGGCCCCCAGCGTGTCAGCACCAGCTGCCCCGGTTGTTGTGCCCGTACCGGTAATTACATTGCCTGATTCGGGTCCATAGGTTCCGGCTGCGACCGTATCGGAATCGGCACGCGCTGTCGGCGAATCGTCAATGACATTGATTGTAAGTGTCGCGGTGGCCCGGTCGCCATCGCGGTCAATTACCGTAACCTCGAAGAAGCCATCTACGGTCCGATTGAGGAGGTTATCCGTAAGCGTGTAGCTATATCCGATCGCGCCTTCGGCAATGCTGGTGATGGTCAATATGCCGTCGGGTGAGACGAATGTTTGGCCAACCGCAGTGATTGCAACGCCATTGATCTGGACAGCCGATGTGCCATCCGGCGCGGAATAGCTGATTGTGCCGGTGGTCGTTTCGGAATTGGATGCCGCGTCAGAACCAGCAGGCTCGCTGCCGCGCGCCGGCAAGCCGGCCTCTCTGACTTCGGCATTGGCGTTAGTCGCTCCAACTGGATTGTTGGGCGTGATAACGATCACTGTCGGCTTGCTGTTGGCTTGCGGGATAATTTCCTCTTCCCGCGGCTGCGGGAAGTTAAGCTCAGTATAAGGCAGGAGGTTCCCGAGCCCGTATGCATCCTGAATATTGCCCGGATCGCTGGCGAAATTCCCGCCCGAACTTTGGATACCAGGCCCCGCCGCCGGAACCGGCTCATTTCCGATCAGTAGCGCAGCAAGGTTCAGTGGCGGCACAGTAACGCCATCAACCACCAATTGCGGCACGATAATCGCGCCCTCGGGAATGACATAGCGTACGCCGCCTGCTTCGATCACAAGATCGCGGCCAACGGCCACGACATTATCGAACGATATGCCTTCTGGCAGCGTTACGACATTATTAGCATCAGGCTGAAGTACGACTGTCCGCGTGCTGCGGCCGGTTTCTGGCGTAGTTACACCATCCGCGTCCACCGCATCATTTCCGCCAACATTTGTCCGATCCTGAAAATCCATGTTACCTCGCGCAATCCGCGGTTCTCCCGCGACAATACTAGAGGCACACAACGGGATCGCACTTGTCCAAAGCCAGCAAATCTGCTGGCCTGGAACCCATCGTGCGCCCGAATAGTATGAAGTTCCTGAGTGAGCCGCCAATCATTGCGACTCGGTTCACGACTCCACTTATGCACAGATTGGAACAGCTTGACCTATAAGTTGCAAGGGCATTTACCCTTTTCGTAAAGGGATTCCCTGACCCTATTTGGCACAATTGCGCGGGAACAAGCGGCCGGTTTAGCACCAGTCTGGCAAAAGATCTTCTGTTTCAAAGGATTGGATGCCGAAGCTATACGCAACACCTGAACGAGCACCATGCTTGAGCCTCAGCGCATTAACTATCTTTTTCAAGGACATTTGCCGAAGTGGGGTCTGGCGACGGGCTTTCTGCGTTTGCGGGGTTCAGGTCAGTGCAAGAAGTGCGGCAAACTGGTCGGTTTGCGTAATGGCCAATCCTACGAAAATCGCCACGCCATAAGGCAATAACACACGCCCCTTCTTGTCGCGAGGGCCATCAAACCGCCGCTTGACCGCAAAGACCAGCATCAGGGCAAGCAGCAGTAAAAGGCCGCCGATGGAGGTCCACAGCAACATCGGGAGCGCGCGGTCCAGCGGAAGTCCAAGTGCGGCTGCCGCATAAAACTTTGCGTCCCCGCCGCCGATCATTCCAAGCTTGAACAGGGTCATTCCGGCGACAAGTGCGATTACGGAATGGCCAAGTGCGCCCCAAACCGCGTCATAGCCAAAGCCGGTGACCAGGCTTGCAAAGGATGCAAGCGCCAAAGCGACGCATAGTGCATTCGGTATCCGCCGAGACTTAATGTCCAGTCCGGCACCAACAAATGCGATCAACAAGGTGATCGCGAGCAAGGCAACGGCTGTCACTTTGAAAGATTGATCTTGACCGGATACGCAGGCCGGATCGTCTTGCTGGTTGGCATCGGAGCGATTGCCACCCTGAGCGGATATTTGGCCAGTTCCGTCTTGGCGGTCGCTTCGGCTTCCGGCTTGAAGGCGTCAGCTACTGTTATCGGCCGGTATTCAACTTTCATTGTGGAGGCTGCAGACTGTGCTCCCGAGCCTGTAATCTGCACTTCAGCGCGGGAAATGCGCGTCACACGAGACAGCGGAGCAGTGCCAACACTGATATGGCCAAGCTGGGTTATCTGGGTTTTGACTTTGCCAGCCGCAGGATCGGTTTGTGCCGCCACATTCAAGGCCATCTCAGGCGTAGTTTTTGCAACCTCGCTGTAATTCGCTGCCATTTGCTGCGCGTTATCGCTCGACACCCGGGCGAAATATTCACTTTGCTGGAGCCGGGCAAGATTGGCTGCAAACTTGGTGTTTCCCGGATCCATCGAAGCGGCAGCCCGGAAGTAACGGTCAGCCAGATCGGGCCGGTCAAGTTTGGCATAAACGATACCCAGCCCGTTATTGGCGTCCGCCTGCGTCCGTGGGTCCAGCGCCGCAATGCGGAACAACGCCGCTGCAGCAGAAAGCTCACCCTGGCGCAATTTCTCACGCCCGTCTGCCAAAGCCCCCGTGCTGAAAGCCGGATCAGATTGCGCGATTTGCGGTGCGGATCGGGCCTTGCCAAATCCAAGCTGGGCGAAGGGAAAGGATTGGCAACCGGCCAGAAGCGATGTGGCCATCAATGTGGCAATCAGCCTGCTCGTCTTATTCATGGTTAGCCTCCTGTTAGCGCGGGCATTAATTGCCGCATGACCCGGATTACTCCAGGCAACATCAAAACGCCGATCATGGTCGGCAGCATACAAATAACCAGCGGTATCGATATCATCACGGGCAGCCGATGCGCCTTTTCCTCGGCCCGCATACGCCGCCGTTCACGCATTTCTCCTGCATACACCCGCAAGGTGTCTGCAATGCTGGTACCGAGCTTGTCCGATTGGATCAGCAAGGTGGCGAAGCTCTTGATTTCATCCACACCAGCGGATTCGCCCAGCTTGCGCAGGGCTGCGTCACGGGCTGAACCAGCGCGCAATTGCAACGTGGTCATCGAAAGCAACCGCGCAACCAGTGGATGCGAATGAACCATCTCACGCCCAACCCGGTCCATCGCCGCCTCAAGGCCAAGCCCGGCTTCGACACAGACCAGAATTAGATCGAGGCAATCAGGAAACCCGTTGGTAATGGCCTCGCGCCGGCGATCGGCCTTTGCGGTGATGAACAGATTCGGGAGGTAGAGGCCCACCAAAGCCAGTATTGCTGGTAGAACGTAGAGCCGAAAAAAGGTCAGCGTCTCATTCCCCAGCGTGGCCAGAAACAGATAGGTTAACGGCAGCGCAAAAATAAGGATGAGGCGCGAAAGCGTGAAAACCTTCGGTGCTTCTGGTGATTGATAACCCGCCGCAATCAATTTTTCCCGCAAGGCATCGGCGTTGGTATCGGTCAGGCTTAGCCCAGCCTTTTCAATTTGCTCCGCAAGACGCGCCCATCCCGAATCCTTGCGTTCTTCCAATCTTGGCCGACCACGACGATGCGCCGGTGTTGCAATGGACTGCAGCTGCGCCTTCAAAGCCGATCGACGTGATGCGGCTGAAGATAGAAAACCGGCAACGAAGACCACCAGCCCGAACAAAAGGAGCAGGAAGATAACCCTGGCAAAACTATTGGTGGCGACAAATTCGAGCATATCAGACCTTCAAATCCACCATTCTGCGGATCGCGTAGACCCCAACAAGATACCACAAAATCATGATTGGAAATCCGAGGTAAAAGATCGGATCACCGGCCACATCGAGGTAAAATGCCGGATTCATTGTGAACAAGGAAACAAAGGTGATGATGGGTAGCACAGTGAGCAACCAACCGGTCATCCGGCCCTCAGAACTTAAGGCACGAACCTGGAGATAAAGGCTTGCACGCTCGCGGATCACCTTTGAAAGATTCGCCAGGACTTCAGCTAGATTGCCACCCGTTTCGCTTTGAACGGACAGGGAAACCACAAACATCCGGATATCTTCCAGGCCCCAGCGATCCGCCATCTCGTTGAGCGCATCGGTCAATTCCGCGCCATACGATACTTCGTCCGAAACCAGGCCGAATTCCGTACCAATTGGATCTTCCATCTCTTCAGTCAGCAGGCCCAGCGCGGCTGAAACCGGATGGCCCGAGCGTAGCGCCCGCACAAAAATGTCCAGGGAGACGGGAAACTGCGCTTCGACTTTCTTGCGCCGGCGCTGAGCAACATAGGAAATTGCCAGTAATGGCCCACCAATCGCCAGGCCCGCACTGAATGCCAGAATCAGCTGGATCACACCCAATCCAAAAGGAATGTTTGAAACCCACAAAACCAGGGCGATGACCAACGACAGGACAGCAAACAGCAGTCCCATCGCGATGATCACCTGATCCGCAGTTAATGAAAGACCGGACATCAAGAGGTTTTGCCGAAAGCTGGTATAGATCCGCCCGAAAAAACTACTTGGCGCCTGGTCAAAATCGGGCTGGTTCTTGCGCAGATAGGCAACAATGTCTTCGCGGTCGGTACCCGCCGCAATCATTTGCATACGCTTGTTGGTTGCTTTCGACAGAGAACGCCAGTCGGAAGTCAGACGCAAGAACAGTTGGAAGATCAGGAAGGCCGATCCAAACACGGCCAACATTACCGCAACACGTGTGAATTGCTCGCTCATCAGCTGTTACCGATCTTGAGCGAGGGTCGGAACAGCTCTGCCGGCATCGAAATACCATGGTCAGCGGCTTCCTGCAGGAACTTCGGGCGAATTCCGGTTGCTTCGAAATGGCCGAGTACTTCGCCGCCATCGCCGCGACCGGTCATTTTGAACCGGAAAATCTCCTGCATTGTAATCGTCGGACCTTCCATGCCGATTAGCTCGGACAGGCTCAGGAGGCGCCGTCGGCCATCGGCCTGACGTCCGATCTGGACAACAATGTTGATTGCTGACGCAATTTGCGCACGCGCCGAGGACGGAGAGATTTCGATCCCGCTCATGCCAATCATTTGCTCGACGCGAGACAGCGCATCGCGAGCGGTGTTGGCGTGAACGGTGGTCATCGAACCATCATGGCCGGTATTCATAGCCTGCAGCATGTCGAACGCCTCACCGGAACGCACTTCGCCCACGATGATGCGATCAGGGCGCATACGCAGGGCATTCTTGACCAGGTCACGCTGGGTGACCTCGCCCCGCCCTTCAATATTGGCAGGCCGGGTCTCAAGCCTTGCAACATGTTCCTGCTGCAATTGCAATTCGGCAGAATCTTCAATTGTGACAATGCGTTCGCGTCCATCGATAAAGGACGACAAGGCATTGAGCAGGGTTGTCTTGCCCGACCCAGTACCGCCAGAAATCAGCACATTACGGCGCGACTTGACGATGCCTGCAAGAACTTCGGCAACAGGTTCGGGGATGCTGCCGAATTCAATCAGCTTAGCCATGCTAATCGGCTTTTTGGCGAATTTACGGATGGACAGCAGCGAACCGTCAATCGCCAGCGGCGCGACAATCGCGTTAACACGGGAACCATCGGCCAGGCGCGCGTCGACGAAGGGAGAGGACTCATCAACACGGCGTCCCACAGCGCTAACGATTTTCTGAATGATCCGCAGCAAGTGCCGCTCATCCTGAAAACGCGTAGGCGTCCGTTCAAGCAGACCACGCCGCTCAACGAATACGGTCTTGCAACCATTGACCAGAATATCGGTAATCGTTTCGTCCGCGAGCAGCGGTTCGAGGGGACCAAGGCCAAGCAATTCGTCGAGAACTTCGGATACCAGCATGGAGCGCTCACGCGTATTCAGCGCGGCATCCTCTTCGACCAGCAAGCCGAGAATGATATCGCCGACCTCTTCCTCGATCTGTTCTCGTGAAAGCTTTTCCAACAAACCAAGATTGATACGGTCAAGCAACTTACGATGTATCGTAGTCTTCAAGGCAAGATAACGATCCACATTGGCTTTCGAAGCCGAGTCAAAGACCTCTGTCCCAGTTTCAACTGGGGTTACAGCTTCACTTTTCCTGGGCAATTCCCACTTCATGCTTCAAGCTCCACGGAAAGCCGGGCGCGCAGCATTTCGGTCAACTCGGCAATGTCACTGACATAGGCGCTTTTTGGTTTGATCTGCCCCAGCAATTTCCCCTGGGTCTGGGCATCAGCGATTGCCTGACCTTCATCTCGCAAACCACATAGAACCTCATGGCTCAGCGCCTGGGCCACATCGGACAGGCTGATTGAACCGAAGAGTCGTTTCTCCATGCGGTTAACAACGATCGAAACAACCCGCGTATCGACCCCAACATCCTTCAACAATTGGAGGCGCCGTTTGGCCTGCCGCAAACTGGAAAGCGACTGCTCTACCAGCATCAGGATACTGTCAGCATCCAGCATGACTGATAGGCTCCAACTGCTCCAGTTCGAAGGCATGTCGAGCAGCACATAATCAAATTCTTGCCTTGCAACCTTGATGATCGCCTGCAGCTTTGTCGTATTGATCGATTCCAACGGCACGATTTCCGTTGGCGCTGGAATTACTGAAATGCCGCTATCATGGTCTGAAGCAACAGTGCGCAAGAACGACCCATCCAGTCGATCATCGGCATCAAGCAGATCCGTCAATGTGCGGCGCGGCGTCACGCCCAACATGTCTGCAACGGCTCCATATTGCACATCAAGATCGATGATGCACACACGGTCGTGACCATCAGACTGCTTGACCAGTTGATGCGCAATATGTGTGACCATTGTTGTCGCGCCGGTCCCACCTAGTGACCTAGTGATTGCTACCATCGGAGCCAACCCGGCGGAACCGGATTGCCGTGCATTAACTTCAAGAATAGCGACCGCCGCCTGCAACAATTCCTCTGGATCGAGCGGGAGTGCAATAACATCAGACACGCCTTCGCGTACCAGTGTGCGGACCAGCTTGATGTCTGTGCTGTCAAGCGCGACAATCTGTGGGATATCCGGTCGGCGTTCGCGGGCCCATTCGATCCGCCGCATAGATTCCGGGATCGCCGGGTCGACTTGCAGGACAAGAATTTGTGTTCCGATCAGCATCTGTTCGGTTAGTTTTGCGTCGATCGGCAGCGGGATTAGGCTAACACCTTCGAACCAGGCTCCATCCTCGAATGATTTCAACTGCCCAAGCTGACCTTCGGTCGCAACAATTGTAATCGATGCAGGAAGTGGCAAGAATTTGTCCTTTCCGATATCAGATTTGATGTGTTCGTTGCCCATATCAGTTTGAAACCTGTCCTAGACTGTCTTCTGCGGTGAGCGAATAACTCGCTCCTGGGAGCTTGACCGTGCCGCCGAAGGCGGTGGTCAATATTGGGTTGAACTGCACATTATTGAGCCGAATGGTGACCATAGGAGACACATCCGGGCCATTGGGATCGCCAGAAAAGCCGAGACCAGACCATGTATAATCGATCACCACGTTCTGACGCGTAATCCGGCCTAGCATCGTCTGCATGCGCGTAACTATGCGGTTAAACGAAGCAGTGTTTGCGGCCGTCCCAAAGGCGCAAGGTGCGCCTGAGGGGCACGCACAAGTAGCGGTAGTGCCATCGGACGTGCAGGTAATCCGCGAGAACGCGGTCTTGGGCACAACAGTTCCTTGAGGTATGGCACTGCTGATCGCGAAACTGTAGTCAGCCAGCCCGCTTGGCACCATGTCCGTAGCGACCGCAAATCGAGCACCTTTCTGGGTGGCTTTTTCCGCCTGGTTCACTTCCCACAGATATCGCCCTGAATCGATAATTCCGAAAAAGAACAGCATCGCCAGTGGCAACACGAGAGCAAACTCGCCAGCGGAAGCATTTTCGTCACAGATCAGGGCGCGTATGAGTTTGATCATAGTCCCATCACCGCAGCCTGCGCATTCGCATTCAGTGTCAGATTACTTGTAGCAAAGCCCAGGCTGCCAAAAAGTGGTATGTATGGAACGCGTGCCGAAACCGTGACCAAGGGCGCGCCGCCGGTGACGTCCTTGTAAATACCTGTGTTCGTTGCTGCGCTGCAGGCAACCGTAACGGTAACTTTGGTGCTGTCCCAGCCGACTATAACAGGGTCATCGGTTGAAGGGGAGATTGCAGGGTTATCACCATCGGGAAATCCTGTTCGGGTGACATTCTTTATCGCAGCATCTGTGGCGATTGTTCCTGAACCGCAATTAACGGCCGCAAAGCCTTGCCGTCCGGCATAGCGGGCCCCATCGCGCACACCCTTCACCACCTTATGTTCTTGCCACATCAAATAGCCGCCTTCGATGCCGGCAAACATGATAACCGTCAGCAACGGCAAAAGCAGAGCCATTTCGGCTGCGGCAGCGCCGGAATTGTTGCCAAGCAGGCGAAAGGCGGCGGGAACTCTCATTGCACCAGATATGGCACATCGCGGCGGACGTTTTGCGTGCCATAGGTTCCGTTTCCAGCGACAGTCGACTTGCCGATTACCTCGACATAAATCGCATCCTTGAATGCGTTATGGCGCAGACTGCTGTCACTCGATGGTTCGACAAGAAATACATCGACCCATTCGTCAATTACAACAGGCTGCGAAGCACCATTCAGGGCGGCGCAATTGGTAACGACCGCAACAGTAAGAACACGCCGGCTGGCGCTCCCTATCGATGTCCCGCATGTGGGGCCCCCGGCCGACGGCATGTTCCCGGCTAATTCCCACAAATAGGTCCTATAACGCGATATCGACTGCCAATCCGATGGGCGACTGGTGTTATGGTACTTGGTAAAGTAATCCTGCCGCGCCCACTGGCCATTCCCGAAACGGCCGGTGCCGCCCGGACACAGGCCCAGAGTACTGGTGCCGGTATTATACGTATCATAATGGCAATTGTCGCGCGGCAGACCCATAGCGGAGACTGCTGGGGTGGTCGTGTGAAGCGCAACTGTAGGATCGTATGCCCCACCAGGATTGACCGGCTTGAATTCGCTGCCATTGCTGGGAATTTTGAAGCCATTGCCCCCATTGCCAGCGCTGTTGTTGATCTTGCAGCTGTTGCCAGTTTTAACGTGGTCCATCTGCACATTTGGTGCCGGCGGACAAGACCCACCCTCGCATGGGGCAAGCACATTGCCGTTGCCGGTGCTGTTGAAATCGTAAATTCCGAATCTTGTATTGATCGCGTCGTAAAGCCCTTGGGGATTGCCGGTGCTCACCCTGTTTTCGTCCACCTTAACGCAATCGATCGGCGGATTTACGTAAGCAAGCGCCTTGAGGAGGGCCGCATTGTTGTTGTTAGCGTTAGGATCGTTCACCTGCAGAAATCCGAAATCACCCGGTGCCCAGGTCGTATTGCTGCCTGAACCAGCATTACCACCCTGATTGTTGCTGACGCCTGGGCTGTGACCAGTTGCGACCACGCCTTGGCCGACCCGGGCCGCGGCGTTGAACGGCTGGCTCGGATCGGGGCTGCAAATCATGATTGGCGGCACTTTGCAGATCGATGATCCAAGTCCGGCCATGGCAGCTGCGCCGATGTTTCCGGAGTTAAAGGCCCCAACAACTGGCGTAAGCGCATAATTGGCAACACGCGCATTCACCCGCACTTCAATATATTTGGCTTGAGCATCGGTTGTGGCCGGTGTGGCCTTTTCGCGGTCCTGATAAAATCGGACCATCCCGCTCGCGTCGCATCCGGTTTCCAGAGTAACGGTGACGGCTTTCCCCGCACCGTCATTTGCCAAGATTGTTTGATTCGATAGCAGATTTACCGCCGCAGTGGCGGCCCGCGAACATGTTCCGGCCGCGCCGTCGAGCTGGCTTGCACCAGCCAAAGCGGCCTGATCGGCGGCATTTTGCAATTCCGAATGCATCCCGGCCAGACGGGCATAATCGAAAGCCACACCAGCGATCCCGACCAAAACAAACAAGGCAAGTCCGTAAAGTGCCGCAATTGCGGCCGAAGTGTCGCTCCACAAAGCCAGCGCGCCAGCGCATGACGATTGCCACAGACGTTCTGCGAATCCCCCAACTAAGGGTTCTTTGCTTTCGCTATTGGTTCGCCTGCCTGTCATGACAAAACATTTGCATCCTAGTTCGGGCCGGAAGAACCGGTGGACGATGAACCAGACGTGGTTGTCTGGGTGGCAGGCTTGGTAACCTTGCCTTCGCGGTAACGTGTCACAGCCTGTTCACCGACTTCGCCGCTGGTCACCGCAGGTTTATCATACTGCGGATCGGGGTCGATCACTTGGGCCATCATGGTCTGGCGGTTGGCTTCACCGAATTTGGCGTCGCCAGGCTGTTCCAGCATATTGGTCGTTGCCGCGCAGGCGGTCAGGCCCACTGACATACCAACGATGGCAAGCAGCCGCAGGTTCCTAGAATTCATAATCGTCTCCTGGAGTTTGCGGAGCGGAAAGTTCCGAAGCCGGCACCGGATCTTGGCCTTCACCGAACAAAACGGCGGTTATTGGATCGGGATCCCGAACACGGTCAGTCGGCAAGCGAACCTGGCTCGGCTTGATCGGCGCGACCAGTCGCGGCGTAACGATGATCATCAGTTCGGTTTCGCCCTTCTGGAATTCGGTCGAGCGGAACAGGGCGCCCAGGATCGGGATCGATCCGAGCAGCGGCACCTGATTAATCGTTGTCCGAAATTCCTTCTGCAGCAGACCCGCGATGGCGAAACTTTCACCATCGCGCAGTTCCAGCGTGGTACTGGCGCGGCGGGTCTGGAGGCCCGGGATCGAAATGCCGTTGAGCTGGATCGAAGCTGCCGCATCGATCGAACTGACTTCGGGTTCAACCTTGAGATTGATGGTCTTGTCGCTCAAAACCGTGGGCGTGAAGCCCAGGCTTACGCCAAACGGTTTGAACTGCACCGTAACGCTGCCGACGTTGCCATTGCCGCCTCCGCTTCCGCCAGTGCCAGACTGAACGACCGGTATGGGAAATTCACCGCCTGCCAGAAACGATGCCGTTTCACCGGACAGGGCGACCAACGTCGGTTCTGCCAATATCTTGGCGTAACCCTTATTCTCCAGCGCATTCAGATAGGCTTCAAAATCAAGGCCGAGCGCACGGAATGTGGTGCCGAAGATGCCGAAACCGTTGGATACACTGCCCGCTTTGAGCAAGGCTGAGCCGGTATCAGGGTCCGGGGTCAAGGACGATCCGGGCCCGGAAACGCCGTTGAAATTCTTGCCATTGGCAAATCCGCGCACGCCGATATTTTCACCGATCTGGCGCCGTACTTCGGCAAATTTGACTTCCAGCATCACTTGCTGGCTGCTGCCGATCCCGATCAGATTGACGACATTTTCACCGGCAAAGGTCCGTGCCAGTTGCATCGCCCGGTCAACCATGGCGGCATCGCTGGCAATTCCGGTCAGCACCATGGATGAACCCGAAATCTGCGCCTTGATGTCGCTGCCCGGGATCAAATTGCTGACTTGATCCTGAAACGCCTGCACATCGGGGCCAACCGCGATATCCATCACGGCGATCACCCGTCCGCCGCGATCATAAAGGGTCAGGCTGGTCGTGCCCATTGCCTTGCCGAGAACATAGATCGATCGATCGGTCAGCGGCAGAATATCGGCAACTTCGGCATTGCCCACCAGCGCCTTGTCAATCGCCTGGTCGGCGGTCACCACCTGGCTTTTATTCAGCGGAATCTCGATCGATCCGGCGTGGATCTGGCTCGGCGCATATTGCGCCATTGCCGTTACGGGCGTGGCCAGCAAAGCCAGCGGCAAGGCCGCATAGGCAAAACGTTTCATGATCTTAATATCCGCCATAACGCTTCACCTCATATTCGCCGCGCTCGGTGCCGCGGAACACAGTCATCGACGGGCCAGACGGGCGCCTGGGCCTTGGGGTGGTGGCACCGGTGCCACCCTGTTGCTGCGGATAGGCAGCCGGATAGGAAGCAGGGGCCGCGGCAAGCGATGGGCTGCGGTCTGCAATGTAAATGCCGCCGCCGCCCAGGTCGGAGGCTGTGACCGTAGAGGTCGGTCCCGTAATCTGGTTTTCGACGTTACGCAGGGCCAGGGTCAGGCTGCCGAGCTGCCGTGCAAGGGTCAGCTTCTGGGCGCCATATTGGTCAACCTGCAATGTCGCGGTCTTGCCCACTTCGGGTTCGGTGCTCTTTTCGCCGGAACGCAGATCAACCGCCAGAACCTGGACATTTTCCAGGATGATGGTGGTCATCTTGTCATCGCCCTTTGCGCCGTCACCAGGGATCTGGCGGGTCAGCAAAACATCAACGACATC
>JAHEAV010000018.1 GCA_024642565.1 Erythrobacter sp.
GCGGCCTGGCCGGGGGCAACGCCAAATTCGGGATCGGCGAAGCGCAGGGTGACGCCTGCTCCATCGCCCAGTAGTCCATCCAGCGTGACCGGCACCGGCTTGGCCAGCGAACGGACTTTAGCCGACAAGGGTGCATCAGGCACAGGGCCGATGCGATTGGTTTCGATTACCCGCGCCGCGCGAACGGCCAGCAGACGCTTGGGGCCGACCCGGACTTCTGCAGTGTCAGCGTCAAGGCCTGTTACATAGAGCGGTTCTGCCTGGCCGCCGATGTCCAGACCGCGGCGCTGGCCAACGGTGAAATGGATGACCCCCTGATGCGTGCCCAATATCTCGCCCGATTCGGAATGGACGATCCGCCCCGGCTTTATGCCCTCGGGACGAAGCGCAGTAACGATCTTGGCGTAATCGCCATCAGGCACAAAGCAGATGTCCTGACTATCGGGTTTGGCGGCGTTGCGCAGGCCAGCCTGTCCGGCCAGCTCACGGACCTGAGCCTTGGGGAGCCCGCCCAACGGAAAGCGCAGGTAATCAAGCTGCGCTTCGGTGGTGCCGTAAAGGAAATAGGATTGGTCGCGCGCCGGATCCAGCGCGCGGTGCAGTTCCGGGCCCGCCGCGCCGATTATCCGGCGGACATAATGGCCAGTGGCAAGGCAATCGGCCCCAAGTTCTTGGGCCATGTGCAACAGATCGGTGAATTTGGGCCCCATATTACAGCGGATGCAAGGCACCGGAGTGCGCCCCTGCAAATATTCATCGGCGAATGTCTTGACCACATCCTCCCGAAACGCGCTTTCATGGTCAAACACATAATGCGGTATGCCCAGCCGTTCGGCCACTGCACGCGCGTCGCTAATATCGTCACCGGCACAGCAGGCGCCTTTGCGGCCTGTGGCTGCGCCATAATCATACAGCTGCAATGTGATACCGATCACCTCTGCACCTGTGGCCGCAGCCAGAGCAGCCACAACCGAGGAATCGACCCCGCCAGACATGGCTACCACAATACGGCAGTCGCCCGCTGCGCGCGGCAGGTCAAATAGCGCTGCTGCATCAAGCGCGGAATCGAAGAGGTTTGCGGTGTGCATTGGCGCGGCCCTTACACTGCTCAAGATGGGATCGCCAGTACCCGGCACAGTCCATCAATCCTAACCAGGAGTAAACCGCGGCTTTACCGGATCTTGACCATCGCGGCGTTAAAGCGCTCGACATGATTGAAGCACCTATCGCCAATTGGGCCGTTCCGGAGCCCCATGACACAGGTCAATTGCGCTCTATTTCTTGGGCCGAACTGGCCGCGCGCCTTTCCGCTGCACGCGAGTTGCGGCAGGAACTGCTCAGCAATTCTGACGCCTTTGGGTGCGCCTTCACAGGCTTTGCCCATCTGCGTGAGGAATTGCTTAACGAAAATGGCACTTACGTTAACCCTGATATTTTAGCCGATGGAAAAGCCCTGTCGGCCAAAAGGACTTACAGCGCGCACGACGCGATTCACGGCGACCGAGAGAACTGATGATCGAAAACCAGAAAATTCGAGCCGCGCAGGTTATTGGCCCACTGGGCGAGCCCCTTTCCATAAAGGATCTCCCGCCACCCAATACCAAGCGCTGGGTCGTCCGCCGCAAGGCAGAGGTGGTTGCGGCCGTCAATGGCGGACTGCTGACAATTGACGAGGTGCTGGAGCGCTATAATCTCACGCTCGAGGAATTTGCGTCCTGGCAGCGCGCGGTAGACCGTTCCGGCATGCAGGGGCTGCGCGTGACACGCATCCAGCATTACCGCGACTTGTACGAGCGCCAACTCAAATATTAAGCACGGCCAAATCACCCGGCATACCGACAAAAAGACTGAAACAAACCGCTTTTCCGAAGCACTTGGTGCATCGGCGACCGGTGTAGATTGGCTATTTACCAAAACTTGTATTAGACCTCTTCGTTATTCGGCCACTCAAGAGCCGAGCGTGTGTTTTCCCGTGCCATTTCATCGGGATCGGGCAAGCGGGACGAAACAGTAACAGGAGGAAATGCTATGGGTTGGATAATTGCATTGATCGTGGGCGGTGTGGCAGGCTGGCTTGCCAGCTTGGTCATGAACCGCGATGCTTCCATGGGAATTTTCTGGAACATCGTTGTCGGCTGTGTTGGCTCGGTAGTGGGGAACCTTATTGCCGGTCCGCTGGGCTATGGCGGCAGTGTGAAGGAATTCTCGTTGACCGGTCTGATTATCGCCGTGGTTGGTGCCGTTGTGCTTCTTGGGGTTGTGAACCTCGTTCAGCGTGGCCGCGTGCGCTAATCGGCAAAACCTTGAAATTGCGTAAGACGGGCGGGGTAGCGAAGGCTGCTACCGCCCGTTTCTTATTGTAAGAGTTGCCCGTTTCCTGTTTTAGGAATTGAACGTGCGGCGATAAACACTCGTCGGGCTCAGATGTCGCCTGTCGAGCGATTGATTGCTCCTGTCCGTCAGAGGGCTTAAGGCGCGCCACAGCTACCGGTGCGGCTTGCAACCGGTGATATATATGTATAACACACCACCGGGTTAGAGCCGTTCGGTGCGCTACCAAATGATTAAGGCAGTTGCGCGATGAATTATGAGACAACCGTGGAGGCGGATCAGGGCGAGGTTTTCGCCGATGATTTTGCCGGGGATCTGGCTGCTCAAGGGAGCAAGCGGAAGCGCAATATTGTGCTGGCCCTGCTGGGTTTGATCGTTGTCGCAGGGATTGCGTTTTTCTTGCTGGGTCAGGGTGAAGTTGCCCCCGTTGCGGCTGGTGACCGACAGGAACAGGCTCCGGTGATTTCGGTGATTGCGCCCGGGCGCACCACGGTTGAAGGGCAGATTACCGCAACTGGTACTTTGGCCGCGCGGCGCGCCTTGCCTGTGGGCGTGGCGGGCGAAGGCGGGCGGGTTATTTCCGTGCCAGTCGATGCCGGCCAATGGGTAAGCGCCGGGCAAGTGCTCGTCGTAATTGATCGTTCGGTGCAGAACCAGCAGGCCGCCAGTGCGGGCGCTCAGGTTCAGGTGTCGCAGGCCGATGCCCGCCTGGCGCAGGCCAATCTCGACCGAGCGCTCAAACTGGTCGACCGTGGTTTCATCAGCACTGCCGATGTCGATCGTTTGACGGCAACGCGCGATGCCGCTGTGGCGCGTGTTAAGGTCGCACAGGCACAGGCCGGTGAATTGCGGGCGCGCAACGCAAGGCTCAACGTTGTCGCACCGGCATCAGGCTTGGTACTGGAACGAAATGTAGAGCCTGGCCAGGTTGTCAGTGCAGGATCACCAGCCCTGTTCACAATCGCCAAGGGCGGCGAAATGGAAATGCTGGCGAAAGTTGGCGAAGCCGAGCTCGCACGCATTGGCGTCGGGATAACTGCACAAGTCAGTCCGGTTGGATCTGACAATTCCTATACGGGCCAGATTTGGCAATTATCACCCACGATTGACCCGCAGAACCGCCAGGGGACCGCGCGCATCGCACTGCCCTATGCCGAAGGGTTGCGGCCGGGCGGATTCGCCAACGCTACGATACGTAGCGGCACCATGGTGGCGCCGGTCCTGCCGGAAAGTGCGGTCTTGTCCGATGACGAAGGCAGTTTTGTCTATATCGTGGGCCAGGACAACAAGGTTGAGCGCCGTGAAGTTCAGACCGGTTCGGTTACCGGTAATGGCGTGATCATAACCAAAGGTCTTACCGGTTCGGAGCGTGTTGTCTTGCGAGCTGGCGGCTTCCTCAATCCCGGCGAGACCGTCAAACCGGTAAAAGCGGGAAGCTGACGCAGCATGAATTTCAGCAATATCTCCGCCTGGTCGATCCGCAATCCAGTGATACCGCTGGTGATCTTCACTGCCTTATTGCTGGCAGGGATCCTCAGCTTCATGCGTATGGACGTGGTCGACAATCCCGATGTGGATTTCCCGGCGGTCAATATCTCGATTTCGCAGCCCGGCGCGGCCCCAACCGAAATCGAAAACCAGATCACCCAGCTCGTCGAATCCGCGGTCCGTTCGGTCAATGGCGTTAATTCGATTTCTTCAACCGCGAGTGAGGGCAATTCTAGCACCTTTGTCGAATTCGACATTGGCACCGATTCCAACGATGCCGTTGCGGAGGTGAAGAATGCTGTCGATACGATCCGCGGTAGCTTGCCCGACGGAATTCTTGAGCCCCGGATAAGCAAGATCGATGTGGCTGGCGGCGGGTTCCTCGGGATCTATGCCGTCGAAGCCAGCGACATGACTATTGAACAGCTCAGCTGGTTTATCGACGATGTCGTTGCCAAACGCTTGCTGAGTGTCGAAGGCATGGCCGAAGTCCAGCGCATCGGCGGCGTGGATCGGGAGATCGAAGTTATCCTCGACCCGATGCGGATGCAGGCGCTGGGCGTGACTGCGGGGCAGATCAACTCGGTATTGCGGCAAGACAATGTCGATGCGGCAGGCGGGATGGCCGAAGTTGGCGGTACCCGCCAATCGGTGCGCGTTCTTGGCAATGACGCAAGCGCGTTTGAACTCGGCGAACGGCAGATCCGGCTTGGCAATGGCGTCACCGTAAAATTGTCCGACGTAGCCACGGTGCGCGATGGTTATGGCGAGCGCACCTCGATCGCGAAACTGCGTGACAAGGAAGTTGTGAACTTCGCCATGTCGCGCGCGAAGGGCGCGTCGGATGTGACCGTGTTCGACGGCGCGATGGAAGAAATTTCCAAGATCCAGGAGGAAAATCCCGGAGTCCGCGTCATCGAATTGCGCAACAGCGTCAAATACACCGAAAGCCAGTACGAAAGCTCAATCGCCGCGATGGTCGAAGGTGCGATCCTTGCAGTCGTTGTTGTGTTCCTGTTCCTTCGCGATTGGCGCGCGACGGTGATTTCCGCAGTTGCCATCCCACTGTCGGCGATCCCGACATTCTGGTTCATGGACCTGGTTGGCTTCAACTTGAATTCGCTTTCGCTGCTTGCGCTTGGTCTGGTGGCGGGCGTTCTGGTCGATGACGCGATCGTGGAGATCGAGAATATTGTGCGCCATATGCGCATGGGCAAATCTGCCTATCAGGCCTCGATCGATGCAGCGGACGAGATCGGCCTGGCTGTGGTGGCGACATCGTTTTGCATCGTTGCCGTGTTCTTGCCGGTTGGCCTGATGCCGGGAATTTCCGGTCAGTTCTTCAAGAACTTCGGTATTACCGTGGTGATCGCTGTTCTGATGAGCTTGGCGGTCGCTCGCATGATTACCCCGATGCTTGCGGCGTATTTCCTGCATTCCAAAGGTCATGCCTCGCATGGCGAAGGCCCCATGATGGATCGCTACATGCGGATTCTGAAATGGACGCTTGATGCCACGCATTCGCACGCGCTGAAGAGAAAATTCGCCAATGTGCAGGCACGTCGTTCGGACCATGTCGCCAACTTTCTGATCGGAGCGGGCCTGATTGCGGTAATTCAGGTGTACCAGAAGCTGACCGCACCGGCGGCGGCTGTTGCCGAAGGGGTGCAAGAGGCGCCGGGGGCATTCGCGCTGATTTTCATGGCTGTGGGCGGGATCATCGGCGCCTATCTGCTTGGCGGTTTGGTGAAATTCCTGATCGGTGCCGCGATGGGCTTCATGCGCGGCTTCGATGCCAGCCATTTGACCCGGCGCACTCGCCATCTGGCGATAAAGGCGCGATTGTTCGATCACCGTGTCTGGATGATGTTTGTCGGCCTTTTTGCCTTTCTTCTTACAGTCGTCTTGTTTGGCATTACGCCGCAGCAATTTCAGCCGACGATTAACGACGACAACAGCCGGATCGAGATCGAACTGGTGCCGGGCACGACAATGGCGCAGACCGAGCGCGTGGCCGATAAGGTGGCCGCTTTGCTGTACCAACAGCCGGAAGTCGAACGTGCTCTTGAACGGGTGCGAGAAGGCAGCGCTACGCTTTATATTGCCCTGAAGCCTGAGCGCGACAAAACTTCGAACGAATTTGAACGCGACCTCGCTCCAACGCTGGCGCAAATTCCCGATGCACGCGTGCGTTTCCAGTCGCAATCGGGCGGCGGAGGCACCGGGCGCGATATCTCAATCATGCTCGCCGGTTCCGATCCCAAATTGCTCAACGAAGCGGCGGCCCAGCTTGTCGAAGAAATGCGCGGCCTCAATACACTCGTGGCGCCGCGGATCGCTGGCGACATTCGCCGTCCGGAACTGGTGATCACACCGCGCGCCGATCTGGCCGCACAGCTTGGCGTGACGACTGCCGCACTCAGCCAGGCAATTCGTATCGCAACGATGGGTGAGATCGACCAGAACGCCGCGAAATTCTCGCTATCCGACCGGCAGATCCCGATCCGGGTCAAATTGCCTCAGGAATCCCGGCGCGATCTGCAGACAATTGCCAATCTTCCGGTCCAGACTTCCAATGGCGGTTCCGTGCCGCTGGAGCGGGTTGCTGAAATTTCCTTCGGATCAGGCCCCACCTCGATCCAGCGCTACAACCAGAGCCGACGGATATTCGTCGGCGCAGACCTTGCACCCAATGTCCTCAAGGGTGTGGCAATGGAACAGATCGACAAATTGCCGATCCTTGGCAAATTGCCACAAGGTGTCGCGCGCGATGTTGTGGGCGAAGATGAATGGCAGGCCGAACTGGCGGTAAACTTCGTTATCGCGTTGATCTCCGGGGTGCTGCTGGTCTTCGCTGTGCTGGTGCTGTTGTACAAGCGGTTGATGTCACCACTGGTCAATATGGGCTCGCTGGCGCTGGCGCCGCTTGGCGGAATTTTCCTGGTGTGGGTGGTCGGCCAGCCTGTTTCGATGCCGGTCATGATCGGGATTCTCATGCTGCTGGGGATCGTGTCCAAGAACTCGATCCTTCTTATCGATTTCGCAATTGAGGAGATGGCCGCCGGGACCCGTCAGGTCGAAGCGATCATTGAAGCGGGCCATAAACGCGCCCAGCCGATCGTGATGACCACTGTGGCAATGACTGCCGGGATGGTGCCGACCGCTATCTCGCTAACAGGCGACGGTGCGTGGCGCGCGCCGATGGGTACGGTTGTTATCGGCGGGCTTATCATGTCGACCTTGCTGACCTTGCTGATCGTACCGGCTGGCTTCAGCCTCGCAGACGGATTTGAAAAGCGGGCCGGACCTTGGCTGCGCAAACGCCTGCTGACCTACAAGCCCGGAGACGCGGACCGAATCTTCACAGGCGAGACAGGCGGCGCGGCGGAGGCTACACCAGCCGAGTGAGGCCCGATTCGTCCAATGGTGCCGGCCACGTGGTCGCGCAAATGTCCATGCCCCCTGATCGTGCGCGCAATATGCGTATTACCGCCACACTGATGCTGGTATTCATGGCCGGGCTGTTCCTGACGGCCCGCCAGTTCGAAGGAATTCATCCAGCCTGGGGCTATGTTCTAGCCTTTTCGGAGGCCGCGATGGTTGGCGGTTTGGCGGACTGGTTTGCCGTCACGGCCCTGTTCCGGCGCCCGCTCGGCCTGCCGATCCCGCACACCGCGATCATTCCGGAGAACAAGAACCGGATCGCGGATACGATGGCGCAATTCCTGCGGGACAATTTTCTCACCCCCGCAGTCGTCGCCCGGCGGATGCAGACCATGAACATGGCTGGCGCCGTGGGCAATTACCTGGTCGAGCCACGGGCGGGCAGCGGTTCGCGGATTGGCGGCGGCGCGGCAGAATTGCTGGCTGGAATTCTTGAGTCACTTGATCCGGAGCGGCTCGGCGGACAGGTCAAATCAGGCCTCAAGGTACAGCTTGCGAAGCTGGAGATTTCCCCGCTGCTGGGCCAGATGCTGACGGCTGCGATTGCGGATCGGCGGCATCTGCCGATGATGGATTCGATGATCCGCTGGGCCGGGCTGACTCTGGAAGATAATGAAGAGATGGTCCGCACGATGATTCATGAACGGGCCAATTCGCTGATCCGCTGGGTCGGGCTGGACGAACGGTTGGCCAATTCGGTGATCGATGGCCTCTACCGCTTGCTTGCCGAAGTTCTGGTGGACCCGGATCATCCGCTACGCAGCAAGATTGAAGAAGGCCTCGAAAAGCTAGCGCATGATCTGGTCCATGATCAACCGACCCGCGAAAAGGTGGAGCGGATGAAGCAGGAGATGCTCGACAATCCGGCGGTCGCCAATTGGTGGGTTGGCGTGTGGGAGCGGATGCGCGCCGGGCTCATCGCGATGGCCCGCGATCCTGACAGAGTGCTTGAGGGGCAATTGGGCAATAGCCTGTCCGAGCTGGGCGCGGCCTTGCGTGACGACGCCCGCCTGCAATGGCAGGTCAATCGGTTCGCCCGGCGTACCGCCGTGGGTGTCGCCAGTCGCTATGGGGGGCAAATTGTCCAATTGGTGTCCGAAACGGTCAAGCGGTGGGACGCGCGCACGGTCACCGACCGGATTGAAAGCGCGGTCGGCCGCGATCTGCAATTCATCCGGATCAATGGTACAATTGTCGGGGGGCTGGTTGGCGTTACGATCCATTTCCTCAGCGGGGCCTTCTGACCGTGATAAATCAGACCGGCGCCCCGCTGATCGAGACCGAGCGGTTGACCCTGTCCCTGCCTAAAGTGGAGGATTTGCAGGCCAGCTTCGCCATTGTCAGCGACAGCGAAACGCAGCGCTATCTTGGGCCGCAACCGACCAGACCCGATCATTTTGCACGCTTTTTGCGCGGGGTCGGTAGCTGGACGCTCTACGGATATGGAAGCCTGATGGTCCGTTTGAAGGGTTCTTCTGAACCGATCGGGACCTGCGGCATCTTCCACAGTTGGCGGGGCCTGGGGGAAGATTTTGACAACCAGCCAGAAGCGGGCTGGATCCTGATGCCCGACCATGTCGGGCAAGGTCTTGCTGGCGAGGCAATGCGCGCAGTCCTGAGCTGGTTTGACCGGGAAATCGGACCGCGCCGAGTAGTGGCACTCATTGATCCCGCGAATGAACCCTCGCTTCGGCTTGCGGCAAAGCTTGGGTTCGAAATCTTCCGCGATGGCCTGATGCCTGATGCAGAGGGCAGTGAAGAGCGCTTGTTGTTGCTTGAACGTATCAAGCCCTGACTCTGGGTAATGGCCGATCACCACAGCCCGGCGGCTTTGGTGATCGGTTGATCCGGCGAATATAGGGGCTGTCCAGCCCCCGATAAATTAAAGTTTCTCGGTCAGTTCCGGCACAGCCTTGAAGAGGTCTGCGACCAGGCCGATGTCCGCCACCTGGAAGATCGGAGCATCTTCATCCTTGTTGATCGCGATGATCACCTTGGAATCTTTCATGCCCGCCAGATGCTGGATCGCGCCGGAGATGCCGATCGCGATATAGACTTCCGGTGCCACGATCTTGCCGGTCTGGCCGACCTGGTAATCATTGGGGACATAGCCTGCATCAACGGCCGCGCGCGATGCGCCTACGCCGGCGCCGAGCTTGTCCGCCAGCGGGATGATCACATCCTGGAACGTTTCTGCATCCTTGAGCGCGCGGCCACCTGAGACGATCACTTTCGCGCTGGTCAGTTCAGGACGCTCGCTCTTGGCGATTTCCGCACTCACGAAGCTGGATATGCCAGCATCCGCCGGGCCGGAGACTGCTTCGACGCTGCCCGAACCGCCTTCACTGGCCGCTTTTTCGAACGCCGTACCGCGCACGGTAATCACCAGTTTCGGATCGCTGCTGGTTACAGTGGCGATCGCATTGCCGGCATAGATCGGGCGGGTGAAGGTCTTGTCGCCTTCAACCGAGAGGATGTCGGAGATCTGCATCACATCGAGCAGCGCGGCCACGCGCGGGGCGATGTTCTTACCCGTCGTGGTCGCCGGGCAGATGAAGGCATCATGGTGCCCCATCAAATCGACCACCAATGGCGCAATGTTTTCGGCCAATGCGTGTTCGTATGCCGCATTGTCTGCCAGGTGGACTTTGCCCACTCCCGCAATCTTTGCGGCAGCGTCCGCCACGCCCGCACAGCCCGCGCCAGCCACCAGCAGATGCACTTCACCCAATTTGCCAGCCGCAGTTACTGCAGAAAGCGTTGCGTCCTTGACCGACGCATTGTCATGTTCGACCCAAACCAGCGTTTTCATATCCTAAGTCCTTTTCAGCCAGGCCGCTTACGCGATCCGGGTTGCCATCTTGTGGAAACGCTTACGCGATCCCGAGGGCTTTGATCTTGGCGACCAGCGCATCAACATCGGCGACTTTCTCGCCTGCCTGCCGCACCGGAGGTTCGGAGACATTGCTGGTGGTCAGGCGCGGTGTGGTGTCGACGCCGTAATCGCCGGGCGTTTTCGCTGTGAGCGGCTTCTGCTTGGCCTTCATGATGTTCGGCAACGAAGCATAGCGTGGCTCGTTCAAGCGCAAGTCGGTGGTGACAATCGCCGGGAGCGACAGTTTGACCGTTTCCAGCCCGCCGTCGATTTCGCGCTTCACCACAACCGAATCGCCATCGATTTCGACCGTATTGGCAAAGGTGCCTTGCGGTCGGCCCATCAGCGCCGCCAGCATCTGGCCGGTCTGGTTGGAATCATCGTCAATCGCCTGCTTGCCAAGCAGCACCAGACCCGGCTGTTCCTCATCCGCGATTGCCTTGAGGATCTTGGCAACGGCCAAGGGTTCCACCGTATCGTCAGTTTCGACCAGAATGGCCCGGTCGGCGCCCATCGCCAGCGCCGTACGCAGCGTTTCCTGGGCTTTGGCCGGACCGACACTGACCGCGATGATTTCTTCCGCCTTGCCTTTTTCTTTCAGGCGAATCGCTTCTTCAACCGCAATTTCGTCAAATGGGTTCATGCTCATTTTGACATTGGCCAAATCAACGCCCGAACCATCCGCCTTGACCCGCGGTTTGACGTTGTAATCTATCACCCGTTTTACCGGTACGAGGATCTTCATATGCTGCCTTTCCTCTGCAAATATCTGCCGGCCACCTAACTTGCGTTTACGTAAACGTCAAGGCGAAGGTCGACCAATTTATCGTTTCGATGCGGGAAGCGGGCAGCTCTGCTGCGCCGCCTGACCGCATTTACGCCGCCTGTTTTACCTCGGCGACAATCTTCTTGGCGGCATCGCCCAAATTATCGGCGCTGACGATTGGCAGGCCGGAATTGTTTAGTATCGCCTTGCCCTGTTCGACATTGGTGCCTTCAAGCCGCACGACTAGCGGCACCGAAAGGTTCACTTCCTTGGCTGCGGCCACGATCCCGTCGGCAATGATGTCGCATTTCATGATCCCGCCGAAGATATTGACCAGAATGCCCTTAACTGCCGGGTCCTTCAGAATGATCTTGAATGCCGCGGTCACCTTTTCCTTGGTCGCACCGCCGCCCACATCGAGGAAGTTTGCCGGGAAGGCGCCGTTCAGCTTGATGATGTCCATCGTTGCCATGGCAAGACCGGCACCGTTGACCATGCAGCCAATGTTACCGTCCAGCTTGATGTAAGCGAGGTCATATTTGCTCGCTTCGACTTCGGCTGGATCTTCCTCGGTCTCGTCGCGCATCGCTTCCACGTCCTTGTGACGATAAAGCGCATTGCCGTCGAAGCTCATCTTGGTGTCGAGCACCAGCAAATTGCCGTCCTTGGTTTCCACCAGCGGGTTGATTTCCAGCATTTCGCAATCGAGTTCGGTAAAGGCTGTATAAAGCTGGCCGGCAAGCTTCTGACACTGCTTGTTGAGATCACCGGACAGGTTCAGCGCAAATGCCGCGGCGCGGCCGTGATGCGGCATGAAGCCCTGAGCGGGATCGATGGTGATAGTTGTGATCTTTTCGGGCGTGTTATGCGCCACATCCTCGATATCCATCCCGCCTTCGGTCGAAATAACCATCGCAACGCGCCCACTTGCGCGATCAACCAGCATGGCCAGGTAATATTCGCTCTCGATATCAACCCCGTCGGTCACGTAGAGCCGGTTGACCTGCTTGCCTTCGGCGCCGGTCTGGATCGTTACCAGCGTGTTGCCGAGCATGTCCTTCGCGTCCGCCTCGACATCGGCAAGTGATTTGGCAAGCCGCACACCGCCCTTGGCATCCGCGCCCAGTTCCTTGAACTTGCCCTTGCCGCGCCCACCGGCATGGATCTGTGCCTTTACCACAAAGAGCGGCCCTGGCAGTTGCTTCGCCCCCGCCACGGCTTCTTCAACAGTCAGCGCGGGATAGCCTGCAGGAATACCCACGCCGTATTTTGCGAGCAGTTCCTTGGCCTGGTATTCGTGGATGTTCATAGAAGGGTCCATTGTTTGGAAAAGTGGGGGAAACAGGTTTGCAAGCGCCTAAGCATGGATTGCGGCGCTTGAAAAGTGTCCGATAGGCTTCCAACAACGATATTGCATGATTGATCAAGCCCGCCTGGAAGATATTGTTCGTGAGGCAGGCCAGATTGCCTTTGGCCGATGGCCGGGTGCGGGCCACAGCTTACAATCGTGGGATAAGGAACCTGGCAGCCCGGTGAGCGACGCCGACATTGAAGTCGACGGATTTCTCAGGCGCGAATTGGGGCGATTGCTGCCATCGGCCGGTTGGCTTTCCGAAGAAACTACCGATAATCCGGTGCGGTTGGGAAAAGGCCTGGCGTGGTTGGTCGATCCGATTGATGGGACGCGGGACTTTATCGCCGGACGCAGCGGTTGGTCGGTATCGGTTGGGCTAATCAGCGAAGGCCGCCCGCTTATCGGGATGCTCGCTGCTCCTGCACGGAAAGAAATGTGGCTGGGCATTGCCGGGCAGGGCGCGTGGCGCAACGGTTTACCGCTTAGAGCATCGCGCAGGACAGAGTTTGCCGGAGCGCGGGTACCCGCCGATGCCTTGCCACCGGAAGATCAGGATCTGACGCTGGTGGACAAGCCCAACTCGATTGCCCTCAGGATTGCCATGGTCGGAGCGAATGAAGCGGATCTGCTGGCTACCCTGCGATGGGGCTTCGAATGGGATATTGCGGCAGCTACGCTTATCGCCCGTGAAGCCGGGGCTGTGGTTAGCGATGCGTTTGGTGCGCCGCTCAATTTCAACAAGCGTGACCCGCGTGCCTTTGGCTTACTGGTTTGCGCGCCTGCCATTCACGCTGCTGCTGTAAAACGCCTGGCGAGCCGGGCGAAAGTGCTGGTCCATAAATGAAGAAGGGCCAGGTATGAACCTGGCCCCCTTTGTTTCCGGTAGGGAGTATCCCTTGCCCAAGGATCAGTTCGCCTGACTCTTTGCGGCGGCGACATCTTCCTGTGAAATAGGAATAATCTTGATTTCGACCCGGCGGTTCAGAGCGCGGCCGAATTCGGTGTTGTTGTCGCCTTTGAAATAGGCCGGGTTTTCACCGAAGCCCTGCGACCGAATGCGTGCCGATGACACTCCGCGGGACACGAGATAGCTGGCAACCGCCCCGGCGCGCTGTTCCGACAATTTCTGATTGAATGCATCGGAACCGGTCGAATCGGTATAGCCATAAACATCGATCAAGCTGTCGGGATATTGCCTCAGGCTTTCCGCCACCTTGTCCAGCGTTTCGCGGAAGGTCTGGTTGATCGTGTAGCTGCCGGTTTCGAAGGTGACGCCATCCGGCAAGTTGACCAGGATTGCCGAACCATTGTCGACCTCCGTCACATCAACCCCCGAACCGGCGGTATTTTCCTTCAGTTCCTTGATCTGCTGATCCATCTTGTAGCCAACAACACCGCCAGCCACGCCGCCAACCCCTGCGCCGATAATGCGCCCGGTCTTGCCGCCGATAACCCCGCCAAGCAGCCCACCAAGAACTGCCCCGCCGACCCCGCCGATGGCGGTACGAGAAACCTTTTTCTCTCCGGTGTTGGGGTCAGTGACGCAGGCCGAAACGCTAACCAGCGACAATGCGGCCAGGCTCGACACGAATATTTTCGACTTCTGCATTGGGAATTACCCTCCTCTTGACGTGCCAGCGGCACTATTAGGCTTTCAGCGCATTACGACGCGCTATGTGAACCTAAACCGACCAAATGGCCGAGTGTTCCCGCCGATTGCCGATCCGCAGGCGTTACTTTCAACAATCAGGCTGTGTTGTCCATGCTGGTGCTACGCCGGTTTTATGCTAGCGGTAATGGCGTGACACCTTTTCCATGGCCCGACCTGTTTATCATCGCCGGCTTGATCGTGCTCAACGGCGTCTTTGCCATGTCCGAACTGGCGATAGTTTCGGCACGAACGGCCAAGCTTCGCAACGCCGAGGCGCAAGGGAGCATGGGCGCGCGCACGGCAATCGCGCTGGCGGCCGATCCGGGCAAATTTCTGTCTACCGTGCAAATCGGAATCACGCTGGTGGGCATCATTGCCGGCGCCTATTCAGGTGCCAGTCTTGGCGGGCCTGTTGGCGAACGGCTTGCACTGATGGGTGTTCCGCAGGAATATTCGGACAATGCCGGCTTTGTCTTGGTGATTGCGCTGACCACGTACTTCAGTCTGGTGATCGGCGAACTCGTGCCCAAACAGGTCGCATTGCGTAATGCGGTACCGATTGCGCTGGTGATGGCCCGGCCGATGGCCTTCATCGCCCGTGTTGCCGCACCGGCGGTATGGGTGCTGGACAAGAGCTCGGGCCTGTTGGTGCGTCTGCTTGGCGTCCGCCCTGCGGGTGAAGGGCATGTTACGGCCGAAGAATTGCACATGATCTTTGCAGACGCGACGCATCAGGGCGTGATCGAGGCGGAGCAGCACCAGATCCTGGCAGGCGTGGTACGGCTGGCTGACCGACCGGTGCGTGAACTCATGACCCCGCGCACTGAAGTTGACTGGGTTGACCTGTCGGCGGACACCGCTGCGATTCGCCAGGCGATCGAGGATAGTCCGCATTCCTTGTTGCCCGTGGCCGATGGTTCACCGGACAAGATTCTGGGTGTGGCCAAGGTGCGCGAAGTGCTGGCTTTGATGGTGGCTGGCAAGCCGGTGTACTTGGCCCAGATCATGGCCAAACCGGTGGTAATTCCGGATCAGCTGGATGCGCTGGATGCACTTCGCGCCTTGCAGCAGTCCGAAGTGGCCATGGCGATGGTCCATGACGAATATGGCCATCTGGAAGGAATCGTAACTCCGGTTGATCTGTTGACCGCGCTTGTCGGGCAATTTGCCAGCGATCAGGATCAGGGCGAAGCGCCCGGTATTATCGAGCGTGCCGATGGTTCGCTGCTGGTATCCGGTGCGCTGGCGGCGGATGATCTGGCCGACCGCCTGAGCCTCGACTATGGAGAGGACCGCGAATTTGCCACTGTTGCAGGCTATGTCCTGTCAGTGCTGAAAAATCTGCCGATCGAAGGCGAAAGCTTTACCGCGCAGGGCTGGCGCTTCGAAGTGGTCGATATGGATGGCCGCAAGATCGACAAATTGCTGGTCAGCCAGGTCAGCCTACAGCCCGCTGATTCCACTGACGGTTAGACTTCTTTCCTGAAATTTCGGGCTGACCAGCGCTTGATCGTGCCGCTGGAAGACCCTTGGCTGCGCCCGTGGGCGCAGCCAGAAAATCAACCAGGAATGATAACTTGTGATGCCTGCCCGTCACCTTCGGGCGCTGCGATAATGTCCCGCGTGACCTGGCCTTTTGCCACAGTGTTGGTCTGCGGGTCACCCACGCCCGAACGAATGCCGGGGTCGGATTTGCCCGCACGATCCAATGCGGAAGTTTCGACCTGACTGCGTGGGGCAGGGCCGCCAAACAGGACATCCAATGCCTGAGCCGATGCGGTGCCTTCGACGGGGCGCGGCGCACCGGGCGCAGGAGGGACAAGGTTGAAATCGGGCGGAACGACCAGTGGGGCCTGGCGCTGAACGGCAAATTCGTCCGGCCGGTCACGGCCAAGAATGCCGCCGCCATTGCCGCAAGCGGCCAACAGGCTGCTGCCAGCGGCAACTAGGATCAAGGTGGTGCTCTTGCGCATATTCAAGTCTCCGAAGCCGGATCTGATTGTTCCGGACCAAATTGTTTTTCGCTCTTACCTGTCTTGTCGCGTGCAAGGAAGGATCGGGCAAGGATTATCACAACACCAATGGTGATAGCGGCATCGGCAATGTTGAAAATCAGGAACGGCCGGAACTCGCCAAAATGCAGATCGGCATAATCGAGCACATAGCCAAGTTCGAACCGGTCCTTGATATTGCCCAATGCCCCGCCCAGGATCAACGCCAGGCCCAGAATGTCTGCCAGCGCCTTTTCCCGCAGCATCCAGATGGTGACAACCAGCGCGATGAGTGCGGTGACGCCGACCAGCGCCCAGCGCATTTCGACCGAAGTGGCTTCGAACATCCCCAGCGAAACACCGAAATTATGGGTCCGGGTCAGCGCAAAATAGGGCGTAAGCTCTATCTGGTCATACAGCCTCATCCCGAGGCGGACATCAACCACCCATTTGACGATCTGGTCTCCGGCAAATACCGCCAGCGCAAGGAACAGGCCAATCAGGCGGTTGCGGGTGGAGGAGTTCACGATCCGCTGTCCTGTTCGGCGACAAAATCGTCACAGCGGGCGCAAAGCGCGCCGTCTGCCGCAACTTCGGGCAACAGCCGCCAGCAGCGGCCGCATTTGTGATGATCGGTGCGGGTAACGGTCACACCGCTTCCTTGCCCGCGCGTCACTGTCGCAGTGATGAACAATTCCCCCAGATCGGCATCAGAGAAGCCTTCCGGCACTGTTTCGGCAGGCACGCAGACGGAGGCTTCGAGGCCGGAACGAATGGTTTTCTCGCGGCGCAGCGGCTCGATTGCTTCCATCACAACATCGCGCAAGTCACGCAAGGCGTCCCAGCGGGCTGTATCGGCGCTGGCTACCGGAATTTCGGGCCATTCGAGCAGATGCACACTCTGCGCATCGGGGAAACGTGTTCCCCACACTTCCTCGGCGGTAAACACCAATACCGGCGCCGCGTAACGGGCAAGAGCGTGGAACAGGATATCCATCACCGTCCGATTGGCGCGGCGCTTTGTGCTGTCGGGCGCATCGCAATAGAGGCTGTCCTTGCGAATATCGAAATAGAAGGCGGACAAATCCTCGTTGCAGAAATCGGTCAGCGCGCGCGTATAGGCGTTGAAGTCGAAATCATCGACGGCCTTGCGCATTCTCGCATCGAGCCCGCCCAGCAGTGCCAGCACATACCGCTCCAGCTCGGGCATTTCCGCCACGGGCAGAGTTTCGGCGTCCGAATATCCTTCCAGCGCGCCGAGCAGATAGCGAAACGTGTTGCGCAGCTTGCGGTATTGGTCGCCCACACCTTTGAGGATTTCATCCCCGATCCGGTGGTCTTCTGTATAATCGACACTCAGCGCCCACAGCCGGATGATATCCGCGCCATATTCCTGCATTACCTTGAGCGGATCGACCGTATTGCCCAGACTCTTGGACATTTTCATGCCCTTGGGGTCCATCGTGAAGCCGTGGGTCAGCACGGCCTTGTATGGGGCGCGGCCCCGGGTGCCGCAGCTTTCCAGCAAGGAAGACTGGAACCAGCCGCGATGCTGGTCGCTGCCTTCCAGATAAAGATCGGCGGGGGAATGCAGTTCGGGCCATTCATCCGATTCGAGCACGAAAGCATGGGTCGAACCGCTGTCGAACCATACATCGAGAATATCCGTGACCATCTCGTAATCGTCAGGATTTCGATCAGGCCCAAGGAATTCGGCCGCGCGGCCTTCTTCCCATGCGTCGACCGTTTCGGCGGCGATTGCAGCCTGAATGCGGGCGTTTACCGCCGGATCGACCAGCAATTCACCAGATTCGCGGTGGACGAACAGGGCAATGGGCACACCCCAGGCGCGCTGGCGGCTGATCAGCCAGTCCGGACGGCTTTCCACCATGGACCGCAGGCGGTTACGGCCTTTTTCCGGCACGAACCGCGTATCGGCGATGGCCTGCATGGCCACTTCACGAAGGCTGGGCGAACCCGCCGTTGCCATTTCGTCAATCGTGTCGTCGCCGCCTTCGTTTTCCCAGCGCTGTTCTGCCGGTGACAAGGCCGGAAGATGCGCCAGAGGCTCGTCAATCGCGATAAACCATTGCGGGGTGCAGCGATAAATGACCTTGGCCTTGCTCCGCCACGAATGGGGGTAGCTGTGGCGATAATCGGCGCTGGCCGAAAGCAGCGCGCCCGCTTCACGCAGATCGCTGCAGATTGGCCCGTCGGGCGCGTTGAAGGGTTTGTTGATTACGCTGCGGCGGCGGTCATCTTCCCCGCCCAGCCACTGCCAATCATCGCGGTAGCGCCCATCGGACATGATCGCGAAAACCGGCTCGATACCGTTCGCCTTGCACAGATCGAAATCATCCTCGCCGTGATCGGGCGCCATATGGACGAGGCCGGTGCCGCTTTCCGTGGTGACGAATTCGCCTTCGAGGAAGGGGCGCGGCTTGGCGTAGAACCCGCCGAGCTTGTGCATCGGGTGGCGTGCGATGGTTCCGGCTAGCTCGGAGCCTTTCAAAACAGAGACAAGGGCAGTTTTTTGCGGGAACCCCCAATTTGCATCATGCTCAACTCGGTCTTCAAAGGCCGTTTGAAGGGCGCTGGCCACTATTATGCGAACAGCTCTACCTGTGTCAGGCCAGCCATACTCCAGCAGCCGATATTCAACATCAGCCCCATACGCGAGCGCCTGATTAACCGGAATCGTCCACGGCGTCGTCGTCCAGATCACCGCATAGGCGCCGACCAGTTCCGGCACCTGCGATTCAACAATTTCGAACGCCACATCGATCTGCGGGCTGTCGGTCAGATCCTGATATTCGACCTCCGCATCAGCCAGCGCGGTTTCTTCGACCGGGCTCCACATCACCGGCTTTGATCCGCGGTAAAGCTGGCCGGTCTCGGCGAATTTGTGCAATTCGCGCACGATGGCGCCTTCCGCTTCGGGCCGCATGGTCAGGTAGGGTTTGTCCCACCGCCCACCGATACCCAGCCGTTTCAGCTGTTCGCGCTGCACATCGACCCAGCCTTGGGCATAGGCGCGGCATTCGGCGCGGAATTCCTTTGCCGGAACGTCTTTCTTGTCGCGCTTCTTCTTGCGGTAGAGTTCCTCCACCTTCCATTCGATCGGCAGACCGTGGCAATCCCAGCCCGGCACATAGGGCGCATCCTTGCCCAGAAGTGTCTGCGTGCGGACCACGGTATCCTTCAGCACATGGTTAAGCGCATGGCCGATATGCATGTCGCCATTGGCGTAAGGCGGCCCGTCATGCAGGATGAATTTCTCGCGGCCTTTGCGGGCTTCGCGCAATTGCTGATACTGATCCGCCGCCTGCCAGCGCGCCAGAATGCCCGGCTCCTTCTGCGGCAGGCCGGCTTTCATCGGAAAGTCGGTCTTCGGCAGGAAGACAGTGTCTCTATAGTCGCGTTTGGCTTCGTCGGTCATATCGTGGCGGCGCTTAGTAGGCGGCGCGCCTCTTCGCAATCCCGTTCGATCTGTTCCATCAGCCCATCAAGGCCATCGAACTTTGCCTCTGGCCGAAGAAAATGCTGAAAGGCCACTTCCACTTCCTGCCCGTAAAGGCTGCCGGAAAAATCGAAGAAATAGGGTTCGAGCAATTCCTTGGGCGGCGCGAATTGCGGGCGAATGCCGATATTGGCGGCGCCTTTCAATTCCTGTCCGGTGCTGAGGATTCTGCCCGTCACAGCATACACTCCGAATTTGGGCCGCAGATAGCTTTCGATGGAAAGATTTGCGGTCGGATAACCGATTTCGCGCCCGCGTTTGTCACCATGTTCCACGATCCCGCGAATCGCGAAGGGCCGGGTCAGCAGCCGCGCGGCTTCCTGCGGGTCCCCTTCCTGCAAGGCTTTGCGCACCCGGCTGGACGAAACAGGGTGCCCGCTATCCATCACCGCAGGGACCGCGCGCGCTTCGATGCCGTGCTGCCGCCCCAGGTTTTCGAGAAGCGCACGGTTGCCGGTACGGCCCTTGCCGAAGGTGAAATCTTCCCCCGTCACCACGCCTGCCGCGCCCAGATGCTCCTTCAGCAGCTTGGCAACGAAATCTTCCGCCGTGGTTCCGGCCAGTGCGCCATCGAAATGGAACACCAGCATCGCGGTCGCTCCGGCAGCCAGATAGAGTTCCTGCCGCTGTTCCAATGTGGTCAGGCGGAAGGGCGCAGCATCGGGTTTGAAGTAGCGCACCGGATGCGGATCGAAGGTGGCAACAATGGCCGGGCAGCCTTTCTCCCGCGCCCAGCGGATCGCCTCCCCCGCTACTGCCTGGTGGCCAAGGTGAAACCCGTCAAAATTGCCCAGCGCGATAATCGCCCCGCGCAAGCTTTCGGGAACCGGGTCGCGGTGATCGAGCCATCTCATGCCGCGCGCCGATACGTTACGAAGGAATAGGCCGGGCGCCCATCCACGGCCGGAAAATCGTCCCGCCGGACCTCGGCCCATTCATCGCCAAGCGCCGGCATTAAGGTATCACCGGCATAATCCTGGTGAATTTCCGTCAATTCGATGCCCGTCGCCAGCGGCATGAAAACATCATAGATCGCCGCGCCGCCGATGATCGAAACATCACCCTTGCCGGCCAATTCCAGCGCCTGCGCCACGCTAGTCGCTACCTCGGCTTCGCCCGAATCCCAGCGCACGCGCCGGGTGAGCACGATGTGCCGCCTGCCGGGAAGCATCCCGGGCAGGCTTTCGAAAGTCTTGCGGCCCATGATCATGGGCTTGTCCGCCGTCAGCGCCTTGAAATGCCTGAGATCGGCCGGGATATGCCAGGGCAGAGTACCGTCCCTGCCAATCACGCCGTTGGTTGCGCGTGCATAGATCAGCGTGATTGACCGGCTCATCCAGCTGCGCCTGCCGCCGCAATTCGCGTCACATGGCCCATCTTGCGGCCCTCACGCGCCTCGCGCTTGCCATAGAGATGCAAGTGGGCGTTTTCATCGGCGAGCAAATCCTGCGCGGTCAGTGCGGCAGGGCCAATGATGTTTTCCATAACCAGAACCGCCGCAGTCGTTTCCGTCGAGCCCAGCGGCAGCCCGCAAATCGCCCGAATGTGGTTTTCGAACTGACTGGTGGCTGCGCCCTCGATGCTCCAATGGCCGGAATTATGCACGCGGGGCGCCATCTCGTTAAACACCGGGCCTTCGTTCGTGGCGAAGAATTCGCAGGTAAGAACGCCGACATAGCCGAGCGCGTCGGCGATATTGGCGGCGAGTTCCCGCGCGGGCGCGACCTGATGCCCAATTGCGGCACAGGCCGGCAGGCTGGAAGTGGCAAGGATGCCGCCTGTGTGGACATTTTCAGCGCTGTCCCAGAAGCGCACTTCACCGTCCTGCCCGCGGACCAGGATCACGGAAAATTCGGCGGCAAACCTCACCAGCCCTTCGAAGACACAGGCCGTTCCCGGCAGACGCATGCCTGCGGCATCGCGCGCCATGTCGATCCGCCATTGGCCCTTGCCATCATATCCATCGGCACGGGTTTTGAGGATGCCCGGTGCGCCGATCAATTCCACAGCGCGCAGCAGATCTTCGGTAGAATCAACCGCCGCGTAAGGTGCAGGCTTGCCGCCTAACCCTTCGCAGAAACGTTTTTCTTTCAAACGGTCCTGCGCGGTTTCAAGCGCGCGGGCATGGGGCAGCAATTTGGCTTCCAATGGCGCGAGCGGGGCGACGGGAACATTTTCGAACTCAAAAGTAATCACATCGCAGGCCGCCGCAAACTGGCCGAGTGCGACACTGTCTGTCCAGGCAGCACAGGTGAATTCTGCCGCAACTTCGGCCGCCACGCTATCGCGATCGGGCGCGTAAATATGGCAGCGATAACCCAATTGGGCGGCCGCAACGGCGAGCATACGGCCAAGTTGGCCGCCGCCCAGGATCCCTATTGTTCCCCCAGGTGCAATCATCAGTCCGCCGGCCGCTCCGCAACGCTATCGGTCCGTGCCGCGCGCCATGCCTTCAGCCGATGGGCCAGGGATTCGTCTGCGGTCGCAAGGATTGCTGCCGCGAGCAGTCCTGCATTGGTGGCCCCGGCCTCCCCAATCGCAAGCGTGCCGACCGGCACCCCGGCTGGCATCTGCGCAATTGAAAGCAGACTGTCCATGCCAGACAGGGCCTTCGACTGCACAGGCACGCCCAAGACCGGAAGATGGGTCATTGCCGCGACCATGCCCGGCAAATGCGCCGCGCCGCCTGCGCCTGCGATTATCACCTTGAAGCCCGCGGTTTCGGCAGTTTTGGCGAAATCCGCCATCCGGTCCGGCGTACGGTGCGCGGAAATAATCCGCGAATCATGCGCCACGCCCAATTCATCGAGCACTTCGGCGGCGTATTGCATCGTCGACCAATCGGACTGGCTGCCCATGATAATGGCTACTTGCGGCAGATCTGGCATCAGCGGTCCTTCAGATAATGCCGTTCACCCGGCGTCATCGTGTCATCGAAATCATAGACGATCGGCTGACCGGTCGGGATTTCGAGGCCGGTGATGTCATCGTCAGATATGTTCGAAAGATGCTTGACCAGTGCGCGCAAGGAATTGCCGTGGGCAGAGATGATCACGGTTTCACCGCTTGCCAACACTGGCCGAATTGCGCGTTCCCAATAGGGCAGCACGCGTTCGATGGTCAGTTTGAGGCTTTCGGTATCGGGAATGGCAATACCGGCATAGCGCGGGTCCGAGCTGAGATCATATTCGCTGCCACGGTCCATAGGCGGAGGCGGCACGTCGAAACTGCGCCGCCAGATATGCACCTGCTCGTCGCCGTGCCGGTCTCTGGTTTCCTGCTTGTCGAGTCCGGTCAGCCCCCCATAATGGCGTTCGTTCAGATGCCAGTCCTTGGTTTCCGGAATCCACAGGCGGTGGCATTCCTCCAGCGCCAGATGCAGCGTCTTGATCGCCCTGGTCTGGAGCGAGGTAAAGGCCACGGTTGGCAACATACCGGTTTCAGCCAGCAGCACCCCGGCAGCCTTGGCTTCGGCCACACCCTGATCGGTCAGGTCGACATCCCACCAGCCGGTAAAGCGGTTTTCGAGGTTCCACTGGCTTTGCCCGTGGCGCACGAGGATCAGACTTGGCAAGGATGACGCTCCCGAGTTGCAAGAAGCACCTGCCGTTAGCTTTTGCCGTCGCTTTTGGGAAGGGTTTGCGAGCGCAAAACATCCTCTGGTAGTGCCGCCGGCTTGGACTGGTCCCCGGATTGGGCCTTGGACTGAGCCTTGCGGCGGCGCAAATTCTCGCGCAATTTTGCGGCCAGGCGTTCTTCGCGGGTCATCTTTGCCGGATCATTTGCCATAGGAGCTGCCAATTGGCGCGCGGCGCGAAGCTTGGCAAGCCTGTCCTTGACAATGCCCCGCACCCCAGCCAATAGCGCCCGCCTGCCAAGGCGGTGTATCAACCGCAGGCAGTCATGTGAAATGGTGTGCTGCTGTAGCTCAGTGGTAGAGCGCATCCTTGGTAAGGCTGAGGTCGAGAGTTCAATTCTCTCCAGCAGCACCATTTCCCTTCCCTCCTGATCCGTTCTATCGCTCTGTCATCGCAGCGAGAGGAAACAGGGCGTGGACTTCGGATTGAGTGAACAGCAAGCGGGACTTCAGGCCGCGGCACGTAAATTTGCCCGGGCCGAATTGCCCGATCTGGCGCGCAGGCTTGAACGCGAAGATCAGCCCGTCTCTCATGAAATGCTGCGCCGCTTTGGCGAGCTGGGTTTTCTCGGCATCAATCTGCCGGAGGAATATGGCGGAATGGGCCTTGGCCATCTCGAAGCGCTGCTGGTGCTGGAAGAATTCGCGCAAATCTCGGTTGCGGTGGCCTTTCCCGTTTTCGAGGCGCTGACTGGTCCTGTGCGGACCATCGCGCAATTCGGTTCGGACGCCTTAAAGGCGCGAATCATTCCAGAGGTCATCCGCGGCGAGAAAATCGTGGCCGTAGCCATGTCGGAGCCTGACGCCGGCACGGCCTTGACGGACCTGACCACCAGTGCCCGTATCGATGGTGACGAAATCGCGATCAATGGCACCAAGCGCTGGAGTTCAGGCGCGGGCCATTCCGATTATTACATTACCTATTGCCGATTTTCGGATGCGACAGGGCCTATTTCCGGCGCGAAGGGCATTGGCGCGGTGCTGGTTGAAAAGGACGCAGCCGGAATCAGTTTTGGACAGCGTGAAGAAATGATGGGCTTCCGGGGTATACCTTCGGCGGATATTTTTCTCGACAATGTCCGCGTCCCCAAGGGTAATCTGATCGTCGGCGCAGGCGGGTTCAGCCAATTGATGAGCGCCTTCGGGCTCGAGCGTTGCGGCAATGCCACGATGGGTCTCGGCCTTGCAGCTGCAGCGCTGGAGGATGCGCTGGCCTATACGCAAGAACGCACCGCCTTTGGCAAACCGATCGTCGAATTTCAGGCGGTTCAGATGATGCTTGCGGAAATGGCGATGCAGGTCGATGCGGCGCGGCTGCTGATCTGGCGCGCGGCGGTAAACAGTGCCGACGGTTTGCCGAGCATTTATGAAAGCTCTGTCGCCAAATGTTTCTCCAACGAAATGGTCCGCAATGTCACGCAATTGGGTGTCCAAGTGATGGGCGGTTACGGCTATTCCAAGCAATATCCGATGGAACAGCGCCTGCGGGACGGCTTCGCCTGGGGCATCGCGGGCGGTACAACCGATGTGCAGAAAACCAATATCGCCGCTGCATTGGTCGGGCGGCGTTTCGACCAGCGGCGTTGATGTTGCGATTGAACTGGGCTGCGTATTAGTTAAACAAGACAGCATGAGCGCTATCACCGAAAATTCCGCTGCCGAAATCTCCGACGAGGATTCGGTCTTGACCCCGCTTCACCACAACCATGTCAAATTGTTGCGGGTGCAAGCGTTCCTCGTATCCGTGCCGTTCGTGATCGGGTCACTGGTGCTGGAAAGCGCGCAGATGCTTCCGGCTGGCAGCTTTGTCATTCCGGTGCTGCTGGCTGCCGCCTTCCTGATTATTCGCATTCCGCTGCGCCGGCATCATGCGCGCGGCTTTACGATGGGCGGTGATCGGCTGCGGGTGGTGCGCGGGCTGCTGTTCCGCAGCGATACCGTGGTGCCGTTTGGCCGTGTCCAACATATTGATGTCAATCAAGGCCCGCTGGAACGCTATTTTGGCCTGGCCACTTTGACGCTGCATACTGCGGGCAACCACAATTCTTCGGTCCATTTGCCTGGGTTGTTGAATGCCGATGCGCTGGCGATGCGGGAGGCAATCCGCAGCCATATAAAAAGTGAAGCTTCATGAGGACCCCACAGTGAGCGATGCGAGGGGTTTGGCGCCCGTTCCCAAACGCACCAATCCGCTCGGTTTTGTGGCAAGCGGAGTCCAGGCACTCCAGCGTGGGGTATTGCCGATGCTCGCCGTCGGCTGGGGCATGCGCGATGAAGGAATCGGCCTGATCGTGGCGCTTGGCGTCGGGCTCTTGCTGGCACTCTTCGGCGGCGGAATGGCCTATCTGAAATGGCGGAAACTGACCTATACGCTGGGGGAGACTGACATCAGGGTGGAGAGCGGCATAGTGTCGCGGGCCACGCGCTCGGTCCCTTTCGAACGGATCCAGGATGTGAGTTTGGAACAGGCGCTGGTGCCGCGCCTGTTCGGTTTGGTCGAAGTGCGTTTCGAAACCGGTGCAGGCGGCAAAGACGAATTGAAACTGGCGTATCTCTCCGAAAAGGAGGGCGAAGCTTTGCGCGATGTGGTCCGCGCCCGCAAAGATGGCGTTACCGAGACTATTTCGGAGGCCGACACGCAAACCGGGACCGTGGTCGAAGCCCCGCCATCCGTCCTCTTTGCCATGAATACACAGCGGTTACTGACCTTTGGCTTGTTCGAATTTTCGCTGGCGGTGGTGGCGGTTGTTGCGGGCGCCGCGCAGCAATTCGATTTCCTGCTACCTTTCGATATCTGGGATTGGGGCGGCTGGAAGGACCTGCTGGCCGAACCGGGGGGCAGGCTGGAGCATCTTGGATTTGCCTTGCAAGTTATAGGTGCGTTGGCCGCATTGGCGGCGCTGGCTATGATCGGAATTATCTCCGGCATCGGCAAGACAGTCCTTCGCGATTGGGGCTTCCGCCTCGAACAGACGGCCAAGGGCTTTCGCCGCCGCCGGGGCCTTCTGACTCGGACCGATGTAGTCATGCCCGTTCACCGGGTACAAGCCGCCCGCGTCACGACAGGCATTCTCCGCCGCCGTTTCGGCTGGCACGGCCTCAGCTTTGTCAGTCTGGCTCAGGATAGCGGCGCGGGGAATCATGTGGTTGCTCCGTTCGGGACGATGGCTGAACTGGAACCGATCATCCGTGCCGCCAGATTTGATCCACCCGATGTGCATCTGGACTGGCAGCGGGGTAGCGCGCGCTACCGGCTCGACGGCGCGCTTCTGGCCGGTGCAATTCTGGTCCCGGCGGCGGCTTTGGTGGCGGCAACTGGCCGGCCGTGGCTGGCAATGGCCCCAATCTTGGGCGCGGCCTTCCTGACCCTGCGCGGTGTGTTCCTTTGGCGCTTCGAACGCAACGCACTGTCCCCCAAACAGCTGTTTATCGGCAGCGGCTGGCTGGCGCCCACACTTGCCATTGCCAACCGGGTGAAACTGCAATCGGTCGAGATCAGTCAAAGCTTCATTGGTCGGTGGCGGGGTTATGTCACGCTGCAGCTGGGCCTCGCCGGGGGAACAATGGCACTGCATGGGATATCGGAGGCGCGCGCGCGGGAATTGCGCAAAGCCATCCTCGCCAGCATTACCGCTACGGATTTCTCTGAACTGGCCGATTAGGCAGCGGGCCACGCGGCCCGCTGCCTGATTTCAACTCTGCTGGCTCAGCGGCACCTGGGGTGTTGCTGGATATCGCGAATGTCGTAGACCCGGCCATCGGCAACGGTCATTTGCAGGCACTGGCGCGAATCCCTGCGGTACCAGATCGTATAGGCGGTGTTGCCCGATTTGAAGGCGTCCACATTGCCAAAGCCGCGCTGGCCCAGCGCACTGTCTGCGCTCGATGCGCGTGCGTTGGTCAAATCGTCAAACTTCGCGACCTGTGAATATCCGCCGCGTCCATGGTGATAGCTGGTGTTGCTATTCTTCTGCTCCACACCATTGGAATATCCCGTCGAATAGGAATCGGAACGATCGTAATTGTGATAGGCCGCGCCGTGCAGCCCATCGTTGTAACCGCGTTCGTATTGGGCTTCGGTTTGCTGGTCTGCCAGATGCTGGTTATCCGGATGATTGTGCTTCTTGTGGCTCAGTAACGCCGCAAGAAGTGCGACCCCGGCAACTGCGCCCACCGCCACTGCCGCGTCGCCGCTGCCGTCTTTCTGGTTGCAATCGCCTTTTGATGCATCGGTGATGGAGGAATAACGCCCGTCATAGGTTTCCACATGGAGGCAATTCTTGTCCGAACCGTTCCACCAATAGCCATGGCGGGTGTTGTATTCGCCAACCTTGTTGTCGATCTGGACGAAGCCGCGTGCTTCCATTTGCGATTCGCCTGAACTGGCGCGTGCGCCAACCAGATCAGTCATTTCGCTGGCTTTACGCGCCATGGCCGGCGCGGCAATCAAGGCCGTACAGGCGATAGACGCGATGATCGAATTATGAAGTCTAACTTGCAATTGTAATCTCCCCTTTTCCAAGAACTGGCGTATCATGAGCCGGGAGATTCGCAAAATTAACGCTGACTAACAGGGGATTGAGTATTATGAGCAACAGAAAAGCGCAATTTTCGGCTATTGCGGCTATAACGATATTACTTGGTTGCGGTATGATGGGCGACGTTGCTTCGGCTCAGGACCAGCGAATCGAACGGATTACTTTTGCACGTGGGACCAGTTCCAAAGCAATTGATGGCCAGATCAAAGGCTATCAATATGTCGACTATAAATTGAACGTCCGCGCGGGTCAGTCGTTGAATATCAGCCTGGCGACCAGGCATACCGCGACATATTTTAATGTGCTGGAACCGGGCAGTTCGGATGAGGCCGTGTTCAACGGCAGCACATCGGACAACCAATTCGAAGGCGTGGCGGCGAAAAGCGGTGACTATACCATCCGGGTCTACATGATGCGCTCCGCCGCACGGCGCGGGGAAGTGGCCAGGTACCGGCTCGAAACCATCGTTGGCCCGGGCCTTGCTGTCCAGCTTCCCTTGGAGCCGGGCGATGCGCTGGTGCCCGGAACGGATTACCACGCCACCGGGCAAGTCCGCTGCACAATTGGCGGTAGCAAGTCGACCTGGTGCGACTTTGGCATAAAGCGCGAAGGCGGCGGCAACGGCATGGTCACAGTGACCAAGCCTGACGGTAGACAGCGGGTGGTGTTCTTTGAAGGAGGCAAGGCCACCGGCTTCGATTTCAGTCAGGCAGACCCGGCGGAATTTTCCAGCTGGAGGCACGAGGACACCATCGTGGTGAAAATCGGTTCGGAGATTTATTTATTCCCGGATGCGCTGGTCATGGGTGACTAGTAACGTCGGCATAAGCCGATTCACGCGCGCAAGTCTGCCCAATCGGGATGGCGCCGGAACTGGGCTTCGACATAACTGCATTGCGGGACAATGCCAAAGCCCTGATCCCGTGCGTCGGCGATCAGGGCTTGAACCAGCGCCCCGGCTACGCCGCGGCCACCGATTTCGGGCGGCACAATCGTGTGGTCCGCTACCCGTGCGCCGTTCTGTTCAAACCAGGTCAAGCGGCCGAAGCTGCGTGAGCCTGGTACATGGGCGCGGTATTCGCCCTTTGACGGGCCGCCATGCCGTGTGATCTTCAATCCCTCGATTGCCATCCCGGCGTCTCCATCTTGCGCTAGCCGCCGCTATCTCTATGGGCGTTGTGATGCAGTTTCTGTCTGACAATGCCGCCAGCGTCCACCCCGCCGTGTGGGAAGCCATGCGCGCCGCTGACCAACCGCAAGCACCCTATGACGGTGATGGCCTGTCGCAGCGCATGGATGCGGCTTTCTCCGAATTGTTCGGGCGTGACTGCGCGGCATTATGGGTCGCCACCGGCACGGCCGCCAATTGCCTGGCCTTGAGCACAATGGTCCAGCCGCATGGCGGCGTGGTGTGTCACCGCGAAGCGCATATCGAGATGGACGAAGGCGGCGCACCGGGTTTTTACCTGCATGGGGCCAAGCTGATGCTGGCCGAAGGCGAAGGAGCCAAGCTGACGCCGGATAGCATCCGAGATGTACTGGATCCGATCCGCGATGATGTCCATCAGGTTCAGCCCCACGCCATTTCGATAACGCAGGCGAGCGAATATGGCCGCGCCTATCGTCCGGCGGAAATTGCCGCAATCGCCGAACTGGCCAGAGAACGCGGGCTGCCGCTGCATGTTGATGGCGCCCGGTTTGCCAATGCTTGTGCGTTTCTGGGCTGCACACCCACCGAAGCCGTCGGCCCTGCCGATGCACTGAGTTTCGGCTGTGTCAAAAATGGCGGTATGACAGCCGAAGCGATCGTCTTTTTCGACCCCGCGCTCGCCGATGTCGCGCGCTATCGCCGCAAGCGGGCGGGGCATCTGCAGAGCAAGGGCCGGTTCCTGGCGGCGCAGGTGCTGGCCATGGTAGAAAGCGGCCTGTGGCTGACAAATGCGGGCTCGGCTAACGCAGCGGCGCAGGCCATTGCCGCCACCACAGCCGATCGGTTGATGCATCCGGTTGAGGCCAACGAAGTGTTTGTGCGCTGCACGCCTGCCGAACGCCAGTCTTTGCGGGCGCGGGGCTTTGGTTTCTATGATTGGGGCGATGATGCCGCGCGATTTGTCACGGCCTGGAACACGCGGCAGGAGGATGCGCTTGCGCTGGCAGAGGCGCTCGCTGCGCTATGAATGATGCCGTGCCGCACGCGCTGCTTCGGCCGCGCGTAGCCTTCCCATTCCTGTTGGTGGCGTTGATCTGGGGCTCAACCTGGTGGGTGATCACCGGTCAGATTGACGAAGTCCCTGCCAGTTGGTCGGTCACCTGGCGGTTTGTTCTGGCAATGCCTGCGATGTTTCTGCTCGCGCTGATAACCGGCAAGGACCTGAAGATCGGGCGTAGCGGCCATCTTCTAGCTGTTTTTCTTGGCCTTTCCCAATTCTGTCTCAATTTCAATTTCGTCTATCGCGCCGAATCGCATCTGACCTCGGGCATCGTAGCGGTGATGTTTGGTATGCTGATGGTGCCCAATGCGGTTCTGGGGCGGCTGATACTGGGTCAACAGGTCACATCACGCTTTCTCTTGGGCAGCGCGGTGGCAATCGCCGGCATTGCCTTGCTGCTGGTCCACGAAGCCCGGCTTGCACCCTTGGGCGGCAATATCCCGCTGGGCATCGCGTTGACGGTTGGCGGCATTTTGTCCGCTTCGATCGCCAATGTTGTCCAGGCCAATCCGACCGGGCGATCCTTGCCGCTGATAAGCTTGCTGGCCTGGTCGATGTTTTACGGAGTAATCGCGGATTTCACACTTGCCTGGATTACCGCCGGACCGCCGGTGTTGCCCGCAGACTGGCATTACTGGGCCGGGATTGCCTGGTTGGCGCTTGCGGGATCGGTGGTGACCTTCCCCCTCTATTATACCATCGTCCGGCAGATCGGACCGGGCCGCGCGGCCTATAACGGTTTGTTCGTGGTCGTCATCGCAATGCTGATTTCGACGATTATTGAAGGGTACCAATGGTCGCTGCTGGCAATTTGCGGCGCAGTGCTGGCTTTGGCGGGAATGGTGCTGGCCTTGCGGGCAAAGCACGCCTGATTACCGCAAGGAGCGCAGGCCGCTTCGATAATCGGGATAGCTTGGCAACCAACCCAGAACCCTTTTTGCCTTGGTATTCGCCACCCGGCGATTTTCGGCATAAAACCCCTGCGCCATCGGAGACAGGTTTGCAGCCTCAAGCGTCTGCAAGGGCGGCGCAGCCACGCCGAGCAAGGCGCAGGCTTCCTCGATCACAACATTCTGGCTCGTCGGCAGATCGTCGGACAAATTATAGGCTCCGGCCTGCGCATCAAGGCCGGCCAATACACCGCTGACGATATCATCGACATGGATCCGGCTGAACACCTGCCCCGGCAAGTCAATCAAGCGCGCGCGCCCTTCGCGCACACGATCGAGCGCGCTGCGACCCGGACCGTAAATCCCCGGCAGGCGAAACACATGCGCGCCGCGCGCCAACCAGCGCGCATCGCAGGCCGCACGCGCGCCCCGCCGCCCGCCGCCGGTTTCCGCGCTCTCATCGACCCACGCTCCACCTGTGTCGCCATAGACGCCGGTGGAGGATAAATAGCCCAGCCAATCTTGCGTCAGATCCGGACCAAAGCGATCCAGCACCGGATCCGTATCGCTTGCTGGCGGGACGGAGGAAAGGACATGACTGGCGCAAGTCAGGGCCTCCCGCACTGCGGCGCCATCGTTGAAATCGATATTGCCCGCGCTTCCCGTCGCGTCGACCGCCCAGCCGCGGCCTCTGAGCGCCTTGGCGATGCGCGACGCAGTATACCCTAGACCGAAAATGAGCATGTGTGGCATTGCATTGTCCTTATCGCGCTGTGACGGCATGGCAAGGCAGCCTGAATTCCCGAAGTTCAAATGAACCGAGGCATTGCCCGCGCGTTTGTGTCATGAGGCGGTTAATTCACGCCATGAAAGAGTTCAGCCCCCGATGGATATTGCCCGCACCCCCGCCGCAATCGATGACAATGCCGAAATGGCAGATGCCGCCGCGCGGCCCAAGAGCCCGCCAACCATCCGGCGCGAGGATTACCGCCCCTTTGCCTGGTTGGTACCCCAAACGGCACTTCACTTTGAATTGGGGCTGGAGCGGACCCTGGTTCGCGCCACTCTGACCGTAGAACGCAATCCGAAAGTCGAGGCTGCGCATTCTATCCTGCTCAATGGTGACGGGCTTGTGCCCTTATCGGTCAAGGTCGATGGGGAGGAGACGCCAAGCTGGACCGTGCAGGATGGGAACCTGATCGTCTCTCTGCCAGGGGCGGCGCACACCATCACCATCACCAATGAAGTGGCCCCTTCGGCCAACACCCAGTTGATGGGCCTGTTCGCTTCGGGCGGCATGCTGTGCACCCAATGCGAGGCTGAAGGGTTCCGGCGGATCACCTTCTTCCCGGACCGGCCCGATGTATTGTCGACCTACAGCGTGCGGATGGAAGGGGCGAAGTCGCTGTTCCCGGTTCTGCTCTCGAACGGCAATCGCACGGCCCAAGGGGATAATGGCGATGGCAACCATTGGGCCGAATGGCATGACCCGTGGCCCAAGCCATCCTATCTTTTTGCTCTGGTTGCTGGCGATCTCGTTGCCAATTCGGATATTTTCTTGACCGCTTCGGGGCGGAAGGTCGCGCTTAATATCTACGTTCGCGACGGAGACTTGGCGCGTACGCGGCACGCAATGGAATCCTTGAAACGTTCAATGAAATGGGACGAGGAGACCTTTGGACGCGAATATGATCTTGATCTCTTCAACATCGTTGCGGTCAGCGATTTCAACATGGGCGCAATGGAGAACAAGGGCCTAAACATCTTCAACACCAAATATGTCCTTGCCGATACCGAAACGGCGACGGACGGTGACTATGACGCAGTCGAAGGCGTTATTGCCCACGAATATTTCCACAATTGGTCGGGCAACCGGATAACCTGCCGCGACTGGTTCCAGCTGAGCCTGAAAGAAGGCTTCACCGTCTTGCGCGACCAGTTGTTCAGTCAGGATATGCAGGGCGAGGCGGTTAAACGAATCGAAGATGTCCGGATTCTGCGTTCGGTTCAATTCCCGGAGGATTCGGGTCCGCTGGCGCATCCGATTCGGCCGGACAGTTTCCAGGAAATTTCGAATTTCTACACCGCCACCATCTACAACAAGGGCGCAGAAGTTATCCGGATGATGCGGACCATGGCGGGGCCGGAAGCCTTTCGCAAAGGTACGGACATCTATTTCGAACGGCATGATGGCGAGGCGGCGACCTGCGAGAATTTCGTGACTTCGATCGAGGAGGGTACGGGGCTGGACCTCGGGCATTTCCGCCTTTGGTATTCGCAAGCCGGCACCCCGCGGATCGACGTTGAGCTTTCGCATAAGGGCGATACGGCCAGCCTCAGGCTGCGCCAATTGGTGCCCGCGACTCCCGGCCAGCCGGATAAGTTGCCGATGCCTGTTCCGCTGCGCCTGGCACTGTTCGACCGCGACAATGGCGTTCACAGGGGTGAACAGCTTGTGGTCCTGGACAAGGCAGAAGCCAGCTTTGATTTTGAAGGCTTCGATTCACCGCCAGTCCTGTCGATCAATCGCGGCTTTTCCGCGCCGGTCACCGTCCATCGCGACATTCCTCGCGATGAACTGGTGTTTCTCGCCGCACAGGATGACGATCCCTTTGCCCGATATGAAGCCATGCAGGATCTGGTGGTCGGTCATCTGACCTCTGCCGTCAGCGGGACATTGGCGGGCAACGAACGCAGCGCGGGCCAGGCCGACATCGCCACCGCCCTGCGCGCAATTCTGGCTGACCCGATGCTCGATGATTCGATGCGCGGCGAATTGATGATGTTGCCGGGCCAGACTTATCTGGCCGAACAATTGGAGATTTCCGATCCGGCACTGATCCACGCCGAACGCGAAGGGTTGAAGCGTTGGCTGGGTGCACAATTGGAAGCGGACCTTGTAACCTTGCATGCCCGCGCCAGTGCTGTTCCCAATGCCCTCGACCCAGCGGCGCGCGGTGCGCGAAAGGTCAAAACGCAGGCGCTGGTCTATCTTGCCGCCGGCACGCAAGAATTGGCGTCCGAACTGGCATCGGCGCAATATGGGGCGGCTGAAAATATGACCGACCGACAGGGTGCGCTGATGGTTCTGACGGGTCTCGAGACGGCTGCGCGAACCGCTGCCTTGATCGATTTCTACCACCGCTATCAGGGCAATGAACTGGTTGTGGACAAATGGTTCGCGCTGCAGGCGTCCTCTCTCCACCCCCAATGCCTTGCCCATGTGAAGGCGCTGGCAGAGCACAAGGACTTCACCTTGCGCAATCCCAACAGGGTGCGGTCACTCTACATGGCCTTTGCGGGTAATCCGCATGCCTTCCACGCAGCCTGCGGCGAAGGATACGCGATGATCGCCGATCTGATTCTCCAACTCGATCCGATCAATCCGCAGACCGCAGCGCGCTTTGTCACCCCGCTGGGGCGCTGGCGCAGGTTGGAACCGGGCAGGGCAGCCTTGATGCGCGATCAGTTGGAACGGATCGCTTCCGCGCCCAGCCTGTCACGCGATACCTATGAACAGGTCACCCGCAGCCTTGGCTGATTCGGTCCGGTCTCGCATTTTGCTGGGCATTCCGCATGGCTTCATGACCCGCAAGGGCGGTGTGTCGATCGAACCGGTTTCGGGCCTGCAATGCGGCTTTGGCGCTGATGACAAGGATGATGCGGTCCACCAGAATCGGCGGATCGCATGCGATGCCGTGCTGCCCGGGGCGGTGCTGGTAACGCCCTATCAGGTCCACTCACCGGACGTTGTGGTGGTTCGGGAGCCATGGCCGCTTCATGAACGTCCGCGCGCTGACGCTTTGGTTACCGATCGAACCGGGCTCCTGCTCGGCATCGTCACAGCCGATTGCGCGCCCGTTCTGCTGGCGGACCGGGATGCGGGCATCATTGGCGCTGCACATGCCGGTTGGCGCGGCGCATTTGACGGTGTGATCGAGAGGACGGTGGATGCCATGGTGGGGCTCGGTGCCCGGCGAAACCGAATTGAAGCCGCAATCGGCCCCTGTATCGCGCAGCAAAGCTATGAGGTTGACGATGAATTCCGCAGCCGGTTTGGCGCGGAGGAAATGGCATTCTTCCAACCGGGGCGCGAAGGCCACTGGCAGTTCGACCTTGAAGCTTATGTCGGCCACAGATTGGCGCTTGCAGACGTCAGCCAGACGGATCCGCTGGGCCGTGATACCTATAGTGCGCCTGATGACTTCTACTCCTACCGCCGCGCGACCCATCAGGGCAAATCCAGCTACGGCCGGCAAATCAGCCTGATCGGGTTGGAACCTTGAATTGATGCCGCGCGAAACGGGGCGTCCGCCAAATTAATGCGTGAAACCGGACAGGTTAGGCCAAAAAGGCGGTTGGCAGCGCGGGTAATCGCGTCTATCAGCGCGCCCAAACCGGCGTCGGGCGGAGACCGTGTGGTATCCGTTCGAGGGGACGCAAAGCGGGGCATTATCCTGATTTCGCGGCTTGCCGGACACGATCGTGCCTTGCATGATATGCAAGGCAAATGCAGAGCAAGACGAGCCCTTGATACTAAGGCGCGTTTAACAAGGCTGGATTGATGGCTGAAACGACTGGCACCGCAACACCCGAGGCAACCGCCGCCGCAAATGGCGGTGTTGGCGAAGACGGGGTCCGGCGGCGCGACTTTATCAATATTGCTGCGGTCAGCTTTGCCGGTGTCGGCGCGGCTGCGGTTGTCCTCCCGCTGGTAAGCCAGATGGCCCCGTCATCCGATGTCCTGGCCGAAAGCAGCACCGAGATCGATATCAGTGCGATTGAACCGGGTCAGGCCATCAAGGCTGTATTCCGCAAGCAGCCACTTTTCGTGCGCCGCCTTACTCCCAAGGAAATCAAGGAAGCTGATGCGGTTGATATTTCCTCCCTGCGCGACCCGCAAACGCTGGAGGAGCGGACCAAGGAAGGCCACACCGATATGCTGATCACGATGGGTGTCTGCACCCATCTTGGCTGCGTCCCGCTCGGGGCAGCCGAAGGCGAAATCAAGGGTGAATTCGGCGGCTATTTCTGCCCCTGCCACGGTTCGAGTTACGATACCGCCGCGCGCATCCGCAAGGGTCCGGCCCCGAAAAACCTTGAAGTGCCGGACTACGTCTTTACGTCGCCTTCGGTCGTTTCGGTCGGTTAAAAGAGAAGAGACAGATCATGAGCTTTCCCTGGGCCCGCCAATACGAGCCGACAAACGGCTTGATGAAGTTTCTGGACGAGAAGCTGCCTTTGCCGCGTCTTGTCTATGACGCGATTGGCGCCGGTTATCCGGTGCCGCGCAACCTCAGCTATATGTGGAATTTCGGTGTTCTTGCCGGCTTCTGTCTGGTGCTGCAGATTATCACCGGCGTTGTGCTGGCCATGCATTATGCGCCAAATTCACTGGTCGCCTTCAGCAGCACCGAGCACATCATGCGCGACGTCAATTGGGGCTGGCTGATGCGTTATGCCCATGCCAATGGCGCCAGCTTCTTCTTCATTGTGGTCTATCTCCACATTTTCCGCGGCTTTTTCTATTCGTCTTACAAAGCTCCGCGTGAAATGATCTGGCTGCTCGGAGTTGTCATTTTCCTGCTGATGATGGCAACGGCCTTCATGGGTTATGTGCTGCCCTGGGGTCAGATGAGCTATTGGGGCGCCAAGGTCATCACCGGCCTGTTCGGTGCCATTCCACTGGTGGGTGAACCGATCCAGACGTGGCTGCTGGGCGGTTTCGCTCCGGACAACGCTGCATTGAATCGCTTCTTCAGTCTGCACTTCCTGCTGCCGTTCGTTATTGCGGGCGTGGTGATCCTGCATATCTGGGCGCTGCATATCCCCGGATCCTCAAACCCGACGGGCGTAGAAATCAAAACCGAAGCGGACACGATTCCGTTTCACCCCTATTATACCGCCAAGGACGGTTACGGGCTGGGCGTGTTCCTGCTCATTTATTGTGCCGTGTTGTTCTATCTCCCGAACTATATGGGGCATCCGGACAATTACATCGAAGCAAACCCGCTTTCGACCCCGGCGCATATCGTGCCCGAATGGTATTTCTGGCCGTTCTACGCGATCCTTCGCGCATTCACTTCGGACTTCTTCATCATCCCTGCCAAGTTGATGGGTGTGCTGGCGATGTTCAGTGCAATCCTGGTTTGGTTCTTCCTGCCGTGGCTGGACCGCTCGCCGGTTCGGTCGGGCCATTATCGCCCATTGTTCCGCAAGTTTTTCTGGTTCGGATTGATCCCGGCAATGGCAGTGCTGTTCTATTGCGGCGGCGCGCCAGCGGAAGAGCCATTCGTCATGCTGAGCCAGTTGGCGACCGCTTATTACTTCCTGCACTTCCTGGTGATCCTGCCTTTGGTTTCCTCTATCGAAAAACCCGAACCGCTGCCGTATTCGATCACCGAAGCGGTGTTGGGAACTGACAAACAAGCCGTGCTCGGCGAAAACACCGCTGCTTGAGCATGCGGGTTCTGGGCCGAGAATAGTAGAAAGCGACTGACATGATTCGCCCGATTGGAATTTTGGCTGGCCTGTTCTTCACCCTTGCGGTGTTGTGGTCCTTCGCAAATGGCGCCTGGATTGCTGCAACCGAAGGTTTGGGCGAAGCAACCGCCGAACATGAATTTCATCGCGCGCCAGAGCCGCTGCATTTGGCAAGCGACGGCGTGTTCGGCAAATTCGACAAGGCGCAGGTTCAGCGCGGCTATCAGGTTTACAAGGAAGTCTGTTCGGCCTGTCACTCGCTGAAATTCGTAGCCTTCCGTGATCTCGCGCAGCTCGGCTACAACCCGGCGCAGGTCAAGGCTGCAGCCGCAAGCTGGCAGGTTCCCGGCGTTGACCCAAATACGGGTGAAGCGAATATGCGCCCCGGCCTGCCGACTGACTATTTCCCGTCGCCCTATCCCAACAAGATTGCGGCCGCTGCAGCCAATAACAACGCAATTCCGCCAGATCTATCGTTGATGGCCAAGGCGCGGCATGGCGGAGCTGCTTATATCCATTCGCTGCTGACCGGCTTCCAGCCGCAACCAGCGGAACTGCTGGAGAAATTCCCGGCGGCCAAGACCCCTCCGGGCCTGCATTACAATCCCTATTTCGCCAATCTCAATCTGGCCATGGCGCCGCCGCTGGTCTCTGAAGGTCAGGTGACCTATGGCCCGGGCAACCCCAAGCCGACAATTGACCAGATGTCGACCGACGTATCCGCCTTCCTTGCCTGGACTGCAGAGCCAACCTTGGCCAAGCGGCATCAGACTGGCTGGCCGGTGCTTGGCTTCCTTCTGATTGCAACGATCCTGGCGTATCTGGCGAAGCAGCAGATCTGGGCTGCGGTCAAACCGAAGAAGAAGGCCGTAACTGGCAGCAAATCCTCCGATTGATCCGCCACACTGGACATTTGGAACGCCCCTTGCGCCCTTGTGACGCAGGGGGCGTTTTTCTTGGGGAAAGACAGAATGACCTCTGATGAACTGAAGGCTCTGGTCCGGACTGTTCCTGACTTTCCCCAACCGGGAATCCAGTTCCGCGACATCACCACACTGATCGGTCATGGCCCCGGTCTTGCCGCGGCGGTGGACGAGCTTGCAGCACGGGCCAACGCGGTCGGTGCACAGGCAATTGCGGGAATGGAAGCGCGTGGCTTTATTTTTGGTGCGGCCGTCGCGGTAAGGCTCGGTATCGGTTTTGTACCCGTGCGCAAACCCGGAAAACTCCCGGTGAAGACCATCGGCGTCGACTATGCGCTCGAATATGGTTCCGACCGTCTCGAAATGGATCCTGACGGTGTTAGCCCCGGTCACCGGGTCGTGATTGTGGACGATCTTATTGCAACTGGCGGAACAGCCATGGCGTCCGCACAGCTGCTGCGGATGGCGGGCGCGCAGGTAGACCACGCCTTGTTCGTGATCGACTTGCCGGATCTTGGCGGTGCAGCCAATCTCCGTGCATCGGGTGTCGCTGTCCAGGCGATCATGGAATTTGAAGGGGGCTGATTGCGCATGAGGAGGCAGCGAGCCTTCTTGTAAAGGCTTGCCATCTCCTGCCAACAGGATGCAGGATGCACCTGACGGCATTAGGGGACCGATGGAAGAACAGGCGATCGTTATTGCGCTGGTCGGCGTGCTGGGTATCGGTGCCCAATGGCTTGCCTGGCGTACCGGTTGGCCGGCGATTGTGCTGATGCTGGTGGCCGGTTTCATGGCTGGGCCAGGGCTTGGTCTGTTCGACCCCGAACACGCATTTGGCAATTTGCTCGAACCGATGGTGGCCATCGGGGTGGCGCTCATTCTGTTTGAGGGCGGGCTTAGTCTCGACCTGCGGGAGCTGCGCCATGCGGGCGATGGGGTCGTGCGACTGGCAACGATTGGCGTGCTTCTGGGCTGGGCACTTGGCGCAACGGCTGGATATTGGGTTGCAGGATTGGCTTGGCCGGTCGCGGTACTGTTTGGCGGAATATTGATTGTAACCGGGCCCACCGTGGTCATGCCACTGCTTCGTCAATCATCGATCCAGACCCGGCCGGCTTCCATTCTGAAGTGGGAAGCGATTGTAAACGATCCCACCGGCGCTTTATGCGCGGTGATTGCTTACGAATATTTTCGCAAACTTGCCGAATCGCCGGGCGCTTCGATAATCGAGGTCGTTCCCCCGTTGATCATCGCCGCGATTATTGCCGGGCTGATTGGCTATGCCGCTGCGGTTGCGATTGCCTGGGCATTTCCGCGCGGATCGGTGCCTGAATTTCTCAAGGTTCCGGTTCTGCTGACCACCGTGATCGGTGTTTTCGTGCTTTCCAACCGGATTGAGCACGAAGCGGGTCTGGTGGCCGTGACCGTCATGGGCATCGCGCTCGCCAACATGAATGTTTCGAGCCTGCGCAGCATTCACCCCTTCAAGCAAAATATTGCGGTGATCCTGGTGTCGGGCATCTTCATCCTGCTGTCATCGTCGCTCAAGATGGAAGATCTGAATTATTTCCATTGGCGCTTCGGCCTGTTTCTGTTCGCACTGCTCTTTGTCATCCGGCCTGTTACGATATTGGTCAGTCTGGCCTTCAGCTCCGTACCATGGAACGAGCGCCTTTTTCTGGCCTGGATTGCTCCCCGCGGAATCGTATTGGTTGCCATTTCCGGACTGTTTGCACTGCGGCTGACCGAACTGGGTTATGCGGACGGAAATGTGCTGATCAGCCTCAGCTTCGCGGTGGTGGTGGCGACCATAATTGCGCATGGATTCACCATTGATATCGTCGCCCGCTGGCTGAAAGTGAAAGGTGTGACCCGGCCCGGTCTGATTATCGTCGGCAGTACGCCATGGACGATTGCACTGGCGAGCCAGATGCACAAGCTGAAGACACCAATATTGGTGGTTGATCCAAGTTGGCAGCGTCTTTCGCTTGCCCGGCAGAAGGGTTTGCCATTCTACCATGGCGAAATTCTCAACGAAGCAACCGAGCACAATCTCGATCTCACACCGTTTCAGGTGTTGGTCGCTGCGACCGAGAACGAGGCCTATAACGCATTGGTATGTAACGAATTTGCTCACGAAATCGGACGCGACACTGTTTACCAATTGGGCGAATCGGCAGACGATGATGACCATCGCCAATTGCCGGCATCCCTGCGTGGCCGCGCCTTGTTCAAATCGGGCTTTGGCGTCGAAGATGTGAACGAACGGCAGAGCCAGGGCTGGGTTTTCCGCCAAACCAAATTGTCGGAAGAGTTCAACTTCAAGGCGGCACAGAAACGGCTGCCGGAATCGACCCACATGCTCCTCCTCCTCCGGGAAGACGGAAAGATGCGCTTCTTCACCCATGCGTCGCAGCCCGAACCGCGTGCCGGCGATACGATTATTTCCTTTTCGCCGCCACCAACGGCAGGCACGCGCCAGCCATCTGCCGCATCGCCTGCAAACAAAGGAGACAGGAAGCAAATCGCATGAAACAGACCCGAGCCCGTACCATCGCACCAAAGCTTGATCGAACGCCTGGCAAGTCTGGAGGAATCTCGAGATTGGCCACTGTGATACCAGTCGCACTGGCTTTGGCCAGTTGCAGTGGCAGCGAGCCCAAACCGGTTCCGTCACCGACCCCCACCATGAGTCAGGCTGTGTCGATTTTCCGTCCCGAAGTGAAGGTGGACCGGCAGGATGAGGCGCTCGACCCACTTGAAGCTACAGTCTCGTTCGCAGACGGTGGCAGCGAATTGTCCGACCTGGCGCGCGAGCAGATCGCAGCCATTCTGGCGTCACCGCAACTGGAGTTGGGCGGGGCAATTACCCTTCGCGGAAATACCGATTCCCAAGGCAACGACAACGTCAATTTGCGCGCTTCGCGAAAGCGCGCAGAAACTGTGCGCGATTACATGATAACCAAGGGCGTCGCAGAGGAGCGGATCGAGGTGATTGCGCTGGGGGAGATGCGGCCGGCAGCCCCCAATGCCAAGCTGGACGGTTCACCCGATGAAGCGGGCCGGGCCGCCAACCGGCGTGTGGATGTATCGATCGCAATCCCCGGTCAGCCGGAATTGGCGCAGGCAAAACCTACGAACGGGGATCCAGAAGACAAGAAACCAGGGACGCTGGTAGAAGCCATTACCAAAGCGGACTGATTGCGGCGCTATAACCCCCGCACTATCGCGAGCACCCGTTCCGCCCATTCCGGCCTACAGATCAGCAGATCGGGCAGATAGGTATCGGCGCGGTTATACACCAAAGGCGAACCATCGAGCCTGGAACAGTGAAGGCCGTGGGCCATGGCCACAGCCACCGGGGCGCAGCTGTCCCATTCATGCTGGCCGCCCGAATGAAGGTAGATATCCGCCTTGCCGCGCACAACGGCCATGGCCTTGGCCCCGGCTGAACCCATGGGAACCAGTTGCGCCGCCAGTTCGCCTGCAACGGCAACGGCCTCGGCCGCCGGACGGGTGCGGCTGACAACCAACCTCGGCGCTCCATCATGTATGGGCAGTTCTTCCGGCTGGTCAGAACGCAGGACGATCCCGTCTCCTTCGCCGGGCAAGGCAACCGCGCCAGTAACCGCCTTGCCGTCGATTGCCAGTCCGACATGGACCGCCCAATCGTTGCGGGCTTCGCCATATTCACGGGTTCCATCGACAGGATCGATGATCCAGACGCGCGATTTGGACAGACGGTCTTTGGTATCGGCGCTTTCTTCCGATAAAAGCCCATCCGTGGGCCGCTGGGCCTGCAGAGCGTGGACGAGGAACTGGTTGGCAGTCTGATCGCCAGCTTTGCCCAGGGCCTTGCCATCAAACATGCCGCTTTCGCGTACCTGGATCAGAATACGTCCCGCGATTGATGCCAGTTGGGCGGCAAGTTCGGCATCAGTCATGGCGGCTGCACTCGTGTTGATCCATGATCCTTACCAGCCGCCAATCACGTGGCGAACAATATGTTCGGCGGCATCTTCGGGGGTCATACTGGTCGTGTCGATCCGGATTTCAGGGCTTTCCGGCGCTTCATAGGGGCTGTCGATACCGGTGAAATTCTTGAGCTGTCCTTGCCGCGCCTTTTTATAAAGGCCTTTCACATCACGCGCTTCGGCAACGCTGAGCGGTGTATCGATATGGACTTCGATGAATTCGCCGGGCGGCAGCATCTGGCGGACCAGTTGCCGTTCGGCGCGGAAGGGACTGATGAACGCTGTGACCACGATCAGGCCGGCATCGGCCATCAGGCGCGCAACTTCGCCAACCCTGCGGATATTCTCGATGCGATCCGCTTCGGTGAACCCAAGATCCTTGTTGAGCCCGTGGCGCACATTGTCGCCATCGAGGAGGAAGGTGTGGCGATTCATCCGGTGCAATTTTCGCGCGACGATATTGGCGATGGTCGATTTGCCAGCGCCCGACAGCCCGGTAAACCATAGCACTGCCGGGCGCTGGTTCTTGAGTGCAGCGTGATCTTCCCGGGTAACATCAAGCGCTTGCCAATGGACGTTTTGCGCGCGGCGCAAACTGAAATGGAGCATCCCTGCAGCCACCGTGGCATGGGTGATCTTGTCAATCAGGATGAAGCCGCCAAGGGCGCGGCTTTCGGCATAGGCCTCGAAAGTGATCGGCCGATCGGTCTGCAATTCGACCACTCCGATGGCATTTAGCTCCAAGGTCTTTGCGGCCAGATGGTCCAGCGTATTGACGTTGATTTCGTATTTCGGTTCCCGCACGCTGGCGCTGACGGTCTGGCTTGCCAGCTTGAGCCAATAGCCCCGTCCCGGCTTCAGGGCCTCGTCATTCATCCACACCACAGTCGCTTCGAACTGGTCCGAGGATTGCGGCGGATCGTCCGCGGCTGCAATCACATCACCCCGGCTGCAGTCAACTTCATCCGCGAGCGTAACGGTAACCGATTGGCCGGCAACCGCTTCATCCAGATCACCGCCTGAGGTAACGATCGACTTGATCGTACTTGTCTTGCCCGAGGGGACAACGCGCACTGCGTCACCCGGCCGAACCGTGCCGCTGGTAATGAGGCCGCAAAAACCGCGGAAATCGAGATCGGGACGGTTGACCCACTGCACCGGCATTCGGAACGCACCTGCCTGCGCGCGTTCATTGGACAAGTCTGCGTTTTCCAGATGCTCGATCAGGCTGGGGCCAGAATACCATGGCGTATTGGCCGAAGGTGCGCTGGCAACATTGTCTCCCTTGAAGCCCGATAGCGGGATCGCCGTGAAATTCTCGATTCCAATCGTCGCGGCGAAAGTCTGATATTCGGCCACGATACCTTCGAAGATTGCTGGATCGTAATTGACCAGATCCATCTTGTTCACGGCCAGAACAATATGCCTGATGCCCAGCAAATGCGCGATGTAGGAATGGCGGCGTGTCTGGACCAGCACACCTTTGCGGGCATCGACAAGGATTACGGCGAGATCGGCGGTCGACGCACCAGTGGCCATGTTGCGGGTATATTGTTCGTGCCCGGGTGTATCAGCCACGATAAATTTGCGCTTCTCTGTCGCAAAAAAGCGATAGGCGACATCGATCGTGATGCCCTGTTCGCGCTCCGCAGCCAGGCCATCCACCAGCAAGGCGAAATCGATCTCCTGCCCCTGCGTACCGATGCGCTTGCTATCTGCCTCAAGCGCGTCCAGCTGATCTTCGAAGATCATTTTGCTGTCATACAGCAATCGCCCGATCAGCGTGCTCTTGCCATCATCCACGCTGCCGCAGGTGATGAAACGCAGCATACTCTTGTTCTGGTGCTGCTCGAGATAGGCTTCGATATCTTCTGCAATTAGGCGATCCGCCTGATAGGTCGGGGAAGAAGAATCGGCCATCAGAAGTACCCTTCCTGCTTCTTCTTCTCCATCCCTGCGCCGCCATCATCCTGGTCGATCACCCGGCCCTGGCGTTCGCTGGTCGTGGCAAGCAGCATTTCCTGCACCACTTCGGCCAAGGTGGCCGCTTCGCTCTCAACGGCGCCCGTCAGCGGGAAGCAGCCCAGTGTCCGGAAGCGGATGGATCGTTCGGTAATTTCCGGACGCCGGCCCATGACCTTTTCCAGCCGATCCAGATCATCGGCCATGAACAATCCGCCATCATGAATATAGGTCGGGCGCCGGGCCGCGAAGTAGAGCGGCACAATTTCGATGCTTTCGGCCATGATATATTGCCAGATGTCGAGTTCGGTCCAGTTGCTAAGCGGGAACACGCGGATGCTTTCGCCCTTGGCCATTTTTGCATTGTAGAGGTTCCACAACTCCGGCCGCTGGTTCTTCGGGTCCCATCCGTGGGCGTTGCTGCGGAAGGAGAAAATCCGTTCCTTGGCGCGGCTTTTTTCTTCATCGCGCCGCGCCCCGCCAAAAGCGGCATCAAAACCGTAATGGTCCAGCGCCTGCTTCAGGCCTTCTGTTTTCCACATATCGGTGTGGACCGATCCGTGATCGAAGGGATTTATTCCGCGGCTCTGCGCTTCAGAATTATGCCACACGAGCAGGTCCATACCCGCATCGCTGGCCGCCTTTTCGCGCAGATCATACATGTCGCGGAACTTCCATGTCGTATCAACGTGAAGCAGCGGAAATGGCGGCGGTGCGGGATAGAAGGCCTTTTTCGCCAGATGCAGCATCACAGCGCTATCCTTACCCACCGAATAGAGCATGACCGGCTTACGGGCTTCGGCCACCACTTCACGCATGATGTGGATGCTTTCGGCTTCGAGCCGTTCGAGGTGGGTCAGGCGGTGCATCGGGTTCCGATATCGGTTGATCAGGTAACCGTGCAGCTAGTCAAGTGCTGCGGTAAGGGAAACTTAGATTTGCTTTTTCGCGGACAAGTTGCCTGAGTCTGCCTGTCAGGCAAACCTAAGGTTGACGAATCCGCGCAGATAGTGGCAAGCGGCTGGCGAAGTTGCTGTTGTGGCCAGTTCGGCCTAACCGGCACATTGCGCGAGCGGGTATAGCTTAGTGGTAAAGCCCTAGCCTTCCAAGCTAGTGATGCGGGTTCGATTCCCGCTACCCGCTCCAGCCGCATTCTTGCACCAATCATGAAAAAGGCCGCCTGCATCGCTGCAAGCGGCCCCTTCACCGTATGGATTTGCCTTCCTAGAACTTCGTGCGAACGGTGACGCCGTAGGACCGTGGTTCCTGGATAAAGGCCGAACGCGATCCCGTACGAAGCACCGTATTAAAGGTAACGCCCCGGGTCACTTCGTTGGTCAGATTGTTGACAAAGGCTTCAATCTTCCAGGCATCATCCTGCGATCCGATGCCGGCGCGCAGATTGATTTTGACCGTCCCGTCCTGAATGTCGAATGGCAGCAGAGCGGCCTTGTCAACTGCGGCCTGAACACCGCCAGCAGCGGTAATTTCCGCACTAGTCGGCAACAGGATAGCCTGCGTGGATGTGCGCTGGTCACTTTCCATGCGAACCTGGCCGTTGATCGAGAATTCCAGACTATCCCCGATGGGGCGCTTGTAAGCGGCCCCTACGATCCCCGTCACCGGCGCAGCGTTGGTTAACTGCTGGCCGCACAAGGCCACGACATTGACCGCAGTCTGTTTCCCGGAACAATCCCGCGGGTATTTCGCATCGAGAATTGTGAGGCCGCCTGTGATGGTGAAATGATCGTCCGGGCGAATAACCGTTTCGATTTCCACACCCTTGGTGTTGGCCTTGGGCACATTGAAAGTCTGGAACTGGGCACCTGTAAATTCGAGAACCTGGAAATTCTTGAACTTCTCGACGAAGGCCGCAACGTTGAGGGTTACGGCGTTGTCCATCATCCGGGCTTTCACCCCGACTTCATAGGCATCCACCAATTCCGAAGCGAAGCGTGGGTCTGCTCCGCCAGCTGCGGCGGTCGAATCGAGGTTGAACCCACCTGACTTATAGCCATGCGTGAAGCTGGCATAGGAGTTGATTTCGGGCGTCAGTTCATAGGCCAACTTGCCCGTGTAGATCAGCTCGTTATCCTTGAACTTTGCGGCGAATGTGCGTGGCAAAGGAAATGCTGCCGCAGCCGGCAAATTGGCGGGCGCGGTAAAGGCGAAGCAGCCCGTACCGAACACATTGCTGATCAGCGGAGCGGGTACGGCACCAGCACCGATAGCGGTCAGGATCGCCGGACAAATGGCATTGTTGTTGTTGCCTTGGCTGAATGAACCGTCCTTGCTTTCGTCCGAATAACGCAGGCCTATGCTGACCTTCAGGCCTTCGGCGATTTCCAGAGTGTTATGCGTAAAAAGCGACCAGCTCTTGCTGTTCTGCGCATAAATATTGGTATTCGTCGTGCCCGCCGGATCACGCCCGCCAGCAAAGATGGACAGGGGATTCGCGCCCAGAGCGCCGCCAGTTGGCCCGTAGAACAAGGCGCCGATCAGCTCGCCATAATCCTGGCCCAAGGCAAAGTTGACAGTCTGCGAAATGTCTTCCTTGGAATAATAGGCACCGACCATCCATTCGAGCCTGTCGTCGAACGCATTGCCTTGAACCCGCAGTTCCTGAGTCATGGTCTTGATCGAGACATAGTTGCCGGTGACATCAAATACATCGAGGCCGGAGAAATCGGAATCATAGGCTTCGAAGGAATTGAATTTACGATAGGAACCAATGTAGATCAGATCTGCCGCCGCCCCGAGGGGCACCTCGAGTTCGCCGGTTACGCCCCACAGCTTGGTGCGGGTATTGGGCACAGAATTTGCCGTGGCGATGCGATTGTCGACCGCGGCCTGGCCACCGTTCACATCGTTGACGCCGATAGCGACGTCTGGGCCAGCCATACCGCCCCGCGCACCCAACCCGACGGCGGAAAACAAGCCGAAAGTTTCAACCGGTGATTGCAGGACTTCCAGAGCAGCACCGAACGGGGCCACGCTCTTTGCATAATCTGCGACTATGCGGCCCTTGATTCCGCCTTCGGTTTCCCAGCCGACCTGGCCGCGAACCAGATACTGGTCAGCACCGTTGGAATCGCCAAGTTCCTTGCCGGTGCGGTCGACAATGGTCATGAAACCATCGCGCTTGCGATAAGCGCCGGTCAGGCGAACAGCGACGGTATCCTTGACCACAGGCAGATTGATGGCGCCCTGGACATTGTAGAGGTTGCGATTGCCATAAGTGGCATTGGCAAAGCCGCCGAATTCGCTCAGGTCAGGGCGCACATTGGTAATGTTGAGTGCGCCTGCCGACGTATTACGGCCAAACAAGGTGCCTTGTGGGCCGCGCAGGACTTCGACCCGTTCCACATCGACAAATTCCGACAAGGCGATGCCGGGGCGTGATTGATACGCTCCATCGACGAAGATGCCGACGGCGCTTTCGAAACCAATGTTGTTGGAAGTCGTGCCGACACCGCGAATGCGCAGCACCACCGACGCGGAAGCAAGCTGCGCGTTCGAGCTCGAAAAGCTCGGCGATACCTGCGTGATATCCTGCACATTGACGACGCCCTGCGCTTCGAGTTGAGCGGGGCTAACGGCGGTAACAGCAAGAGGGATCTGCTGCACATCCTGCGCACGGCGCTGGGCGGTCACGATAATGACATCATCGCTTCGCGTAGATTGGGATTGCGTTGTCGCGCTGCCTTCATCAACCGCGGCCTGTGCATAAGCTACATTGCTTGCCAGTGTTGCCAAGGCAATTGCGGTCGTACTCGAAAGTATTTTCTTCATAAAGTTCCCCTCCATTTTCTTCTTTTTGCATGGCCGATCGTTTCAAAATGCGCCGGAGCCATTGCTTATTTCAAGATATGTCACGCTCTGGCAATATTGTGCAATCGGAACTAGGTTGCGCATTGCAATCTTGCGTAGACAGTGTGGCTTTGCGGTACCAATTGGCGCCATGGGATAATCGCCAATGTCGAAACAGTCTTGGCCGGGTATGGTCGGGTATAGCCGGGTATGGCGGCTTATAGCCGGACGTACTGGACCTTGAATCCGGCACGTCCGGCGCGACCCGAAAGGCAAATTCCACCCTTCGAAACGCAGTCTATAACACCCTGAAAAACCGCCGTATGTCCCCTACTCATGCGGCACGCATTGCGGTCTGGCGCGTGGCGCTATCCGTTGGTCGCAGCATCTGCCGAGGGTGCGGCGCGAATAGCCAGATTGTCGATCAATCGTGTGCCGCCAATCCGTGCAGCGACAAGCAGACGGGCCGGTTCATTCGCAAGCATTCGCAGCGGCGCAAGGCTATCCGCGTCGGCCAGGCCAGCATAGTCAACGCCGCCGAACCCGGCGGCAATCAAAGTTTGTTCAAGTTCAGCCAAAGCTGCGGATACATCATGACCTGCTTCGATCCGATCTTTCGCATTCCGCATCGCGCTGGGAAGTATCGCGGCGGTTTCCCTGTCTTGCACCGATAGGTAACGGTTGCGGCTGCTCATGGCCAGACCGTCGGCCTCACGCATGGTCGGGATGCCTGCGATCTGGTCAGCATGAGGGAAATTCAGGTCAAGGTCCCGCGCCATTCGGCGGATCACTGCCAATTGCTGCCAGTCTTTTTCACCAAAGCAAGCGACATCGGGGCGAACCTGATTGAATAATTTGCATACCACGGTAGCGACCCCGTCGAAATGGCCGGGCCGGCTTGCCCCGCAGAAATTGGCGCTAACCCCGGCTACGGCAATGGATGTGGCGAATCCATCGGGATACATTTCGTCCACTGCCGGCGCCCACAGCAGCGTTACACCTTCGGCTTCGAGCATTGCCGAATCCGTTTCCAGCTGGCGCGGGTAAGCGTCCAGATCTTCGTTCGGCCCGAATTGGGTCGGATTGACGAAGATTGATACGCAAACGTGATCCGCGCGCTGCCGCGCCGCCCGGACCAGAGCCAGATGGCCTTCGTGAAGCGCGCCCATGGTCGGCACCAGCGCCATGGTGCTGCCATCGCTGCGCAGTGCAGCAACACTATTTCTCAACATGTCGAGCCGGTTGATGGTTTGCACGGCGCGGAACCCTCCGATAAGAGCAGTGACTACGCCTCCTAGCCTTGGGCGGCGTGCAAAAACAACCGATCCTGTTGCTGAAGGACAAATGCTGACCGTGCCCGAGAACCGATCCCCGCACCGGATAACTTTCGCCAACGAAAAGGGCGGGACCGGCAAATCCACCACGGCCGTGCATGTGGCGGTTGCCCTGGCCTATCGCGGCGCGAAGGTGGCGGCGATCGATCTCGATCCGCGCCAGCGGACGTTTCACCGATATTTTGAAAACCGCAGCGAGACAGAGGCGCGGCGCGGGATCACGTTGCCCGGCGCTCAAGTCGAAGTTTTCACCGGTGAAAGCGTGGAGGAATTCGAAGATCTAGTCCGGCAAGTGGGCAAAGGTGCCGATTTCCTGATTGTTGACACTCCGGGGCGTGATGACCCCTTTGCCCGCCATGCCGCGACCGAGGCCGATACGCTGGTTACACCGCTCAACGACAGTTTTGTCGATTTCGATCTGATCGGTCAGGTCGATGCGGAAAGTTTCAAGGTTCGCCGTCTTAGCTTTTACGCGGAGCTGATCTGGGAGACTCGCAAGAGCCGGGCAATTGCCCGGCGGCAGGAAATCGATTGGGTAGTGGTCCGCAATCGCACGGGTCATGTTGAAGCGCGCAATATGCTGCGCATCGAAAAGGCGCTGACGGAACTCAGCAAGCGGGCCGGTTTCCGCGTGGCCAAGGGCCTGTCCGAACGTGTGATCTACCGTGAATTGTTTCCGTCAGGCCTGACACTTCTGGACAAGGGGCATCTGGGCGAATTGGGGACGAGCCATCTGGTGGCGCGGCAGGAAATGCGTAGTCTGCTGGCCGGTCTCAAGCTGCCACAAGGCGATCATTCGCCGGTAGGCAGCCAACCTGACCTGGCAATTGCATGATTCGTCTTCTGATAATTGCCGCAGTGCTGTCGATCGGATGCAAAGTGGTGGCGGGACGCTGGCCCTGGGCCTATCTTGACACCATGAGCACCCGCCAACGGGCCCGGCAACGCGCCCGTAACCTTTTGGGCGTTCGCCCGGCGGCGTCGCGGCAAGAAGTGATGGAAGCGCACAAGCGGTTGGTGGCGATGGTTCACCCTGATCGTGGCGGCACCAATGCGCAGGTGCATGAAGCCAATGCGGCCCGTGATTTGTTAATTGACGGATCGCCCGAATAAGACTGAGGAATTGGCATGCGTCACGTTTTCGATCCTACCGTCCTGCGCGAATATGACATTCGCGGCATCATTGGCCAAACTCTGGGAACGGACGATGCCCGCGCAATCGGGCGCGGCTTTGCGACGCTGCTTAAACGGGCGGGCGGATCGCGGATCGCCGTTGGTTATGATGGGCGCATCAGTTCGCCCATGCTCGAACATGCTTTGGTGGAAGGGATCAATGCCAGTGGCTGCGATGCTGTTCGCATCGGGATGAGCGCCACTCCCATGCTCTATTATGCCGAAGCTTCAGCCGAAGATATTGATGGCGGCATTCAGATAACAGGCAGCCACAACCCCGCCAATTACAATGGCTTCAAGATGGTATTTCAGGGGCGTCCGTTTTTCGGGGATGATATTCTCAGGCTCGGTCGGATGGCCGAAGCGGGCGAGTGGGACGATGGAACCGGTACGATAGAGTCGCGCGATATCCTCGGCGAGTATGTCGAGCGTCTGCTCATCGGCCTCGACGGGATCGACCCCGCCATCCTCGGCGGACTGCGCATCGGCTGGGATGCGGGCAATGGGGCGGCTGGTCCGGCTCTGGAAGCCTTGGCCGCGCGCCTTCCGGGGGAGCATCATCTTCTCTTCACGCATGTCGACGGTAACTTTCCCAATCATCATCCAGACCCGACGGTCGAAGCGAATCTGGAGGATCTGCGGGCATTGGTCGCGGCAAAGAAGCTCGATTTTGGAGTAGCTTTTGACGGTGATGGCGATCGGATCGGTGCTATTGACGGCCAGGGCCGGGTCATCTGGGGCGATCAATTGCTGATGATCTATGCCGAAGATCTGCTGCAGCGGATGCCGGGATCGACGATTATCGCCGATGTGAAGGCCAGCCGCGCACTTTTCGACAGCATTGCAGCGCAAGGCGGCAACCCGCTGATGTGGAAAACCGGGCACAGCCTGATTAAGTCCAAAATGAAGGAAACTCATGCCCCACTGGCCGGCGAAATGAGCGGCCATGTGTTCTTTGCAGATACGTATTACGGATATGACGATGCCTTATATGCCGGCATCCGGTTAATTGCTGCGGCCGCACGGCTGGGCAAATCGGTGACTGAACTGCGCAGCGCCATGCCGGCCATGTTCAACACACCGGAATTGCGGTTCCAGGTCGATGAAAGCCGCAAGTTTGCGGCCATCGAAGAGGTCAAGCAGCGCCTGTCCGGCACCGATGCACAGGTCGATGGCACGGACGGGGTGCGGGTTAGCAATGCGGATGGATGGTGGCTGCTTCGCGCCTCCAACACGCAGGATGTATTGGTCGCCCGAGCCGAAAGCGATACTGAAGAAGGGCTTGCGCGGTTGATGGGGCAGATCGACAAACAGCTCGCCGCCTCTGGCCTGGAGCGTGGGCCCCAAGCGGGGCACTGAGCGGTTTGGCGGTGACCGGCTCTGCCCTTCCGCCTGAACTCGATACCTGGTTTGCAACACGCGGCTGGCGCATCCGGCGGCATCAACAGGATATGCTTCGCGCTGCGGATGGCGGGCAACATGCACTGCTGGTAGCCGATACCGGGGCCGGCAAGACACTGGCTGGCTTCCTTCCGACACTGGCTGATTTCTGTCCGTCCCGGCTTGCCGGGGCTGCACCGCCGGAAGGTCTTCACACGCTTTATGTATCGCCGCTCAAGGCGCTGGCGCATGATGTTCAGCGCAACCTTCTCACGCCGGTCGATGAACTGGGCCTGCCGCTCAAGATCGAAACTCGCAGCGGAGATACGCCGTCAGACCGCAAGGCGCGGCAGCGGGCCAGACCGCCGCATATCTTGCTGACCACGCCCGAATCGCTTTCCCTGCTGCTGTCTTATCCGGAAAGTTTCACCCTCTTTGCAGGCCTGAAGCGGATCGTAGTCGATGAAGTCCATGCCTTTGCCACGGGCAAGCGCGGCGACCTTCTGGCCCTCAGCCTGTCCCGGTTGCAGCGCATCGCACCGGATATGCGGCGTGCGGCCCTGTCCGCCACGTTGGCCAGGCCGCAGGCCTTCCAGGATTGGCTGGCTCCGTCTGGTGACATCGATAGTGTCACGTTGGTAATCGGGGAATCCGGGGCGCCGCCTGAAGTTGAAATCCTCTTGCCGGAAGAAGAACGGGTGCCATGGGGCGGCCATGCCGCGACCTGGGCGATTCCTCAGCTCTACCGCCTGATCGGCACCAATCGAACAACGCTGATCTTCACCAATACCCGTTTTCTGGCCGAACTTACTTTCCAGAAGCTGTGGGAAGCAAATGAGGATAATCTGCCGATCGGAATTCACCATGGTTCCTTGTCAAAGGAAGCGCGGCGCAAGGTGGAAGGGGCGATGGCGCGCGGGGAATTGCGGGCATTGGTGGCTACGGCCAGCCTCGATCTGGGGGTGGACTGGGGTGACATCGATCTAGTTGTGCAAATGGGTGCGCCCAAGGGCTCCAGCCGCCTGTTACAACGAATCGGGCGGGCGGGGCACCGGCTCGATCAGCCCAGTCGCGCCATTCTGGTGCCCGGAAACCGATTCGAATTTCTCGAAGCCACGGCGGCCAAAGAAGCAGTGGACGAAGGGCAGCGTGACGGGGAGGAATTTCGCGCCGGCGGCCTGGATGTGTTGGCCCAGCATGTGATGGCCTGCGCCTGTGCCGGACCGTTCAATGAAGCGGGCCTGTTGGCGGAGGTGCGATCCTCCCTTACCTATGCCTGGGTCGACGCCAAGGCATGGAGCAGGGTGCTGAACTTTGTCGCTACAGGCGGCTATGCGCTCAAGGCCTATGATCGATTCCAACGGATCATGAAGGATCGGGATGGGACCTGGCGGCTGACCCACCCTGAACAGGCCGCGCGTCACCGGCTGAATAGCGGGACTATTATCGATAGCGAAATGCTCGATGTCCGCTTCGGGAATGGCCGCTCGCTAGGCCGGGTGGAGGAACGTTTTGCGGCCTCACTTTCGCCGGGAGATACGTTTTTCTTTGCGGGAACCAGTCTTGAGGTGAAGCGGATCAAGGATATGGAGATTACCGTCGCGGCTTCCAGCAAGGCAGCGATGATACCGTCTTATGGCGGGGCGCGAATGCCTTTGACCACGCATTTGGCGCAGCGGGTTCGGGCGTTGCTGGTTGACCGGGCCGGATGGGCGCGATTCCCCGACGATGTTCGGGAATGGTTGGAAGTTCAGGATTGGCGCAGCCAGATGCCGGGGCCGGGGCAAGTGCTGGTGGAAAGCTTCCCCCATGCAAAGCGCGAATATACCGTTTTCTATACGTTTGAAGGCTGGAATGCGAACCAGTCGTTGGGGATGCTGATCACTCGGCGGATGGAAAGCATGGGGCTGCGCCCGGGCGGTTTTGTCGCCAACGATTATTCGCTCGGGGTCTGGGGGCTAAAGCCGATCAGTGATCCCCGCGTGCTGCTTTCACCGGATATTCTGACCGATGAATTTATCGCGTGGGTGCAGGAATCGCATTTGCTCCGGCGTGCCTTCCGCGAGGTTGCCGTGATTGCGGGCCTGGTGGAGCGCCAGCATCCGGGTAAGCGCAAGAGCGGCAAACAGGTCACCTTCTCGACGGACCTGATTTATGATGTGCTGCGCAAGCATGAGCCTGGCCACCTGTTGCTGGATGCGGCATGGGCGGACACGCAGGCCAGCATTACCGATGTCGGGCGGCTGGGCGCCCTGCTCGACCGTGCGGCTGAGGAGGTGGTGCATGTCCGGCTTGATTCGGTCAGCCCGATGGCAGTGCCGATCATGGTCATGATCGGGCGTGAGAGCGTCCCACAGGGATCGGCCGACGATGATTTGCTGCTGGAAGCCGAGGCGCTGGCCGAGACCGCAATGCGTGTGGAGCCGCTTGACGATTGGGATCGTTAGCCGGCGTACGTTAGCCATGCGGGACTGGGGCCGCGGCACAGCTAGGCCGCTCTCAGACATAACAACAAAAAAGGGGCGGATCGCTCCGCCCCTTTCAGTATACCTTGAGTTAAACTCTCCGGTTGAGCCGGATCGTCAGGCGCCTGGCGCCTTGCCGAATATCCGATATTTCTCGTTTCCGACAAACCCGAACTTGGTCACCCCCGATGCCTTGATGATGTTGAGCACCTTGGCCGATAGGTCGTAGCTCGCAAGCGGTTCGGGTTCGAACTGCAACTCTGGTTCGATCGCGAAACTCTTGGTCATTTCCAGATTGCGGACCAGTTCGCCATCGTCGATCGGGCTACCATTCCACAAGATCTGACCTTCCTGAGTCAGCACGATCTTGTTTTGAATCGGATCGATTGGCTCGTCAGGTGGGTTGGGATTGGGTGCGGGAAGATCGATATCGATCGAATGCGTGGCTACGGGGATTGTGATGATGAACATGATGAGGAGAACGAGCATGACGTCGATAAGCGGCGTCGTGTTCATTTCCATCATCGGCGAACCATCGTCCTTGCCGCCTGACATTGCCATGATGTGTTACTCCTGAATAAATTCTGATACCACCGATTGCCGCACTATTGCGCGACGATCAGCAGCACGATCAGCCGTTTGGATCGACCGGGTTGGAAATGAAGCCTACGGTCGGATAACCAGCTGCCTGCACATTGTAGATTGTACCGGCAACACACTGCCAAGGTGCGTTCACGTCACCTCGGATATGGACCTGCGGAATCTGGTCCGGATTGGCCATAATCGCTTCGGGTCCACCCGCACGCTGCACGATATTGTCCAGGCGTTCGAAGGCCTGATCGTAAAGCTCTTGCGAATCAACCGGGGTCGTATTGTTGAAGTAAACCCGGCATTGGCCGCTACGCGATGCACCGGTGAAACCGGGTTCGCCCGCATTCCGGCCGGCTTCGTCGGTCGTGCTCACCGTCAACAACAGATTCTCGACCTTGTCCTTCGATTCCTGTGTTGCCATGATAGGAATCTTGAGCTTGTCGATCGTCTGAATCGCGACCGGAACTGCGATTAGGAAGATGATCAGGAGCACCAGCATAACGTCGACGAGCGGCGTAGTGTTGATGTCCGACATCGGCGTTTCTACACCACCGCCGCCTGTCGAAATTGCCATGGCTAAATCCTATTCTGAATATCTAAGGGCCGGATCATCGAGACAGGCACACCGGTGCCCGTCTCGACTAATTTACAATCAGGCCTTGGGTGCCGGTGCCTTTGCAGCAACCGGAGCCACTGCTGGCTTAACTGCGCCATTCGAATTCATGTTCGCCAGAAGGTCTGTTGCGAAACCGCTGAGCAGTTCGGCAATCTTCTTGTTGCGAGCCTGCAGCCAGTTGTACGAAAGCACAGCAGGCACAGCCACAAGCAGACCAATGGCGGTCATGATCAGGGCTTCACCAACCGGGCCTGCGACCTTGTCGATCGATGCCGAACCGGCAAGACCGATGTTGATCAGGGCGCGATAGATCCCGATAACTGTACCGAGAAGGCCGACGAACGGCGAAGTCGCACCAACCGATGCCAGGAACGGAAGGCCGCCGGCAAGCTTGGTGTTGATCGAAGCTTCCGAACGAGCCAGCGAACCATGCATCCAGTCATGCGCTTCGAGGCTGTTAGCCATCTTGCTGTGGTTTTCCTGAGCGTCCAGGCCATCATCAACCATCTGGCGCCATGCGCTGTTCTTTTCGAGCTTGGCCGCGCCTTCCTTGAGCGAGTTGCTGCGCCAGAACGCACTGATTTGCGAGTACTGGCCCATCACCTTTTTCTGTTCCAGGAACTTGGTAATCAGGATGTAGAAGGAGCCGACTGACATAATAACCAGCACACTAAAGATGGACTGGGCGATCAGGCCGCCCTGTTCCATGGCTTCCACGAAGCCAAATTTGTTCTGCGGCGCCGCACCTGCGGCGAGAAGTTCGATAATCATTGCGAGTGTCCTCTCAGAAAGAAGCTGTTCAAAAAATGTGTTGTGACGTTGCCGAACCGCCCATCGGTCCGGCCGCGCCGGTTATTTCGGTATTTGCCAACGCACCTGGCTGGACCAGCTGCCGGAAACTTCATCCCCATTGCCATCGGTTGCCGGACGGAAACGAGCCCGGCGCGTGATGTTTTTGCAGGTTGCATCGTCAAGATCGGCGTGACCGCTGGAGCGGGTAACCGAGCAGTCTTGAACCTTGCCATCTGCACCAACAGAGACGCGGAATGCGGTGGTGCCTTCACGCTCTTCACGAAGCGCGCGCGACGGATAGTCGTTCGGCGTCGCCCAGTTACCCGGGTTACCCCGTGGTTCAGGACCCTTGGGCTGTACCCTGGGTGGTGGCGGCGGTGGAGGGGCAGCCGGAGCCGGAGGCGGAATGCGAACAGCCACGGGTGCCGGCGGCGGAATCGTCTGCTGAGTCCGGATCGGTGGCGGAGCCGGCGCAATGCTGATCGGCGGCGGCGGCGCCACAGGCGGCGGCGGCGCAGTATCCGGCTCAGGTGGCGGCGGTGGTTCGTCCTCGGGCGGCGGTGGTTCCTCGATGTCAACCGTCGTCACACGCTCAATTGCTTTGGTGACGGCCTCGTAAGCAAGGCCCGTCACAAGCGCGTAGCCGAGGGCCACATGGATCAACCCCACAATGATCAGAGCGATAATCCGATTACCGCTCATCTGTTGGTCAGCGTAGGCCATTCAGTCGCATCACTCCATAGTCAGTCGCCGGACCTTGGTCCGGCATCACTACTCTTGTCAGAGTCCCCTCTGCCAGAGCACAATCCATAATGTCCACCCTGAAAGCCAATCGAAATCGATAGCCATTACGGCCGACCGGACCCCGAATGGCCCGGTTCGGGCCTGGTTGGAGCATTATTATTGTTTTACCCCATATGCGTTTGGCATAGCGGCGAAGGCAAAGCCAAGCAAACGCTTTGTCGGTTAACAGTGGATTCACTGCGCCCATGATTGAACGCGGCAGACACGAATCGGCAGACATTGCAAATTTTGTGGGGTTAAAAGATTGAAAATGCGTAATATGCTGAGCTTTGGGCGCCTGATTGCCGGTGCCGGCTTTCTGATCAGCCCGCTGGGGACCCCGGTCTTGGCACAGGCTCTGTATCAAGCGCCCAGCCAAGCAATGCCGACCGTTGGCGAATCGACCTATGCGGATCTGGTCGATCTGGCTGAGGCCGCAAAACTGGTTGTGCGGGTCACGATTCGCAAGCAGGCCGAGGTCGAACCGGCCCGCGCCCCCGGACTTAAGCCCGGCTATACACGGCTTTATATAGAAGCGCGGACTGCTGCGTTATTGTCAGGCAGCACGGTGATGGGTGAATCGGTGCGTTATCTGGTTGATGTTCCGCGTGATGGTAAGGGCAAGCCGCCCAAGCTGAAGAATCGCGAAATGCTGTTGTTCGCCCGCCCGGTAAACGGGCGCGCCGGGGAAGTTCAACTGGTGGGGGAAGAGGCGCAGCTTGACTGGAGCCCGGCACTTGAGGCGCGGCTCCGCCCGATCCTTGCTTCGCTGGCTTCTGCCGATTCGCCGCCAATAATCACCGGAATTCGTGATGCCTTGTCCGTTGAAGGAAATCTGGTTGGGGAATCGGAAACCCAGCTATTCCTTTCGACGCGGGATAACGGGCCAGTTTCCGTGACTGTTATCCGCCGCCCCGGGCAATTGCCGGTCTGGGGCGTATCCTGGACCGAGATTGTCGATCAGGCCGCGCGTCCGCCACAGCGGGAAACTCTGGCGTGGTACCGACTTGCCTGTTTTCTGCCGCGCACCTTGCCCGGCAGGGCCAATCTATCGCGCGATTCCGATGCGCGCGCGCAGGCGGCTGAGGATTACCGCTTTGTCCTGTCGCAACTGGGCCCGTGTCCGCGAAGTCGGCCTGCGGGGCCGGGACTGGATTAAACCAAAGCTAGCGGTCCCAAAGGCAAAGTTTGTGCAGAAACACCTTCCGCACTGGCAATGACACGCTAAAGCAGCCTCATATCGGTAAAGTCTTGCCCCGCAGGGTCAGGCGCCAACCCGTTTCGGGGTTGGTGTTGGCGCGGTGCGGCGAGGCGCAAAAGGAATTCGAGCCGCATCATGGTCCAGCAACTGCAGACATCCGAATCACCGCCACTGCGGATTGCTCTCGCGGGGCTCGGCACTGTGGGTGCAGGCATGATTCGCCTGCTCGATACGAATGCAGATCTGGTCCGCGCCCGTGCCGGGCGCCCGATTCAAATCGTCGCAGTCAGTGCGCGCGATCGAACGAAGGACCGCGGGGTCGACCTTGGCCGGTTCGCTTGGGAAAGCGATATGACCGCCTTGGCCGCGCGCGGCGATATCGATGTGGTGGTCGAACTGGTTGGCGGATCGGAAGGTCCGGCACTTGATCTGGCGCGCAAAACGATTGCTTCGGCCAAGGGACTGGTAACCGCAAACAAGGCGATGATCGCACATCACGGCATGGAACTGGCCCGCGAAGCCGAAGCGGCCGGAACTGCGCTCAAGTTCGAAGCCGCAGTAGCGGGCGGGATTCCTGTCGTTAAGGGCTTGCGCGAAGGTACGGCTGCCAACGCGATCGAACGCATTTACGGGATACTCAACGGGACCTCCAACTACATCCTCTCGACGATGGAAGCGACCGGGGCGAGCTTCGACGCAACGCTGGCTGATGCCCAGGGCAAAGGCTATGCCGAAGCCGATCCCACCTTTGACATCGAAGGCATTGATGCGGCGCACAAGCTTTCCATTCTTGCCGGAATCGCATTCGGCGCACGGATAGATTTTGACAGCGTCGACTGTGAAGGCATCGCCCGCGTTCGCGCTGCCGATATCGCGCAGGCTGACAAGCTGGGCTATGTAATCCGTTTGATCGGCATGGCCGACGTTGAATGCGGCGAAGATGGCACACCGCAATTGCTCCAGCGGGTCAAACCCTGCCTTGTACCCAAAGGGCATCCGCTGGCGCATGTCACGGGCGCAACCAATGCCGTCGTGGCAGAGGGCAACTTCTCCGGCCGCCTGTTGTTTCAGGGCGCAGGCGCGGGTGAGGGGCCAACGGCCAGCGCAGTGGTGGCGGACCTGATTGACATCGCGCGGGGCGAAACTTCGGCACCGTTTTCGGTTCCGGTCGGGGCCTTGAAGCCGATGGCTGCGGCGACTTCGGGGCACCGACTGGGGCGGACCTATCTGCGCTTCACCGTCACCGACCGGCCCGGCGTGCTGGCGGAAATCACCGCAGCAATGCGCGATGCGGGTGTGTCGATCGAAAGCTTGATTCAGGAAGGGAAAATCGCGGAAGGCGGTGAAGTGCTGGTCGCCATGGTTGCGCATGAGGGGCCTGAGCGGAATGTCGCCCACGCACTGAAATTGCTCGAATCGTCTCCTAGCCTCACCGCACCGCCGCTCGTGATGCAGATCATTGCGGGCTAATCAGGCCCGTTAGCCGGACTCTTAATCGGGTATTTCGCCTTTGGCGATCCGGTCGGCGTCCGAACCTTCGGGCGCTTGCGGCAGCGCGCTGAGGTCGATTATCAACGCTGGCGGCGGCGGGCATTTCTGCAGGCCGGGGATGCAGAAACTGCCGATGGTCGGTTCGCCCTTGAAGATTCCGGGCCCGGCCACATCCGGCGCGCGCGGCAAGCCGTCGGCCAGGGCCTTTTCCGATTTCGGGTCCAGTTCGGCAGATGATTTGACCCGGAACTGCGAATTATCCTGTTCCCTTGCGCAGACTACAATTTCTTCACCCTGTTGCGGCGCACATTCGGGTTCGGGCGGCGGCGGACCAAATACCTGCTTTGCTTTTTCGACGACCTGTTCGGCGGAGACATTGGACTGGGCCTGGATCGGAGCCGAAGCAATTGCGATGGCGAAAACCATACTTGCAAGTCCGGCAATTCTCGACATTCGGCACCTCCCCGTTTAAGCGGCTGCTATCCGCGCCAAAGGGACTGAATCAGCCATGAATGACACAACAACTCCAGATCACAAACGTCCGCGTGTTACCAAGAGCAGCGTGCTCGACCGGGCGCTTGTGCTGGAAATGGTGCGGGTTACCGAAGCCGCCGCCATTGCGGCGTCCAAGCTTATCGGCAGGGGTGACGAAAAGGCGGCCGATGCCGCCGCGGTTGAGGCGATGCGCCGCGCATTTGATGATCTGGAGATCGACGGCACAGTGGTGATCGGGGAAGGCGAGCGCGACGAAGCGCCGATGCTGTATATCGGGGAAAAGGTCGGCGGCGCTCCGGGGCGGGGTCCGAAGATCGACATCGCGCTGGACCCGCTGGAAGGGACCACCATCACGGCCAAGGCAGGCCCCAATTCGCTCGCGGTTCTGGCAGCGGCGGAAGAAGGCTGCCTGCTGAATGCACCGGATACCTACATGGAAAAAATTGCCGTTGGGCCCGGATACGCTGAAGGCATCATTGATCTTGCCAAGAGCCCGAGCGAAAATGTTTGCGCTGTTGCAGCGGCGAAGGGAGTTTCTCCGGCGGATATCGTCGTCTGCGTACTTGATCGGCCGCGCCACGCCGCATTGATCGCCGAACTGCGCGGGCTGGGCTGCGGCATCTACCTCATCCCCGATGGTGATGTTGCGGGCGTGATCGCGGTGACTGACGAAGACACCACGATCGATCTCTATATGGGAACGGGCGGTGCACCCGAAGGTGTGCTCGCGGCTGCGGCGCTGCGCTGTGTCGGCGGACAGTTCAACGGACGGCTGGTTTTCCGCAATGATGACGAGAAGGCGCGGGCCCGCAAATGGGGAATCGTCGATCTCGACCGAATCTACAAATTGGACGATCTGGCCAAGGGTGACTGCATCTTTGCGGCAACAGGTGTAACCAGCGGCTCGCTGCTTGAAGGGGTCAAGCGGTTCCGTGGAGGCCGGATGACTACGGAAAGCGTAGTGATGCGGGCCAGTTCGGGCACCGTGCGCTGGATCAAGGGCGAACACCGGATGGATTGATCCCGGTTGCCTTGTGCGGCCGCTTTCAACAGCTGAAGGCCGCGTCAGGTTGCAATTGGCGGACGCGGGGCTAATCCGGCTCCACCACAGAGCAAGGGAAGTTTCGATGAAAATCATGGCCGGCAATTCGAACCTGCCACTGGCACGGGCGATCGCGGCCTATCTCGAAATGCCGCTCACCGATGCGAGCGTACGGCGTTTCGCCGATGAAGAGATTTTCATCGAAATTCACGAAAATGTGCGCGGCGAAGACGTGTTTATTGTCCAGTCGACCAGCTTTCCCGCCAATGACAATCTGATGGAATTGTTGATCGGGATCGATGCGCTGCGCCGTGCATCTGCGCGCAGGATCACCGCGGTCGTTCCTTATTTCGGCTATGCGCGGCAGGACCGCAAGCCGGGGCCGCGAACGCCGATTTCCGCCAAGTTGGTGGCCAATCTGATAACCGAAGCCGGGGCGGACCGGGTGCTCTCGGTCGACCTGCACGCCGGGCAGATCCAGGGTTTCTTCGATATTCCGACAGACAATCTCTATGCTGCGCCGGTGATGGCTGCCGACATTCAGGCACGTTATGGCGATCAGGATCTGATGGTGGTTTCGCCCGATGTCGGCGGTGTTGTTCGCGCCCGCGCGCTGGCCAAACGGCTCGACAATGCGCCTCTCGCAATCGTCGACAAGCGCC
>JAHEAV010000033.1 GCA_024642565.1 Erythrobacter sp.
CCAAGCAGTACCTCTGCAATCTGCACCGCGTTCAGCGCCGCGCCCTTGCGCAGGTTGTCGCCAACCACGAACAGTGCCAGGCCATTCGCCTCGGTCGGGTCCTTGCGCACGCGGCCGACAAAGACCGGGTCCTTGCCCGTGGCTTCAAGCGGATTGGGCACTTGGCTGATCACCACGCCGGGCGCGTTCCTTAGCAGTTCGAGCGCACGTTCAACACTGATCGGGCGCTCAAACCCGGCATTGATCGACAGCGAATGCCCGGTAAAGACCGGTACCCGGACGCAGGTTCCGGCCACCGGCAGGCCAGGGATTTCCAAAATCTTGCGGCTCTCGTCGCGCAGCTTGATCTCTTCCTCAGTGTAGCCGTCTTCGGCGTAAACATAATTGAGCGGCACGACGTTGTGGGCGATCGGCACAGTCCACTTTTCAGGCGCAGGCAGCAGGGCATCGTGTCCGCCCAAGGCCAGTTCGCGCGCCTTGCCACCAACATGGTCAAGCTGTCGGGCCAGTACATCGATCCCTTCAAGCCCGCCGCCCGACACCGCCTGATACGTCGACACGACCAGCTTGGTGAGGCCGGCCTCATCATGCAGGACCTTCAGCACCGGCATGGCGGCCATGGTCGTGCAGTTGGGGTTGGCAACGATCCCCTTGGGCAGATGATCGAGGGCATGGGGGTTCACCTCGGCTACCACCAGCGGTACTTCCGGGTCAGAACGCCAGGCAGACGAATTGTCGATCACGATCGCGCCCGCCGCCGCAGCCTTGGGGGCCAAGACCTTCGAAGTCGATCCGCCAGCGGAAAACAGCACGATGTCGAGGCCGGAGAAATCCGCTGTCGCGGCATCCTCTAAGGTCACACCGTCCAGTTGTTTGCCAGCCGACCGTGCCGAGGCGAACAGCCGCAAGGTTCCGACCGGGAATCGGCGTTCGGCAAGCAGCAGACGGATCATCGATCCAACCAAACCGGTTGCGCCGACAACGCCGATATTGAGCCTGTGTCCGGGGGTGAAACGCTGAACCATGATTGTCATACTCCTTCGGTCTATCGAAAGAGCAGGTCCGGGTTTACCTCAGTTTCGTGATGAAATGGCCCGCCTGCTCGTCTTGCGGGGCGGGCTGTGAGCGGCGGTCTAAACGCGCGACCCAACAACCGTTCCCGCCGGGGCGGTCGGTTTGGTGGTAATAGTCGGGATTGGGATCGCGTTCATCGCGGGCGCCTCTAATCACGCCTTCGCGCAATGTAAAACGGTTTTTGCCGGCCAGTTGTGAAACTTCGTTAGGCGGACAACCGCCGCAACGCTTCCTCCGCGCCGATAAGCGGCAGTAGTGCGCCCATGTCGGGGCCATGTTCGCGGCCCGTCAGCGCCAGCCGCAGCGGCAGGAACAGGGCCTTGCCTTTGCGCCCGCTGGCTTCCTTGAGCGCCATGGTCAGCGCGGCCCAGTCTGTGCCCGTTCTGGCCAGGGTGGTGGCAGCCTGTGCCAGAAACGCCTTGTCCTCATCCGGCAGCGCAGGCGGCGCGATCGGCCCGGTGATGACCTCCCACCAGTCCGCCGCCTCACCGATATGTTCGACATTGGGGCGGATCGCCTCCCACCCGGCCTCGCCCATGGCGGCGGGGAGCAAATGCGCCACGCGGGCATAGGGCAGCCGGTGAACAACACCGGCATTGACCCGGTGCAGCTCAGCCTCGTCAAAGCGGGCAGGGGCCCGTCCGAAATGCGCCAGATCAAACTGCGCGGCCAGTTCCTCGGTGCCAAGCGCCGGATCGACCGGATCGCTTGTGCCCAGCCGGGCGAGCAAAGCAACCAGTGCTTCCGGTTCGATCCCTTCGTCCCGCAAATGTCCCATGCCGAGCGAGCCGAGCCGCTTGGACAATTTGCCCTCCGTGCCCACCAGCAGCGCTTCATGCGCAAAGCGCGGCGGCTGGGCGTGCAGCGCTTTGAACATCTGTACCTGGGCAGCGGTGTTGGATACGTGGTCCTCGCCGCGCAGGACATCTGTCACGCCCATGGCAATGTCGTCGATCACTGATGGCAGCAGGTACAGCCACGATCCGTCGCCGCGTCGCACCACCGGATCGCTCATCTTGGCAGGATCAAAGTGCTGAAGGCCGCGGATTGCATCGGACCATTCGATGGCGGCATCACGGTCAAGCAGGAACCGCCAGTGAGGCGCTTCGCCAGCCGCTGCTTTCGCGGCATGATCGGCCTCGGTCAGGCTCAGCGCCGCACGGTCGTAGATCGGCGGCAAACCACGCCCAAGCAGGACTTTGCGCTTCAGATCAAGTTCCTGTGCGGTCTCATAACAGCGATAAACCCGGCCGGCCGCGATCAATTTCTGAAACTCGCGTTCATAGAGTTCGGAGCGAGCCGACTGCCGCTCCTCGCCGTCCCAGTGCAGGCCCAGCCAGGTCAGATCGGCCTTGATGCTGGCGACATGTTCTTCGCGACTGCGCTCGGCGTCGGTATCGTCGATCCGCAGCAGAAAGCGCCCGCCATGCTTCCTTGCAAGCAGCCAGTTGTGCAGCGCAGTTCGCACGTTGCCGACATGCAGCGTGCCGGTGGGCGATGGGGCGAAGCGGGTCGTGACGGTCATGGCGCGCGGGTTAGCCGCTGCACCGGCCGCTGTCACGCGCTGCGAAATGCGTGCGTGATCGGATAACGCCGATCCCGCCCGAAGTTCCGGGTACCCAGCTTGACCCCCGGCGGGGCCTGTCGGCGCTTGTATTCCGCCACGTTGAGCAAGCGCTCTATCCGAACCACCACCGCGCGGTCGAAGCCCTCGGCGGCAAGCTGGTCGACGCTTTTTTCGTGTTCGACCAGCCCCAGCAGGATCCCGTCGAGGACCTTGTAGGGCGGCAGTGAATCCTCGTCCTTCTGATCGGGGCGCAATTCGGCTGACGGCGGCCGGGTAATGATCGCCTGGGGCATGACCGGGCCGTCAGGACCAAGCCCGATCTTGGGCCGGTGAGTGTTGCGCCATTCGCTGATCGCGAAGACGGTCATCTTGTAGGCATCTTTCAGCGGGTTATAGCCGCCCGCCATGTCGCCATAGATCGTGGCGTAGCCGACGCTCATCTCGCTTTTGTTGCCGGTGGTCAGCAGCATCGGGCCGAACTTGTTGCTCAGCGCCATCAGCGTCACCCCGCGGATGCGCGACTGGACGTTTTCTTCGGTAATATCGACATCGACATCGCTGAAAGTCCCTTCCAGCATTTCGTCAAATGCCATCACCGCCGGGTTGATCGGGATCGTTTCATATCGGCACCCGATCATTGCCGCGCATTCGGTCGCCAGATCTAGGCTGAGCTGGCTGGTAAAACGGCTGGGCAGCATCACGCACCATACACGGTCCGGGCCCAGCGCATCGGCGGCGATGGCTGCGCAAATCGCGCTGTCGATCCCGCCGGAAAGGCCCAGCACCACCCCGGGGAACCGGTTGCGGTCGACATAGTCGCGCAGCGCCAGGACCATGGCGCAATAAATATCTTCGGGATGGTCGGCCAGCGGCTCGATCTTGCCCTTGTCGCAGCGCCAGCCGGTCGCCGTCCTGGTCCAGCCGGTGGTGATTTCCTGTTCTTCCCAGTCGGTCATCTGCACGGCCAGCGATCCATCGCCATTGACCACGAAGCTGGCCCCGTCGAACACCAGTTCGTCCTGCCCGCCCACGCGGTTGAGATAAGCCAGCGGCAGGCCGGTATCGACCGCGCGGCGCTTTGCTACCCCGTCGATGCGCAGGGTATCCTTGTCGATCTCGTAAGGGCTGCCGTTGACGCAGATCAGCAGTTCAGCGCCAAAATCAGCCAGGTGGCGGCACACGTCAGGGTGCCAGATATCCTCGCAGATCGGCAAGCCGATCATTACGCCCTTGAACACGATCGGTTCGGGCAGCGGGCCGGGCTGAAACAGCCGTACTTCATCGAAGGTGCCGTAATTGGGCAGTTCGTGCTTGAAGCGGACCTGGGCAACTTTCCCCTGATCGAGCAGCGCGATCCCGTTGTGCAGATTGCCGTCGCGCACGAAAATCGAACCGACCAGCATCGCCGGCCCGCCATCTGCGGTCTGCGCGGCAAGCCTTTCCAGTTCGAGCGCGGCGCGGGCCACGAAGGCAGGTTTGAGCACCAGATCTTCAGCCGGATAGCCGACCAGCTGCATTTCGGGAAAGACGACGAGATCGGCCTTGGCGGCGCGGGCCCGCTCTCGCGCGGCAAGCATGGCAGCGGCATTGCCGGCCATATCACCGACAACCTGGTTCAACTGGGCGAGGGTGATCTGAAGGTGGTCGGTCATTGTGCTTCCCTAAGCTGTGCAGCCGGGTTAGCCAATGGTCAGAAAACGGGAGAGAACAATGTTCGAAGAGGCTTTTGCCGCCGCCAACCTGCCCTGCGCAGTGGGAATGATCGTCGACCGCGACGGCGTGCGCTACAGCAAGGCGCTGGGCGTCAGCGATGTAAGTACCGGATCGCCGGTCAGCGAGGATACCCCGTTCCAGATCGCGTCGATGACCAAAGCGCTGGTGACTGCAGCAGCGATGCAGCTGGTCGAACAGGGCAAGCTTGATCTCGATGCGCCAATAGGCAGCATCCTGCCCGATCTGGCCAATCCGCAGGTGCTGACCGGTTTCAACCAGGCAGGTCAGCCGCAGATGCGCGCCGCCGTGCGGCCGATAACCCTGCGCCACCTGCTGACCCATACCGCGGGCTTCGGCTATTTCTTCGTCCACCCCGAAATCCTGCAATATTTTGGCGCAGTGGGGATGCCGGCACCTGGTTCGAAGGACGCGATTCGCATGCCGCTGATGTTTGATCCGGGAGACAGCTGGGAATATTCTGTAGCGATCGACTGGGCCGGCCTGGCGGTGGAAGCGGTGACCGGCCAGTCGCTGGGCGATTACATGACGCAGCACCTGTTCGCTCCGCTGGGCATGACCGCAACCCATTTTGCCGATAGCCTGCCGGACGGTGCCGCACAGGTCCATGCGCGCGGCGAGGACGGCAAGCTGGCGCTCCAGCCGATGTTCATCGGTGGCGGCGAATACCACAACGGCGGCGGCGGCCTGATTGGCACCGCGCCCGACTATGCCCGTTTCGTGCGTGCCATGCTGCGCGGCGGGGAACTGGACGCCAACCGTATCCTGAAGGCTGAAACCGTGGCGGAAATGGCCCGCAACCAGATCGGCACGATCCGCGCCGGGCGCATGGGCAGCGCCATGCCGCACTTGGCCCCGGTGTATGACACCTTCCCCGATCAACATACCGGTTGGGGGCTGGGCTTCCTGATCAATCCCGATCCCGGCCCCAATGGTCGCAGCCCTGGCAGCCTGGCTTGGGCCGGAATCTTCAATTCCTATTATTGGATTGATCCGGCCAAGGGCGTCGGCGGCGTGTTCATGAGCCAGCTCTCGCCGTTCGGCGATTCCGGCGCACTGGCGACCTTCGGCGCGCTGGAACGGATGGCTTATGCATGACAGTCATCTGCGGCCTGAGCCAAATCTGACGACTTGCGCGGATTGATATCCGGCCACCAAAAAACCCCGCCGGATCGCTCCGGCGGGGTTTTTGTCTGACCCGAAGTAAGGGCGCTTGGCTTATTCGCCGTCTGCCGCTTCGGGATTCAGGTATTCGCCCGCATCGGCATCAGAGCCGTGGGTTTCGCCTTCGACTTCGGCAAGGGGATCAACGAAGCCGGCGGCTTCCGGCCCCTGGGCCAGTTCGGCAGCGTGCTCTTCAGCGGCGCTATCCGGCGCGATCAGGCTTTCCTGCAGCTTGCGATAGCTGGCGCGCAGCGCAGCATCGCGGCTTGAGGCGGCAACGCGCAGCCGGTTCATGCCCGCGCCAGTACCGGCGGGGATGAGACGGCCAACGATGACGTTTTCCTTCAGCCCGATCAGGCTGTCGCGCTTTCCTTCGACCGCCGCCTGCGTCAGCACGCGGGTGGTTTCCTGGAACGAGGCGGCCGAGATGAACGAACGCGTCTGAAGCGAGGCCTTGGTGATGCCAAGCAGCACCGGCTTGCCTTCCGCCGGCTTTTCGCCCGGCGCCAGTTTTGCGTTGTATTCATCCATTTCCTCACGGTCGACCTGTTCGCCGGCCAGAAGAACGGTGTCGCCGCCATCGGTGATCTCAACCTTCTGCAGCATCTGGCGAACGATTACCTCGATGTGCTTGTCGTTGATTTTCACGCCCTGCAACCGGTAGACTTCCTGAATTTCCGCGACGAGGTATTCGGCCAAGGCTTCGACGCCCAGAACCTCAAGAATGTCGTGCGGATCGGGCGAGCCCGAAATCAGGTTGTCGCCCTTCTTGACCCAGTCGCCTTCCTGGACGTCGATCACCTTGGCCTTGGGGATCAGGTATTCCACCGGATCACCCTCTTCCGGGATGATCGCAATCTTGCGCTTGGCCTTGTAATCGCGGACAAACTCGATCCGGCCGCTGGTCTTGGCGATGATTGCGTTGTCCTTGGGTTTGCGCGCTTCGAACAGTTCGGCAACCCGCGGCAGACCGCCAGTGATGTCGCGGGTCTTGGCAGCTTCGCGGCTGGCACGGGCCAGCACGTCACCAGCTTCAACCGCTTGCCCGTCTTCCACCGACAAGGTGGTGCCCGGGGCCATCATGTAACGCGCGGCCTCTCCGCTGCTGTCATCAAGCAGGGTCAGGCGCGGGCGCAGGTCTTCCTTCTTGGATCGGCTGGTCGAACGGTTTTCAGTTACGACGCGGCTGGTCATGCCAGTCGCTTCGTCGGTCGCCTCGGTCAGCGTCTTGCCGTCGATCAGGTCCTGGTATTTCACCACGCCCGACTGGTCAGTGATCACCGGCAGGGTGAACGGATCCCATTCGGCCAGGCGTTCGCCTTCCTTAACCTTGCCGCCGTTTTCATGCAGCAGGTGGGTACCGTAAGGCACGCGGTGGATTGCGCGCTCACGTCCCTCGGCGTCGACCACCACGATCTCGCCGTTGCGGGCAAGACTGAGGCGGCGACCGCGCTTGTCGACGATGGTCGGAATGTCGCGGTGCTGGACCGTGCCATCCGAAATCGCTTCGAGGTGCGAGGTTTCGTTGACCTGCGCCGCGCCGCCGATGTGGAAGGTACGCATGGTCAGCTGGGTGCCGGGTTCACCGATCGACTGGGCGGCGATGACGCCGACCGCTTCACCGATGTTGACCGGGGTCCCGCGGGCCAGATCGCGGCCATAGCAGGTTGCGCAAACGCCCTGTTCGGCTTCGCAGATCAGCGGTGAGCGGATCTTGACCGCCTGAACGCCCGAAGCTTCGACCGCGGCGGTCGCCGCTTCGTCCAGCAGGGTGCCGTTGGGCATGACTACGCCGCCATCCTTCGTGACGATATCTTCGGCCAGAGTGCGGCCCAGGATACGTTCGCCAAGGCTGGCGATAGTCGAACCGCCCTGAACGATTGCGCGCATTTCCAGCGCCCTTTCAGTGCCGCAGTCTTCGATCACGACCACGCAATCCTGCGACACGTCAACCAGTCGGCGGGTCAGGTAACCAGAGTTCGCAGTCTTCAGCGCGGTGTCCGCCAGGCCCTTGCGGGCGCCGTGGGTCGAGTTGAAGTATTCAAGGACGGTCAGGCCTTCCTTGAAGTTCGAGATGATCGGCGTTTCGATGATCTCGCCCGAAGGCTTGGCCATGAGGCCGCGCATGCCCGCCAGCTGCTTCATCTGGGTCGGCGAGCCGCGCGCACCGGAGTGCGACATCATGTAGATCGAATTGATCGGCTTCTGCCGTCCCGTTTCGGGGTCTACCGGGCTGGCCTTGATCTCGTCCATCATGGCGTTGGCGACCTGGTCGCCGCAGCGGCTCCAGGCGTCGATCACCTTGTTGTACTTTTCCTGCTGGGTAATCAGGCCGTCCTGGTATTGCTGTTCATAATCGGCAACCAGCGCCTTGGTTTCGTCAACCAGGGCAACCTTGCTGTCGGGGATGATCATGTCGTCCTTGCCGAACGAGATGCCTGCCTTGAACGCGTTGCGGAAGCCCAGCGCCATGATGGCGTCGGCGAACAGCACCGTGTCCTTCTGGCCGGTGTGGCGATAGACCTGATCGATCACGTCGCCGATTTCCTTCTTGGTCAGCACCTTGTTGACCACATCGAAGGGAACGGTGTGCGACTTGGGCAGGCATTCGCCGATAAGCATGCGGCCCGGCGTCGTTTCGAAGCGCTGCAGGAACTGCTGGCCCTTCTCGTCTGTCTGGGGAACGCGGGCGATGATTTTGGAATGGAGCGTCACGGCGCCCACTTCCAGCGCCTGATGCACTTCGGCCATGTCGGCAAACATCATGCCCTGGCCCGGCTCGTTCTCCCGGTCGATCGACAAGTAGTAGAGGCCCAGGACCATGTCCTGCGAAGGGACGATGATCGGCTTGCCATTGGCGGGGCTGAGGATGTTATTGGTCGACATCATCAGCACGCGCGCTTCAAGTTGGGCTTCAAGCGAAAGCGGCACGTGGACCGCCATCTGGTCGCCGTCGAAGTCAGCGTTGAAGGCCGAGCAGACCAGCGGGTGAAGCTGGATCGCCTTGCCTTCGATCAGCACGGGTTCGAACGCCTGGATCCCAAGACGGTGCAGCGTCGGCGCGCGGTTGAGCAGAACCGGGTGTTCGCGGATCACTTCATCCAGAATGTCCCAGACTTCCTTGCGCTCCTTTTCGACCCACTTCTTGGCCTGCTTAAGGGTCATCGACAGACCCTTGGCGTCAAGCCTGGCGTAGATGAACGGCTTGAACAGTTCGAGCGCCATCTTCTTGGGCAAGCCGCACTGGTGCAGCTTGAGTTCCGGCCCGGTGACGATCACCGAGCGGCCCGAATAGTCGACGCGCTTGCCGAGCAGGTTCTGGCGGAACCGGCCCTGCTTGCCCTTGAGCATGTCGGACAGCGATTTCAGCGGACGCTTGTTGGCGCCGGTGATCACGCGGCCGCGGCGGCCGTTGTCGAACAGGGCGTCAACGGCTTCCTGCAACATGCGCTTTTCATTGCGGACGATGATGTCCGGCGCGCGCAGTTCGATCAGGCGCTTGAGACGGTTGTTGCGGTTGATGACGCGGCGATAGAGGTCGTTGAGGTCCGAGGTCGCAAAGCGGCCTCCGTCCAGCGGCACCAGCGGGCGCAGCTCTGGCGGAATGACCGGCACGACATCCAGGATCATCCATTCCGGGCGGTTGCCCGAATCGATGAACGATTCGACCACTTTCAGCCGCTTGATGATCTTCTTGGGCTTCAGTTCCGACTTGGTCTCGGACAGTTCCTTGAGCAGGTCTTCCTTTTCCTGGACCAGGTCCAGGCTCATCAGCATGTTCTTGACCGCTTCGGCGCCGATTCCGGCCGAAAATGCGTCTTCGCCGTACTGGTCCTGATAGTCGTAAAGCTCGTCTTCGGTCAGCGTCTGGTACTTTTCAAGCGGGGTCAGGCCCGGCTCGATCACCACATAGCTTTCGAAATAGAGAATCCGTTCCAGGATCTTGAGCTGCATGTCGAGCAGCAGGCCGATGCGCGACGGCAGCGATTTCAGGAACCAGATGTGGGCAACGGGCGCGGCCAGTTCGATGTGGCCCATGCGCTCGCGGCGGACCTTGGTCACGGTTACTTCGACGCCGCACTTTTCGCAGACGACGCCCTTGTACTTCATGCGCTTGTACTTGCCGCACAGGCATTCGTAATCCTTCACCGGACCGAAGATGCGGGCACAGAACAGGCCGTCACGCTCGGGCTTGAAAGTCCGGTAATTGATCGTCTCGGGCTTCTTGATTTCGCCGAAGGACCACGAGCGGATACGCTCCGGCGAGGCGAGGCCGATCTGGATCTGGTCGAAGGTTTCGGGCTTCGCCATCTGGTTGGTGAACTTGGTAAGGTCGTTCATGTCTTTATCCCTCTAGGGGTGAAATTCCGGGCGGAGAGGAAGGGGCAGCGCGCTGGCTGCCCCGATCCCGCTTATTCCGCAGCTTCGGCCAGATCGTCGTCGTCATCGCTGGCTAGCGAGGACAATTCCACGTTGAGGCCTAGCGAGCGCATTTCCTTGACGAGCACGTTGAAGCTCTCGGGAATGCCGGCCTCGAAGGTGTCGTCGCCCTTGACGATCGCTTCATAGACCTTGGTGCGGCCGACCACGTCGTCCGATTTCACCGTCAGCATTTCCTGCAAGGTATAGGCGGCGCCGTAGGCCTGGAGCGCCCAGACCTCCATTTCGCCAAAGCGCTGGCCGCCGAACTGGGCCTTGCCGCCCAGCGGCTGCTGGGTGACGAGGCTGTAGGGCCCGATCGAACGCGCGTGGATCTTGTCGTCGACCAGGTGATGCAGCTTGAGCATGTAGATGTAGCCGACGGTGACCTTGCGGTCGAAAGCTTCACCGGTGCGCCCGTCAAACAGCGTGACCTGGCCCGATGTATCGAGCCCGGCCTTTTCCAGCATCGCCGACACGTCCGCTTCGCGTGCGCCGTCGAACACCGGAGTGCCCATCGGCACGCCGTTCTTTAGCAGCTGTGCCATGTCCACGATCTGATCGGTCGAGCGGGCATCGATCTGGGCGTGATAATTCTCGCCGTAGATGTCCTTGAGCTTGTCGATCAGGGCCGAGGGCGGTGCTGCCGCTTCGGGGTTGGGGTTTTCGTGACGCCACTGTTCCAGCGCTTCGGTAACCTGCTGGCCCAGGCCGCGTGCGGCCCAGCCCAGGTGAGTTTCGAAGATCTGGCCGACGTTCATGCGGCTAGGCACGCCGAGCGGGTTGAGAACGATGTCGACAGGCGTCCCGTCTTCCAGGAACGGCATATCTTCCTGCGGCAGGATGCGCGAAATGACACCCTTGTTGCCGTGGCGGCCGGCCATCTTGTCACCGGGCTGAAGCTTGCGCTTCACCGCAACAAAGACCTTGACCATCTTCAGCACGCCCGGGGCGAGTTCATCACCGCGTTCCAGCTTTTCCTTGCGGTCTTCAAACTTCTCGCTGATCGCCTTCACGGTTTCGTCGTATTGGGCCTTGACCGCTTCGAGCTGACCCTGGGCCTTGTCATCGGCCACGGCAAACTTCCACCATTCATGGCGCTCCACCTCGGCCAAGTTGGCCTCGTCGATGGTGTCGCCCTTCTTGAAGCCCTTGGGCGCTGCAGCGGCAACCTGGCCGATCAGCATGTCCTTGAGGCGGTTGTAGGTGGCGCGGTTAAGGATGCCGCGTTCGTCCTCGCGGTCCTTGGCAAGGCGTTCGATTTCCTCGTTCTGGATGGCGCGGGTACGGTCATCGACTTCGATCCCGTGACGGTTGAACACCCGCACGTCGACGATGGTGCCTGAAACCCCCGGCGGCAGGCGAAGCGAGGTGTCACGCACGTCGCTGGCCTTTTCGCCGAAAATTGCGCGCAGCAGCTTTTCTTCCGGCGTCATCGGGCTTTCGCCCTTTGGCGTGATCTTGCCTACCAGGATATCGCCCGGATGCACTTCGGCGCCGACATAGACGATGCCCGCTTCGTCGAGGTTGCGCAGCGCTTCTTCGCCCACGTTGGGAATGTCGCGGGTGATGTCTTCCGGCCCAAGCTTGGTATCGCGGGCCATCACTTCGAATTCGTCGATATGGATCGAGGTGAACACGTCGTCCTTGACGATACGTTCGCTGATCAGGATCGAGTCTTCGTAGTTGTATCCGTTCCACGGCATGAAAGCGACCAGGCTGTTGCGGCCCAGCGCCAGTTCACCCAGTTCGGTCGAGGGACCATCGGCCAGGATATCGCCGGTCTCGATCACGTCACCCACCTTCACCAGCGGACGCTGGTTGATGCAGGTCGACTGGTTGGAGCGTTCGAACTTCTGCAGACGATAGATATCCACGCCTGACTGGCCCGCTTCGATATCGCCGCTGGCGCGGATCACGATGCGAGTGGCGTCGACCTGGTCGACGATGCCGGCGCGCAGCGCCGAAATCGCCGCGCCCGAATCGCGTGCAACGGTTTCTTCCATGCCGGTGCCGACGAACGGCGCTTCGGCCTGAACCAGCGGCACCGCCTGGCGCTGCATGTTCGATCCCATCAGCGCGCGGTTGGCGTCATCGTTTTCCAGGAACGGAATAAGCGATGCGGCAACCGAGACCAGCTGCTTGGGGCTGACATCCATCAGAGTGACCAGATCGCGCGGGCTCATCACGAACTCGCCGCTGTCGCGCGCCGAAATCAGCTCTTCGACAAACGAGCCGTCGTTGTTGAGCTCGGCCGAGGCCTGGGCGACGACGTGCTTCTGTTCTTCCATGGCCGACAGATAGACCACTTCGCCGGTCACCTTGCCGTCGATCACTTTGCGGTACGGCGTTTCGATAAAGCCGTACTTGTTGACGCGGGCGAAAGTCGACAGCGAATTGATCAAACCGATGTTCGGGCCTTCCGGCGTTTCAATCGGGCAGATGCGGCCATAGTGGGTCGGGTGAACGTCGCGGACTTCGAAGCCGGCGCGCTCACGCGTCAGGCCACCCGGCCCAAGTGCCGATACGCGGCGCTTGTGGGTGACTTCGGACAGCGGGTTGGTCTGATCCATGAACTGCGACAGCTGCGACGATCCAAAGAACTCGCGCACGGCGGCAACCGCGGGCTTGGCGTTGATCAGGTCGTTGGGCATCACTGTCGACACGTCGACCGAGGACATCCGCTCCTTCACGGCGCGCTCCATGCGCAGCAGGCCCACACGGTACTGGTTTTCCAGCAATTCGCCGACCGAGCGGACGCGGCGGTTGCCAAGGTTGTCGATATCGTCAACCTCGCCCTTGCCGTCCTTGAGGTTCACCAGTTCCTTCACGACCGCAAGAATATCCTCGGTGCGCAGGGTGGTGACCGTGTCTTCGGCATCCAGCTGCAAACGCATGTTCAGCTTGACGCGGCCCACCGCCGACAGGTCATAGCGGTCAGGATCGAAGAACAGTCCGTCGAACAGCGCTTCGGCAGTTTCACGCGTTGGCGGTTCGCCCGGGCGCATGACCCGATAGATGTCGGCCAGCGCATGATCGCGGTCTTCGGCCTTGTCGGCCTTAAGGGTGTTGCGGATCCACGGACCGGTGGTGACGTGATCGATGTCGAGCAGCTCGATCTGGTCGATCCCCGCCTTGTCCAGCGCGTCGAGGTTTTCCGGGCTGACTTCATCGCCGGATTCGATCCAGATGCGGCCCGTGCTTTCGTCGATCAGGTCGACCGCGGAATAGCGGCCGAAGATTTCCTCGGTCGGGATCAGCAGTTCGGCCAAGCCGTCTTTTTCCGCCTTGTTGGCAGCGCGCGGGCTGATCTTGGTGCCGGCGGCAAAGATTACTTCGCCTGACTTGGCATCGACAATGTCGAAGGCCGGCTTAAGGCCGCGCCACTGGTCGGCCTGATAGGGCAGGCGCCAGCCGCCTTCGCCGCGCTTCCACGTAACGGTCTGGTAGAAGTGGCTGAGGATCTGTTCATCGCCCAGGCCCAGCGCGTGAAGCAGCGCGGTGACCGGCAGCTTGCGCTTGCGGTCGATGCGGACGTTGACGATGTCCTTGGCGTCGAATTCGAAATCCAGCCACGAACCGCGGTACGGAATGACGCGTGCGGCGAACAGGTACTTGCCCGAAGAGTGCGTCTTGCCGCGATCATGATCGAACAGCACGCCCGGCGAGCGGTGCATCTGCGAAACGATCACGCGTTCGGTGCCGTTGATGATGAAGGTGCCGTTCTCCGTCATCAGGGGCATGTCGCCCATGTAGACGTCCTGCTCCTTGATATCGAGTACCGAACGGGTTTCGGTTTCAGCGTCCACTTCAAACACGATCAGGCGCAGCGTCACCTTCATCGGCGCGGCATACGTGATCCCGCGCTGGCGGCATTCGGTCGTGTCGTACTTGGGATCTTCCAGTTCGTAGTGAACGAAGTCCAGTTCGCTGGTGCCCGCAAAATCGCGCACCGGGAAGACCGAACGGAGCGTCTTTTCCAGGCCCGAGACATAGCCGGTGGCCGGATCGGAACGCAGGAACTGTTCGTACGATTCGCGCTGCACCTCGATCAGGTTCGGCATCTTCACCACTTCGTGAATGTCGCCGAAAATCTTGCGGATGCGGCGCTTGGCCGACGTGCGGAGCGTGGGGGCGGGCTTGGTTGCCATGGGAGGGTCGTGCCTCTTTCGCTTGAATGCCGGACAGGAAATCCGGCGAAAAAATGTGCCACGCGCGGGTTTGGTGGCATCCATCGGACAGCGAAAAGGCCGCAAGACAACGCACCCGTTTCGGGGAGCGGCCCGCAGCCTTTGGCGTCAGATGGAATGTCCGAAGCTTCCTTCCGTGAGCGCCCCCCGCGCATGGGACGCTCGTGCTCGAAGCCTTGGGCAGGGGCGGCATATAGGGAGGGGGTGATGGGTTGTCAAATCGCTCCAGGGGCTGCGTGCATATCGCTTTTCGATATTATCGATTGACAATATGGGCGACTCGAATTATTGATTATCGATATCAACCATATTGGAGAACGAGAAATGCCTGCCACTGCCTTCCGCTCACTCGCTGCCCTTGTGCTGACCGCGCTGCTCTGGGTGCCCACCTTGTCGCCTGCCCCCGTTTCGCCTGTCCTGGCAGCGCACGGCGCGGCCATTCTGCCCGCCGCAGCTTGAGGAGATGACGATGACTGACGCCATTCCCCACCCGCATCCGCCCCGCGATCTGGTGCTGTCGGCAGCCCAGGTGATCGTCGTGATCGCCTGCATCGCGGTAATCTTTGCAATGGTCCTGATCGGCTTCGGCACAGCGGCGGTCGCCACTGTGCAGCACGCCGAAATCGCGGCCAAGCTTGCCGCCGCAGGAGCACCGTCGTTCGTGGCCTGGCTGCTGGTCGGCGCGCTGCTTCTGGTCGAAGCGCTGCTCTACCTCGCCTTGCGCTTCCTGCTCGAACTGCGCGGCATCGGCAATTCGGTCAAGACGGGCGACCCGTTCCATCCCGCCAACGCTGTCCGGCTGGAACGGATGGGCTGGATCGCCGTGATCATCCAAGTGATGGTCATGCCGTTGGGGGCACTGGCCAACTGGCTTAAACCCTTTGCCGAAAGCCTGGGCGACAATGTCGAGATTGGCATCAACGGCGGCCTCGACGGCGGGGGCATCCTGCTGATCCTGATCCTGTTCATCCTGGCCCGCGTGTTCCGCCGCGGCACCGCGATGCGCGAAGAGCTGGAAGGGACCGTGTGATGCCGATTTCCGTCAAACTCGATGATCTGCTCCATGCCCGGCGGATGACCCTGACCGAGCTGGCTGAACGGGTCGATATCACCCTTGCCAACCTTTCGATCCTCAAGACCGGCAAGGCCAAGGCGATCCGCTTTTCCACGCTGGATGCGATCTGCCGAGAGCTTGGGTGCCAGCCCGGCGACCTCATCGCGTTCGTCCCGTAATGAACGACCACTTTTGCACAAAAGTGCCGATTTAAGAATGCTTTAGTACATCGGCGCGTACGGCCCTTTGGCAATGGGGGTCGCTTTCCATGTCGATTGATAGTGCTAATGGTCTAGAGGCCAGATTGCTGCGCCGTGCGTTTGAAAGACGCGCAATAGGTGCAACGATCCCCTGCCGCCGCGGAACAATGAGGGAAGTTGTACGGCTGCG
>JAHEAV010000034.1 GCA_024642565.1 Erythrobacter sp.
GGCAGTCCAGATAGCCGAGTTTTTGGCGATGTATTTGACTTGGGTCAAAGAGGCTTTGGTCGATTCCACGCAGGGAATTTGCCATTCGCTTATAAGCGGCTAGGTTCACCCCGCGCTTTGGTGGGGGATTTGAAATGAAAGCGAAACTGGTTCTGGCGGTGCTTGCCTTGACAATGGCGGGTTGTTCTGAGGTCAATCCCGAACCTGAGGCCCCTGCGGCCAATGTGCTCGAGCTGGTTATCAAGGGGATGAGTTTCGTTGGGCCAAACACAGTCAGTTCTGGCTGGACCACCGTGCGTATCAGCAATGATGGAGGGATGACCCACTTCGGGTTGGTCTATCGCCTTCCAGATGGAGTGACCGCTGAAATGGTTGATGAGCAGGTCATTAGACATATTCAGGCCAGCCTTTCTGCGCGACTTGCTGGAGATGCCGAAGAGGCCGACCGGTTAATGGCAGACATGCCCTCCTGGCTAGGCAAGCTTGTCTGGATGGGAGGGCCGGGCATGATGTCTGATGGCATCGTCGGAGAGGCCACGATGTATCTCGAGCCTGGAAACTATCTGGTCGAATGTTACGTGAAGACCAACGGCGTCCAGCACAACTTCAATCCGGAACCCGGGCAACTCGGCATGGTTCACGCGCTCACTGTCTTGGCAAAGAATGGAGGAATGGCGGAGCCGGAGGCCAATGTGACACTTGAGCTGACGAACAAGGGATACCGCATAGTCGAGGGGGCATTTCGAGCAGGGCAGAACAGTATCCGGGCGCGGTTTGTTCAGCAACAGCGTTACAACAACTTCGTCGGCCATGATGCGCATGTGTTTCGCATCGAAGAGGATACCGACGTCGTGGCAGCAGCTGGGTGGGTCGATTTTTTTCCAGTCGATGGCCAGCAGACGCCTGCTCCCGCCCACTTCGTCGGCGGGATTCACGATATGCCTGAAGGTTCAACCGGCTATTTTAAAGTGAATCTTGAACCGGGGACCTATGGGATAACAGCGGAAATTCCAAATGCGCAGGCTAACGGTCACTTCCTGCGCTTTGATGTGGGTGGCGAATAGACAAGGCTTTCGCTGGAATCATAACCTGCAAGCCGGAGATTACCGCCCCCTTTGCGTTACTAAGCCATTCTAAATATTGCACCTGCTTGCCATGGACCTGCCGCTTGAGCCGGATTTGCAATTATAACCCGTTACTTACGAGCACCTTCAATCACCCATTAAATTTGCGCAACGAAAGCTCGCGAAGGTTGGATTCATGTTTCTTTCGATCGATGCTGTAAGGAGCGATCATCAACATCATGCAGAACCATAGGCCTAGAATTGAGGGGACATAGTAAACCCCCATTTTCCAGACGGCTTCGCTCGACACCTGCGCCGCATCCGCTCCAGCCTGGAAATCCGCTGCAGCCAGAATGAAAGATGCGGCCATCAAGCCGAAACCTTGCGTGCATTTCCGGCTGAAAATTGCCGCAGCCGTGAATACCCCTTCGGACCGGAGACCGGTTTTCAACTCATGCTGTTCCACCACATCGGCGACCATTGCATGAACCAAGATCTGGAAAGTGATAATCAGACCCAGATCGATGATATTGAAAAAGAAGATAAACCAGAAAATGAAATCGGTTCCGTTGGGCGGAAGAAGGTCCAGCAGGCGTAAAACAATGGGCAATGGTGCACCCAGGAAGGCAACGAAGCCAATCATCATGGCACCTCGCTTCTTCTCAAGCTTCCGCGAGATCATCGGAGCAAGCACGAAGGCAATTGCGGCTGCAATAAAGGTTCCCAGGATGATCTGCCCTCGTTCGATGGAATCGAAGCCCCAGAAATAGGTCAGGAAATAGAATGCCAGCCCCGCAGAAAGGCCCGTAGCGACAGCGCCGAAGAGGGCCGAAATGAATAGTTTGAGGAAATCCGGTTCGGTGACTGCTTCAAAAATCTCACGAAATATTTTCCTGAGGGTCAGATGCCGCTTGGGAGGCGGCTGGGTAAGGAAGGGGATCTGGTTGTGCGTGCCCAAGGACGACAGCAAAATGGCGAGCAGGATCCCGCCCGATCCTATGATCCCGTAGAGCCTGTAAGCATCCAGATTGAACTGACCATCGGGGATCGTTGCTGTCACAAACGCGGGGAAGATAAAGAAGAAAACAAGGGTCGACATGGAATTGCCGCCGAACCAACCGAAGAAATATCGCCAACTCATCAACGAACTGCGTTCGTCATAGTCTGGTGTCATGTCAGGGATGAGAGCCGAACTCGGAGTTTCATAGAGGGTGACAAAAGTCCTGATCATGATCGAGACAAGCAGCAGGAACCAGAAAAGCTGCGCTTGCGACAAACCTGCAGGGGGATTCCATACGAGGAAGAAAGTCCCTGCCACCGGAAGCGCCGAGGCATACATAAAGGGGTGCCTCCGACCCCACCGGGACCGGGTGTTGTCCGACCAATAACCGACCACTGGGTCGGAAATGGCATCTGCGATGAGCGCAATGGTCAGGGCGAGCCCGACCAGGCGGGCATCCAGTCCGATAACTTGGCTATAGAAAATCAAGAGAAGGTAATCGAACCCGTTATTTTTTACCCCGAATGCAACCGATCCAAATCCAAAGGCAAATTTAGTGCCGAGCGACAATCCTGACGCACCGTTTTGCTTTGCAACCTGCGCGTGATCTTGTTCCATTCAGCCCCCTATGGCCCTTGCTGCTCGAAAATGGGGCATTGATCCAGTCAATTGTCGTAAAGCCCTGGATCCAGGCAGTGGCTGGATCGCCAGCGCCGCCGCGAATAGAGTTTCTCGTCCGCGTGTGGGCCTGAGGCGTTTCGACCAAATTTCGTGCAGACAGTCCTTTGAAGTGTTCCTTGATCTTCGAGCGCAGATTGACAATCTTCTAGCGAGCAAGCGGCGCATGTAAGCCGTCAAATCACAGTTATCGGATTGCAGACTTTCCCTTAATCGATCATTCGCCATTCCATGGAGCCACGATATGACACTATCGGCCTGAATTACGCCGACCTCAGGAAGCCTGACCATCGAATTGCCGCGGCAATCGAGCGAGAACTTGGAACGGCACGGACTGTTCTCAACATCGGCGCGGGCGCTGGGTCGTACGAGCCCACTGGTAGAGAGGTGACAGCCGTCGAACCTTCGATCGAAATGATCCGGAAACGCAGCGCGTCGGCGGCACCTGTTGTGCAAGCGAGCGCTGAGGACCTTCCTTTTGAGGACAATTCTTTCGATGCTGCCATGGCAGTCCTCACGATCCATCACTGGCCCGATAAACAAGCGGGACTGTGCGAAGTGAGGAGAGTGACGCGAGGGCGCATCGTTATATTGACCTTTGATCCGTCCGAACGCCCTTGGCTGACCGACTATCTACCGCAACTGGCGGCTCTGGACGAAACCCAAATGCCCGCAATGTCCGACTATGTGCGTTGGCTCGGCCCAGTTCGGGTTGAACCCTTGCTTGTCCCGCATGATTGCAGCGATGGATTTCTTTACGCCTACTGGCAGCGTCCGGAAGCCTATCTGGATCCACATGTCAGGTCTGGTAGTTCGTCTTTCTGGTTGCTTGAAGGTTTGAATGATGAGCTAGAGAAGCTGTCTGGCGATATTCAGTCAGGAGCGTGGGAGCGAAGTTACGGCTATCTTCGTGATCAGGATACTTATGATGCTGGTTATCGACTGGTGATATCGGATTAGCAATTCAGGCGCACGCTGCCGCACATATCCAAGGCGGTGCAGCGTGAGATACTCACTTGTTTCGAAACGTTTGCGGCCTCAAAATTTTGGTTAGCCAGTATAGACTTAAGACCAAAACCGAGAGTTCGGGCAGCATCAATGGCCACGATCCCCGGATTCCTTCAGGAAATACAACGGATCCTGGCCCGGTGAATAGGGTTGCGGTGGATAGATAGAAAACAAAGCACATACGCCAAAGATGCCGAGCCAGTCGCTGGCCGCCAACCAGTCCGCCTTTCAAAATGACCAAAATATCACCCCAAGCCATTAGAAATGCGAGACCGCCGAAACCAAAATAGGCCGCGACCGGAATATCATCGTCAATTTCAACGTAGCCCAATGCGGCCGAGAATCCCCAATACAAGGCCACCATGCCAATAGAACAAGCCAGGGCTGGCGCGATGTAACTGAAGCGGTCCAGCCTGCCAGGCGGGCTCCGAACAGTCGCCCAAGATGTGAGCACGAGATAGCAAGCCAAAGCGGTGTAAGTAATGCCGAGTGTGGATACCAATCTGGCCGCGAGTAATCCGGTAGTAAGAATGACAGCAGCCATTAGGCACAACGCAACTGCGAAAACCTTTCCGCTCTTGCGATGGAAATTGCTGCCTTTTCTGGAAAGTATCGCGCAGCCACCTGAAAGCACAACACAAGTGCCAACAAGCCCGTGTGTGCTCATCAGAACGGTTTCAAACGCCGAGTAGGTCAATTTTTTCTCCGCCGGGCAGCATCAAAACGCATACAAACCCAATGGGCGAGCGAATGAGATTGCGTTGACAGGATCAGTCTGTTTGTGCGGATCAGCCTCGCGCCAGTCCCATGGAGCTAGCGGTAAATATGCGAAGAACAAATATGCCAATATCGTTATTTCGATATGCATATATGCATGAGGAATTGGAATTTTTTGTTGGCAAAATTGCCTGTTGGCCGATCATCATTCGGCAATTTTCGTCGGATAATCGCACTCTTTCGCGTGACTGAAATCATTCGCGGAATATCGGTTTATCGCGCAAGTTCATCTGCCAGAAACTGAAACACTCTGCGAATGCGCCGACTTGTCTTTATTTCCCTATGACTAACAAGCCACATCGGCACGTTCAAAGGGGCGGTGTTGGGAAAAGCTCTCACTAGCTCGGATTGAGTATCTCCAATATATTCCGGGAGAATAGCTAGTCCGACACCTTCTTTTGCCAGGCGCAGATGGATCAGATGGCTATGCGTGATGATCGGAAAATCTCGCAACCCAACATCAAATCCCATCTGTGTCAGCGCTGAAATCTGCCTGTCTGTATTATCAAACCCGATGAATTCGGGACGATTATCAACGCCGAGCGGCAACGTTTGATCGACGGTATCAAGATAGGCTGGCGTTGCGTAGAGTCGGCATGGTTCATCTTTGATTTTCTCACTGATAAGATCAACCTGATCCGGTTTGAAACTTCTGATGGCGATATCCGCCTCTCGGCGGCGCAAATTCATTGTTTCGTTTGAGACCACAATTTCAATTGTTATGCCGGGCTCTTCAGCACGTAATTTCTTAAGCAACGGGGGAAGAAGATACGCCGCATCAATTTCGCCCGCCGTGATGCAAACCGAACCTTCCAGCGATTGTGATTTGCCAGCAGCGGCCAGAGAAACCTGTGCAGCGGCAGTTCCCATATTCCGAATATAACTGGCAAGTTCCAGTCCGTTCGGAGTCAATTCTAACGTCCGACCAACACGCTCAAACAGGACAATGCCCAACTCATGTTCTAGCGCAGAAACCTGCCGGCCAAGCGTCGGTTGTGTTGTCCCCAATGCGCGTGCTGCAGCTGACAGCGAACCTTCTTCCACCGTAACCAAGAAGGCCCGCGCCCTGTTCCAATCGAATTTTACAGCTCTCCAGTCCATGCACAAACGCATATGTAAACAGCGAATTTAGTCAATTTTATAATCGATTTGGTATGGATAAAAACACAACCACTGACAAAAAACCCAGCCATCTCTTCGCACCAGTTCCACCCTGCTTCCCCTTGGAACTGGTGCGATCCGCGTGAAGAGGGCGGGATCTTGTCCTTGAAAGGAATGATTTGTGTTTTGCCCAAGGGTTACCAGCAACAAGACCCTGGCCGGAATTTTCACATTCTTACTATTTTCCGCACCGCAAATTGCTGCTGCTCAGGAAGGTGAAGAGAAAACCGGCGGCGGGCAATGGACGTTGGGGCTGGGCGCATACGGCGTGTCGAGTCCCTATGACAAAGAGGCTAAGGAGGAAGGAGCCTTTCCTTACATCGCCTATAGAAACAGCTGGATTTCCATCGACCCTAGCGGTGTTGCATTGAAAGCGATTTCGGACGATCGTTGTGAGGTCGAGTTGTTGGCGGCACCGCGATTTATGAATACAGAGCCGGGCGACATCCAGCGATACGCGGATATGGACCGGGACATTGGGCTTGATCTGGGTGCGCGAGCGGGCTGTGATTTCGGTGGCGGATTTGGCAGCAGCCTGTCTTACAAAGCGGACGTAATCGGCACCAGTAATGGACACGAAATCGACGTCTCTGTCGCCAAGAATTTCGCTTTTGCAGAGGGTTTCGGTCTTGATGTCAGGGGCGGCACCTATTGGCGCGACAATGATCTGTCGCGGTATCTCTATGGTGTTTTCGATGATGAAGCACGGTTGGGCCGGCCTGCTTATGCGCCTGGAGCCAGTTTTGTCCCCTATGCCAATTTTGCATTCTCGCTTGGTATCACAATGCATCTGACGGCTGCTGCAACGTTTGAAACTGAGATTTACACAAGGAACATCAAGAACAGCCCGATCATTGATCGAGAAGCAATCGGCACAGGCACATTTTCGCTATTCTACAATTTCTGAAATTCACAATTGGGCACAACCGTACCAGCCGCTAGCAGGCAATCATGCAATGCGCGGGCAACTTCCCGGTGACGCAGCTATGATTCATTTCCGACTGAATCATAATCGACGTGTCAGCGGTTCAAGTCTCTCCTTCATAGTCAGAGCAACGTCGGTTCATATGCATCAGGATATGTCCGTATTCCTGCCCCCTTCGATTACCGCCATTGTATGGATTTAATGGAGTAGTCAGACACATGAAGCTTGCCCGCGACACAATTGTGCTGGTCCTGGATGGGTCCCAATTCATGCTGCTGCGAAATGAAGGTGATACGATCAAACCTGAACTTGCGGTCATCGAGAATCACAAGACTGATAGTTTAAGCAACCGTGATCTTCTGGCAGACGCGCCGGGAGTGGGCTTTTCGAGAATGGGTCATGGCCGGGACACCTATGACAAGGCGGACCCTCATCAGGAAAGCGAGGATCGCTTTGCTGCCGAAGCGGCTGAAGTTCTGGCGCGCGCGATGGCTGCGGAACGGGGCGATTTGATCGTCGCCGCTTCTGCACGTGCGCTGGGTGTTTTGCGGAAGCATTACGATCCAGCCGTGAAGAAGCGCCTCATTGCCGAGATTGCCAAGGATCTCACCAATCACCCGGTCGACGAGATCACCAAAGTGATAATGGCGCAATAAATCGCGTTTGGTACCGTCATGGCAGCCGATTGGCTGTACGCTGCCAGCCGCAGTATGATCGGCCTTGTCTGACGCTTAGGCTTGGATGCCTTCGCTTATATACATAGGTAACGACAGCGACTTTGTTATATTGCTGATATCTATCGGCAATAGAATGTGGTGGCAGTCCTTATTCCTCGGGCAAGAAATCGGGGACGGACAGGTATCGTTCGCCTGTGTCGTAATTGAAACCCAGCACACGCGATCCCGGTGCAAGGTCGGGCAGTTTCTTCGCGATCGCGGCCAGAGTTGCACCGCTGGAAATGCCAACCAGGAGCCCTTCCTCAGCGGCCGAGCGCCGGGCCATTTCCTTTGCAACTTCGGCGTCCACCGGGATCGCACCGTCGATCGCCTGCGTATGCAGGTTTCCGGGAATGAAGCCTGCACCGATGCCCTGTATCGGGTGGGGGCCGGGCTGCCCTCCTGAAATTACAGGTGAAAGAGCGGGTTCAACCGCATAGGCTTTCATGCTGGGCCAATGGCGCTTCAATTCTTCCGCGCAGCCCGTCAGATGGCCGCCAGTTCCGACACCGGTAATCATCACGTCGATGGGGCTGTCTGCGAAATCAGCGAGAATTTCCTTCGATGTTGTACGCACATGCACAGCCACATTCGCCGGATTGTCGAACTGCTGCGGCATCCATGCGCCATTGGTATTGGCAACCAGTTCGGTTGCGCGCTCGATAGCGCCCTTCATCCCTTTTTCTTTCGGCGTCAGGTCAAACTTTGCCCCATAGGCGAGCATCAGGCGCCGCCGCTCGATAGACATCGATTCAGGCATGACCAACAGTAGCTTATAGCCCTTGACCGCAGCGACCATCGCCAGACCTACACCGGTGTTTCCCGATGTCGGCTCGATAATTGTACCACCTGGCTTCAGATCGCCAGATTGCTCTGCAGCTTCGATCATGGCTAGCGCGATCCGGTCCTTGATCGAACCGCCGGGATTGGATCGTTCGGATTTGATCCAAACCTCATGGTCCGGGAACAATCGAGAGAGGCGAATATGCGCGGTATTGCCAATGGTGGCGAGAACGTTTGCGGCTTTCATACTGGCGTTTCCCTTCGCTGGTCCCCAGCCGGGGTGTCATCAAGATAGTGCGATGCGAATGTCTTGGCGTTTCTTATCTCCGGAAACAGCCAGGCCCACATCAATGTTACAAATATCGCCCCCGCGCCGCCAAATACAACCGCCCCTGTTGCACCAAGCACAGCGGCGGCCAGGCCTGACTGCATTTCTCCCAACTCGTTCGAAGCTGAAATGGCCAGGCCCGAGATGGATGAAACGCGCCCGCGCATCTGATCGGGGGTGTTAAGCTGAACTAGCGAAGAACGAATAAAGACCGAAACCATATCCGCCGCGCCCAGCATGGTCAGCAGCATCAACGACAAAAGGTAATTGCGAGACAAGCCGAAGGCGATGGTGAGGGCACCGAAAACGGCAACGGCCCAAAGCATCTTGACGCCGACATTGTTCTCAAGCGGACGGAAGGACAAAAATAACGCCACCAATGCCGCGCCCGCCGCAATCGCGCCGCGCATGAATCCAAGGCCATCCGCACCGACCCCCAGTATATCCCGTGCATAAACTGGCAGTAGCGCCGTTGCGCCAGCCAGCAGGACGGCAAAGAGATCCAGGGTAATACAGCCGAGCAGAAACCGTTCGCGCTTCACGAACTGGAATCCCAGCAGGATCTGCCTCAACGGATGCACTGGCGGCCCTTCGTGTTTTGCCCGCACGGGCCGGATCGACATGATCATCAAGCCTGAGACAACCAGCAATCCGGCTGAAATGAAGTGCGGCAGTGACGCCGAATGTTCGAACAATACCCCGCCGACACCGGGGCCAATAACGCTTCCTGCCTGCCAGGAAATCGAACCCAGTGCGATCGCGCGGGGCAGCAGCCGTGGAGGGACAATATTTGGCGCAATTGCGCTTAGGGCCGGTCCATTGAAAACCCGCGCAGCGCCGTGCAGCGCAGCCAGGCTGAACAGGATAGGGAGGTTCAGTTGGTCCTGATACGTCAAAACCGCCAATGTCAGAGCGATGCACGCATCGGCCAGGTTCGCAATCAATACGACAGTGCGGCGGTCAAACCGGTCAGCGGCAATGCCAGCCAAGGGTGTGAGCAAAAACAGCGGGATGAATTGGGCAAGGCCTAGCAAGCCTAGCTGGAACGCCGCTTCTGGCCGGTCCATACCGTAATCGGCGCGGGCCACATCGTATGTCTGATAGCCGATGAGGACTACCATCGATATGGTCGAAAAAACCGCTAGGAACCGCGCAAGCCAGAAGCGCCGATAATCGGCGATGGCCAAAGGGGTTTTGATCGTATCGAGATTGGCGTCCGTCACACCTGCGCCATGGCAGGCGTAGACGGCAAATCCAAGCCCTCAGTGCACGCATACCTGGTAGGAATACGTCTTGGACGTGACTAGCGGCTCCGCCGAAGTCGCGGATTTGGCTGAAGTGTGTCGATCATGGTCATGAAATCGTCATAACGAATGATGCGCTCGAACTGGAATCCTGCACGGCTGTCGCGCATCCAGATGACATAGGCTTCGATCCGGCCAATCACCGGGAAGCGGATAATAACCCGATCCCCGCGATCAAGTTCCGGGGCACCATCGACCATGAAGCCGTGCGCTGAAATGTTGCTTACGTGCAGTTTGATATCACCACGCTGCTGGTGTTCGGCGATTACCGGAACATCTACAGGGTGGCGCGCTGCGCGCCGCAAATTCGTTACTGATAGCTGAGCACCCATAGCCACTGTGCTTCGACCCTCCGATTGATTTCGAGGATCATTAATGCCGTAAAAAGGCTGATATTTTGTAAAGGCGTGATGTCCCCATTTGGCACAAAATCGCAGATTTCTGGGGTTTTCAGTGAGTAAGCACGCCGTGCTTCTTCTTTCCCAGACTTAATTTTGCGGTTTCTGGCCCAGCCAATTTTACCATAAGGGACGGATCAAGAACAACCACATCGTCCAGCTTCACCGCGCCTTCAGCGATCTTGCGCTTTGCTTCACCGTTAGATTGGGTGAAGCCGATTGCCGTGCAGATCGCTGTAATGTTCATCCCGTCTGCACCGATTGAAAGAGTGGGCAAGTCTTCCCCTGTTCCGCCCCCGGCGAACGTAGCTGCGGCAGTTGATTCAGCTGCCTTTGCAGCCGCTTCGCCGCGGACCAGCCGCGTTACTTCGTTGGCCAACACGATCTTGGCATCGTTGATGGCACTGCCTTCGAGCTTTTCCAGTCGGGCAATTTCGTCCAGCGGCAGATCGGTGAATAGACGCAGGAACCTGCCCACATCACGGTCATCCGTGTTGCGCCAATATTGCCAGAAATCGTAGCTCGGCAATTGCGCCTCATTAAGCCACACGGCCCCAGCTGCGGTCTTGCCCATCTTGGCGCCGTCTGCAGTGGTGAGCAGCGGTGTGGTGACACCAAACACCTCGGTTCCGTCCATTCGCCTGGTCAGTTCGATACCGTTGACGATATTTCCCCATTGATCGCTGCCGCCCATCTGCAATTTGCAGCCGTGGCGCAACGCCAGTTCGCGGAAATCATAGGCTTGCAGGATCATGTAGTTGAATTCGAGGAAGGTGAGCGGCTGTTCCCGGTCGAGCCGCAATTTGACGGAATCAAAGGTCAGCATCCGGTTGATGGTGAAATGGGGGCCGACAGTCCGCAGCAGTTCGACATAGCCCAACGAACTAAGCCAATCGTCGTTGTTGACCATAATTGCATCGCTTGGGCCATTTCCGAACCGAAGCAACCGCTCGAAAACAGTGCGGATCGACGCGATGTTCTGGTCGATTACCTCAGCAGTGAGAAGCTGGCGGCTTTCGTCCTTGCCCGATGGATCGCCGATCTTGGTGGTGCCGCCACCCATGACCACAATCGGTTTGTGCCCGGCCTGCTGCAAACGGCGCAGCATCATGATCTGCACCAGGCTGCCGACATGCAACGAAGGCGCTGTGGCATCAAAGCCAATATAGCCAGGGACGACCTGCTTTGCGGCCAGCGCATCGAGCGCAGCCGCATCCGTGGTCTGGTGGATATAGCCACGCTCTTCAAGCAGGCGGAGAAGGTCGGAGTTGTGTTCAGTCATCGCGGCCGCGCGCCTAGCACGCCAAATTGGTGAAACAAAGCCGCATCAGCGCCTGTTGCGCCAGTATGGACTTAGGATATGGGAAGGAGATGTTCGAATTGATCTGCCATCCATCTGCCCCGCCATTGGCAATCCGTTCTGTCACAGCCCGGTTGATCGATCTTGCCAATTCCCATTGGCTTGGTTTGCGCTGGCGGGTGGAGGGAAGTGGCAAGGTCGTGCTGCCTCTGCTCGCCGGGCGCAAACGGCGCGACAATTTGTGGCAGCGGACCTGTTTCGAGCTATTTCTGAAGCCGTCTGGTGAAGCGGGTTACAGTGAGTTCAATTTTTCCCCTTCGGAAAGCTGGGCTGCCTATGATTTTGCCGGCCAGCGTACCGACCGCCGGGACCGTGCCATGGCTCTTCCGCCCAAATGCGTGGCCCGCGTTGGCGGCGATGTGCTGATTTTCGATGCGCATGTTCCGCGCCAGTCTCTACCGCATTTTCCCGCTGCGATGGGCATTACAGCGGTGATCGAGGAAGAAGGCGGGACACTTTCCTATTGGTCGCTGAAACATAGCGGTAACCGGCCCGATTTCCATGATCCCGCTTGCTTCACCGCCACGCTTGCGGCACCGCACATCCCATGAAATTCGGTATCGATACTCTGCTCGAATCTCCAACACTTCTGGCTGCGCTCAAGGGCCGCAGGGTGGCGTTGGTGGCGCATCCTGCCTCTGTCACAGCTGATCTGACCCATTCGCTTGATGCGCTGATCGCGGCTGGGGTCAATGTCAGTTCCGCTTTCGGCCCACAGCACGGGCTGAAGGGGGACAAGCAGGACAATATGGTGGAAACCGGGGACGAGACCGATCCGGTATACAACATTCCTGTTTTCAGCCTTTACGGTAAGGTCCGCCGACCGACCGGTCAGATGATGTCGACTGCCGATGTATTCCTGTTCGACCTGCAGGACCTTGGTTGCCGTATCTACACCTTTGTCACCACCCTGCTGTATTTGCTCGAAGAGGCAGAGGCGCATGGCAAGGAAGTGTGGGTGCTCGACCGCCCCAATCCTGCCGGTCGCCCGGTGGAAGGCACTCTGCTGATGCCAGGGCAAGAGAGCTTTGTTGGCGCTGCGCCCATGCCTATGCGGCACGGGCTGACAATGGGTGAGATGGGGCAATGGTTTATCCGCCATTTCGGCCTTGAGGTGGGCTATCGAGTAGTGAAAATGGATGGCTGGCAGCCGGAAGGACCCGGTTTTGGATGGCCGCAGAACCGTATCTGGATCAATCCAAGCCCCAATGCGGCCAATATCAATATGGCGCGCGCTTACGCCGGAACGGTGATGTTGGAAGGCACTAATCTTAGCGAGGGCAGGGGGACAACCCGCCCGTTGGAGGTGCTGCTTGGTGCGCCCGACCTCGATGCTGGTGCGGTGAAGCGGGAAATGGCGCGGATCGCGCCGGAATGGCTGGCAGGTTGCGCCTTGCGTGAATGCCACTTTGAACCAACCTTCCACAAACATCAGGGCAAATTGTGCAACGCGTTGATGATCCACGCTGAAGGTCCGTTTTATGATCTGCACGCCTTCCGCCCCTGGCGGTTGCAGGCGCTTGCCTTCAAGGCGATCCGCAATCTTCATCCCGATTACGATCTGTGGCGCGACTTCCCCTATGAATATGAGTTGGAACGCCTCGCGATTGATGTGATCAATGGCGGCCCTGGTCTGCGGGAATGGGTGGACGATGCGGCACTGAGTGCCGAGGATCTTGAGGGTGCCGCCGCGGCCGATGAGGCGATTTGGCGCGATCAGGTTCGGCCGGTGCTGCTCTATCCATGATGCACCGTCCCGATCCCCAACCTGCGATGACGGAGGTCGAGGCCGATCGCAGGCTCAGCTCTGACCCGCGCGATATTCTGGCGTTGCTGGCCAAGGCTGATTGGCACCTGACCGCAGACGATTTGCGTTCGGCGACGGCATATTACCGAGCTGTGCTGCAATTTTCGCGGCACGACGCGCGGATTTCTGTGGCCGAAGTGCAGCGGGTCGATGATACGGCACGTTGGATCGATGCGCGATATCAGGAGCATTTGCTTGAATCGCTGGATCTGGCAGGATTTGATGAACGCAACCGGCATCCCCGGCTGCAGAAGTCCCTCGATATTCTATTTGGCAAACGTCAACGCGACCCGGTTGATGAACCCTTTCCCCAGTTTCCCAACAGCTATTTTTATCCCGACATGGATTATGTCGAATTTGCAGAAACGGACAACTTGCCCTGGGCCGGGATTATCGCGGATAATTTTACGGCCATGCACAACGAGGCGCTTGGCCTGCTTGCTGACCGGCAATTGTTCGATCCCTATGTAAAACGGACTGTCGAACGCCCACAGGGTGACGTCCATGGACTGTTGGAAAAGGACGACTGGAGCACGCTGCATTTGCTAGAAAAGGGGGAACCAGTTCCTGAGAGAATTGCCCGCGTGCCAACCAGTTTTGCTGTGTTGGATGAAAACGTTCCGCTTTGCCGGATCGCCAATCGCGCACCAACCATGATGTATTCGCTGCTCAAGCCCAAGGCGCATATCCCGCCGCACACGGGTATGCTGAACGTGCGGTTTGTATGTCACCTGCCGCTCGTTGTCCCACCAGATTGTGGGATTCGCGTGGGTACCCAAACCCGAACGTGGAAGCCGGGCGAAGTGATGATCTTCGATGATACGGTAGAGCATGAAGCCTGGAATGATAGCGCACAGAACCGGCTGGTGCTGATTTTTGATGTTTGGCGGCCGCAGCTTTCTGCAGAGGAGCGTGTCCAGATCGAAGCGATCTTCAAGGCTGTCGATTCGTTCTGATCGCCTCATTCTGGGCCTAGGCAGGGTTGGACGCGGATTGCCAAAACTTGCCGCCCGCGTCCTGTAGTCAATTAGAAACGAACACCGGCTGCAACCAGGACCTGATGCCTCGAAATACCATCTTGGTAGTTGGTGTAGCGATATTCGCTTTTTGCATAGAGGCCTTTGGATAGCAGGAATTCCAATCCGGCCCCTGCGCGAACCCCGTCCAGATCACTCGTAAATTCGGTGCGGCTGTTGCCGGTTGTTCCACCGATCGTGATTGCCTGGGTAAAGCGAGCCTTTGAATATCCGGCCTTTGCAAAAGCCAGTAGGTTGTCGGAAAGCTTAATGCCCAGACGTCCGCCAACTTCGAAGTCGCGCTTGGCCTTTGATTCAAAGCGGGTCGTTCCGGATGTTGCCGTGTCGTTGTTTTCAAACAGGTCCACGCCGATTTCGACGCCTGCGATTACCTTGTCGGTCAGCGCAATATCGTATCCGGCGCCTGCGCCGTAAGATAGGCCATTGGCACTGCCGAGAACTTTGAATGGCGCAATGTTCTTATCGCGGTTGGTTTGATCCCAGCCACCACGGATTTCAATGTGAGGTCCGTCAAAATCCTCGGCCTGCGCGGCGTTGGACCACAGAAAAACGGCTGCAGATGCTGCGGCCAGATAACGCATTTTCATTTATAACTCCAAGGTTTCAAGGCAGACTCCGATGTGCCTATCGCCATCGGCCCTTCTGCTTGATCTGTCCCTCTGTTGAACGTTGCGGCGTGCGGCCCCCTTCCAAAGGATGGATTGAACGAAGGGGCTGTTGCGGCAAA
>JAHEAV010000046.1:0-396 GCA_024642565.1 Erythrobacter sp.
AGTTATGAACGATAGGCAGGTTCAGGCGCTCGATGAACTATTGGATGACCACTATGCGTTGTGGGATTTTGCCGATAGCCATCCGGAGTTCCGACCGGACTGTAAGGACAGCGCAATCCAGGACCTCCTTACATTGATTCGTGAGGGCTTGGTCGCAGTTGAATACGGGAAGTGGATTGAAAACGCGACCTCGCTAGTTTCCAGCGAACATGCGGAAGCAGCGCTCTCTAACCCTTTGAATTGGCAGCCCACTGGCCGAATTCCCGGCTATCTGTTGGCTATTACTGACACAGGTGTAGAGCGGCTGGCATCACTGGGAATTTATCGTTGAGCCCAATGTCAGCTGTCGGGTCGTTTGCCGACAGTCCGCTTTTATCTCAAACTTGGGATTAGCGG
>JAHEAV010000046.1:406-3930 GCA_024642565.1 Erythrobacter sp.
GGAACTGGGGCGCAAAACAGACTTGGCACGAATGTCTGCAATTGCGTCGATTGCTGACCGTCTTCTTTTAGTGAAGCCGACGGCATAGCTGCATGCCCGCAATTGGGTCGTTTGCCGACAGTCCGCTTTTATCTCAAACTTGGGATTAGCGGACGGTCTGCTTTCGAGTGAAGGCAGCGACGCTAGCCTCGAGGTCTTAGGCTAGTTTTGGAAACTCGATTCACTTCAGGAGCACTGTGGTCCTAATCACCGGCAACAGAGAGGGCCTCAGGAGGACCCGTTGCATTCACCCAGCTTATACTTCAGGTTTCGCCAAAGCCTGCAGACCGCGAAGACCCTAACGCTGCTGAACCCTACACTCTGTATCGATCCTCGACGACAGAAGCTATGCGCATTCACGTTGCCACGTTTGATGCGGCATACGGCGAAAGTATGTCTTCACCGATGTCCTACAACCAAGAGAACTGTGAGCAGGCCAAAGACTTGTTTCAGGCGCAGCCAAACGTCAAAACGACTTTTTGGTGCGAACGGGGTCGCTTTCGCGCTGATCTGGACAAATCATAACCCATCCAGGCCCATCCTCACCCGCGTCGCACCAAGGAATTGGCCCAGAAGCAACACTGCCTGTCATTTTTCAGGATGTTGGCGAATTTAATTGCATCCGGAGCCGACATTTGGCCTGTTCCTTTCATGGATGAGACCCGCAAGACACCCCGTTTCGAAATTTCTGTACAAGGCCGTTATCGCACTGGCACCGGAGTGGCCCGTGATGTGCCGATTTTGGAAATGTCGGAAGCTGGTTGCCGGTTTTACGACCGGTTTGGCCGTTTATCGCCCGGGGCTGAAATCTCGGTCAGGATCGAGACGATCGGCCCCATCGTAGCCACCGTGAAATGGTCCGAGGATCACATTATCGGGGTTCAGTTCCAGCAGCCGCTGTATGGCCCGGTGTTTGAACATATCCGGCAAAAACTCAGCCGACCAAAAGAGTAGCGCCTTCCCTCTTGGAGGCTCTCCCGCTAGGGGGCAGCAAATCTGGAGGAACCATCATGGCGCGTTTTCTTATCGTCGAAGCCCGTTTTTACGATCATCTCAATGATATGCTTGTCGATGGTGCCCGGTCCACGCTCGTCGCGGCGGGGCATGATGCGGAGGTCTTGACGGTACCGGGCGCGCTGGAGATTCCCGGGGCGATAGCAACCATTGCCGAAAGCAATCAGTATGATGGCTTTGTGGCGATTGGCGTGGTGATCCGCGGTGAAACCTATCATTTCGAAATCGTCGCAGGCGAAAGCGCGCGCGGGATCATGGCGTTGACGATGGACGGGATTGCCATCGGCAATGGCATTCTTACGGTCGAGAACGAAGAGCAGGCGCTTGTCCGTGCCGACAAATCGCGCAAGGACAAGGGCGGCGAAGCGGCCAAGGCGGCGATGGCGATGCTTGCCCTGCAAGAGAGGTTCGCCTGATCGACTGATTGATCGCTGATCGCGGTTTGCCGGGCTCGATCGGAATTTGCCTGGCCCAACAGACCGCCGTAACGCAGGGCCTGCCTTGGCCCTGCGTTGCCGGACAATTGGTCTGGCTTACCAGATTTTGACCCGGTCTTCCGGCGCCAGGTAGAGTTTGTCGCCCGGCTTGACGTCGAATGCCTTGTACCAGGCATCCAGATTGCGCACGGTCAGCGCGCGGTACATGCCAGGCGCGTGGCCGTCCGTCGCTATGCGCTGGCGCAAGGCTTCGTCCCGCATCTTGGTCGCCCAGGTCTGGGCATAGCCGATAAAGAACCGCTGATCGCCGGTAAAGCCGCCGATGACAGGCGCTTCCTTGCTGCCCAGTGATGCCCGATAAGCATCATAAGCCGCGGCAAGGCCCGCCACATCGGCGATATTTTCGCCCAAGGTCAGATCGCCCTTCACATGCAAGCCCGGGAAAGGTTCGTATGCGCTGTATTGTTTTGCCAGCGCGGTGCCGGCTTCATTGAATTTCGCGAGATCTTGCTTGGTCCACCAATTGCGCATGGTGCCGGTGGCGTCAAAGGCGGCCCCATTATTGTCGAAGCTGTGGCTGATTTCGTGCCCGATTACAGCGCCGATCGCACCGTAATTATAGGCCGCATCGGCGGTTGGATCGAAAAACGGCTTTTGGAGGATTGCGGCCGGAAAGTTCAATGCATTTTGGACCGGCAGATTTACGGCATTCACCAATTGCGCGTTCATCCACCATTCGCCCTTGTCCTGAGGCGAGCCAATCTTGGCAATTTGCTGCGTATAGCGCAGCTTTTCGGCCGCCCTGAGGTTTGCGTAGGCGTTTGCCGGATCGGCGGAGTATCCGTCATAGTCCGTCCAAACATCGGGGTAGCCGATGCCTACGGACATGCCCTGCACTTTTTGTATGGCTTCCTGTTTTGTACCCGAAGCCATCCAGTCAATCGCCCGGATCCGTGCCCCAAACGCGACCTTGATATTATCGACCATCGCCCGGACCTGATCCTTGCTCGAAGCCGGGAAATATTTTTCGACATAAAGCCTGCCCAACGCATCGCCAAGGTGGGCATTGAGAGCATTGAGCGCGCGCTTGTCGCGGCTGCGCTGTTCGGGTGTGCCAGACAGCTCGGTACCGTAAAAGCCGAAGTGAAGCTGATCGATCTTCGAAGGAAGCACATCCGCATTTTGGTTGATGGCGTGGAATGTCATCCAGGCTTTCCAACTGTCGAGCGGTTCTGCCGCAACCAGTGCTGCCAGCTTGGGAATTGCGCCGGGATGATAGGCATCAAACAACTTCTGGTCACCCAGATCAGCGGCAGCAAAGAATGCCTTCCAGTCCAGCCCGGGGGCCTTGCTGGCGAAATCTTCCTGGGTCCATAGCTGTTTGGCTGTTGCCCAATCGTCGCTTTCTTCGCGGCTGGCATGGGCCTTGGCGATCTTGACTTCGAGATCATAGATCACTTTGGCTTTGCCTGCCGGGTCGGGCACACCCGCGGCAGTCAGCACATCACCGATATACTTGCGATAAGCGGCCTGATGACCGGCCATTGCGTCATCGCTGGACAGATAATATTCGCGCTCGGGCATACCCAGCCCGCCCTGCAGGATATAAGGCACAACTTCTCCACCGGCGAGCGCCTGGGTCACAAACGCCCCAAACAGGTTTTCCGTGAAGAAATTCGTCGAATTGAGCGGGTCAACATCCGCGCGCAGATTACCACCCATCATTGCCGCCAGAGCCGCCTTGTCCTTGACGGCAGCGATACGCTGAAGATCGGGTTGGATCGGCGCCATGCCAGCTTTGTCTATCGCCGCCGTATCCAAATAAGCCTGGTAGAAATTCTTCACCCGCGCGGCATCACTGCCTGCTTCAGGATCGGACTTTACGATTTCGGCAATCAAGCCGGACAGATTCTTTTCAGTTGTCTGATCGGCAATCCAGAAGCCGCCCACGCTGGACCGGTCTGCCGGAATCTGCGTTTTCTTCATCCATTCGCCATTGGCGTATCCGTAAAAATCGTCACCGGGACTAATTGT
>JAHEAV010000035.1 GCA_024642565.1 Erythrobacter sp.
CCGCAATGATCGCATGCCATCACCATTTCCAGCGGTGCATCGCACGGCTTATGGGACAGGAGCAGCGGCGGGCCCTCCGCATCAGCATAATAGCGATCGCCCCACTGCAGTAGTGAAAGGATAACGGGATAGAGGCCGCGCCCCTTGTCAGTAAGGCGATATTCGTAACGAGGTGGCAGATCGCTATATTGCATGGAGGAGAGGATACCCGCCGCAATCAGTTCGGATATGCGGCCAGACAGAATGTTTGGCGCCATCTGCGTATCCTGTTGAATCTGATCAAACCGATGCAGTCCGGTAAACATGGCTCTCACGATCAGGGTCGACCACCGGTCTCCGAACAGGGCAATGACGGTATCGACCAGCGCTGCATTGTCGCGGCGTGAGGTAACTGCCTTGGATGGCCGCCGCCGACCACTATAATTGGGAACGATCTGGACCAAGCCAGGACCTGGCTTCCAGGCAACGTCGCGCGGGTCGACTTGGCTCGAGCACGATTTGCAGTTAGCTTTCGGCTCGATCACCTGACTGCAATTCGCATGGATCAACTGGACGGCGAAACCGCGTTGGCCGGACTCCCATCGGTGCTGCCAGCCAAGCATGGCCAATGCGGCCGGGAAGAGCGCGCGTCCCTTCTCGGTTAATCGATAGCGGCTATGCCGTTCCCCAGGTTCCGGTTTCTTGGTGAGGCAATTCTCGTTGACCAGCTTTTTCAACCGATCGCTAATCACGGAACGGGGAACGCCTGTCTCGTCCACAAATCCGGCGAATGTATTGGTGCCCAGAAATGCACGTTCCATGATCAGAAGAACAGGAACATCTCCCACAACCTCAAGTGCGCGCCAAATCGAACAGGCCCTGATGGTCTCCAACTTCATCGGGGGGTCTGCCAGATCACCGATCAGCCATAAGGCGATCAGCAACCGCCTTGTAGGCCGGCAAGCTGATGGGATCGATATTGGCATTTGCGGCCACTGGATGCGAGGCAAGACGCACGATCACCATTTCAGCCCTTGAATCTATGTAGATTGTCTGTCCGTGCACGCCGCGTGCCGCAAACACGCCATTGTCTGAATCTACCCACCATTGGTCGTGGTAACTCCAGTTAGGCAAAGCCTTGTAGCCGGCCATGGCAAAATCAGACTTGCTTGCTCCCTGACGGATTCTGCTGACCACCGCTTCGGGCACAATTTGCTGTCCATTCAGGCGGCCTCCAAGCCGCATCATTTCGCCAAAGCGCGCATGATCGCGCAATGTGGCATTGAGCCCGCCCGCTGCCCATCCGGTGCCGTGCGAATCAACCAGCATATAGGCGTCTTCGTCTGCGCCCAACCGGCCCCAAATCCGATCTTGCAGCACCTCAACCGGATTGCGGCCGGTCACCCTTCCGATGAGCCAACCCAGCACTTCGGTATTCACAGACTTGTATGTGAACTGGTCCCCGTGCCGCCCTTCCTTTCGCAAGGTCGGGAGGTAGGCATAATATCCGTCAGGGCCCGCATATCCCGCAGGTCGGGGGAAGATGCCTCCGGCCAGGGCAAAGGCGAATACTTCGGCCTTGGGATCGCTGTAGTCTTCTGAATAACGAATGCCCGTGGTCATATCGAGTACCTGGCGGACGGTGGCATCACCAAATCCGCTATTCGTTAATTCGGGAATATAATGAGCGACAGTGGCAGTTTCGTCGAGCAGGCCTTCTTCGACCAGCATGGCGGCAATCGTGCCATAATATGATTTGGTCATGGAGAACGACATATGCGGGGTGTGCTGCGTTGTGACCCCGAAATAGCGTTCATAGACAATGACACCGCGATGCATGATCAGAATCGCATCGGCATAGCTGGCGGAAAGTGCATCGTCCCAGCGCATTGGTTCGGTACTGCCCAGCGGCACGAAGGTTACGGCGTCCAAATCGTCGCGCAGGTGTTCGGGCAGAATGCTCGCCGGCGCTGCTCCGCGCCAAAGGTTTGCGGTTGGGAATAGCGACCGCATATTGGAAAAAGCCCATCTGGTGCGCGGAAACTGGTAAAAGCTCCCATCTGCCTGACGCACCAATTTGTCTTCCGGTGGCGGGCTTCCCTGCATCCAGTTCATCATAACAGGGTCGCTTTCTTCGGCGTTGGCCGGTGCCTGTTGTGCCTGCGCCTGCGCGCAGGTGAATAGCAAGGCACCGGCCAAAACTTTGGTCATAAGTGTTTTCATTGCCTAGAACTTCATGTCGAACTGAAGTGCGATATTGCGCGGCCGGTCATAGATCGCATTGTAAGCTACGCCAGTCCCACCGGTAAAAGTGGTTGCAAGCGGCAATGCACCAGCAGTCTGTATGATACGTTCGTTGGTAAGGTTGCGACCAACCAGCGCGATGGTCCAATTGTCGTCCACATGGCCGAGCGATAGCCGCGCGCCCATCTTTACATATCCGCTCTGCCGGGTGCGTGGATCGAGGTTGGCGGCGGCGATATAGCTGCTCGAAAAGTCAGCATTCAGGTTCACGCCCAATTTCATATTGCCGCCAATCCCGTGGCTGAAGTCGCCATTGAGATTTCCTGACCATTCGGGGGTCAGCGTATTCCGCTTACCCGTATAGCTGCAGAACGATCCATTGTCCGGCACCTGCTTGAAGTAACACTGGCCCTTCGGGAAGCTGGTGAATTCGAAATCGAGATAGGCGACTGCGCCGCTCAATGTGAAATGGTCATCAACTGCCCAACGCAGGTCCGCTTCGATACCTTGCGTTCTTGCGCCCGATGCGTTGCGGACGTTAAAGCTGAGTACGCCATCGAATACGTTGGTTTGCAGATCACTGTATTTGGTGCGGTAAGCGGACAGATTGATTGCAAGACTGCGTGTCTTGTACTTCAGGCCCGCCTCAAAATTGTCCGCCCTTTCGTCGCCGAAAATGAACGCCCCCGGTGTTGCAACAGTGGTAGAAGTTGGGAGCGAATTCCCACGGATATCAAATCCGCCCGCTTTGGATCCCCGCGCAAAGGACGCATAGAACATAAGGTCGTCGGTAATGTCATATTGAATATTGGCCATCGGATTGAACGAATCTTCGCTCAACTTGCCCGAGATGCTATGCGCTTCGATATTGAGTGCCCGGAACGTGCCGATTACTACCGGATCAATGATTGCCGGTACAGCGGCGAGGCTGAGCGGTCCGCGGTTGACCGCAAGCGCGCGGCTGCCAGTCTTGCTTTCGTGATTGAAGCGTGCGCCCAGCGTGACGCGCAGTGCATCGCTCAAAGAAATCTCGCCCTGCGCAAATACCGAAATAAGGTCGGATTTCTGCGAATATACGCGATCATTTGCAGTGTCTCCTAGGGCCCGGAAAGGGGTGGCAAAGAAGAACGGGTTGAACTGGACGTGATCGGTCACCCCCAGTTTGGTATTCTGGAAGTAAACCCCACCAATATAGTTGAATGGCTGATCACCAGGTGATGCAATCCGCAATTCCTGCGAGAATTGACGGTAATTCTCCGATTGGCGGGTGCCGTCCAGCAAAGGCAGGTTGGTGAAATCAACGTCAATCGTTTCCTTGACGTTGTAATCCAGATAGCCGGTGACTGAAGTTAATGTGTGATCGCCAATTTCAAGATTGGCGTTGATCACGCTGTTGAACACTTTGTTGCGGCTCAGATAGCCACCATCGGCACGAACATAATCTTCATTTGTCTCTACAAACAAAGGGCCGGCAAAGACCGCGCTATAGCTGCCTACCGGGCCAAATACCTCACGCGGCTGCCCCTTTGTTTTGAAGTCCGCATATTCAAGCTTCACATCAGCGGAAAACGGCCCGTCACCCTTGAAATCGATAATCCCGCGAACGAAGGCTTCGCGCACGTTCGGTTCATTCCTGTCTTGCCTGGTGTTGTAGAAATAGCCGTCCATGTCACGGTAATATCCAACTACGCGAGCGCCGATGGTGTCGGAAATCGGACCGGAAATGACACCTGTAACGCGCGCTTCCTTGTGTTCGAATTCATAGCTTGCGCTGACAGATCCTTCGAAATCGTCGGATGGGCGGCGGCTGACCACGTTGACCGCACCGGCAATTGCGTTTTTGCCGAAAAGTGTCGGCTGCGGGCCGCGCAAGACCTCGATACGTTCAAGATCGACAAGTGGCATCCGGCTTAGCTGATCGCGGCCATAGTAAACGCCATCTACGAACATCGCGACGGATTGTTCAAAGCCCTTATTATCGCCCGATGCAATGCCGCGTATTGCAATGCGGTTGGCGATGGCCGTTTGGGTAATCTTCAGGTTTGGAATTGACGATGACACAGCCTCGAGATTGGTCTGGCCGTAGGACTCGATTGCCTTGCCGGTTACCGCAGAAATTGAGATTGGAACGTCGGACAATCCCTCAGCGCGTTTTTGAGCGGTCACGACAATTTCGTCGAGTCCCCCACTTTTCTGTGTTTCTGCGTCTTGAGCCTGGGCCAGATTTGGTGCCGCGAGCGCGGTTCCTGCGGCCAAAATACCAATTGCAATCTTCATCTCTTTGCCCTCCCAGCAACTTTCTTCGTGCCCGGCGTTAGATCGTCTCGTCTATTGCGCAGGACCTGTAAGTATGATTAAACAAGTTAGTATGTTTATGCAAATTACTTTCTGTGCGCTTCGTGGCTGCCAGGCATGAAATCACGCTTGCCCCTGATATTGCGAAGCAATCTGCGCATTCCTGCGATCGCAGCTCCAATGTTCCTCGTTTCCGGCCCGGAGATGGTGATCGCGGCATCGAGAGCTGGGATGATTGGATCATTTCCTACGCCCAATGCGCGCACGACCGAGATTCTCGACCAATGGTTCATCCAGGTAACGCAGGCGCTCGGAACAGATTCAAATGCCGCTGCCTGGGCGGCAAACCTAGTGGTCCACCCATCAAACGAGCGCTTGGCGGCTGACCTTGAGTTGGTGGTTCGATACCGCGCCCCGCTGGTCATCACCGCGCTTGGCAGCCCCAGGCGGGTCGTCGAGCAGGTCCATGAATATGGCGGCATGGTTTTTGCTGATGTCAATTCCGTAGGTTTTGCGCGCAAGGCGGCGGCAACGGGTGTCGATGGGTTGGTGCTGGTTGGGTCGGGTGCTGGCGGCCACACTGGTCAAACCACCGGCTTTGCATTTGTCGAGGAAGTTCGGCAGTTTTGGGATGGGCCAATCGTTCTTGGCGGCGGCATCTCGACAGGACGGGCGATCCGTGCGGCGGAGGTGCTGGGCGCTGATCTGGCCTATCTCGGTACGTCGCTCATTGCTTGCGTGGAAAGCATGGCGGCACCAGACTACAAACGGATGGTCGTTGAGGCGGGAGCAGAAGACATCGTGCCTTCAAAGGGCATTACCGGGGTGACTGCAAACTGGTTGCGGAAAAGCCTTCTGGCCGCAGGCCACGATCCTGACAATATGCCAGAGGACAAGAAACCGGATTTTGAAAACGCGCAAGGCGATGCCAAGGCTTGGAAGAATGTCTGGTCGGCAGGCCAAGGAGTGGGTGCGGTGACAGAGGTCGAACCGCTAGCCGCTATCATCAGCCGACTTTGCGACGAATATCAGGCAGCAGCCGCCTTGCCGCCTTTTTGTTCCAGGGAGAAATACGATGCCCGCTGAACTGATCACGACGATTAAATCCACAATCCAACCCAATGATCACCCCTATATGAAAGAGGCCTGGCGCCCCACATATAATGAATGGAACGCCACATATGCTGACGGCGATGTCGAAGTAATAGGCGAGATACCCAGGGACATCGACGGCGTTTATGTCCGTACCGGGGAGAACCAGATTCACGAACCGATCGGTCGCTACCACCCGTTTGACGGTGATGGCTTCATCCATTCCATCAGCTTCAAGAACGGGCGCGCCAGCTATCGCAGCCGTTTTGTCCGAACCAAGGGTTTTGAAGCCGAGAAAGAGGCTGGTCGATCCCTGTGGGCAGGGCTGATGGAGCCGCCCCATAAATCCACCCGCCACGGCTGGGGCGCGCAGGAATGGCTTAAGGACAGTTCATCAACCGATGTGATTGTTCATGGCGGAAAGATTCTCTCCACCTTTTACCAATGCGGCGAAGGCTATCGGCTCGACCCCTTCACAATGGAGCAATTCGGAACCGAGGGCTGGGTACCGCTCGATGGTGTTTCGGCCCATACCAAACTCGACGAGGCGACTGGCGAGCTGCTGTTTTTCAACTACTCGAAACACGCTCCATATATGCATTACGGCGTCGTCGGTCCGGACAATAAATTGAAGCACTATGTCCCGATTCCTCTGCCGGGGCCGCGTCTGCCGCATGATATGTGCTTCACGAAAAACTATTCTATTCTCAACGATATGCCTTTGTTCTGGAATGAAGAATTGCTGGAGCGTAATGTCCATGCTGTTGAATTCCATCCCGACATGAAAACCCGTTTCGCGATTATTCCGCGCTACGGCCAGCCCGAAGATATTCGCTGGTTCGAAGCGGAGCCGACCTACACGCTACATTGGACCAATGCGTATGAGGAGGGCGACGAGATCATCCTTGACGGCTATTTTCAGGAAGAGCCGCAGCCCAAATCCTATCCCGATGCCCCCAAGGGGCTGGAGCGGATGATGGCCTATCTTAGTCAGGGATTGATGAAACCAAAGCTTCACCGTTGGCGGTTCAACATGAAAACTGGTGAGACGATCGAGCAGCGGCTCGATGATCGAATTCTAGAATTTGGCATGATCAACCAGAAATATGCCGGGCGCAAATACCGCTATGCTTATAGCGCCATACCGGAGCCTTACTGGTTCCTGTTCAAAGGTATTGTGAAGCATGATCTGGTGACCGGCAAAAGCTGGTCATACGAACTGGAAGAGGGGCGCTATGCAAGCGAAAGCCCGTTTGTGCCGCGCATTGGGGCCAAGGATGAAGACGACGGCTATATTGTTTCGTACATCTCGGACCTCAACAGCGACAAATCGGAATGTGTTCTAATCGACGCGAAGGACATCGAGGCCGGTCCTGTGTGCCGCATCATCCTGCCTGAACGGATTTGCGCCGGGACCCATTCTACCTGGGCCAATGGAGACGATATCGGCATGCCTGAGAATTCCGTATTGGCCGCCTGATATGATCGTTGCAGGAGAGGCCAAGAGGAAGCTGTACAGAGAGCAAGGGTGGTGGGGGGATGCGACACTTGCCGATCTGTTTTTTGCCAATGCCGAAAAACATCCTGCGCGACTGGCATTGGTCGATCCACCTAACCGAGCCGAATTTGCATTTGGTGAGCCTGCGCGGCTGACCTATGCTGATATGGCCGCCGAAGTTGATCGTCTGGCGGGGGCACTACTTGCCGCGGGTATAGAAAAGGATGACATTATCGTCATCCAGCTGCCCAATATTACCGAGTTTGTCTGTTTGTATTTTGCGGCAGCAGCGATTGGCGCAATTGTGAGTCCCGTCGCTGTCCAATATCGCAGTCACGAACTTTCGACCATCTTTGGCATGGTCGAACCCAAGGCGTTCATTTGCGCGACACAGATGCATCATGCTGATCATCTCAATGTCGCCAGGCCATTGCTTGGCGACGGCACAAAGCTGATGACGGTTGGCCCAGGCGGCAGTGCGGATGCCATCGATCTTACCAATGAGCCAGCCAGGCCGGATCTTCTCGCCGCGCATCGTGCTTGCACCAGAATCAATGCTGACGATGTCTTCACCATTTGCTGGACCTCCGGCACAACCGGTGTTCCGAAGGGAGTACCACGCAGCCACAATCACTGGGTGGGGATTGCGCCGGGGACCTATTCAACGGCGCGCCTTTGTGATGGCGATGTCATGCTAAACCCATTTCCGCTGATCAACATGGCGTCGATCGGCGGGATCACAATGAGCTGGCTACGCATCGCCGGTACGATGGTGCTGCATCACCCATTCGACCCTCAGATATATCTCGGCCAAATCGCCACCGAACGTCCGCAATTTACCATCGCGCCGCCCGCTATCCTCAATATGCTGCTCCAGAACAACGCGTTGCTTGAGCAAGTTGATTTGTCGAGTCTGCGAACAATCGGATCGGGTTCAGCACCCCTTGCTCCCACCATGGTAAAAGGGTTTCAGGATCGGCTGGAGCTGCCGATCATCAACATATTCGGATCGAACGAGGGTATGACGCTGATTACCGGGCCAGACGACGTTCCCGATCCGGTTGAGCGGGCGAGCTATTTCCCCAATGGCCTCGATCTGGTGCCATATTTTGGTGAAGAGCAAATGCGTATCATGGAATCGCGGCTTGTGCCGCCGGAGGGCGGCGATGCCATCGAAAAGAACGATAAGCCGGGCGAATTGCAGATCCGTGGCCCTGCTGTTTTTGAAGGCTACTGGAATGCTCCGGACGAGACATCTTTTGCCTTTACGGAGGATGGGTGGTTCAAGACTGGTGATCTGTTTCAGATAGAACACGATGGGCGGTTCCTGCGCTTTGTGGGTCGATGCAAGGACCTGATCATTCGTGGAGGGATGAATGTCTCCCCCGAAGAAATCGACCAGCTTCTGGGCGGCCATCCCGACTTGGCCGAGGCCTGCGTGTTCGCCCTGCCGGATGCGGTCATGGGGGAGCGTATCGGCCTCGCCGCAGTACCGCGTGAGGGGCGTGAAGTTACCCTGGCTAAAGTGACTGATTATTTGCTTGGCCAGGATCTGGCTAAGTTCAAGCTGCCTGAAAAGCTATTCCACTTCACAGTGCTGCCACGCAACGTAACGAACAAGGTTATGCGCAGCGAGGTGCGCGATCAGGCGTTGGCCATGCTGGAAGGAGAAGGTTAGATGTCTGCCGACGTATTTGTTCTGGGCGGCGCCCAAAGCGACTTCGCGCGAAATATGGAGCGCGAGGGCAATGGTATGTTCGACCTGTTTCGGGAAGTCGCCGAGGCGTCTTTTGTTACAACGGGCATCGAGCCGCGCGAGGTTGAAACGGCCCATGTTGGCAATTTCGTGGGCGAGTTGTTTACCGGACAAGGGCAGTTGGGCGGCTTCTTCGGTCACGTTCATCCTGATCTTGCCGGGGTTCCTGCATCACGCCACGAGGCGGCCTGCGCGTCGGGCAGTATTGCCCTTTTGGCGGCATCAGCAGAGATCGAGGCAGGGCGCTATGATCTGGCCATGGTGCTGGGCATCGAATTGATGCGCAATGTTGCCGGGCAGAAGGCTGCTGAGTATCTGGGCGCGGCGGCCTGGGTGGGCCAGGAAGCCAATGAAGCGCGCTATTTATGGCCATGGATGTTTTCCAGGGTCGAGGAGGAATATGAAGAACGCCACGGTCTTGACCGCGCCTATCTTCGTGCAATCTCAGAGAACAACTTTGCCAACGGAAAACGCAATCCCAACTCGCAGACGCGCGGCTGGGCGATAACCGACGATCACCTGCGGGAAAATGACGAGTTGAACCCTCTCATCGAAGGGCGGCTGCGTAAGTCGGATTGCGGGCAGGTGACCGACGGTGCGGCTGCGGTTTTTCTTGCATCACGCAATTATACGGAAAAATGGGCCAAGCGCCGGGGAATTGCATTGGAATCCGTGCCGCGGATCAAGGGCTGGGGGCATTCGACGGCACCGCTTCTTTACCAGCGCAAAGTTAATGATAGCGAAGGCCAGCCATACGTATTTCCTTTTGTACGCAAAGCGATGATGGATGCGCTGGGCCGGGCCAGCATGCAGGATATCTACGCCTGTGACGGGATCGAAGTGCATGATTGCTTTTCCGTCACGGAATATATGGCGATCGACCATTTCGGGATCACGGCGCCAGGGGAAAGCTGGCGCGCAATCGAGGACGGTACAATCGCACTGGGCGGAAAATTGCCGGTCAACGCTTCGGGCGGCCTGATTGGTTCCGGCCACCCCGTCGGCGCTACGGGAGTGCGCATGATGCTCGACAGTTGGCGGCAGGTTACCGGCGATGCTGGTGATTACCAGATCGAAGGCGCGCGCAATGTCGCAACCTTTAATGTTGGCGGCAGTGCCACAACCGCGTGCAGTTTCGTCGTCGGGATCTGATTGGGTTAAGGGATTCCATATCCATGATGCGCTGCGTACACCGCGTGTTGCGCCATGCGTGTGTCGGAATAAATGAAAGGATAGGCGTTAACTTCTGGAATGATCCGTGTTTCAATTTGAGCGTGCTATTCAAAGCCGCTTTCATTGTAAAGTAACGCATCTATGGAGGAACTGCGACCCGAAGGACGGTTTTTATCGTTCTTTTACTTTGTCGGCCCCGCTTTCGAGTGGGGCCGTTTTTATTGGTAGTATCTCGGTAATATGAAACGGGCCTACTACTCCGATTACTAAGACAGTTTTGGCGGCATTAGTTGAGGACTCTTCGTCCTCTGGAAACAGGCTGAATGATGCCTTCCGCTATTCCCCCAGGTGCACGGGTTCTGCGCCGCGCCGGGCCGGACGCAGGAACATCACCAACGGAATAGCAACAATTGTGACCCACATCATGAACCAGAAATCGTCGATATAGGCGACCATCAGGGCTTGCCGGGTCACCTCTGCATCCAAAAATTGCAAGGCAACCGAACCCAGGCCGCCGAACCGGTCAAGCGTGGATGGATCGATCAGGTCAATACTGCTCGCGGTTACGTGCTGGCCGATGTCGGCATGGCTGACCTGAGTGTTGCGGCCGAGCAGGGTGGAAACGATCGAAATACCAATCGATGCACCAAGGCTGCGAAGCAAGTTGAGCAAGCTGGCACCATCGGTGCGGTGGTCTGGTCCGAGTGTGGCAAAGGCCATGATGTTGAGCGGAATGAACACCAGTCCCATTCCAAGGCCCTGCACGAAGCCGCTGATCAACACTGGCCCGCTATCCATTGCCAGCGACCAATGCGACATTTGCCATAATGAAAAGGACGCGATCACCAAACCGGTGCCGACCATAAGCCGTGCGTCGATTATCACCAGAAGTCGGCCCGCAACAGCCATGCTGATCACAATGCCAATTCCCCGCACAGCCAGGATCAAGCCGGTGTCAATCACCGGATAGCCGAACAGGCGCTGCAGCATGGGTGGCAGAAGTGCCATATTGGCAAACATGACGATGCCAATCACAACCATGAAAAACAGGCCGGTGATAAAGTTGCGGTCGCCTATCAAATCTCTGCCGAAAAGTGGGTTCTTGCCGGTGAGCATCTGCACCACGAACATCCAAAGCGCAGAGACGCAGATCGCCGCTTCAATCCATATCTCGGTGCTGTTGAACCAGTCCTCCCCGGCTCCACGATCGAGCAACAATTGCAAAGCGGCAAGGCCGATTGCAAGCATGGAATAGCCAAACAGGTCGAACTTGCGGCTACGCGTTTCCCGCACCGGCAAAAGCGCCCAAAGCAACGCTAGGGCGACCAGTCCGATTGGCAGATTGACGTAAAATACCCAGCGCCAATTGTAATTCTCGGTCAGCCAGCCGCCCAGTATCGGCCCCATTATCGGACCGATCATGATACCCATGCCCCAAATCGACATCGCCCGCGCGTGGCGAGATGGTGGATTGATATCCAGCATTACCGCCTGCGACAGCGGACCGAGAAATGCGGCGAAAATCCCTTGTGCGAAGCGGAACAGCACCATCTCCTCGAGATTTGTGGCTGCGCCGCAAGCCATGGAGGCAATTACAAACCCGCCAACAGCGATCAGGAAAAGTTGTCGCTGCCCAATCCGGTCGGACAGCCAGCCCGTTGTCGGAATCGCAATGGCCGATGCGATGATATAGCTGGTGAGGACCCAGGTTACCGTATCAAACGTTGCACCCAGGCTCGATTGCATATGCGGGATGGCAACGTTTGCGATCGTTGTATCGAGGATCTGCATGATGGTTGCGAGCATCACAGCGATGGTCAGCACCAGCCGGTGGCGCACCTCAACAATGGGGCGGTCCATTGGAGGAACCGGAGCGTCCGAGCTGGCGGCCGTTGCCATCGTGACAGGCGCCTAGTGCTTCTTTGGCGTGCGAATATCGACTTTGACTGTGGCGGAAAGCCCGGCAATCAGTGCGCGTGGGGATTTGGAATCAATCTTTATCCTAACCGGTACGCGCTGGGTCACCTTGACCCAGTTGCCTGTGGCATTCTGGGCCGGAAGCACCGAAAATTCGGAACCTGTTCCGGCACCGATGCTGGCTACATGGCCTTCAAGCACTACGCCGGGATAGGCATCGAGCTTGACCGTTGCGGGCTGGCCGATAGCCATATGGGCGAGATCGGTTTCCTTGAAATTTGCTTCAATCCAACTGCTTCCGTCGGCGACAAGCGTCAGGGCCGGCAGCCCGGATATCATCAGTTGACCCAGGATCAGGCGATCGGCCTGCGTTACCCGTCCGTCAATCGGCGCACGTACCTGCGTTTTCGACAAATTTAGTGCCGCTTGTTCGCGGCTAACTTTCGCGGCAGCAACTTCGGGATTCTGGCCTGGCAGCGAAGGAGCCGTCGCGAGTTTGGACTTGGCCTGCGCGGCATCAGCTTGCGCAATGCGCAATTTTTCCTGCGCTTGCGCAACGGCATGCTGGGCTGCATCATAATCGGCGCGCGTTGTGAAACCACGTTCCCACAGAGCCTTTTGCCGCACCAGCTTGCTTTGGGCATAGGCAATATCTTCCCGCGCCGCCGCTATGTTGACTGATGTGGCCTGATAATCGGTTGTCTGCGTTTGGAGGCTGACCTGAGCGGAAGCGATCGAGGCTTCTGCTTGCCGAATTGCCAGCTGGTACGGTTCCGGATCAATCCGGAACAGCAAGTCTCCCTGCTTGACCTGCTGGTTTTCACTCACAGAAACTGCGATTATCCGCCCACCGATTTCCGGTGAGACAGACAGTTTGTCCTGCTGCACATAGGCGTTGTCAGTTTCAACAAAGCGCCCACTGGTCATCCAGAAATACCCGCCGACAAGCATCACCAGTAATGGAACGAACAACATGGCTGCCATCCGGGACCATTGACGGGGCTTTCCTGATTTGGACTCCGTGTCCGGTTGAGTGCCGTGATGCGTACCAATTTCGAGGTGGCTATCTGCATCAGCCATTGCTTGTTTTCCGTTCTTCGCCAGCAGTTTGATGGGCAGGAATTGTGGCCTGCAAATTGTTGCGGATGCTGGTTAGCGTCGCGAACAATAATTCATATTGTGAAGCATCCATCCCGGCCATCATGTCGTGATGCAATCCATCTGCCAGAACCTGCATTTGCGCGACGACTGGCTGTGCCTTATCGGTCAGATGTAGGCACCACGCCCTCCGGTCCTGCGGATCGCTGCGTCGTTCGACCAGGCCAGCTTCTTCCAACCGGTCAATCATGCGGGACAGGCTGATCGGTTCCACTTCGAGCAGATCGGCTAGCGGGGCCTGTTTCATACCCGGATCGCGGTTGAGCCGGGCCAATACCCGCCATTGCGGCCGCGTGATGCCGATACGGCGCGCCCGCTCGTCAAACGCTTTGCGAAGCACGCGGCCTGTGTCGCTGATCAGAAAGCCTAGATTTTCGCTCATAGCGAGGAGATAATAACAATGCTTATAATAAGCAAGTGATATTGGATGGGAAATGGCTTCGCGGATGATGGTGGCTGCGGACAGCTCGGCTAATAATACTGCGCCAAATCAGGCCGAGGAATCAAAAAATTGCTGGGTGCCTGATTGAAGTATATTCTCAGCCCCGTCTGCCGAGTCGCAACCGACACGGGGAAAGGAGGATTTTGGAAATGATGACTGCCCGCATAACCTACGCAAAAGTCCTTCTGGTACCCGCCTTTCTCGGGCTGGCTGCGGTTGCGGTGTTTGCCCGGCCGGGTGGCGGCAATGTCAGCTATCCCATTAAATTCGCGCTGCCATCGACCCCTATCGTGATCGACATGGGGCCGGGTGCTGGCTTGCCCAAGGGGCCGGCGCAACTCGCTTTGCCACAGTCTGCTGCGACTGAAATTCAAGAGGGGCTTCAGCCTGATACGGCTATTCTTTCTGGCATCCGGCCAGTTCGGTCGTTGCAAGGTACCAGCGCAACGATGCGTCCACTCGGAGTTGAATTGGCGGTCGACTATGACATGGGCGCGGCGGCCGCTGGCCGCGGTGCCGTGGCGGTTCAGCCAGCCAAGGCGCTTGCCGGAACCATCGATGTTCGTAAGCCAATCCGTATCGGTGGCGGTGCGCCAGGCAAGATCGACGTGAAGATCGGATCGGGGGCCAATATCTATCTCAATGGCGGCCAGCTTGCCTCGCTTTATGCGGCGCAAGGCAGGGCCATTAAGCCGCCAGCCGGAATTGATGGTGATGGCTTTGTAAGCCTAAGCGAGCTGCGCGGCGCCGGTCTGAAGATCCGGTATGACGCAACGGGCGATGCTTTGGTTATTGACGGGGACGGGTAGGGCCAAACGTTAATTGTTGCTGGTGCGATTGTTAATGTGCTCCGCTCGCCGCTTTGGAAGAATCTTTCGTGGCACCGATCTTTGCGGATGGTTTTGTTCCTGAGTGATTCGAATTGCTTGGCGAATCATCGCCGAAGTCCGACCAAGAGCGTTTCAATATGGCCACGCACGGCCGGCATTTACCAATTTCACTAAGAAAAAACGGCAGTAAGTAGCGAAAAAACGGAGTTAATGTTTTACTAACGATTTATGTTTGACTAAATTGGTCAGTGAATAGAGAATCGACAACGTTTGGTGAGGAACCTGCGTCCTGGGTCCGGTGCAATATCCGGAAATAACAATAAGGTGTCGCGCTGGTTCCAGACA
>JAHEAV010000036.1:0-12198 GCA_024642565.1 Erythrobacter sp.
CGACCAAAGCACCAGCACAGCGGCTGGCGCAAGCATTTGGGCCTGCATATGAAATCCCCTCGTCCGTTTCGACAGGACTGCGCCGCGGCAATTGAATTGTCAATTGCAACCTAGTGAGTGCCGGTGATCACCGCTGCAAAAGAATCAGGATCTGTATTGCCGCCCGTCAGCATGATCACGGTATTTTCATCCAGTTCCACTTTCCCCGACAGCGCAGCAGCCAAGGCGGCGGCGCCGCCTGGTTCCAGCACCAGTCGAAGCCGTGAAAAGGCCAACCGCTGGGCAGAACGGACTTCTGCATCGGTCACGGCTACGCCGGGATCGGACCGATCGAGCAATACATCGAGGTTGATTTGTGCGCTCGACATGGGTTGCAGGGCATCACAAATCGTGGACGGCGGGTTTTCCCCCATTCGGACGATGCTACGGGCAAGAAGGCTACGCCCAAGGGTATCCCAGCCAAAAGGTTCCACCGGCACGATCGCGCTATCGGGGCAAGCCAAAGACAGGCCCGCAGCCAATCCGCCGCCACCGCAGCAGGCGAGGATGCGCGATGGCTGGCGGCCGAGCTGGGCCGTAATCTCAATCCCCGCAGTGCCTTGCCCTTCGATTACCCACGGATCGGCAAAGGCATGGACCAAGGTGGCACCCGATGCGTCGCAAATCTTGCGCGCGACCTCTTCACGGTCTTCCCCCGGCCGGTTGTAGAGAACCACTTCGGCGCCCAGCGCACGGGTTGCGTCCAGTTTTACCTGAGGCGCGTCGCGCGGCATCACGATAGTCGCGGAAATCCCTAACTTGCGCGCGGCCCATGCCACACCTTGCGCGTGATTGCCGCTCGAAACGGCGACAACCCCTCTTGCGCGCTGGTCATCCGACAGATCGGTCAGACGGTGCCAGCCACCGCGAATCTTGAACGCACCTATTGGTTGCAAATTTTCCGCTTTTACCCAGCAGCGTATGCCGCCAATTTCCACTGGCAATAGCGGTGTTGGCGGCAGGATGGCGGCGATTTTCTCCGCGGCTCGCAGGACACCATCACGACTCGGCAAACGGGGGGTTTCTTGAAACATTCATCCCGACTACTGCGTTGCCAACAGAACACCAATCCTTTGGAGCTTTCATGTCTACTATTCTTGTTATCGGCGCAGGTGGCGTCAGTTCGGTCGCGGTTCACAAGATGGCCTTCAACCCGGATATCTTCGGGGATATCCATCTCGCCAGTCGAACCAAGAGCAAATGCGATACGATCGCTGCCAGTGTGAAGCAGCGCTGCGGACGCGACGTGGCGACGTATGAAATCGATGCCGAAGAAGTACCGGCAATGGTCAATTTGATCCGCAAGGTTAAGCCCAGTCTGGTGGTCAATTTGGCCCTGCCTTATCAGGATCTGCCGATCATGGATGCCTGCCTGGAAGCGGGCGTGTCCTACCTCGACACCGCGAATTATGAACCCAAGGACGAAGCGAAGTTCGAATATCACTGGCAATGGGCCTACCATGACCGGTTCAAGGCCGCCGGCCTGATGGCATTGCTGGGTTCCGGTTTCGATCCCGGCGTGACCAGCGTGTTCACCATGTGGCTGAAGAAACACAAGCTCAAGACCATTCGCCAGCTCGACATCCTCGACTGCAACGGCGGAGACCACGGCCAGCATTTTGCGACCAATTTCAACCCGGAAATCAATATCCGCGAAATCACTGCGCCTGCGCGCCACTGGGAAAATGGCCAGTGGATTGAAACCCCTGCGCTATCAGTGAAGCACAGCTTCGACTTTGATCAGGTCGGCCCCAAGAACATGTATCTCATGTATCATGAAGAGCTGGAAAGCCTGGCCAGGTTCGTTCCCGAACTGGAACGGGCGCGTTTCTGGATGACCTTTGGCGATGCCTATATCACCCATCTGACCGTTCTGCAGAATGTCGGGATGACCGGGATCGAGCCGATCAAATATCAGGGCCGCGAGATTATCCCGCTGCAATTTCTTGCGGCCGTGTTGCCCAAGCCGGAAACATTGGGGGAAACCACCAAGGGGAAAACGAACATCGGCGTGATTGCTACAGGCGAAGCGTTGGATGGTTCGGGCGAAAAGACATTCTATATCAATAATATCTGTGACCATGAAGAAGCTTACGAGGAAACCGGCAATCAGGCGGTCAGCTATACCACCGGCGTGCCCGCGATGATTGGCAGTGCCATGATGGTGACTGGAAAGTGGTCAGGCGACGGGGTGTTCAATATGGAACAGATGGACCCCGATCCCTTCATGGAGATGCTGAATGCACATGGGCTGCCCTGGAACGTGGTCGAGATGACCGGGCCAGTGGAGTTTTGATCATATTCTGCGGGTGATGGTAATCCGCAAATTATTCGAGTTGTCGTGATATGGAAACCAAAGCTGGCGATCCGGGCGCGTTCGCCCGATTTGATCTTTACCGGGTGGATAGCCCAGCCTTCGTGGTGGATGCAGCCAAGCTGCGCGAAAATTTGCGGATTTTGGCCGATGTCCGTGATGCCGCCGGTATCAAGGTGCTTGCGGCGCTCAAGGCCTTTTCCATGTGGTCGGTCGCGCCGATAATCGGGGAATATCTCGATGGTGTTTGCACATCCGGCTTGTGGGAAGCGCGGCTGGCGGGCGAATTCTACGATGGCGAAATCGCAACTTACAGCGCCGCCTACAAACCGGAGGATCTGGACGAGATCTGCCGCCTGTCGGACCATGTGATTTTCAATTCCCCGCAGCAGATTGCGCGCGCCTCTGCCATTCTCGATCATGCGCGGGCGCAGGGCAGCAGTTTCGATGTCGGGCTGCGCATCAATCCGCAGGTGCCCACCGGTGAAGTGCCGCGGTACGATCCCTCAAGCCCGGGCAGCCGCCTGGGCTGGCCGCTCGATCAGTTGACCGAGGAGCATATGGAGGGCGTGGATGGCATCCATTTCCACAATCTGTGCGAGCAGGACATCGAACCTTTGAAAGCGACATGGGACAAGGTGTTCGACGCGATCGAGCCCTATTTTGACCAATTGAGCTGGATCAATATGGGCGGGGGGCACCATATCACCCGTGCCGATTATCAGCGGGAAGAACTGGTCGAGTTCCTTCAGGATGCCAAGGAGGATACTGGCTGCGAGATTTATCTGGAACCAGGTGAAGCCGTGGCGCTAGATGCCGGAATATTGGTCGGTACCGTCCTCGATACGCATTTCAACGGGATGCAGGTGGCGATCACCGATGTGTCCGCTACGTGCCATATGCCCGACGTGATCGAGGCGCCTTACCGACCGGCGATGTTGCACGAAGAACAGGGCGAGGGTGCCCCTGTCCGCCTTGGCGGCCCGTCCTGCCTCGCCGGTGATGTGATTGGCGATTACCGCCTGCCTGTGGCGTGCGAACCCGGTCAGCGGTTCGCCTTCCTCGATCAGGCGCATTATTCGATGGTCAAGACCACGACTTTCAATGGTGTACCTCTGCCGGACATTTGGCTTTGGGATAGTGAAACCGATGCCTTGGAAAAAATCAGGGGGTTCACCTATGAGGATTTCAAGACCCGCCTGTCATGAGTTCTATCCAACAGATATGCCGCCATCCCGAACAATCTGCCGGTGATCGCAGCGGGAGCATTAGTGTTATGAATTGCAGGAAATCGCGCCCGCTGGCGTTGGCTTTCGCTCTTGCTGCATCGGCGTTATTGCCATCGGGCGCATCGGCGCAATCAGTCTATTCGGCTGACCGGATAATCCAGTCTGCCCATCTGGACGATCTCGAAGCGGTCGTGGCATCGCTGGGCCATGAAGTGGTCAAAGCGGCTGATAACGGCTCCGTCAGTATGCTGGCAAAGGCCGATAATGACGTCGTCTATATCCTTGATGGTACCGCTTGCGATGCCAATGGTGTGCCGGGCTGCCAGGGTGTGCTGCTTCAGGTCCGCTATGACTTGCCGGATAGTGTGAGTTATGAATCGGTTTCGAAGGCCAATCTGACGCAAGCGGCGATCAAGACCTGGATCGATATTCCGGACAAGACCTTGGCCTTTTCGCGCTATGTCGTGCTCGACAATGGCATCAGCATGGCCAATTTGCGGCAGAACATCATTGTGTTGCTCGATCTTGCGCCGCGGGCCTACAAGACGGCGACCGGGGCCGAGGAAGAGTAATCGGGGAACAGGCCGTTTTTGGTCCGGCAATCGTGATTTCTTCCGCAAGTCGATGTGTGTTTTCAGTTGAAATTCACAATTCGACGTATATATCGCCCCTTCGCTGCCGAACCCCTAGTCATAGGGGGGACTTCCAAACCGCAAGGCAGCCTTGTTGAAACTAACCTTTGGGGGTCCCTTGAATTGCACCATTATCCTGACGCTGCTGCAGTAGTTCGCGCTCTGGCGCCGGACGAACCGGTTATCCTCAATCGCCCGCACGCTGCTGCGCGAGCCGCCCGCTTCTTTGTCGAGAAGTTTCCGGGCAAATCGCTCTATGCGGTCAAGGCTAATCCTTCGCCAGATCTCCTGCAGATTCTTTGGGACAGTGGCATCACGCATTATGACGTTGCCTCAATCGGGGAAGTGCGCATGGCGCGCGCCGCACTGCCGCAAGCAGTGCTGTGCTTCATGCACCCGGTGAAAACCGCGCGCGCGATTGCCGAAGCCTATCACGAGCATGGTGTGCGCACATTCAGCCTCGATACGGTTGAGGAACTGGAAAAGATCATTTCGGCCACTGCCGACGCGGAAGGCAACCCTGCCGCAGACCTTCGGCTGTGTGTGCGGCTGCGTGTTTCTTCCGAATATGCCGAACTGAGCCTGGCTTCCAAATTCGGGGTCGATCTGGCCGATGCCGCGCCTCTGCTGCAAGCGACACGGCAGGTGGCGGACTGGTTGGGCGTGTGCTTCCATGTGGGCAGTCAGGCGATGACACCCTTTGCCTTCGTTCAGGCGATCGAGCGCGTGCGTGCGGCCATTGCCGATGCCAGCGTGGTTATCGACATGATTGATGTCGGCGGCGGTTTCCCCTCGATCTATCCCGGTATGGAGCCACCGCCGCTGGAAGATTACTTCCACATCATTCACCGCCATTTCGAAGCCCTGCCGATCGCCTACAATGCGGAATTGTGGTGCGAACCAGGGCGCGCGCTATGTGCAGAATACAGCAGCCTGATCGTGCGCGTTGAAAAGCGGCGCGGTGACGAACTGTATATCAATGACGGTGCCTATGGCGCGTTGTTCGATGCGGCCCATGTTGACTGGCGTTTTCCTGTCAACGCTCTTGAGGACGATCTGATTGAGCCGGTGGAGGAGTTTTCCTTCTATGGCCCAACCTGCGACGATGCGGACTTCATGAAGGGGCCATTCCTGCTTCCTGCCGATATTCAAGCCGGTGATTACATCGAGATTGGAATGCTGGGTGCCTATGGCGCAGCAATGAAGACGGCTTTCAACGGGTTCGGCAATGCGCAGGCAGTGATTGTGCAGGATGAACCGATGGCCAGCCTCTATCGCGGTGATCGCGCCGATCCGCGTCAGAGCGACAATGTGGTAAGCCTGCGTTAGGAACCGATTTGCGCCGGCAAGCCGTTAACCGGCAGAGCCGCTGACCGTAACTTGCATGAATTTAGGGGTGGTTCTGGCCCCGTTCGTCATTTGCTCATGCGGATAATTGCCAGGGGCCAACGATGTCAGCGGCATCCCGGCCACGGCCAGTGCATAGGGTGATACACGGTGACGTGTGCACAGGCCGCCCGCTCCGTCGCTGACCAGCGGGGTTTCGAATTCGACCGCCAGTTCGACATCCCGCGTGCGGGATACTGTTCCCACGACCAATTGGCCTGCCCCCAGATCAAGCACCAGATGGGTGCCGACCGGAACACCGAGAAGACCTTCGATCAAGGAACCGGTCTTGGAAAGATCGCGCATGACCGCTTCGTATCGGTGATCGTCGTGGATCACCCCTATGCGGCGGAATACCGAACGCCGTTCCGGGCGATAGAGTTCCGGGCCATCGGGTTTGATCTTGAATTCGCCCGAACTGACCTTTTCCAGGATCGCTTCCTGAGGCAATGCCTTTGAATAGAGCCAGCCCTGGATAAGTTCGGCGCCTTTGGATCGGACCACCTGAAGTTGGTCGAAAGCTTCTACCCCTTCAACAGTCGTTTCCATGCCAAGCGCATTGGACAAACCAATAATAGCGGCAATTATCTTGGCGCTGTTTTTGTCTTGCTGGGTGCAGGATTCCACGAAACTGCGATCGACCTTGATCTTGTCGAACGGGGCAGACCGCAAGTAGCTGAGTGAGGAATAGCCGGTACCGAAATCGTCCAATGCCAGCCGGACCCCAAGTTTCTTGAGCGTGGCAAACATATCTTCGGTTGTTTCGCTATCGCCCACGAAAATGCTTTCGGTCAGCTCAAGCTCCAGCCTGTCTGGTTCGAGGCCGGAGGATTCAAGCGCCTCGGCAACGACATCGGCGAATTCGGGGTTCGTGAACTGCACGGCCGAAACGTTGACCGCAACGCGCACGCTCTTGGGCCATTCTGCCGCATCGGCACAGGCGCGGTTGAGTGCCCATTGGCCAAGATCGTTGATCAGGTCGGTTTCTTCGGCAACCGGGATAAACCGTGCCGGGCTGACAGAACCGCGATCAGGGTGATCCCACCGCATCAAGGCTTCCAGACAGACAACAGTGTTGTCCTTGGCCTGTACTACCGGCTGATAATGCAATTCCAGTTCATCGGCATGGAGCGCCAGCCGCAAATCTTCGAGCAGCAATTCGCGCTCTTCTTCCTCGTCCTTCAAATCATCGGAGTAGAAACGAAACTGGCCCCGGCCACCATTCTTGGCCGCGTAGAGGGCGAGGTCGGAACTACGGGTGATTTCTTCCCTTTCCACGCCATCATAAGGTGCAATGGCAATGCCGACAGAGGTCCCGATAATGGCGCGTTTTTCGTCAATCGGGTAGGGCTGAGACAGGATCTGGATGATCTTGTCGGCAAGTTCGCCCAACTTCCCACGGTCATCCAGATCGGGAAGGATGATCTGGAATTCGTCGCCACCGAGTCGGCCGATTTCGCCGCGATTCCCGACGATATTGCGCAGCCTTTCCGCAACTTGCACCAACAGAGCATCGCCCGCGGGGTGGCCCATTGTATCGTTAACCCGCTTGAATTTGTCGAGATCAAGCATCATCAACCCGCAGCTGCGCTTGGCAGCCTTGAACGCCCCGATTATGCTTTCGAGGCGGCGGTTCATGTAATGGCGGTTATGCAGACCGGTCAGGGAATCATATTCCGCCAGCTTCGAATCGACCAACTTGCGTTCGTACTCGACCGAAATATCATTTGCGCTGCCACGATAGCCCTGGAATTGGCCCCGATCGTCAAACTTCGGATAACCGGAAATTGACCACCAGACCTGGCGCAGTGCGGCCCGAGATTTGCCCAATGCGAACCGCACCGTCAGATCGCGCACCTTGTTGTGCGCCTTGAGCTGGAAATTGAGTGGACGGTCGGATCGTTCGTCCGGATTGTCCTGATCGGTTTCGAACAGCGCAATGAATGGCTGGCCGATCAGTTCGGCCATGGGCAATTCGAGTTTTTCGATTGCATCGTCAGATATATAGATCAACTGACCATCGGCATCTGTTGCCCAGATCCAGCCAATGCCAGCCCTTTCGAAATCGTCCAGAATGCTTTGGCGCAGTTTGGGGTCAAAAACAGCCGCGCCGGTCACGCGATTTGCGTCCGGTTCGCCGTAAGCCTTGGTCAGGCTTTGCAGGATGCCCCTAACTGCCATCGTATTGAACCATTTACCTCTGAACAACCAACGTGAAAGTCGTTCATGACCCTAATCGGGATTTGGTTAATTTTACGATAAGATTTTCACGCCGCGAGGCGTAATTCCAGTCGGTCCCAAATTTCGACAAGCGCCTTGGTCAATTCGGCCATCATGGCGTCCGTATGAGCGGGGCCAGGGGTGAAACGCAGGCGCTCTGTCCCGCGCGGCACGGTCGGGAAGTTAATCGGTTGAACATAAACGCCGTATTCGGCCAGTAGGATGTCGCTGATCCGCTTGGCGCGCACCGGATCGCCCACCATCAGCGGCACGATATGGGTGGTGCTGTCCATTACCGGCAGGCCCGCTTCACGGAAATAGCGTTTGAGCTCTGCAGCATTGGCTTGCTGCGCATCCCGTTCTTCACAGGATTCCTTGAGGTGCCGCACCGACGCCAGCACGCCGGCCACCAATACCGGGCTGAGCGAAGTGGTAAAGATGAAGCCCGGCGCATAGGAGCGGATCACATCCACAATCCGGGTGTCGGCCGCAATATAGCCGCCCATCACCCCGAACGCCTTGCCCAAGGTGCCTTCGATAATGTCGATCCGGTGCGCGGCCTCATCCCGTTCGGAAATACCGCCCCCGCGTTTGCCGTACATGCCGACGGCATGGACTTCATCGATATATGTCAGCGCGTTATAGTGATCGGCAAGATCGCAAATATCATGGATCGGCGCGACATCGCCATCCATGGAATAGACGCTCTCAAACGCGATCAGCTTGGGTGTATCGGGATCTTCGGCCGCCAGCAGTTCTTCCAGATGTTTCACATCATTGTGGCGAAACACGCGCTTTTCGCAGCCCGAATTGCGAATGCCGGCAATCATGCTGGCATGGTTGAGTTCGTCCGAAAAAATCACGCAGCCGGGCAGGATCTTGGCCAAGGTCGACAGCGTGGCATCGTTCGAAACATAGCCCGAAGTGAACAGCAGCGCGCCGTCCTTGCCGTGCAGATCCGCGAGTTCGTTTTCCAGTTCGACATGAAAATGCGTGTTTCCGCCGATATTCCGCGTCCCGCCCGAACCGGCGCCGACATCGTGCAGCGCATCTTCCATGGCGGAAATGACCTTGGGATGTTGGCCCATCGCAAGATAATCGTTGGAACACCACACGGTGATCGGCTTGGGCCCATTGTGGCCGTGGAAGCAGCGCGCGTTGGGATACGCGCCCTTGTTACGCATTATATCAATAAACACGCGGTAACGGCCTTCGGAATGCAAGCGGTCAATCGCCTGGTCGAAGATCTGGTCGTAATTCACACGCCTACCTGCGTCGTTGCGCCGAAGATGCCGGCTGATCAGCGCACGATTTAGGCGTTTGATTGCAATATTGCCACCGCGATCTTTGCGAATCGTTCGCGATTAAAACCGATCAAGCGCATCGATTCCGTATTGGGAGAAAGCGGCTCTCAGTCCTTCGAATTCGGCAAGCGCGCCGGTGGTAATGGCCATGTCGGGCACAGATCGCGAAAATTCCTGGCCTGCGGTCAAATCCGCAATGCGGTTCGCGATTCCCTCTGCCCCGTCAATCAGCGTGACATCGGAACCGAAACCAGCTTCGAGTTCGTCTCGAAGGAGTGGGAAATGCGTGCAGGCGAGTACGACGGTATCGATGGCTTCGCCCTGCGCCTGTTGGCGCAGTCCTGACACTGCGGAGGCGATAACACCCTGATCGACAACACCGCCGCGCAGTTTCATCTCTGCCGCTTCGACGAGTCCCGGTGCAGCATGGCGAAGGAGCAGCTTGCCATTGGCGAATTCACGTTCGAGATTGTCGACATAGGCCTGGCGGATCGTCGCGTCCGTTCCCAGCAAGCCGATGACACCCGATTTACTGAGCGCCGCGGCGGGCTTGATTGCGGGCACTGTTCCGACAATCGGCACTTCCAGCACTTCGCGCACCATACCCAGCGCAATGGTGGAGGCCGTGTTGCAGGCGATGCAAACGAGCCGTGGCCGATAGCGTTCGCTCATCCTGCCGAGCAGGCCGGAAACTCTCGCTGCAATTTGCGCCTCGGTTTTTGTTCCATAGGGCAGGCCAGCCTGATCGGAAGCGTAAATGACGGGTGCTTGCGGCAGGACCTTGCGCAGTTCCCCAAGCACCGACAGCCCGCCGACGCCGGAATCGAACAGCAAAATGGGAGATTCAGGCGACAGGTTGAACTCCAAATCCGATTGGACCGTACTTGCCCGTGGCCCGCTTTATCGTCATGCATGGTGCTATAGAACTTACTATCCTTCGACAAGCTCGGGGCCAACAGATATGGGGCTTATATGAATTACTTGCTCTCTGCCTTGCCGGCCGCTCTGATCGGCTATGCCTTCGGATCCATACCGTTTGGCCTGTTGCTGACGCGGATGGCGGGGCTTGGTGATGTGCGCAGTATTGGTAGCGGAAACATCGGCGCAACGAATGTGCTGCGAACCGGCAACAAGGGGCTGGCTGCGGCCACGTTGCTGCTGGATCTGGCCAAGGGGTTTTTGGCGGTGTTCCTGTCGTGGCGCTATTTTCCCGATGCCGCCGGAATAGCTGCTGTTGCGGTAATCCTTGGCCACTGCTTTCCGTTGTGGCTGAAATTCAAGGGCGGCAAGGGCGTGGCGACGCTGGCCGGGGTCTGTTTTGGCGTGGCCTGGCCGGTCGGACTGGCTTACGCGGCGGTGTGGATCGGGTTGCTGGCGCTACTCAGGATCAGTTCGCTGGCTGGTATGACTGCTGCCGTTGTTGCCCCGGTCGCTGCGTGGATCGTCGGTTACCCGCAGTTTGCCCCCTATCTGGCGGTCATTGCCGCACTGATCCTTTGGCTTCACCGTGCGAATATCGCACGGCTTCGTGCCGGAACAGAACCGAAGGTCGGCAGCAAATAGTGCATCTGTCCCAGGAAGAGGCCTTCGCACGCATCCGGCTGCTGCGTTCGCCCAATATCGGCCCGGTAAGCTACCACCAGCTCCTGCGCCGGTTCGGCCATGCAGGTGCCGCGTTGGAGGCGCTGCCCGATTTGGGTAAGCGCGGTGGGCGTCAATACAGCCCTGCGCCTGCGGCGCGGATCGATGCCGAAGTTTCCGCTGTCCGCAAGGCCGGTGCGCGGTATTTGTTTCATGATTCGCCGGAATATCCGGCCCTGCTTCGCGAATTGGAGAGTGCGCCGCCGATACTGACGTACCGCGGTGATATTACCTTGGCCGCCCGGCCATGCGTTGCCATGGTCGGCGCGCGAAACGCTTCTGCCGGTGCAGTGAAACTCGCCCGCGATTTTGCCAGAGCGTTGGCCGACGATGGCTTTGTCGTGGTCTCCGGACTTGCTCGCGGGATCGATGGTGCTGCACATCAGGGTGCTCTCCCTGCCACCATTGGAGTGATCGCCAGCGGAATCGAGATTGCCTATCCGCCGCAGCATAGTGATTTGCAGGAACAGGTGGCGTGCGATGGCTTGCTCATTGCCGAACAGCCGCCGGGCACCGAACCACGTGGCAGTCATTTCCCGAGCCGCAACCGGATTATCGCGGGGCTGGCCACTGGAACGCTTGTGGTGGAAGCCGCACCGAAATCCGGATCGCTGATCACCGCAAGGCTGGCGGGGGAGGCCGGGCGCGAGGTGATGGCGATCCCCGGCAGCCCGCTTGATGCCCGATCACAGGGCTGCAACCAGTTGATCCGCGACGGTGCGGTGCTGGTCCAATCGCCGCAAGATGTGACTGAACTTTTGTCGGGTTTTGATGGCGTGCCCCGTTCGGCAGTGCGGGAAATGCCGAGCTGGCACTATGATCCGGGCGCCGATCTGGCGGAAGCCGAGCCGGCGGATATTGCGGGGCTGCTCAGCACGGCGCCGATCGCTGTCGATGAACTGATCCGCCAGTCGAACGAAAGCCCGGCTTCGGTGCAGTTGGCCCTGTTGGAACTGGAAATTGCCGGTCGGCTTGTCCACCATTCCGGGGGCAGGGTCAGCCAGCAAGCATGACGTTTCAGGCCAAAAGTCAGGGCCGGAAATGATCCCGGAAGGTGCAAAAGGGCAGCGAGCCTTGCAAATACACGCCCGGTAACGCAATTGGCGGCCCAGCGCTGAGGGGCGGACCATTATTTTGCGGGTGTCAGGTACCCACTTGACGCAGGATGATCAGGAACCCCACCCTCGCGCGTATGTACACGTGTAAGGATTTTACCCCACTTCCATGCAGCTAGTAATCGTCGAGTCGCCGGCAAAGGCAAAGACCATCGAGAAATATCTGGGCAAGGACTTCAAGGTTCTGGCGTCCTATGGCCATGTCCGCGATCTGCCGCCCAAGGATGGCAGTGTCCGCCCGGATGAAGACTTTGCGATGGATTGGGAGCTCTATCGCGACAAGCAGAGCCGCTTCAAGGAAATCGCTGATGCGGCGAA
>JAHEAV010000036.1:12298-14378 GCA_024642565.1 Erythrobacter sp.
CGCAAACTGGGCTTTTCGGCAAGCCACACGATGCGCTGCGCACAGAACCTGTATGAAGCGGGTGCGATCACCTACATGCGGACCGATGGTGTGCAGATGGATGGCAGCGCCATCTCAGCCGCACGCAAGGCCATATCGGAACGGTATTCCGGCCATTATCTGCCCGAAAAACCGCGGATGTATTCGACCAAAGCCAAGAATGCGCAGGAAGCGCATGAAGCGATCCGCCCAACCAATTTCATGGCTGACAAGGCCGGGTCCGGCGATGAAGCCAAGCTTTACGCACTGATTTTCAAGCGCGCCATGGCGAGCCAGATGGCCTCTGCCAGTCTGGAGCGAACCACGGTTACCATGCGCGAACCGACCGGGCGGCACGAATTGCGAGCGACCGGGCAAGTGGTGAAATTCCCCGGGTTCCTGGCCGCATATGAAGAAGGGTTCGACGATCGCGTAGACGATGATTCGGGCCTTTTGCCAGTGATGAAGCAGGGCGATTCGCCGCTCAAGAAATCGGTCGAAGCCAACCAGCATTTCACCCAGCCTCCGCCACGTTTCTCCGAAGCATCGCTGGTCAAACGGTTGGAGGAATTGGGTATCGGGCGCCCGTCTACCTATGCCAGCACCATCCAGACCTTGCGCGACCGTGATTATGTTCGGATGGAGAAAAACCGTTTCTTTGCAGAGGAATCGGGGCGGCTTCTTACAGCGTTTCTTGAACGTTTCTTCGAACGCTACGTTGCTTTCGACTTTACCGCAGGAATGGAGGACGAACTCGACATCGTTTCCGACGGGAAGGCCGCCTATAAACAAGTGCTGGCCGATTTCTGGAAGGATTTTAAGCCCAAATCCGATGAAGTCATGGAATTCAAACCTTCGGAAGTATCCGAAAAACTGGACGAATTCCTTTCCGACTATCTGTTCCCGCCTCGCGAAGATGGCCATGATCCGCGCTTCTGCCCGCTATGCGACAAGGAAGGCCGTGCGGCAGGGCGCCTTGCGCTGCGTGGCGGCAAATATGGTGCCTTTGTTGCTTGCGCCAACTACCCCGAATGCAAATTTACACGCCGGTTTGCCCAACCAGGCGGAGAGGGCGACGATGGCGGTGAAGACCAGTCCATCGGTACCGATCCCGACAGCGGCCTGCCGGTAGAGCGCAAAACCGGCCGATTCGGCCCGTATATTCAATTGGGCGAAGGCAAGGACGCGAAGCGCGCCAGCATCCCCAAGGATATCGACGATTTCGATCTCGAATGGGCGCTGAAACTGCTGAATTTGCCGCGGATCGTTGGCGACCATCCAGAAACCGGTAAGGAAATAGAAGCAAATATAGGACGTTATGGCCCATATCTGCGGCATGATGGCAAATATGCCAAGCTGACCGGCACGCGTGATGTATTCGATACCGGGATGAATGCAGCGGTTACGCTGTTGGCCGAAGCGGCCAATCGCAAGGGCGGTACGCGTGCCGCTGCGGAACCGATCAAGACGCTTGCCGTGCATCCGACCTCTGGCGGTGAAATGAAGGTCATGCCGGGGCGTTATGGGCCATATGTTACCGATGGCACCAACAATGCGACCATTCCCAAGGATGTGAAGCCGGAAGATCTGACTGAAGAACAGGCCATTGCCCTGATCGATGCGCGGATCGCCAAAGGTCCGCCGAAGAAGAAGGGCCGCAAAGCGCCTGCAAAGAAGAAGGCCCCGGCCAAGAAAAAGGCACCCGCCAAGAAGAAGGCAGCCACCAAAAAGGCAGCGGATTAGTGGCAAAGGAGCTTTTTGAACGCCACAAGCAACCGTGGAATTCGGAGGAGGCTGGTAAGCTACGTCTGCTTGCGGGCAAAGGCCACGGTCTCAAGGCCATTGCCAAGGCTTTGGGCCGCAGCGAGGAATCGACCAAGGATTTTGCCAAGAAAAACAAGGTTGCAATTGCAAAGAAACGGTAGTTGGCCACCACGATTGCCAGCGCGATATCCGGCGCAGATATACCTACGCCGTTTGCAAAGAAGTTGGATTGTGCAGTCTAAATTCGGGCCGCAGGAGTGACAGGCTTTAACGCCCGAAATCCAGCCCGATTTCCTCG
>JAHEAV010000019.1 GCA_024642565.1 Erythrobacter sp.
CTTCAACACATGGTGGGAACGGATCTTGTCTCCGCGATCCGGCGGAAAAGGGATGCGATGCGACAAAAAAAGTATCTCGCCCATCATGCCAAGCCTTTGGCGATGAGCGGCCCCAGCCAATTGGCAAGTGGCAGTGGCAACCGCTTCCACAGTTCGATTTTGGCGGAATAGGTATCGCTGGTAGGGTCGATATTCCGCTTTTGCGCCCCGGGCGCAACCCAATTGGCATAGGCCAGCGGTTGCGGATCGAAACCCCAGTTCTTCTTATAGAAATACGGTCCGCTCCCGGTCTTCGAACGTCCGAAGTCAAAGCGCGAGCAGCCCCGCCGCCGTGCGTGCGTCATCAGCGCAAAATACATGACTTCATTCGCGCGCAAATGCCGTGCAGAATAAGTACCGCCACCCCAAAATGGCATAACCGTAGCTTGATGGTAGAGCGACAAGACACTCGCCACCGGTTTTCCTTCGTGGTGCACCGTCAGGATATCGGCGTCGGCGCCAAACAGGTCCAGCACCGCATCGAACAGACTGCGCGGGAATACTGGCGTGCCCAGATTGCGGACACTTTGGGAATAGACCGCATAATGTGCACGCCGTTCTGCTTCGGAATTGCCGGTCGAAACCGAAAGCTCCAAGGCCAGACCCTTGCGCACTTCGGCGCGTTGCTTGCGCGGGATGGCGAGCAATTGTGCGTCGTCATCCTGCGCAAGATCAGCCTGGAAGCCGCAGTGGCTATCGGTTCGAATATCCCAATCGGATGGCGAAATTCCGCCGCGCAACTCGATTGTAGGGATGGACCGCCGTAGCGCCATTTCCTCCGCATGTCGGCACAGCGACAATGCCGTGCGTTCACTTGGCGCAAGTGCGCCCCCGTCAACGCCAAAGCCGCTCGATACCAAGGCCCGGCCAAAGAGAGGGGAATGAACCTGCGTCAGCGGCAACCAGCCGGTCAGTTGGCCGAATTTCTCGGCAACAAGTCCGCTTGCCAATTGGCCAGTGCCCCGCTCCACCGCCAGCAACCAAGCCGGGCGATGGAAGGGTGTGCCGCCCATGCGCTCCACAAATCCTTCAATCCGAGCAGATTCACCCGGATCGCGCAAATCAGCGATGGCGATGGTTTCGGCTGACAGGGGAAAGGGCGCGTTCACGCGGCCTCTTCCTGCTCCAGACCGGGCGCGGAAATCGCTTGCCTGTGGGCCAACAAGTCCATCCGGCCCCAAGCGAATTCATGGACCAGATCGCGCAGCTTCGGCGCCATCTTGTCGAGATTGGTATAATGCCGCAGCCGTGATTTCAGCGGCGCATTGCCCACGCGCGGCTGCGCCGGATCAACTTCCCATGGATGAAAATAGAATATGGCAGGGCGCTTCTCCACCCGATTAACCTGGCGGATTGCCCATCGGGAAAAGGCATAGGGCAACACACGGAAAAACCCGCCGCCGCCTGCCGCAACGCGTTTGCCGCCAAGGATCGCTGTGGTCACCGGAATTTCGACAAGATCGGACCAAGGAAGCGGTTTGAAGGCAAATCGCGGTGCCTCGCGCCAGCCATAATGGTCATGCGCCACCGGGGCGACGCTGGAAGAATAGGTATAACCTTGCTCTGCCAGTTCCATATAAGCCCAAGGCGTGCGGTGATCGATCGAGAAGCTGGGTGCGCGGTAACCCGATATCTCCATTCCGCCAGCATCTTCGAGGATTTTGCGCGCCTTTATGATGTCATCGCGGAATTGCGCCCGTGTGAAATTGAAAACGCGTGCATGGTCATAGCCATGGCTGGCCAATTCATGCCCGGCCTCAACGATCCGGCGTATCAAGCCGGTGTTGCGCTTGGCCACCCAGCCAAGCGTGAAGAAGGTCGCCTTCACATCCGCTTCGGCAAACATATCGAGAATGCGCAGCACATTGTCTTCCACGCGCAGGGCCAATCCATCCCAATCGCTGCGTTCGATCACTTTTTCGAACGCACCAACCTGGAACCAGTCCTCGACATCCACCGACAGCCCGTTGACGATCGGCACTGGTAAATCTGAGCGGTCCGTTCCTGCTGGCATCTCAGGCCGCCGCGCGGGGCTTTTCGCCGCTTTCAATCCATTCGATCAGCATGGTCAACACATGGCGAACCGTGCGTTCCTGTTCCTCAAGCCGTGCTTGCAAGGCTTCGGTGCGGTCTGAACCTACACTGCGGGAAAGCTCGATCACAGCCTGCTGCAGTTCGGCGATCTGCGCGTCTCGCACGGCGAGTATCTGTGCAAATTCGTCAACAGCGATGGCTGTATCCTGGACCGTCTGCCCGGCGGATTTCATTGCCCGCGCCGGAGCTGTATTTGGCGCAGCGTTATCGCTGGCCATCTCGGTCAACACCAGCCGCAGCATGGCCTCGTCGATCCGCGCGCTTTGCTCTACCGCGCCAAGCAGCAGCAACCGCGTGGCGACCTGGTTGATCTTCCGCGGGATACCCCCCGTTGCCTTATAAAGTCCGGCAAATACACCTTCGTCGAAAGACGGGTTTCCGGTCCAGCCAACGCATTTCAGCCGATGATATATGTAAGGCTCGAGTTCAGATGGACCCATCGCTTCCAGATGGTGTGTCGCAATCACGCGTTGGCGGAGCTGCTCGAGTTCGGCATGGTCGGCCAACACCGATTTGAATTCAGGCTGCCCCAAAAGCAATATCTGAAGCAACGGATGCGCGCCCAACTGGAAGTTGGACAGCATCCGCAATTCTTCCAAAGCTTCGATTGAAAGGTTTTGCGATTCATCCACGATCAGCAGACTGCGCCGACCATCGCGTGCCTGGGTGTGGAGGAAAGCTTCGATCGCGCCCAGGGCTGCCGCCTTGTCATGTCCGGCAACGTGGATGCCGAAACTCTGCGCTACCACATGGACCAGTTCCTCTCCGTCAAGATTGCTGGTCACGACCTGGCCTACGCTCACGCGCTGCTGATCAATTTTCTGCATGAGATGCGCGACCAGTGTCGACTTGCCTGCGCCAACTTCGCCAGTGATGACGATAAAGCCTTCGGCCTGAGCCATACCATAGCCGAGATAGGACAGCGCCTTGTGATGTGTGGCGCTTTCAAAATAGAAATCCGGGTCCGGCGTAAGCTGGAAAGGTCGCCCGGTCAGGCCATAGAATTCATCAAACATGTCTGTCGCTCCCAGCTTCAGAAATCATAACGCAGGCCAAGCAAGGCCGAAGCAGCGGTCAAATCATCAGCGGTCAGGTTGCTCCTGCGATAATCAACCGCAACGGCACCCCGCGCAGACAGCCCGGCAGTCAGGCGTTGGCGATAGGCCGCCGAAGCACCTACGGAGAGAATGTCTCCGCTCGTATTGAAACCGGATTTAAGCCAATTGGCATAAGTATTGGCCGCAAAACTCGAATCCGGGCCAAGCTTCCCGTTGAGATAGAACGCCGCCCAGTAATTTTCGTCGACCAATCCGTTTGCTGCCGCCAAGATTGTGCCTGGGGCAGCAATGAAGGTCCGGCGATCATAGCCTGCCCCCACCCCTGCGGTCATACGGCCAACAGTGGCCGAATAACTCGCCGCCAGACCGCGCGAGCGGTAGGTTGCCGAACGGACGGATCCGAGTACTCCTGCAAGGCAATTGTTGCCTTCCGTGCTGGTTACACAGCCGCCCAAATCCCCTGAGAAGGCGTTGCGCGTTGCGACAAATTTGGTTGGCATATTGGCCAGCGCGCTGCCCAGCTGGCTGCCAAAGCCGGAAATCGTATCATAGACGGTAAGATTAACCCCGGTGCGGCTGTTCGGAGACCAGGAGAATGTGCCGTAATAACTCGTCGAATCATAGCGGCGACCGACATGGGCCTCGAGCGAGGTGCGCGGGCTTGGCCGCCAAACCACTCCGACATCCCAAATCAATCCGGATACATCATAGGCCAGTTGACGCGGCGCGCTCTTGTCGGTCACAGTCCGCCCGTCCGGTCCGATCACCGGATTGCCATTGGTATCCAGCAATGCATCCCGGCTCGAAATCTCGACATCTTCATAACCCACGCCCGCAACCAGAGCGACGCTTTGCGATACCGGCAACGTAACATCACCGCGAACATAGGCATCGCGCAGCCGCTGGTCGAAATTGGAAATGTCTTCCTGCGTCCAGCCGGCACCGACACCGATGCCAACGGGCAGAGGCTGGCCCGGACGGGTAGCCGCATGAACCTTGGCGCTTTGCACCACGCTATCGTCGAAAACATCGACCGGCGCCGGTCCAGAAGTACCGGCAAAAACCGTATCCGGCGCGTCCACCTTGGTATAGCCAATGCGGTAGTTGCCGTTAATTTCCACATCGCCGGCACGCGTGTGTAAATTTGGTCCGGCATAGGCCGAATAAATCCGGTTTTCGGCCCTGCCTCCGCTAAGTGCGTCGAAGGACGAAGTACCATCAACATTGGTCTTCGATGCCAGTGCCCCTGCCTCAATAGTCAGGGACTGGGGAATAATCGTGGCATAGCCGCGTGCAATCCCGCTCAGTGTGCCCGAATCCAGCCTATTATCGCCATATCCAAATGTGCGTTCATAGCGAACCGAGACCGAGCCACCATTATTGCGGCCAGTAATCGCTGCATCCACACCCGCCGCCAATTGGGTGAAAGTCACCACATCATTGCCCGGTGAAATTTCGGCCACGACCAGTTGCGATGCCTCGATATAGGGATGGACCTCTATCGCACGCTCGGCATGCGGCTGGCGGGATTGTTCCTGCCCCGCCTTGCCAGAGTTCCTATCACCGCTGCGGCTGCCCACAGCTGTATCCTGCGCGGCAACAGCGCCCGGCAGGCTCAGCGCGGCGAGGAAGAAACCCAGACAGGCCAGAGAAGTGTTCGTCATGCGAATCATCCGCCGTAACCATAATAAGAGCCAAAGCTTCGCCCGCTTGGGCTGAAGCTGGTCGCATTGAGCAGAAGTTTGATATCGGGACAGGCCGACAACAGCCGGACTGCATCCTCCAGCGCGCTCTGGCCGGAACGATCAGCACGCGCGATCAGAACCGCTTGCCCGGTATGTTTGGCAAGCTCCGCAGCCGGAGACGCGGCCAGCGCCGGTGGGCTGTCAAAAATCACAATCCGGTTGGGCGCACCGTTCGTCAGCCGGTCGAGCAGTTCAGCCGTCCGGCTGCTGGCAAGATATTCGCTGTCATGCGCTGTCTGGTTACCCGCCGGCATGACCCACAGGCCTGGAATGTCCGTCGCGATCACAGCATCTTCCACCCTGAGAGATGGATCCGCAAGACAGTCCATCAAGCCCGGCCCTTTTGGCAGACCGAGCGTTGACAGGATGGAAGGCTTGGCGAAATCAGCGTCAACCAACAACACTTCACCGTCGCGTTCCGCCGCCATCGCAATCGCCAGATTGGTGGCGCAAAAGGTCTTCCCTTCGCCCGGATGCGGTGAACAGATCAACACACGGCGCGATTTGGGCGTGCCCTGTTCCCGCGCAGCAGAGATGATCTGCCGTTTTACGATACGAAATTCCTCGATCAGCGCGGTCACGGCACCTTCGGGCACAATCATGCCCTGATCGCGCAGATGTTCACGATCGATCGGATGGGGTTCCCCGCCGAGCGTAATCTTACGGATATCGGCATTGCCAGTCAGTCCAACTGGTGCAATTGCCGGTTCTGCGCCGCGCACCGGATCCACCTTTGCGGATTCAAACGCGGCAGCCTGTTTCTTCGCCGCATCAGCAAAGTTTTGCGGTATCGGAATCGCCTTAAACGGGTCGAGGCCGAATGCGCCACTGGCGCGCTCGAAAAGCGATGGGCCAGCGGCCCCATCTGAACGGTCCGCCGTGCCGGCCCCGGACTGCGGCAAGGGTATCTTGATCTGTTTGGTCATGTCCGCCCCCTCACGCCACCATGCCGCGCTGGATGAACTCCACCGTCAGCAGGATCACAGCGAGGCCGCCCAGCGCCGCGCAGCCAGCGGAAAACGCCCGCAGGCGCTTGCGCTGCAATTCACGCGCAATATCGGTCAGTGAGGTCGAAATTGACCCGATAACCGGCAGGCCAAGCGATCGTTCAAGTTTGGCGGTCGTGGCAAACGTCGGGCGCAACTGGCTGATCACGAACGCCCCGCCGATACCCGCACCGATACCAGCCAGCAGGACGCCGATCAGCAGTAACGGACGGTTCGGTGCCGCCGGGGTGCGCGGTGTCGTCGGCGGATCGATCACTTCGAAACGGAAAGAGCTACGCTCGCTCTCAACATCGCCGCGCAGCTTCATATCCTCGCGATCCTGCAGCAGATCGTCGTATTTTTTGCGCAAGACATCATAATCGCGGCTGATCCGGTTTGCCTCGGCTGCTGCGGCTGGTTCGCTTGCCTGGTTGCTGGTCAGCGCCGAGAGGTCTGTTTGCAGAGCCGCTTTGCGCGCCATCAGCGACTGGACATTGGCTTCGCGCTCTGCCTGAATGGAAACCATGGAGCTGTAGGCGGGATTGGGCGTTGCACCTGTGTCGGGGCTTTCGCCTGAGGCCTGCTTCTGGAGCAACGAAACCTGCCGTTTCAGCGCTACAATGTCGGGATGGCTATCGGTCAGACCGCGGGCTTCGGCAGCCGCAAGTTGTGCCTGCGCCTGCGCCAATGCCCCACGGGCTCCGCCCGCCTGACCCGGCGTAGACAGCATCCGCGGCGTACCGGCCAACTGGCCTTTGATCGCTGCCAATGCACTCTGCGCTGCCGCCAGATCGGCATCGATCCCGCGCAATTCGCTGCGATTTGCCTGAAGTCTGGCCGATACGGCATCACTGCCGCCAATCAGTTCCGGATGCTCAGCCTCAAACGCAAGCCTGCGCTGTTCGGCAGCTTCCAGATCCCGCTTGCGCGCTTCCAGTTGCTGATCGAGAAATACGACTGTTTCGGCAACATCGCCGCGGCTGCCCGCAACATTTTCTTCCCGGAAGATATCAATCAGCTTCTGGACCACATCCTGTGCCAGGGCGGCATTTTCACTATCGGACAGATCGCTGTGGCCGACCTTGGCCGACAGTTCGAACAGATTATTCTCCTGGCTCTTTACCGTGACATTCTTGGTCAGGCTGCCAATCGCACTTTCCATTTCACGTTTGCTGGCCACGCCTTCACCCAGTTTGGTGGAACGGACCACCTTTTCCAGGTTGACCGAGCTGGAAAGCGTCTGCCGGACCCGCGCCAGATCGGCCTCTCCGCCGCCGGCAATACCGATCTGCTTCGACAGCAAATCATCCAGCTGCACATAGATCCGTGCCTCGGATTCGTAGGAATTGGGAATCATCGCTACGACCAGCCATCCCAGGATGCATACAGCCCAGGCCAGGCCGAGCGCCAACCAGCGGCGTTGCCACACCGCATAGGCCGCTGCCCGGAATTCTTCGAAGGCTTCGTTCATGTGCGCCGCCGATCCCTCAGAACATACTTTCAGGGATGATGATCACATCCCCCGGCATCAGCATTACATTGGCCTTGCTGTCACCCTTCTTGAGCAGATCGCCCAGCTTCAGCGCATATTCCTTTTGGTGCCCAGCCTGCTTATCGAAGCGGATCAGTTTTGCCCGGTTGCCAGAGGCATATTCGGACAGGCCGCCAACCGCGATCATGGCGTCAAGCACAGTCATGTTCGCGCGATACGGGATCGAAGCCGGCTTTTCGGTTGCTCCGACAATCCGGATTTGTTGACTGAAAGTGCCGGAAAATTTGTTCACGATCACCGAGACCAGCGGTTCTTCGATATATTGCGACAATTGCAAGCGAATATCCTGCGCAAGCATCGACGGGGTCTTGCCGACTGCAGGCATATCCGTGACGAGTGGAGTGGAGATGCGGCCATCCGGGCGAACCTGAATTTTTTCAGCGCCCAATTCGGGATTGCGCCAGACATTGATGGTCAATTCATCAAGCGGACCAATGATATATTCTTCCCCGGGCCCTTCCTGCATTGCCACGAAAGACGCTGGCGGCAATTCGGCACCGCCGCTGCTGGCACAGCCGGGAAGGACAAGAGCCAGCACGGCCAGGCCTGCCAGCGATCGGGGGAACTTTGTACTCGGCATCGATACGTATCCTTGCCTTAATGCGGGCAGATTGGCGGCGGACAGGAGCGACCTGTTTCACCGCACCCACAAATCAGGGATACGTCCTCGCTAAAAAGGGTGAATATACCGTTAGGATTGTTGCAAACCTGCCGTTTTTACGCCCACGGTCCCGAAACGGCACAGGGTCGGCGCCAAATATGCACAGGCAATTCAGACCAGAATTTCCCGCGCAGGGCCCTGTCCCAGAAAGGCCGAAGGAGACGCGGTAGCCCCGTAGGCTCCGGCGCAGAATACAGCCACCAGGTCGCCCACTTCAGCGCGCGGTAATTGCGCCTTGTCTGCCAGACGGTCCAGCGGTGTGCACAGGCAGCCGACCACGTTAACCTCTTCCTCGGGCGGCGCGTCAAAGCGGTTTGCAATAGCCAGCGGGTAATTGCGCCTTACCACCGTGCCGAAGTTGCCTGAGGCGGCAAGTTGGTGGTGCAGACCACCATCCGTGACCAGATAGGTTTGACCGTGGCTTTCCTTGCGATCGATGATGGTCGTCAGGTAGACCCCGGCCTCACCCACAAGATACCGGCCAAGCTCGATATAAAATTCTGTATTTGCGATAATTTCAGGCAGATTATTCATCTGATTGCGAAGTGCAGCGCCAATTGCCGGCAGATCGACCGGCTGATCCCCGTGAAAATAGGGGATGCCAAAGCCGCCGCCCATGTTCAGCTTGGGCAGGGGTTCATCGATGTCCTCCGCCAACCGGGCAGCAAGGGCCAGAACATTGGCCTGCGCGTCGATAATAGCGTCGCTGTCCAAGGACTGGCTGCCGGTGAAAATGTGCAATCCGCACCACTGTGCCCCTGCCCCAATCAGTTCCTTGGCCAATTCGGGTATGCAGCCCTGATCAATCCCGAATGGCTTGGCACCGCCGCCCATCTTCATTCCCGAACCACGCAGTTCGAAGTCGGGATTGACCCTGAGGGCCAGCTTCGGAGCAATTGCTTGCTTCGACCCGATCGCGAGTGCGCGGCGCATTTCACCGGCAGATTCAACATTCAGCGTAACCCCCGCCGCAATTGCGGCAGCCAGTTCCCGGTCGCGCTTGCCCGGCCCGGCGAAGCTGACCCTGGCCGGATCGACCCCGGCCTGACGCACCATGGCAAGTTCGCCCCCTGAAGCGATATCGAACCCGTCCACCAGTTCAGACATTACTTGAAGAACCGGAACTATAGGATTGGCTTTTATGGCATAATTGATCTTTATCCGATCCGGAAGATGGGTCCGAAGTTCCGCTACACGCTGCTGCATAAGGGATCGGGAATACACGAAAAGTGGCGTGTCTCCGGCCCGCTGGACCAGTGCGGAGGCAGTCTCACCGCCAATTGCCAGTTCACCGTCAATCACGCCAAAACCGGCGGGGATCGGCCCAAGCGGCTTCATGCGGCAATCTCCCGCGCCAGAGCTGTGCGGTCAATCTTGCCATTGGGATTTAGCGGCATGGCGTCGCGCCAGTGGATCGCCTTGGGTTGCATGAAATTGGGTAGCTCCTTTGCGAGCTGTTTTGGCAGCTCTATGGCCGCATCGCCAGAACTGCCTGCCGCACGAACCACCAAATGCACGGCGTGCCCCAAGCGTTCGTCGGGAATTCCCAGTGCTGCGGCTTCGGCAACCAGCCCTGTGGCAAGCGCGGCTTCCTCGATTTCCTGTGGGCTGATCCGGTTGCCTGCACTCTTGATCATCGCATCCCGCCGCCCGACGAAATAAAGCAAGCCATCAGCATCGCGGCGGACCCTGTCACCGGACCAAACGGCGATACCGCCATATTCGGAAGCCGCCGGTGCAGGTTTGAAGCGTTCGGCGGTGCGCCGCGCATCCTGCCAGTACCCCTGTGCCACCAGAGGGCCGCAATGAACCAGTTCACCCTCCTCATCCGGTCCGGCAACTTCGCCACTGTCCGCAATCACGATTATTTCGGCAAAAGGTATGGCTCTCCCCATTGATGTCGGATGGCTGTCAACCAGGCCTGGATCGAGGAAGGTGGAGCGGAACGCCTCTGTCAGGCCGTACATGGGGAACACCCGTGCCTGGGAGAAGATGCGGCGCAGATCGCGCACCAGATCCACCGTTAACGCACCGCCGCTGTTGGTCAGCCGCCGCAGCGGCGCTTTTGCCTCTGGCGGCCAGTCCAGTTCAGCCAATTGCACCCACAATGGCGGCACGGCGGCCAGCGTCGTGACACCATATTTGGCGCAGGCTTTCACCACGTCGCGAGGGAACAGATAGTCCAGCGGAACAACACAGCCACCGGCAAACCAGGTGCTGAACAGTTGATTCTGCCCATAATCGAAAGACAGCGGTAAAACCGAAAGTGTGATGTCGTCTGCCGCCATGGCCAGATAATGCGCGACACTCTCCGCTCCGAGCCACAGATTGGCGTGGCTTAACATCACACCTTTCGGCCGTCCGGTAGAGCCGCTGGTATAGAGAATTGCACAAAGCTCGCCGGGGCTGCGGTCGGATGGTGGCAGGGATTGGTCCAATTCCTCAACAGCGGCCCAGACTTCGGCTTCATCCCGCAACAGGCAGTCAGCCGGGCAATCATTCGGCCCCAGCGAATCCAGACGGGCCCGCGTGCCCAGCAACATTTGTGTACCACTGTCCGCCATGATGTGCGCCACTTGCGCATGTTTCAGCAGCGGATTGATCGGCACATGCACCAGCCCGGCCCGTGCCGCAGCAAGGGGCAGCAGACAGGTCAATTCACCCTTGGCGGCCCAGCTCGCCACCCGTGCGCCGGGTTCCGGCAGGTAGTGCTGAAGCCATGCAGCCAACGCCGCAACACGCTCTCTTAACTCCCCATGGCTAAGAGTCCGGTGCTTTAGCACCAAAGCAGGGTCGCCCACCGCGCCGCATTCGGCTAGGTGGTCGAGTGGCCTGATCGGGGGCAGCGGGGGCAACGACATGCAGGCTCCGAAAAATGGGAAGCGGGCGGGTTATTGTGATCAGCTATCACGACACGGTTAACGTTCTGCAAGGAACGATTGCTGCGGACGCCACATCTGCGGCAAGCCCTTTTGCGCGGCTAACATGGTTCAGTCTGCTCGAAGCCGCCGGAATCAAACCGTTTGTTGCCATGGCAAAAGGTGATGACGTCACGGTGGCATTGGCGCTTATGCGTTCCGGCACAAAGCTCCAAGCGATGACCAATTGGTACAGCTTCAGCTGGCGACCATTTGCGAAGAACTGCGGACAAAGTACTGTTTTATTGCAAAATATCTTCCAAGATATCCGCCAGCATACTCACCATTTGGTATTGGCTCCTGTGCCCGATGAAGATGGCACGGCAACGCAGCTTGAAGCCGCCTTGAAAGCCGCAGGTTGGCGGGTCGAACGCGAGCAAAGCGATCACAATTACGTCCTGCCTGTGGCCGGGCGTACATTTGCCGAATATTGGGCTTCAAGGCCGGGAAAGATGCGCACGACGCAAAAACGCAAGGGCAAGAAGGTCACGGTGGAGATCCTGAACCGCTTCGACCCACAGGAATGGAACGCTTACGAGGCGATCTACGCGCAAAGTTGGAAACCGGCCGAAGGCGACCCGGAATTGCTGCGGCAGTTCGCGCGGACCGAAGGTGACGCGGGCCGGATTCGCTTCGGAATTGCGCGCCACGAAGGGCAAACAGTCGCTGCGCAATTCTGGACGGTAGATAATGGCACAGCCTATATCCATAAACTGGCGCATCTAGAACAGCACAAGTCTCTTTCCGCCGGTGCCGTACTAACCGCAGCCTTATTTGAGCATGTCATCGACCAGGATCAGGTGTCGCTCGTTGATTTCGGAACAGGTAACGATCCGTACAAGCGCGACTGGATGGAGTTGGATCGGCCGCGCTATCGGCTCGAATGTATCGATCCGTCCAATCCGCGTGCATGGCCACTGCTGGCGCGGCGCGCAGCCGCAAGGGTTGCACGGGCCATGCGTCGAAGCTAAGGCGCGCGCCTGCCCATGGTTGGGGCATATTGGGAGGGGAATTGCCCGCACATGACCGTCAGACCCGCAAAGGACAAGACCGGCACTGGTTCCTCGGTCAAGGGGGGATTGCCGCCCAGTCGCAGTGCAATCGATGCCAATTTGCGGGCGATCTTGTGCGATGTGCTCGCGCTTGACGCCGCAATAGTCGAAGCGTTCGACCACGATACAGGGCTCTTCGGGCATCGGCCCGAACTCGATTCCATGGCGGTTGCGACTCTCTTCACCGAAATGGAAGATCGATTGGACATCATTATCGAAGATGATGATGTCGATGGTGAAATGCTGGAAACTTATGGCGGCCTGCTGGTTTTTGCCGAGGCCAAGGCAGTGGGTCTCTGAGCACGCGCAATTATACCAGCTGGCGCTGCCCCCTTCCGGGCAGAGGTTACGCGGATGAAATGGCCCTGGTCTTCGATCGTGGCCGCAAGCATCGGTTGCTGGTCTTGCCCGCTTTGTTTGATGAAGCGAACAAGCTGCGGCGCCAGACGATCGAAATTATGGCACGCCTCGATCTGTCGGGCATAGACAGCTTTTTGCCGGACTTTCCCGGTTGCAACGAAAGCCTTGAACCACTCGGCACACAAACTCTGGACAGCTGGCGAGCGGCCGCGGCAGAGGCTGCTGCGCACTTCCAGGTAACGCATGTTCTGTCTATCCGGGCCGGCGCTCTGCTTGCGCCACCTGCCCTGCCCGGCTGGCGTTACGCCGCCACAACCGGTGCCAAGACGCTCCGCTCTATGTTGCGCGCCCGCACAATCGCGGCGCGCGAAGCTGGTCATAGCGAAAAGCCCGAAGAATTGGCGGAAAAGGCCCGCAAATTCGGAATCGAACTGGCCGGGTGGCCTTTGGGTTCCGCAATGTTTTCGGCGCTGGAAGCGGCAGCAGCCAATGTGGACAGCCAGCAAGCCACGATTGACCAAGCTGATATAGGCGGCCCCGGCCTGTGGCTGCGGGCTGAACCGGCTGAAGACCCAGAGCAGGCAGACGCTTTGGCTGCGCTGGTCGCCATTGGGCTGACGCATCTATGACCCGGCTTCCCTTAACTTTTGCTTGTTCAGACAAAACTTTATCAGCCACCCTTGATACGGCATCTGGGACATCGGGTTTGTTGATCGTAAGTGGTGGCAGCGAAATTCGTTCCGGTGCCTTTTCCGGCCAAGCGCGGCTGGCAGCCAGAATTGCCGCAGCGGGCTTTCCAGTCTTCCGGTTCGATCGGCGCGGTATTGGCGACAGCGCCGGCCAGGATCGGGGTTTTCGCAAGAGCGAGAAAGATATTGCCGCCGCGATCGCTGCCTTTCGGGCAATGGCGCCAAAGGTGGACCGCGTGGTTGCATTCGGCAATTGTGACGCGGCGAGCGCGCTCATGCTGTTCAGCGGCGCGGGTTGCGATGCACTGGTCCTGTCCAATCCCTGGGTAATTGAGGGCAATGACCATGCGGTTCAGCCGCCAGCGGCCGTGCGGGCACGCTATGCCGAAAAATTACGCAATCCCAGAGAATTACTTCGACTTCTGAAGGGACAAATCAATATCGGCAAATTGCTCCGCGGACTTCTTATGGCACTGAAACCGTCACCCGCACCAACCTCATTAGCGCAAGAAATGAAATCCGGACTGGAAGCTTTCCACGGGCCCGTGCAATTGCTCCTCGCCTCGCGCGATCGGACCGCACAGATTTTTGCCAGCGTCTGGGATGCCAATGACCCGCGGATCATGCGGTGCCAGGACGCGGGGCATTCCTATGTCGAACCGGATGCCCGCGACTGGCTCTACGAACGCCTATTGGCCGCCTTGCGCGGCTAACGGACAAACAGACTTCCCAGTTCAACATGGGTCGACCACCGAAACTGGCCCACGGCACGCAGCTTTTCCAGGCGGTATCCCCCGGCAATCATTTTTGCCGCATCGCGAGCCCAGCTTGACGGGTTGCAGCTGATATAAACCACCCGGGCAACCGTGCTTTGGGCAAGCAGTTCGGCCTGATCCTTCGCGCCAGCGCGCGGCGGATCGAGCAATACTGCGTCAAACCGGTTAAGTTCATCCAATTGCAGCGGATTTCGGAAGAGATCGCGGTGCATTGCATGAACCGGCTTGCGCGATATTCCGGCGGCCATCTTGCAGGCGAGATGGGAATCGCGAGCAGCCTCCGCTGCAAGCACCTTCCCGGTGCCTGCCAACGCGAAGGCGAAGGTTCCAAGACCGGAAAACAGGTCCGCAATGGTCCGACTGCCTGCCAGCCAATCGCGCGCATCGGCGGTCAGCCTCGCTTCGCCATCGGCCGTTGCTTGCAAAAATGACCCGGTGGGAAAACCGACCGGTACACCCGAAAAGCTGACTGTCACCGGCTCCGGCTCCCACAAGGTCTCAGGGCCATAGCCCTGGTCCAGCGTCAGCCGTGCCAACGCATTGCCTTTTGCAAAGTCGAGCATGGTTTCAGTCTGCGCGAGTCCTTCAACCGGCAGATTTTTGAACGATATATCAACGCCTTGATCGACAAGAGTCAGCTCTGCATCGACAGAATATTTACCCGCCCGGCGGGCCATCATCTGGCGCAGGGGGGCAACCAGCGCAAAAAGCTCGGGCCGCAGAATTTCACATTGCTGCATATCGACGAGTTTGTGCGATCCGGCCTCACGGAAGCCAACCAGTGGCCGTCCGCCCTGATTGACGATGTGCAATGTTGCGCGACGGCGGCTTTGCGGGGGTGAAAGGTGCACGGCAAGCAATTCGCCGGCTGCCAACCCTTCCTTAGCTGCCGCATTGGTGACCCGCGATGTCACGAAGTCACGCAGACTGTTTTCGTCCAGATGCTGCAATTGGCAGCCGCCACATGTGCCGAAGTGTTGGCAACAAGGGTCGATATGATGTGCGCCGCGCTCGATCCTGCCGTCGCCGTGCACTTTATCGCCCGGAGCAGTGCCAGCATGGTGCGAGCCATCATCAGCGACGCCGTCACCCTTTGCGGCAACACGCAAGATTGTTTTCGATTCGGTCACAGGCTCACTTCTTCAAAGACACGCCGCGTAGGCGTCTCTTACCCGTTCCGCCAGCATTCCGGCAGAAAATGCCGGTCCGGCAAGGCGTGCAGCCTCGGCATGAAGCCAAACAGCCTCCGATGCCGCGGAGAAGGGTTCACGGCCGGCAGCAAGCCTGCTGGCGACGATTCCGGCCAGCACATCGCCTGTACCTGCAGCGGATAACCAGCTTGACGCACCTCCGGCAAAAGCCAGCCGCCCATCGGGATCGGCGATCAGAGTATCCGGACCTTTGGCAATAATTACTGCTCCCGTCACTTTTGCCAATGCCTGGGCCCGCTGTGGTTTGGCGCCGCCGCCCTCAAGGCCAAATCGCCTTTCCAGAACTGCCATTTCACCCTCATGCGGGGTCAGGATCATAGGGCTCACCCGTGGTGGAAGCCCATTGGGTTCAAGCAGTACCAGCGCATCTGCATCCAGAACCGTTGGTAGATCGCGGTCCAGCACCGCCTTCAACCGCAGCGAGGCGGCATCGCTGCGCCCCATTCCAGGCCCTGCCAAAACAGCACGAATCCGGTCATCGGCCAGCGCGCCAGGCAGGTTTCCCTGATCCACAACCAGGTCAGGGGGAACGCTGGATGGCGGGCAATCGGTCAGCAACTTCACATAGCCGGCCCCCGCCAGCATCGCCGACCGCGCGCAAAGAAGCGATGCACCGACCATCGCACCACCGACAATTGCCAACAACCCCCGGGTGTATTTATGCGCCCCGACCCCCGGCGCAGCGAGCCTTGGTCGTAAAATCTTATACGCGGTATCGCGCGGCCTTGCACCGATATCGACCAGTTTGAGCGTTCCCATTTGCGGCATCGCAGGCATCAGAAAATGCGCTCTTTTCCATGCACCAAGCGCAATTGTCAGATCAAAACGGGGCACCGGGCCAAGCAACGCACCGCTATCACTCTCGATACCACTCGGCAGATCAATTGCGATTCTGGTATGGTGGCGTTCTGCCAATATGGTCAGCATTGCCGCGAGATCACCTGGCAAGGGTCGGCTCAGGCCTGACCCGAAAAGGCAGTCGACCAGCACCTGACCAGAGGTTTCCGAAGGTGACGTCACGACGTCACCGACATAGTCAGACGCGGCCTTGCGCGCGGCATCGGTGGATGACATGTTTGGCGCAATAACAACAACTTGTAGCCCACGCCTGCGAAGAGTCTCGGCGATTACGAATCCGTCGCCGCCATTGTTACCATGGCCACACAAAACAGTGACAGCGCGGCCCGCCGCAATCCGCCAGACCCATTCCGCGGCCCCGCGCCCGGCGCGCTGCATCAATTCGTCAATACTGACCCCGGCATCGATCAGCGCCTGCTCTGATGCCTGCATCTCGCTAACCGTCAAGACGGGCTCAATTTGCTGTTTCATCGCTCCCTCGTACGGTAGCCGGGAACAGATAGCGGTCGGCGCCCACTGTCACGCCAAGCATCTGACCTTTGAGTTCGGTCGTCAATTCGTCTGCACCGTCAGCGCTGGTCAATCCGCGCCCATCGCTGACTAATTCGAAACGACGGAAACTGCCATCGGGATGACGAACGACGACTATCCCCTTGCCCTCAACCGCAACCCGTTCGACCAGACACGACTGTGCAAATTGTTCGGCACCGCCCAGCGCACATTCAATCCGTTCAGCCCCCGCGTCGGCCTGTGGCTGACCATCACCGGATGAACAACCCGCAAGGCAGAGCACCAGAATTCCGGTTGCGACTGGTCGTATCACCCGATTAGCGCCGCCGCAGTTGTGTTACATCGCGCACAGCACCCCGCGCCGCACTGGTGGTCATCGCTGCATAGGCTTGCAGCGCTGCAGAAACAGCACGCTCGCGCGGTTCGGCAGGTTGCCACGCAGCATCGCCTTTCGCTTCCATTGCGGCACGGCGAAGCGCCAGATCCTGATCGCTGATCACGAGATTGATGGTGCGGCTGGGAATATCAATTGCGATGATGTCGCCATCTTCCACCAGGCCAATCGCACCCCCCTCGGCGGCCTCGGGCGAAGCGTGGCCGATCGACAAGCCCGACGTACCGCCCGAAAAGCGCCCGTCGGTAACCAGAGCGCAAGCTGCACCCAAACCCTTCGATTTGAGATAACTGGTCGGGTATAGCATTTCCTGCATACCGGGCCCGCCACGCGGCCCTTCATAGCGGATCACCACAACATCGCCTGCTACCACTTGTCCGGTCAGGATAGCGGTTACGGCGGCGTCCTGGCTTTCGTAGACTTTGGCTGGCCCACTGAAGGTCAGAATGCTCTCATCAACTCCGGCCGTTTTCACGATACAGCCGTCCAGCGCGATGTTGCCGCCCAGCACTGCCAGTCCGCCATCCTTACTGAAGGCGTGCTCAGCGCTACGGATCACCCCGCCTTTCCGGTCGAGATCAACCTCATCCCACCGGCGCGATTGGCTAAAAGCAGTCTGCGTCGGTACGCCGCCCGGAGCCGCGCGAAAAAACTCGTGAACCTTGGGGTTGCCGGTGCGGGAGATGTCCCAATCGTCCAAAGCGTCGGCCAAAGTCGGGCTGTGAACCGTCGGCAAGGCCGTGTTCAGCAGCCCCGCACGATCCAATTCGCCCAGGATAGACATGATACCACCGGCGCGATGGACATCCTCCATATGAACGTCGCTCTTGGCAGGTGCGACCTTGCTCAGGCACGGCACGCGGCGGCTAAGCCGGTCGATATCGGTCATGGTGAAATCTACGCCCGCCTCATGCGCTGCTGCAAGCAGATGCAGGACCGTGTTGGTCGAACCGCCCATCGCGATATCAAGCGACATCGCGTTTTCAAAGGCCCCAAAACTGGCAATACTGCGCGGAAGCACGCTGGTATCATCTTCTTCGTAATAGCGTTTTGCCAGCGTCACGATGAGACGCCCTGCGCGGAGGAACAAATTCTTCCGGTCGGCGTGCGTAGCAAGGGTGGAGCCATTGCCTGGCAAAGACAGGCCCAATGCTTCTGTCAGGCAGTTCATCGAATTTGCCGTGAACATGCCTGAGCAACTGCCACACGTGGGACAGGCCGCACGCTCGATCGCAGCAACGTCTTCGTCGGAATATTGTTCGTCCGCTGCTGCGACCATCGCATCGACCAGATCGAGCGCCTTGGTCTTGCCGTTCAGTACAACCTTGCCCGCTTCCATCGGACCACCCGATACAAATACGACAGGAATATTGATCCGCATAGCTGCGTTGAGCATTCCGGGCGTTATCTTGTCGCAATTGGAAATACACACCATCGCATCGGCGCAATGGGCGTTGACCATATATTCCACGCTGTCTGCGATCAGGTCTCGGCTGGGCAGTGAATAGAGCATCCCGTCATGACCCATCGCAATCCCATCATCGACGGCAATGGTATTGAATTCTTTCGCGACGCCGCCAGCTGCCTCGATCTCACGCGCGACCAGCTGGCCGAGATCCTTCAAATGCACATGGCCAGGAACAAACTGGGTGAAGCTGTTCACCACGGCAATGATCGGCTTGCCGAAATCGCCATCCTTCATGCCTGTCGCACGCCACAATCCGCGTGCGCCAGCCATATTGCGGCCATGGGTGGTGGTGCGGGAACGATAGGCAGGCATGGGGTACTCCGATTTCAATGGCATCCGGATGCAATGGCACCACGGTGCTTGGCATTGGCAGCTAAACTACCCTAGCAGAAGCGCCAACCGAAACAGAAATTCTTGGGGCGAACGGCAATCAAGCTTCCGACTGCAATGCCGACGCCACGCCACCAGCCACTTCAGCCACCAAGGATGCCCAGCGCGATTGCTGTGCCTTCGTCATGATTTCATCCTGACGTATCTCAACGGTCAGATAGGGCCGCCCCTGCGCTTCTGCATGGCGATTCATCGTCGCGTTGAGCTGCTTGCCCGAATAGGGTTCGTTATCGCCCACGATCAAACCCCGTTCCCCAAACAGGCGGATCGCGTGGCGCGCCGCCCGGTTATCCTGATTATACAGCAACGCGACCTGCCACGGGCGATCCTCTGCACGACTTTCAAGTTTTGGCGTAAAGCTATGCAAGGATACAATAAGTTCAGGTCTGACGGCATCCAACCATTCGCCAAGTGCCGTATGATAGGGCCTGTGAAAACGTGCCAAACGTCCTTCGATATCGGCACCGATATTGCCAGGGATCGTATGTCCATCGCTCGACATCGGCACGAGACCGGGGGAATTCTCCGACCGGTGAAGATCGCAAACCAGGCGGCTGACAGTCGCAATATGCGCCGCAATTCCGTGGCGGCGGCCCAATCGATCGGCAATGGCGTTGGTGCCGATATCGACCGCTATATGGGTGTCGAGCAGTTCGTTCGGTATGCCCAAAGTAATATCGTCCGGCACAAAATTGGATGCATGATCTGCCACGCATACAATACCGCCGGGAGTTGGTTCGCCGACACGGCGGTAGGGTATACCATCAATCATCGTAGCTTTCCTTGCATTTGCCACCAATCGGGATGTTTCATGGCGCAAACCTGTGCCGCCTCATACAAACTGTTCTCGTTGCGAAAGAGCGCAAAGCAGGTCGCGCCCGAACCGGACATTCGCGAGACAAAGGCACCGGTCTGCTTCAGCAGAGCCAGGACATCCGCGATGACAGGGCATAGTTCGATTGCCGCCGCCTCCAGATCGTTGCGCCCTTGCGCGGCGATTTGCGATGCAGGCCCTTCCGGCAATGCCCCGCGGTCCATCCCGTCCCACGCCGCAAACACCGGACCAGTCGCCAAGGGGGCCCGGGGGTTGACCAGCAGCACCGGCGTCCCCGCAAGGTCATTTGCGATAGGCTGAAGTTCGGTTCCCGTGCCGCGCCCAATACAGGTGAGACTTTCAACACAGGCCGGAACATCGGCGCCAAGCTGCGCTGCGCGAACGCGCCAGTCTGCAGGGAGGCCATAGGCATCGCGGACCATGCGGAACACGGCCCCCGCATCTGCCGATCCGCCGCCAAGACCTGCGGCAACCGGCAGGTTCTTTTCCAGTCGAACGTTGAGACCATCCGGCCGCGGAAGATCATTCAGCGCCTTGGCAACAATGTTGTCCAACGGATTGCTTAGCGCGGCCGCAAATTCGCCTATGGCAGTAACGCCGTCTGCTTCGGCTGGCCGCGCCACCAGCCTGTCCCCCCCATCGATGAAGGCGAAAAGCGTTTCCAGATCATGATATCCATCCTCCCGCCGCTTGCGAACATGCAGCGCGAGATTGATCTTGGCATAAGCAGTTTCGATGAGGGCCAAGCGGCGCCCTCACATATTCGGATAGTTGGGCCCGCCGCCGCCTTCGGGCGTAGTCCAGTTGATGTTCTGGTTCGGGTCCTTGATGTCGCAGGTCTTGCAGTGAACACAGTTCTGCGAGTTGATCACATATTTGGGTTCAGCACCGTCCTCGATCACCCATTCATAGACCCCTGCCGGGCAATAACGCGTGGATGGACCCGCAAAAACCTCCAGCTCGGAGCTTTCCTGCAGTGCAGGGTCTTCCACTTGCAAATGGCACGGCTGGTCTTCAGCATGGTTGGTATAGCTGAAGGCAACGGAGGTCAGACGGTCAAAACTGATCACCCCGTCAGGTTTGGGGTAATCGACGGGCTTGAACAGGTCCGCGCGCGCAGTCAGTTCGTAATCGGGTTCATGCTTCATCGAAATCGGCAGGCCGATCTTCAATTGCCGCATCCACATGTCCAGCCCGGCAATCACCGTACCGACATCACCACCAAATTTGGCCACGGCAGGTTGCGCGTTCTGGACCAGCTTCAGTTCCTTGGCGATCCAGCTATCCCGCACTGCCGCATCGTAATCGACCAGTTCGGAATGCTCGGCACCCCCCGCAATCGCTGCTGCCACGCTTTCCGCCGCCAACATGCCGCTCTTCATCGCGGTGTGACTGCCCTTGATCCTGGGCACATTGACGAAGCCCGCCGCACAGCCAATCAGTGCGCCGCCGGGGAAGGCCAACTTCGGCACGCTCTGCCAGCCACCTTCGTTAATCGCCCGCGCGCCATAAGAGACGCGCTTCCCGCCTTCGAGATACTCACGAATCGCCGGATGTTGTTTCCACCGCTGAAACTCCTGAAACGGCGAAACATAGGGGTTCTTGTAATCAAGTGCGGTCACGAAGCCGAGAGCCACCTGCCCATTTGCCTGATGGTAAAGGAACCCCCCACCCCAGCTATCCGTTTCGCTCAAGGGCCAGCCCTGAGTATGGATGACCCGGCCCGGCACGTGCTTTTCGGGATCGATATCCCACAGTTCCTTGATGCCCAGTCCATAGACTTGTGGCTGGCAATTCGCCTCCAGATCAAACCTGGATTTCATCTGCTTGGTCAGATTGCCGCGCGCACCCTCTGCGAACAGAGTATATTTCGCGTGGATTTCCATGCCCGGCTGATAATCCGGCTTGTGGCTTCCGTCTGCGGCGACGCCCATGTCCTGGGTAACCACACCGGACACCGCGCCAGCATCGTCAAACATCACCTCAGCAGCGGGGAAACCCGGAAACACCATCACGCCAAGCCCTTCGGCCTGTTCAGCCAGCCAGCGGGTGAGATTCCCCAATGACCCGGTGTAACAACCGTTGTTGGACATGAAGGGCGGCATCAAAAGATGCGGAACGGAATAATGCTTACCCTTGCTGAGTACCCAGTGCCAATTGTCGGTCACCGGGGTTTCTGCCATCGGGCAATTCTGATCGCGCCAGTCCGGAAACAATTCGTCCAGCGATCTGGGGTCTACCACCGCACCTGACAGAATATGCGCGCCAATTTCGGACCCTTTTTCAAGCACGACCACTTCAAGCGCTTCATTGATCTGTTTGAGCCGGATCGCAGCCGCCAAACCGGCCACGCCCCCACCCACGATTACGACATCGCATGGCATCGATTCGCGTTCGCTCATTCCGGTATTCCTCTGGCTTTCGACAATTGAAATCTGCCGGAAAGCCTTGATTGCTGACGCGCGGCAGGTCAAGACCTGCGCCAACCAATGTCTGATCCAAAAACGCCCGATCTAGCCGATGAATTCGCTGCTGCGCTGCAATGGTGGCGCATGGCCGGGGTCGATCATGACTATGATGACGTCGCGACATCCTGGCTTGCCGAGCCGCAAATGCAAGAACCGGACGGATCTGGCGAAACAGCGGCACCGCTGGTCTCTCCTGCCGAAAAAAAAGCTGTTTCTGCGCCGATAAAGGCGAGCCTCGGCGGGGATCGCGCATCATGGCCAAGCGATCTGGCCGCTTTCCATCATTGGTGGCTGACCGAACCAAGCCTCGACAGCGGAGGCAGCTTCCCCCGTATTTCACCGATAGGCAAAGTCGGCGCAAAATTGATGATAATCGTCTCCGAACCAGAAGAACAGGATCGCGACAAACTGCTGTCCGGACCGCGCGGAATATTCCTCGGAAATGTCCTCGCGGCGATGAACATCAAGGCCGATGAAGTTTACCTGGCAGCCGCCTTACCGCGGCACATGCCCCTGCCAGATTGGGATGAATTGCAGGCCACAGGGCTCGGCGATGTGCTTCATCATCATATTGCACTGGCTGCCCCGGAGAAGATTTGTGCCTTCGGACGCAACATCTGGCCGCTTTTCGGACACGATTTGACGCAACCCTCTGCAAATTTACCCAATATCAACCATGACAGTCGCAGCGTCCCAATATTGGGCGCGGAAGGGTTGGCGGAATTGCTGCGATCGGCACCTCGACGGGAAAGATTTTGGCAACGCTGGCTTGAATGGACGGGTAACTGACGTGAAGCGTATGTCGGGCTTGAAACTGTCAGCCGCAGCATTGGGTGCGGCTTTGATCCTTGGCCATGCCGGAACAGCATGGGCCAATAGCAGCTCTGCAGTGTATTTCAGCAACCGCGCGCACAGCAATTCGGTCCCCGAACTACTCAGCCGCAGCGACCGGGACTATTACACTGCCCTGTTTGGCGCGATCGACAAGGAAGATTGGTCGAAAGTCAATTCAATGCTGGCCGATCGCACTGACGGACCACTGCATGAAGTGGCCAAGGCCGAATTCTACCTCCACGCCAACAGTCCGAAGGTGGAACTTTCTGCGATTACGGCGTGGCTCGAGAAAGGCCGCAATCTGCCGCAGGCTGATCAATTGGCCCGGCTTGGCATAACCCGCGGCCTGCAGAGCGCCCCTGACTTGCCGCAACAGCAACAAATGGTTGCGCAGCCTTATGCTTCGAAACGCATCCGGCCCCGGACTGTTACCGATGGTTCGATGCCGGAAACGGTCAAGTCTGGCATTCTCGACCATATCAAGAACGACAATCCGGATGGTGCCCGCCAATTGCTGGACGGCATTGATGCCGGATTAAGCAGCGAAGCGCGGGCAGAATGGCGCCAGCGCGTCGCCTTCAGTTACTATATTGAGAACAACGATCCCGCCGCGCTGGCCGTGGCGCAAACCGTCAAGGAAGGGTCTGGCGCCTGGGTTGCGGAGGGCGACTGGGTAGCCGGGCTGGCCGCCTGGCGCATGGGCGATTGCGAAACAGCATCATCGGCTTTCGAACGATCGGCGCAGGGATCAACCAATGTCGAATTGACTGCGGCAGCCTATTACTGGGCCAGCCGCGCCTATATCCGTTGCCGCGCCCCTGAAAAGGCGCAGGAACTGCTGCGCGGTGCCGCGCGCATGGACGAAACCCTCTACGGTATGCTTGCCGCCGAACAGTTGGATCAAGCTCTGCCACGCGCCAACCAGACCCCAGACTTCAATCTGGCTGACTGGCAGAGGGTCCGCGATGTTGAAAATGTCCGCACCACGGTTGCGCTGGCCGAAATAGGGCGGGACAATCTCGCCGACGAAGTGCTCCGCCATCAGGCCGAAATTGGCGCTGCGAACCAATATGGCGAATTATCGCGGCTGGCGCGAGAACTGGGGCTGCCCTCCACCCAGCTCTGGATGGCGCATAACGCGCCCCGCGGGGCATCAGCCGAACCGGCTTTGCGATACCCCGCCCCGCGTTGGCAGCCGAGCACCGGATGGAAAGTCGATCCGGCACTGGCTTTTGCTCATGCCTTGCAGGAATCGAATTTCCGCACAGCCGTGGTCAGCCCTGCCCAGGCCAAGGGACTGATGCAGATCACGCCAATCACCGTGCGTGAACATGCACCGCGCCTCAACATGACCGCCAGCTATGTTGATCTGACCAATCCATCGGTCAATCTGGCTTTCGGCCAGCAGAACCTGGAAATGCTGCGCGACAGCGGTGCGACGGGCGGACTGCTGCCCAAGATCATGGCCGCCTACAACGCCGGGCTGAGTCCGGTTACACGGTGGAACACTGAAATCAGGGATCAGGGCGACCCGCTGCTCTACATGGAATCCATCCCCTATTGGGAAACGCGCGGCTATGTCGCAATCGTGATGCGCAATTACTGGATGTATGAGCGGCAGGCTGGCGGCGCTTCGGAAAGCCGGGTGGCCCTGGCACAAGGCATGTGGCCTACGTTCCCCGGCCTTGCGGGCGGCACCGGCGTTCGTATCATGGCCCGGAAATGATGCGCTGAATTATGGCAATCGATCCGGATCGCCTGTTTAAACCCATCACTATTGCCGTGCTGACCGTTTCCGACACGCGCACCGCTGAAAATGATACTTCGGGGGACATTCTGGCCGAACGGATCAAAGCGGCCGGACACCATTTGGGCGAACGCGCCATTATTCGCGATGATGCAGGCGCCGTTGCCGCGAAGCTTGGTGACTGGATCGCGGATCAAGCCATCGATGCCGTGGTAACTACTGGCGGCACGGGCCTTACCGGGCGCGATGTCACGCCTGAGGCCCTCGACCGGGTCAAGGACAAGGACATCCCCGGCTTCGGCGAATTGTTCCGTTGGCTGAGTTACAAGAGCATCGGCACCAGCACTGTGCAGAGCCGGGCTTGCGCCGTGGTTGCGCGCGGAACTTACATCTTCGCCCTTCCCGGATCCAATGGCGCCGTAAGAGACGGGTGGGACGGTATCTTGGCCGAGCAGTTGGACAGCCGCAATCGCCCCTGTAATTTTGTGGAACTCATGCCGCGGCTGCGCGAGGTATAGCCCTTTTCAGCCGGTAATGTTCTGTGTATGTTCCCACAATGGAACAACGGAAACTTCCCCCTGTCCAAGGCCGGGGCGCCCAGTCGGCGGAGCGACCCAGTCGCTTCGGACTGGCAAGCCGGGAGATTGATGGCGACTGGCGCGATCAGATGGACGCTCTAGACGGGCCGCCAGTCAAACTTCGAACAAGCGTGACAGAAGAGCAACCCAGAACCATCCTGAGCTTCAATCAATCGCCCGATATCCCGTTCGACCGATCGATTAACGCCTATCGCGGATGCGAACATGGTTGCATCTATTGCTTTGCACGGCCGACCCATGCCTATCACGATCTCTCACCCGGTCTGGATTTCGAAACAAAGCTGTTTGCCAAACCCGGTGCGGCAAACTTGCTGCGCGAAACCTTGGCCAAGCCAAAATACGCACCGCGCTGGATCGCGATGGGGACCAACACTGATCCCTATCAGCCAATTGAAGCGCGCTATCAGATCACGCGCCAAGTCTTGGAAGTCTGTCTGGAAGCACGCCATCCGGTGACCATAACCACCAAGAGTGACAGGGTGCTGAGGGATCTGGATTTACTGGGCGAAATGGCGCGGCGAAAACTCGTGGCGGTGGCTATATCGGTGACCACGCTCGATCCGCGCTTGTCCGGATTGCTCGAACCGCGAGCCGCTGCCCCGGCGAAACGTCTGGCTGCGCTGGGCAAGCTGGTCAAAGCGGGGGTTCCTGCGCATATCTCGATCGCCCCGGTAATTCCTTCGATCACTGATGAATTCATGGAGAGTTTGATAGCCAAGGCAGGCTCACTCGGCGTAGCATCCGCCAGTTGGATACCCCTCCGCCTTCCGCACGAGGTCGCCCCACTATTTCGTGAATGGTTGTCCGTTTACTACCCCGAACGCGGTGAAAAGGTGATGAATATTGTCCGATCCATCCGCGGCGGAAAGGACAACGATCCCGACTTTCTAACCCGCATGAAGCCCGCCGGCGTTTGGGCTGATCTTTTTCGCACCCGCTTTCGCCTTGCGTGCAAGCGGGCGGGTATTGGCAAAGCCGGGTTCGACCTTGATTGCTCGCAATTCAGAAGGCCAGAATTGAACGGACAAATCAGGCTGCTTTAGGCCTCCGTCAGATCAATCTGCATATAGACCGTATCCAACGTCTTGCCGAATTTCCGCCCTACGGCGCGCATCAGACCGGCGTGTGAAAAACCGCATTTCGCGTGGACGGCAACAGACGCTGGCTCGCCGCCGCCGATGACCGCTATCAGCTGCTCAAAGCCTGCCTCCCGCGCTTCACTGATGAGCGATCGGAGAAGCGCGGTCCCGATTCCCTGGCCAGTCGCCCAGGGTGCAAGATAGATGCTATTTTCGCCTGTACTGGCATAGGCAGGTCGATCACGGAATTGTGCGACATAAGCATAACCAGCCAGCTGGCCCCCGGTTTCGAAGACCAGAAACGGTGCTCCGCGATCCAGAATTGCCCGGATCTTGGAAGTCCAGAAAGCCACATCTGGCGGGACAATGTCGAATGTCGCAGTCCCATTTTCGACATGGTACTTGTAGATTTCAGCGATGGACGGCGCGTCTTCGGCAGTGGCTGGTCTGATCGAATGGCTCCCGATCACCCAAACCCCTCCCCGCCCTCACCCGGCTTGAAGCGGATCAACCGGCTGTCCAGTATCGCCGCACTTCGGTTGACCACGGCTTTTTGATATTCCGGATCGGTAATCATCTCCAGGAACGCTGCGGCATTGGGATAGGCCGCCACAAAGGCATCTTCCCAATGCTTGTCATCAGGCCCTGTCACCATCGCCTCCCAGGTGCCGCGCCAGATGATACTTCCGCCGACACGTTTAAAGATCGGGCCGCTGGTCTCGCCATATTCGCGGTAGGCCTGGCGCCCGGTCCAATCCTTTGCCGCATTGGGGTGGCCTTCCGGATATTCCGCCCGTTCACGGTACCGCAACAGGTTCAGCATGTTGATCGGCGTATCGCGCGGCAGTGACTTGAAAAAGTCAAAGGCTTCGCGTGTCGGGTTAAGGTGGTTCACGATATCACTCCGCCAACCGGTAATCGCTGAACCGTTCGCGCAGATCCTTCTTCGAAATTTTGCCTGTTGCCGTATGGGGAATATCATCGACGAATTCGATAGCATCAGGCAGCCACCATTTGGCGATCAGCGGCTTGAGATGGTCGATTACATCGCTGGCGGATAGCGCCGCGCCCTCCTTCTTCACCACGAACAGCACCGGTCGTTCATCCCATTTCGGATGGTACATGCCGATGCACGCAGCCTCGGCCACGGATGGGTGGCCAACGGCCGCATTTTCCAATTCGACCGAGCTGATCCATTCCCCGCCGGACTTGATTACATCCTTGGTCCGGTCAGTTAGTTGCAGCGTCCCATCAGGGTGGATTATGGCGACATCGCCCGTGTCGAACCACCCATCAGCTGTGGTCGCATCCTGCTCAGCCTTGAAATAGCGCTTAATCACCCATGGGCCACGGATCTGCAGCGCACCGCTCGTTGTGCCATTGCGAGGCAAAGCGGTGCTCATATCGTCAAGGTCGACTATGCGCAGTTCAACCCCGAAAACAGGGCGACCCTGCATCGCGGTTTTGGCAACTTTTTCGTCAAAACTGAGGTGTTCCCAATCCCAGGTCGGCCCGCCTACCGTGCCGATTGGGCTAGTCTCGGTCATCCCCCAGGCGTGTTGAACACGGGTTCCGTTCTTCATCAGCCGTTCGATCATGAACTTGGGCGCAGCAGAGCCACCAATGGTCGCGGCCTTCAAAGCTGGCAGATCAATGCCCTGCGCATCGCAATATTGGAAATGGGCCAGCCAGACCGTGGGCACACCCGCGCTATCGGTCACACCTTCGCGTTTCATCAATTCGTCGAGTATGGCGGGATCATTTACGGCGCTGAACACGAATTTGATCCCCGCCATTGCGCCCGAATATGGCAAGCCCCAGCTTGCGGCATGGAACATTGGCACGACCGGCAGCATCACCGATGATGGGCTGAAATTAAATGCTGAAGGCTGTAAACCCGCAATGGCATGGAGCACCGTTGACCGGTGCTCATACAGCACGCCCTTGGGATTGCCCGTGGTGCCACTGGTATAACACAGCATACAGGGATCCCTTTCGCTGCCTTCCACCCATTCGAAATCGCCATCCTGCTGGCCGATCCAGGCTTCGAATTCGCCATTATCGAAGCAGATATAATGTTCGATGCTTGGCCATAGCGGCTTCATTCGGTCCACGATGGATTGAAATGCCGCATCATAGATCAGCACGCGGTCTTCGGCATGGTTGGCAATATATTCAAGCTGGTCGTCGAACAGGCGCGGGTTGATCGTGTGCAGCACCCCGCCCATTCCCGCGACGCCATACCAACTGACCAAATGCCGCGAATGGTTCATCGCCAGGCTGGCTACGCGGTCGCCCTCTTTCACACCAAGCGCGATCAGCGCCTGCGCCATCTTCAGCGCATCCCGGCGAATACCGATCCAGTTGGTGCGTGTTTCACTTCCATCGGCCCAACGGGTTACGATCTCTCTCTGTCCCGCTTCGCGCGCCGCGTGATCCAGCACTGCGGTTACACGCATGGTCCAATCCTGCATTGCTCCCGACATTCAATTCTCCCCTACTTCCTTTGGGAGCATCATTCGCGATTGCGCCGCTTAGCGCAAGGGGCGATCAGGCAACCAATCGAAGATGGGTTGAACCGCGGCGGGTTGTAAGCGAGACATTGGAAATGCCCTCGATCTGCTCGAGCCGTTCGGCCAACTCGCCATCTAGCTGAAAATCGCGGCCTAATCGAACAACTGGTTCCGCCCCGCTCTCGGTATGGAGCCTGGCAAGAACCTCGCCCCGCCCTTCGGCACCCGTGATCAGTTCAAGCTTGAGATCGTGCAGCACATCGGCGCGGTGGATGTCGAGTGTCAGCAGCATCCGCGAACCGCCCTTTACCTCGTCCAGCGGCCGCCCCCCGCGCACGGTAATGCGGGGCGGTTCGTCCGGACTTGGCGAATCCAGTTCGACATTGAGAAGGATGCAGGTTCCCTCCCCCGCCCATTTGACGAAATTTTCGACCAGTGCCTCTTCAAAGCAGGCGGCATCAAACTGTCCGGAAGAATCGGAAAATGTGGCACGAACAAAATCCTTTCCGCGCCGCGTTTTACCCCGCTTTACCCCCTCAACCATTGCCGCCATGACGGCCGGCGCACGTCCACCTGCCGGTGCCCCACTCGCCATCAGGCTGGAATAATTGCGTGCACCATTGGCAGAGGCAACGGCACGATATTGCTCAACCGGATGGGCAGAGAAATAGAAACCGAAATTCTCGCGTTCACGCGCCATCCGCTCGGTGCGGGTCCATTCCGGGGTATCGCTTAGTCTAACATCTTCAGGGGCATGGTCCTCTCCGCCGAAAAGGCCGCCCTGCCCGCTGCTGCGCTCCCGCTCCGCTGCATCGGCCACCGCAAGCAACATCTCGGCATTCTCGAACACCTTGGCCCGGTTAGGTTCCAAAGTGTCGAGCGCGCCGGCACAAGCGAGCCCTTCAAGCTGCCGCCGGTTCATCGAGCCCGGCGGGATGCGTTCGAACAGTTTCTGCAAGCTTTCAAACCAGCCATGCGCTTCGCGTTCCGCCACGATTGCATCCATCGCTTTCTCGCCAACATTGCGGATGCCAGCCAAAGCGTAGCGCACAGCATAGCCTTCGTCGGTTCGCTCGACACTGAATTCGGCTTCGGAGCGGTTGATGCAGGGGCCGCGCAAGTCATATCCCGCACGGCGCATGTCATCGACATAGATTGTCAGCTTTTCCGACTGGTGCATGTCGAAACACATTGAAGCGGCGTAGAATTCATGCGGGTAGTGGGTCTTCAGCCAGGCTGTTTGATAAGCCAGCAAAGCATAGGCGGCAGCGTGTGATTTGTTGAAACCATAGCCGGCAAATTTGTCGATCAAGTCGAACAGTTCATTGGCCTGCTTGGGTTCAATTCCGGACACGTTCTTGCAACCATCAACAAACCGCTGGCGCTGCGCATCCATTTCCGCCTGAACTTTCTTGCCCATCGCGCGGCGCAGCAAATCGGCATCACCCAGCGAATATCCGGCCAGAACTTGCGCGGCCTGCATCACCTGTTCCTGGTAAACGAAAATGCCATAGGTTTCGGACAGGATCCCTTCCAGTTTGGGATGGGGATAAGCGATCTCTTCCTCGCCATTCTTGCGGCGCCCGAACAGCGGGATATTGTCCATCGGTCCGGGGCGATATAGCGATACGAGCGCGATAATATCGCCGAAACTTGTTGGTTTCACCGCGGCCAGCGTACGCCGCATTCCTTCGGATTCGAGCTGGAACACACCCACCGTGTTGCCCGATTTAAGCAAGTCATAGACGGCCGGATCATCCCATTCGAGCGTCGACAGATCGACGGAAATTCCGCGATTTCCGAGCAGTTGCACCGCCTTTTGCAAGACTGATAGTGTCTTGAGCCCGAGGAAATCGAACTTCACCAACCCGCTGCTTTCGACATGCTTCATGTCGAACTGGGTCACCGGCATATCTGACCGTGGATCGCGGTAGAGCGGCACCAGTTGCGCCAGTGGCCGGTCACCAATGACTACACCTGCCGCATGGGTAGAGGAATTGCGCGGAAAGCCTTCCAACTGCATGGCCAGATCAACCAGCCGCTTAACCTCCGGATCATTGTCATATTCGCGTTTGAATTCGGAAGATCCATTCAAGGTGCGCGGCAATGTCCACGCATCAGTCGGATGGTTTGGCACCATCTTGCACAACCGGTCGACATGGCCATAGCTCATTTGCAGAATCCGACCGCAATCGCGCAGCACAGCGCGCGCCTTCAGCTTTCCGAAGGTGATAATCTGCGCAACGTGGTCGTCGCCATATTTGGCCTGCACATAACGGATTACCTCTCCGCGCCGCGTTTCACAAAAATCGATGTCGAAGTCCGGCATGGAAACGCGTTCAGGGTTGAGGAACCGCTCAAACAGCAACCCTAGCCTGATCGGGTCGAGGTCTGTGATTGTGAGCGCCCATGCGACCAGGCTGCCCGCACCAGAGCCGCGGCCCGGGCCAACCGGAATATCGTTATCCTTGGCCCATTTGATGAAATCGGCAACAATCAGGAAATAACCGGGAAAACCCATTCCGGTGATTACGTCGATCTCGAATGCCAGGCGGTCGTCATAGACCTTGCGATCTGCGGCGCTTAATTCGCCATAGGGTGCAAGACGAGCATCCAGCCCTGTACGCGCATCAGCCGCCAGCATCCGCGCTTCCCCAGCAACATCGCCGGCCAGACTGGGCAGAATTGGGTCTCTGTACGGCGGCGCGAATGCACAGCGCTGGGCAACCACCAAAGTATTCGCCATCGCTTCGGGAAGGTCGGCGAATAATTCCTCCATCATCGGCCCGGATTTGACAAAGGCCTCGGGGTTGGAGCGCGGACGGTCTTCGGCATCGATATGGGTCGAACCGGCAATGCACAGCATTGCGTCATGCGCTTTGTAAATATGGGGATCGCCGAAATTCGCAGGGTTAGTGGCAACAAGCGGCAGGCCCCTTGCATAGGCAAGATCAATCAGCGCGGCTTCGGCTGCATCCTGCACTGCGCTGCTTCGACGCGCGAGTTCGACATAAAGACGATCCGGAAACAAGGCCTGGAGCGTATTGCACAACGCATTGGCGTGATTGCCCTGCCCTTCGGCAAGCAAGCGCGACAATGCACCCTCGCCCGCGCCTGTCAACGCGATCAAGCCATCGGTTCTTCCTTCGAGATCGCCGATACCCACATGCGGTTCAAATTCGAGCGGACGATCAAGATGCGCTTTGCTCACAAGATGACAAAGATTGTCATAGCCTGCATCATCTTGCGCAAAGAGCGGCAGGTAATCGACCTGCCTGCCTTCACCATCGCGCGCAACACCCAGCAAGGTTCCGATGATCGGCTGGATACCTTCGCTGAAACAGGCTGAGGCGAAGGCCATTACGCCATATAGGCCATTCCGATCACAAATTGCGATTGCAGGAAATCCGCGATTCTTGGCCAGCTTGGCAATGGACTTGGGATCAACGGCCCCCTCGAGCAGCGAATAGGACGACATGACTCGCAAAGGAACGAACGGGACGAATGGCATGGCGTGAATATGCTGTTTGCGCGCCCTATTGCCAAGGCACGCAATCCGGCTTTCCCACTAACTCGTCACCCCACAGCACCGCAGGCTAACGAAATGCCCCATTTACGCGAGTTTAAATCCGGTCCGCCTTTGCCGCTGCAATCTTGCGCCGGGTTTGGCGGATATTCGACCAGGCGCCGTAGGTGACCAGCGCAGCCAGAAAGAACCATACCCAAATCGGAATATTGCGGCCCGCAATCGCCAGATAAATATAGGCCGATACGAAGCAGAAACCGGCGCACATAGTTGGAAGCAGGGTTGATTTACCGGCCTTTGCATTGCGCAGAAGCCAACCGACTGAGAGCAGGAAGAACGGAATCGCGCCAATGTAAATGCCGCCGAAAATATAAGGATTCACCCCATATTCCGCGCCTAGCGAGAGAAACCATTGATTGATCGATTCGAGCATTACAATGCGCTCCTGGCGCGGGTCTAAAGTTGACTACAGTAGTTTTTCGATGTCCTTGGCGATTGCCTGTGGCCTGTCCGATGGGCCGTAGCGGCGCACCACCTTCCCTTCCCGGTTGATCAGGAATTTAGTGAAGTTCCACTTGATCGCTTTCGAACCCATCAGCCCTGGCGCCTCTTTCTTCATCCAGTCGAACAGCGGGCTGGCACCTGTGCCGTTAACCTCCACCTTCTTCATCAGCGGAAAGGTCACTCCGAAATTGACCTTGCAGAACTGTTCAATCTCGTCCGCAGTACCCGGTTCCTGACCGCCGAACTGATTGCACGGGAAACCCAGAACTTCGAAGCCCTGATCCGCGTATTTCTGAAAAATTTTTTCCAGACCATCATACTGCGGGGTGAATCCGCATTTACTGGCTGTGTTGACCACCAGCAGGACCTTGCCCAGCTTTTCGGCCAAATCGATCTCGGCACCATTGGGAAGTTCTGCACTGAAGTCAGCAATCGTGGTCATTTGAGTAATTCCTTGTGCGGGCGATAGATGAAGTCGAAACTCGCCTCCCATTTAAGCCCATGATCATAGGATACCTCACCAAACTGCCGCACGCTACCGTCATCGTTCGGAGTATAGATCATCCGCACGAGGCCATCTTTCTCTGGCCCCCCTACGCCGGCCCAATAACCGGTCAGCACCATTTGCGCGCCGGCCTTCCCGCCTTCGAACTCCACACGCCCCGATGCGCTGCCAACCCAGGTCTGGTGCCATCGCCCTGTCGCCGGATCAAAGCTGTTAAGACTCCCGCCGGAGCCGCCCTGAAAGGGGTTCCAGTTTTCGCGGATTGCGCATCCTGAATAAAGGCGCTCTATCGTGCTGCGCGCCACTGGCTTGTCCGAGCCATTGGGATAAACAACCCATTCGCCTACCCAGAAATCAAAAGCGCGTTGGCCCTCGCTCCCACAGGGTGCGGCCGGTGGAGGCGCCGCCGGTGCTGGTGACTGAGTTGAAGCGGCTTGGAGTAAGCCGAGTGCGACAAATGTGGCTATCATTGTCTTTCCCCTGAGTTAGGGAATTATAGCACAGCATCTAAATCTGCGGTGCAATTGCATTACCACCAGCCGGCCATAATATTCGATCAATGGGGTCCCCGCCCACCACCATCACCGGCGCTATGCAGCGACGCCCGGAAGTGCTCTTGGGTCCGGCTATTCCAGTTTACCTTCGTGAAGGCGAAACACGCGGTCCATCTTCGCGGCCAGCCGTTCGTTATGCGTGGCGACCAGCGCTGCACTGCCTTCGCCGCGCACCAGTTCCAGAAACTGTACGAGAACCTTGTCAGCGGTGGCTTCGTCAAGGTTGCCCGTTGGCTCGTCCGCGAGAACGAGATTGGGCCGGTTGGCCAACGCCCGCGCAACGGCCACACGCTGTTGTTCGCCGCCCGAAAGCTGGCTTGGCCGATGGTCCTTGCGCGCGCCCAGCCCCAGCACCTCAAGCAAATGATCAGCGCGCAGATCGGCCTCGGCCCGTGATTTGCCAGCCACCAGCTGCGGAAGGACGACATTTTCCCGCGCATTGAAATCGGGCAGCAAATGATGGAATTGATAAACAAAGCCGAGATGGTCGCGCCGTAGCGAAGTGCGGCCGTTCGAACCCTGTGCAGTCGCATCAATTCCGGTGATTTCGATTTTGCCCCCGAATCCACCTTCGAGCAGGCCAATGGCTTGCAGCATGGTCGATTTACCCGATCCCGATGGGCCAAGCAGAGCCACAATCTCTCCCGGTTGAACCGCCAGATCGATCCCGCGCAGAACGTCAATCCGCACCCCGCCTTGCTCAAAACTGCGGGTCAGGCCAGTAAGTTTGACGACAGCATTACTCATAACGCAATACCTGTACGGGATCAGTGCTTGCCGCTTTCAAAGCCGGGTAAAGCGTTGCCAGGAAACTGAGAATCAGCGCCATCGCGCAAATCGTAAACACTTCCCATGGGTCGGTTCGAGAGGGCAGCTCTGACAAGAAGCGGATCGATGGGTCCCACAATTCGATGCCTGTTACCCATTGGACGAACAGCACAATCGGCTGGCGGAATTCGAGCAGGAAAAAGCCCAGTGCAATTCCTGCGACAGTGCCCAGCGCACCGACCACGAAGCCGGTTGTAACAAAAATCTTCATCAAGCTCCGGCGGGATGCACCCATGGTTCGCATGATCGCAATATCGCGCGTCTTGGCCCGAACCAGCATGATCAGTGAGCTGAGAATGTTGAACACGGCCACCAGAACGATAATCGACAGCACAACGAACATGGCCACACGTTCAACTGCCAACGCTTCGAACAAGGATGCATTGATCGTCTTCCAATCGGATACTTTGGCCTGTCCGGCCAATTTCCGGGTGATCGGAGCAAGAATTTCACTCGCCAGGTCAGCATCGGTCGTCTTGACCTCTATCATTCCGATGGTGTCGCCGGTTAACAGCAAGGTTTGCGCGTCCTGGATCGGCATCACAACAAAGGCTTGATCGTAATCAAATACCCCAATCTCGAACAGTGCTGACACGCGGTAGCCGACCTGCCGCGGCACTGTGCCAAAGGGGGTGGATCGGCCGGCCGGATTGATGATGGTAATCGTATCCCCGACACGGGCACCGATATTTTCCGCCAGCCGCGCGCCAATCGCAACATTGGCCGCGCCCGGCTGCAATTCGGATAGATTTCCGGCGACCAGCTTTTCCCCCAGGCGGCCAATGTCCTGCTGCGTATTGCCGCGCACCAGAATGGCTTCCACCCTGCCGTTAAAGGTGACCAGCAACGGCTGCTCGATCAATGGCGACGCCCGCACGACGCCGGGCGTCTTGCGCACATCCTGAAGTATTTCCTGCCAATTATCCAAACGCCCGCCATAGGCCTGGATGATCGCATGGCCGTTAAGTCCCACGATCTTGTCTAGCAATTCTGCGCGAAAGCCATTCATCACGCTCATCACCACGATCAGCGCCGCAACGCCCAGCATGACGGCAGCCAGACTAATGCCTGCAACCAGCGCAATAAAAGCCTCTCCGCGCCCGGGCATCATGTAGCGCTTGGCGATGGTCCATTCGAAGGGAGAGAGGATCAAGGGCGTCTGCTTCGCTGTAATGGGTTGGGGATGGCGAAAGTCTGTCAGCGCCGTTTAGGCAGGCTTTTCCCTCGCTGCAACGAAATCTCTTGCCGCTGTCCGCTCTTATTAGCCCTCTTTGGCTTGTAATCTGATCGCAACAACGCCATTGAGCGCCGCATATCCCGACAGCAGCGGGCGACCAAGCCGATGAATTTTACTGACCCGTTTCATGACGAGCACGGCGATAGCCTGCACGAAGAATGTGGTGTGTTTGGCGCGATAAACGCAGCCGACGCTTCCGCACTGACTGCGCTTGGCCTGCATGCGTTGCAACATCGCGGGCAGGAAGCGGCAGGTATTACAAGCTTCAACGGGGAAGAATTCTTTTCCCGGCGGGGCCTTGGCCATGTTGCGGAAAATTTCTCCTCGAGCGATGCAATCGCCGAAATGCCCGGCTTCATGGCAGCTGGTCATGTCCGCTACTCGACAACGGGCGGCGCGGGACTCCGCAACGTCCAGCCGCTTTACGCCGATCTCGCTGCCGGCGGCTTTGCCGTGGCACATAATGGCAATATTTCGAATGCCTTGACCCTGCGCAACGACCTGGTTCGACGTGGGGCGATCTTCCAATCCACATCCGACACAGAAGTGATCATCCACCTTGTCGCCACCAGCCGTTATCCAACCATGATCGACCGGTTGGTGGACGCATTGCGGATGGTTGAAGGTGCCTACTCGCTGATCGTGATGACACCAGAAGGCATGATTGCCTGCCGCGATCCCTTGGGTATCCGCCCCCTGGTAATGGGCCGGATTGGTGACAGCATTATCTTTGCCAGCGAAAGCGTTGCCTTTGATGTCATCGGGGCGGAGCTGATCCGTGAAGTTGAACCGGGCGAACTGATTCGCGCAGATTTCAAAGGCAATGTGGAATCGCTGCATCCCTTTGGTCGTCATGCGCCGCGCCCCTGCATATTCGAACATGTCTATTTCAGCCGGCCTGATTCGATCTTTGGCGGCAAATCGGTCTATTCAGTCCGCAAGGAAATCGGCGCGCAGCTGGCAATCGAGAGTCCGGCCGATGTCGACCTGGTAATCCCTGTTCCTGACAGCGGGGTGCCCGCCGCAATCGGCTATGCCCAGCAATCGGGCGTTCCTTTCGAATTGGGCATTATTCGCAGCCACTATGTTGGCAGAACCTTCATCCAACCATCGGACGGCGCGCGAAATTCCAGCGTGAAACGCAAACACAACGCCAATCGCGCATTGGTGGAAGGCAAGCGGATCGTACTGATCGACGATTCGATAGTGCGCGGCACCACCAGCCTCAAGATCGTGGAAATGATGCGCGAAGCTGGTGCGAAAGAAGTTCACTTCCGGGTCGCCAGCCCACCGACAGCGCATAGCTGTTTCTACGGCGTGGATACTCCGGAACGCTCCAAGCTTCTGGCTGCCAGGATGGAGCTGGAACCGATGCGGGCCTTTATCAAGGCCGATAGCCTCGCCTTTGTCTCGATTGACGGCCTTTACCGCGCGGTTGGGCAAGAACAACGCAAGGCTGCGTGCCCGCAATTCTGCGATGCCTGTTTCACCGGGGATTACCCGACATCACTGTCGGATCTTGCCGCGCGAGAAGCCAAGGACGCCCAACTTTCTTTCGACAAGGTCGCGTAATGGCTGACAATGGCAAACCGCTCGAGGGCAAGATTGCGCTCGTTACCGGCTCGAGTCACGGAATTGGCGCGGCCTGCGCGGTCAAGCTTGCCAAGGCGGGTGCCCATGTTGTGCTTACCGGGCGTGATGTGAAGGCGCTTGAGGGGATTGAGGACGAGATTCACGCAGAGGGCGGCCAATCCACTATTGCGCCGCTGGACCTGACCGAGAACGATTCCATAGCCCGCCTCGCTTCGGCAATCGCCAGTCGGTGGGACAGGATCGATATTCTCGTAATTTCGGCCGCTTATTTGCCGACCCTCACACCCGTAACGCAAATTGATCCGAAGCAGTTCAACCAGGCAATCACCACCAACCTGCTCGCCACTCAGGCGTTGTTGGCGGCGTTCGATCCCCTGCTCAAGCGCAGCGGGCAAGGCCGTGTGATTGGTATGACCAGCAGCGTTGGATCGCAGCCACGTGCTTTCTGGGCGGCCTATGGCGCGACAAAGGCTGCCTTCGAATCACTGCTCGACAGTTATGCGCAGGAAGTCGAAAAAATCGGCGGCGTGCGCGTGGCGATAATGGACCCGGGCGCGACCCGCACCAAAATGCGCGCGAAGGCTTATCCCGGCGAAGATCCGATAAGTGTCAAACCTCCTGAAATTGTTGGGGAACAGCTGGTTGACCTGCTGGTTAAGGACTTCCCCACCAGCCACCGCGAACGCGTGGTAAAAACTTCTTAAGCAAATTTAGCAATGGTCTGGAAAGCAGGACCCGTCACCGTGCGCAGAGGATACGCGGGTTTTCTCCGCTAATCCGCAAACAAGCACCTGGTCAGATTGGGGATAAGCACACATGATCGCCGTAACGCATCAAAGGTACGAAATCGCCGCGCAGGAAGATCGCTGTGGCGTCCGCACCAAGCTCACCATCCCGGCCCAATTGCGGGCATCGGGCGGTCGTGCATTCCAAACGGTAGTCAACGATCTCTCTATCTCAGGATTTTCCGCTTCAGCCATCAACCGGATGCATGTTGGTCAACTCTGCTGGATTACCTTGCCCGGCCTGGAATCGCTCCAAGCCGAAGTGGTTTGGTGGGACAATAGCCAAGTTGGCTGCGCCTTCGCTGAACTGCTTAGCCCAATTGTCCACGACAACATCGTGTCACGCTACATGGGCGGCGGAGTTTATCGCACCGTCTGCTGAAAGGCCTACCGAGGTGAACCGGCCGTAGCTCGGTCAACCGCCGCCTGCACAGAGCGATAAAATGCCTCACGCTCTGCGCCGACCCCTTGCGGATCAGTCGCCGTCGGCCAGTCACTGTTGGAAGCGATGACCAATTTACGAGCCGGGTCGATGAAAATACCTTGGCCGAAAATGCCCTGCGCAGCGAAACTGCCATCATCATTGGTCCACCATTGAAACCCGTAACCACGGCCAGTCACGCCGATATCGGCCTGCTTGGTGGTCGCCATGGCAAGCCAATCATCGCCGACAATTTTTGTCCCGCCGGCAACAGCTCCGCCCAGAATGAACAGACCGAAACGCGCGAAGTCGCGGGTCGACGCCTGGACGCAGCAACCGCTGATTTCGTGCCCGCTCGATCCCAGAAGCCAGGTCGCATCCTGTTCCATCCCAAAGGGAGCCCAGACCTTCTCTGACAGATATTCACCCAGATCCTTGCCCGTCGCCTCGCTGACGAGGACGCCGATCAGATTGGTCTCTCCCGTTTTGTAAACCCACTTGGTGCCCGCAGGCGCTTCGCGCGGGAGAGTTTTCATATAGGCAACCGTGATATCTTCGCCGGGCTGCGCCTTGTAATCGTTAAACTTGGCAACATCGGATGCAGGATCGGTGTAATCCTCGTTCCACTTGACTCCCGAAGTCATGGTCAGAAGCTGCCGCACGGTTACATCGTCATAAGCGGAACCCTTCAGGCCCTTGATGTAAACCGTCACCTTATCGTCAAGGCTCTTGATATAGCCATCTTTTACGGCCGCTCCGACCATAGTCGAAGTCAGGCTTTTGGCGACAGAGAAGCTTGTCCATTTGCCTTCCGCCCCAAAGCCGAGGCCGTATTTCTCCAGCGCAATCTTGCCATCCTGCACAATCACCAGCCCGGCCGTGCGCTGGTGTTTCATGTAGGCGTCAACATCCATTTCGATTGGCAGGGGCGCACCTGCAGGTAACGGATAGACGGTATCTCCAGCCTCTATCACCCGCGCCTGGGCCAGCAGCGGAATAGCATCAAGCGCACGAAAAGCGGCATCGCGCTGCTCGACAGACCAGAACAAGACATTGCGATCGGTCGGCATGGTTGCGATCAGATTGCGTTGATCCTGATCGAGCGTGAACCAACCAACCGCCCCTGCGCCCAGCAACAGCACCAGAATTCCGAGAATCCATTTCTTCATTGCAAGCCCCTCCCCAGGGTCGTCATTCAGCTTGTTTAATCAGAGTTACCTGATGCACATCAATTTCACCGCCGCGAAAGCCCCCTTCGCAATACATCAGGTAATAACGCCACAAGCGGACAAAACGCGCATCGAAACCGGCAGGCAGGTGCCCCTCTTGCGCTGCCTTGTCGAAACGGTCGCGCCAGATCTTCAGCGTTTCTGCATAATCCTGCCCGAAATCCTGCTGGTCCTCCCAGGCAAGCCCGCGTTCTGCAGCCAGCTTCTGGAACTCGCTGGTACGAATCAACAACCCACCCGGAAAAATATAGGCCTGGATGAAATCGGCGCTTCGCGCGTAATCATCGAACATCCAATCCGCCATGGAGATATATTGTATTGCCGCCCTCCCGCCCGGCTTCAAATTGCGCGCGATGCAGTCAAAATAGCTCGGCCAATACTCACGGCCCACGGCCTCGACCATTTCCACGCTGACGATGGCGTCGAATTGCTCGGCCACGTCGCGGTAATCCTGCTTGCGGAAATCGATAGCCGGGTCATGCCGCCGGCGCGCCCATTCGAGTTGCGCTTCCGAAAGGCTGATTGCTGTTACTTTTGATCCGCAACTGGCCAGATAATCCGCCAGACCGCCCCAACCGCAGCCGACTTCCAGAACGGTTTCAGGATTCCCCAACCGGCCCCCCAGCTGCGCCCATTTGCGCCGCTGACCTTGTTCCAGATTATCGCCCTCAGCAAAAATCGCCGAAGAATAACTCATCGTCGGGTCAAGCCAGGCGGCATAAAAGTCATTGCCGAGGTCATAATGCGCTTCGATATTGCGCTGCGCGCCGCTGGCCGAATTTCGGTTAAGCCAATGGGCAATACGCGCCATCCAGCGAAACGGCCCCTTGGCGCGGCCAATGTTACCTAAAGAGCGCGCATTGACATTGAACAAGGCAAATACGGGCACCAGATCCGGGCTATCCCATTCGCCCGCTTCCCATGCCTGATACCAACCGATCGAACCATTGGTGGCCAGGCGCAACAATCCGCGCCAGTCGTGCAAATGGACTTCAGCTTCGAAACCGGGTTTGCGCCCACCAAGCAAACGCGTGGTGCCATCGGGCAAGCGCCCTCGGATCGAGCCCAGTTCCAACCCCTGGTCCACGGCATCAAGAATTCGGTGGAATTGCGGCGCAATCAGTTTGGCGAGCAAGCCCGGTCTGCGTTCGAACCGCGCTGCCCCTGCAAGAAGGGTCTTTCCCCTGCCAAAAGCCTCGCTCCCCATAATGGGCGATATGGCGCGGCACTTTGGCGAGGGCAAGTACCCAACTGGCGCGATTGGGTAAGTATCAGATTTTAAGCATCCTGTAGGCCGCCAATGCGCGCTCACGCGCCTGCCTGTGACCGATAATCTTGGCGGGGTAGCTCGGCGGCCGGCATCCATGCTCTTCCGGATCATGGATATAAGGTTCGCCCAGTTCAGCCAGTTCCGGAACATATTGCCGGATGTAGTCTGCCGAACAAAATTTTTCCGACTGGCTGAGAGGCGCCATTATTCGCACAAACATGTTGGAATCCACACCCGTCCCTGCGCTCCATTGCCAATTCACCCCGTTACTGGCGTAGTCGGCATCGACCAGTGTATCCCAGAACCAGCGTTCGCCATGCCGCCAGTCGATCAGCAGATGTTTGATTAGAAAGCTGGCGGTGATCATCCTGACCCGGTTGTGCATCCAACCGGTCTGCCACAACTGCCGCATCCCGGCATCGACGATCGGGTACCCTGTCCGCCCATTTTGCCACGCTTTCAAATCCGCCGCAGCCGCAGCGTCCTGGTCCGGATCGCGCCATAATTCGGCACCATAGCCATCACGGTAATTCTTCACCGGATAATCCGGCGCTTCGCAAATCACATTGGCCGCATAATCGCGCCAGATCAGTTCCTTGGCATAGGTTTGCCAACCGCTGTTCCGGTGATGTTTAAGAGCATGCCACACCTGCGCGGGCGAAATTTCACCGAAATGCAGATGCGGAGAAAGGCGGCTGGAGCCATCGCGCGAAGGTAAGTTTCGGGCCTCGTCGTAATCGGCGACATGGTCTTCCCATTCCGACAATCGCTCATGCGCAGCCGCTTCCCCGACTTGCCAGAAATCTTGCAAGCCGCCGGCCCAATCCGGACTATCGGGTAGAAGGCCCCAAGCCTCCAAGACATCGCTTACCGGCCATGTCATCGGGTGCGAAATAATCTCTGGCACGGGTATTATGTCGCGCGGCGGCATCTGTTCCAGAGTAGCTTTGGAAAAGGGCGTGTAGATTTTATACGGTGTGCCGGATCCGGTTACCACCGCACCGGGGGGCAGCAGATAATTGCCGTCATGAAGCCGCAGGTCGAGCTGCTTCGCCAGCGCGCCCTGCGCTTTGCGCCACCACGGTTCGTAATGGCGGATGGCATGGACCGGCGCACCGCCAAGTTCCCTGGAAAGCTTGGTCAGCTCACAGACCGCATCCCCGCGCCGCAGGATCAGGCGCGAATTGCGCTTGCCGAGTTCACGCGCCAGTACCGCCAGCGAATGGTGCAGCCACCAACGCGATGCACCGCCATAGGCATGGTGTCCCGCGGCATCATCATCAAGCACATAGACCGGCACTACCGGCCCCAATTGCGCTGCGGCATGAAGGGCGGGCTGATCCGCAAGGCGCAAATCGCGCCGAAGCCAGAGAATTTGAGGTGTGGTCATCCCAAAACCCATTCCGATTGTTCCGCTCCAGCCAAAAGGCTGACCGTATGATTTTGTCCGTCGCTACAGCGAGCAGTATCCTGGCAAGCTCTGGACAACGGCATTTCATTTCCAAAGCCGCTAGTCTGCCGGAAGTTCCTGACATTTCACATCCTGCATCACTACTTCGAACCGATTCCTTACCCGAGGGTCATAGAATCGCGCATCGCGCAGGATGACCGATCCATCGGGTGCGCGTTCGGCAAAAGGTGCGCGGGACCAGAAAAGGAAAGCGCCGGATTGGGAGGTCCGATCCGCTGGGCGCATGGGCAAGGCGCATTGTTGTACCTTCGGATAGTGATAACCATAGCCACGATCCGGACCGTCCCAACCCGTCGATGACCATGCCCCGTTGGCCTGCTGAATGATAACTTCCCGCCGCCAGAAAGCGATAGGGACCGGTGCTGCGATGGCCCGCATGGGATAGGGTTCTGCCATGGTGCCTCCCGTGTTGGTAGCCATCCAGCTTATGCCGCCATTGATCGCGATATAGGCGGCACTGGTGATCAGGGCGATTCGGGCCGGAGCTCTCCAATCGCCGCCGCGCTTCTCCCGCCGCAGTGAAAACCATGTGGCAAGACCCATCAGCGCCCACAGCCAGACATCGATGATGAACAGTGTATCGCCGTAAAACCACCGGCTGGAAAACGGCTCCAGCAAGCGGATGCCATAGACATTGAGCCAGTCCAGTGCCGGATGAGTCAGGCACGCGATAAAGCTTAGGATGAACAGCCATTTGAAGCTTATGGGAAGCCGCCCCTCGGGCCTTTTACCACGCCTCGTCTGCCAGCGGTCAAGGCCGTAGAGCAGCCAAGCCAAAATCAGCGGCAGAACCACCCAGGCAATCGGCCCATGCGTAATCCCGCGCCGGAAGCCGAGATGCTCCACCCCGTCCAGCCACAGAAAACACGCTGCATCCAAATCGGGCAAATTCGCGCCGATTATCAGCGCGGGCATGGCCAGCCCTGTCTTGCGCTTTAGTCCCGCCTGACCAAGCAGCGCGCCGGTCAGGGAATGGGTTAGATTATCCACGCCGGATCTTGGTCAATCGGTGGGATGCCCTTCTTGCGCCTCAACCGTCCACGTCTGCCCCTTGGCCAGCAATTTCGCCAGATTGGCGTCCTTGCCCGCGGAGGACTTCGCGCGTTCCTCTATTACCGCGGCTTCGAACGTTGGGCGCGGATCGTCATAGAGTACGCCCAGTGCCATCGGGAACGGGCCAAACGGCAGTTCCACCAGCATATGCGCGATACTGCGATTGGTGACGTCGTGCACCAGCACGCCAGCGGCCTGCCAATCGCCCTCTGCCACATCGACCACTTTCAGCGCCAAGGAATCGACATCCAGTGCAATGCCTTTGGTGCCGCCAGCAAACAGCATTGGCTCGCCGTTTTCGAGCCACAACTGCCGGTCATCTGCCCCCTTGGGAGCAGCGAAATCGTTGAACACGTCTTTGTTATAGACGATGCAGTTCTGGAAAATCTCGATGAAAGCGGCGCCCTGATGGGCATGAGCGGCGATCAGCACTTCGGGCAGTTTCTTCGACACATCGAACCCGCGCGCCACAAACCGGGCACCCGATCCCAATGCAAAGGCACAAGGCCGCGCGGGGTGATCATAACTGCCCAGCGGAGTGGAGGGGGATTTGGTACCTTCGCGACTGGTCGGTGATGCCTGCCCCTTGGTCAGCCCGTAAATCTCGTTGTTGAACAGCATGATCTGCATGTTCACGTTGCGGCGCAGCACATGCATCATGTGATTACCGCCGATGGAAAGCCCGTCGCCGTCACCTGTCACCAACCAGATATCGAGGTCGGGATTGGCCAATTTGACGCCCGTCGCCACAGCCGGCGCACGCCCATGGATAGTGTGGAAGCCATAGGTTTCCATGTAATAGGGGAACCGGCTTGAGCAGCCGATACCCGATATGAACACGGTGTTGGACGGGTCAGAGCCAAGCTGCGGCAAGGTGCGCTGCACGGCCTTCAGAATCGCATAGTCCCCGCAACCTGGGCACCAGCGGACTTCCTGATCGGTTTCCCAATCCTTGAGCGTGGTTTCGAACTTTACAGGGGCGTTCATACGTCCATCTCCGGGCTTGGCAATTGCGTTTCGTTTACTGGAACCTCTCCGCCTTCGTTGCCTTCAACCGTGTCGAAAAATGCTCCGATTGCCAGTTCCAGTTCGGCAATGGAAAATGGTTGTCCGCTGGTCTTGGTCAGCGGCTTCGCATCCACCAGGAACTGGTCGCGCAAGACAGTCTTGAACTGACCCGTGTTCATTTCAGGCACCAGCACATTGTCAAACCCGCGCAGCAACGGCCCAAGATTCTTGGGAAGTGGCCAGATATGACGAACATGGACATGGCTGACGTCCAGCCCCTTGCGCCGGGAATTGTCGACAGCGCGGCGGATCGGGCCAAACGTGCTGCCCCAGCCGACCACCACCAGCTTGCCGGAGGTTTCACCAAGTGCCACCTCCTGATCCGGTACGCTGACACCCAGCACCTTGTTGATGCGGGCGTCGGTCATCGCCTGATGGTTGTCCGGTGCATAATCGATATGCCCGGTATCGACCTGCTTTTCGATCCCGCCGATCCGGTGCATCAGACCCGCCGTGCCGGGCTTGATCCATGGGCGTGCCCCTTTGGCATCACGCTTATAAGGTAGCAGAGTGTCGCCCGCGTTTTTTTCTTCGAGGAATTTGGCAGGGAACGACGCGAAGTCCGCCGGATCGGGCACTTTCCATGGTTCCGCCGCATTGGCGATATAGCCATCGGTCAGCAGCATCACCGGAGTCATATACTGGACGGCAATCCGGCAAGCTTCGACCGCACATTCGAAGGCGTCACCGGGGCTATTACACGACACAACCGGCATGGGCGCATCACCGTTGCGCCCATAGACGGCCTGATAGAGATCGCTTTGCTCGGTCTTGGTCGGCAAGCCGGTGCTGGGTCCGCCGCGCTGACTGTTGACGATCACCAGCGGCAATTCCGTCATGATTGCCAGACCCATCGCCTCGGTCTTGAGCGCAATGCCCGGACCGGATGAGCTGGTAACACCCAGCTGGCCTGCATAACTCGCACCGATAGCTGCGCAGATCGCGGCAATCTCGTCCTCGGCCTGAAAAGTGGTGACGCCGAATTCCTTCAGGCGCGCCAGATGGTGCAGAATCGCACTGGCTGGCGTGATCGGATACCCACCAAAAAACATCGGCAATTCGGCCAGTTGTGCACCAGCCACAAGGCCAAGCGAAATCGCTTCGGCGCCCGTTATCGTGCGATAAAGCCCCGGCGTGCTTTCCACTGGCGGCACATGCAATTGCTTGAGCGGACCGGAAAGTTCTGCTGTTTCGCCATAGGCATGGCCGGCATTCAGGGCCGCAATATTGGCATCGGCAATATCGGGCTTGGTCTTGAATTTGGCCTTCAACCAATCTTCGATTGGCTGGCGTGAACGGTCGAACATCCACAGCGCCAGGCCCAACGTCCACATATTCTTGGACCGCAGCGCATCCTTGTTGCCCAGGCCGAAAGGCTTGACCGCTTCAATTGTCAAAGCCGAGATATCAAAGGCCAGTACGTCCCACTTGGCCAGGCTGCCATCGTCAAGCGGGCTGACATCATATTTCGCCTTGTCGAGGTTCCGCTTGGAAAATTCGCCTGTATCGATGATCACAAGCCCGCCCGGCTTCAGCGCCGGCAGATTCACCTTCAATGCGGCGGGGTTCATCGCCACCAGCACATCCGGCGCATCACCTGCGGTATTGATCTCTCGGCTGCCGAAATTGATCTGGAACGCCGACACGCCGAACAATGTGCCTTGTGGTGCACGAATTTCCGCCGGGAAATCCGGGAATGTCGCCAAATCATTGCCTGCCAACGCGGTGGACAGGGTAAACTGTCCGCCGGTTAACTGCATTCCGTCGCCACTGTCCCCGGCAAAACGGACTACAACGGCTTCCGGTGTTTCGGAGTTGAGTATCTCAGCGGCCAAGCTAGCCATGAAAATTCCTTATCGTGCACCGATTTCCCGGTGCTTTTCTTCCTGAGGCTGGCACCTATGCACCCGAAACCTCTCCCGCAATGAAGTTTTTCTCCGTCGCGCACAAAAAGTCGAGTGAAATAGCACACAGCTGCAGCTAGGCAGGTTTGGAAATAGCGAAAATCAGGATCACCAATGGCCAATTCCGAACATTTCGTCCGTCCCGATGTACGGGCATTTATGGACGCATTAGCCGCCATGGGTGGCCCAACAATCGACACCATGACCCTCGATGAAGCACGGGCAGGCTATATGGCATTGCACGCCATTGGCGACCGCCCGGCCCGCGAATTGGCAGTGATCCGTGACCTTTGCTGCCCCGGTCCGGCAGGCGATATCCCACTGCGCCTTTATGACGCACGCGAATCCCGCGATGCGGGGCCAGTGATTGTCTTTTTCCATGGCGGCGGCTTCGTGATTGGCGATCTCGATACGCACCATAATTTGTGTACCGAAATTGCCGCGCAGATGGATTTGCCCGTCGTGGCAGTCGATTACCGACTCGCACCGGAGCACAAATTTCCTGCGGCGGTTGACGATTGCGAAGCGGCCGCGCGCTGGGTCGCGACAAGCCCTGCTGCCTTGGGGCGACCGGCAACGGGCTTGGTCTTTTTCGGAGATAGCGCTGGCGGAAATGCCACGATCGTGACCAGCCAGGCACTGACCGCAACGCCCGCAGAATGCCCGGTTGTGCTGCAAGTGCCGGTGTTTCCATTAGCTAAGGACGCAATGCAATGCGCCAGCCTCGACATGTTTGCAGAAGGTTATGGTCTGACCAAACTGGCAATTGAATTTTTTGATGCCCAATATGATCCGGACCGCACCGATGCCCGTGCCTTCCCGAACTTGGGTGATCATGCGGGGACCCCGGCAAGTATCGTGGTTACGGCCAGCCTCGATCCTATCCGCGATTCGGGCCGCGCCTATGCCGCGCAGCTGGTTGCCGCCGGTATCGACTGCGTCTTCATTGAAATGCAGGGTACCACACATAGCTTCACCAACTTGCGTCAGGGAATGCCCAGCGCGCAAACGGATCTGGAACGGATCTTTGCCGCGATGAAGATGGTGCTGGAGACCCCGAAATGAAAATGGATGAATACCGCCCCTGTGTCGGCGTCATGCTGGTCAATGCCGACGGCAAGGTATTCGTCGGCAAACGCATCGATGCCCGCGAGACGATGGGCACGGACACCATCTGGTGGCAAATGCCGCAAGGCGGGGTGGATTCAGGCGAGGATCTGGAAGCTGCCGCATGGCGCGAATTGCACGAGGAAACCGGCGTTACCCCTGCCCATGCAACGATCCTGAAGAAAATGGACGATGATATCGCCTATGATTTACCCGATGAATTGATCGGCAAATTATGGGGCGGCCGATATCGCGGCCAAATGCAAACCTGGTTCCTGCTGCGCTTCACCGGTCAGGATAGCGACATCAATCTCAACGCCCATGATCCGGCGGAATTTTCCGAATGGAAATGGGCATCCCCGGAAAGTCTGCCCGACATGATCGTGCCGTTCAAGAAGCGCGTTTATCGCACCGTGCTGGAGGCATTTCGGCAGCTGGTCTGAGGGACCCGATCAATCGCGATCAATTCTGGGAAACAACGGAATCGGGCATTACCGCTTCGGCAGTGAGTACCCGTGGCTGGGGGGCTTGCATAATCGCCAAGGCGAGGGTCTTGGTCGCAGCGCAGTCGGCACCGCACATTGATTTAAGCTGCACCAGGTTACGGCGCGCTTTTTCCACCGCGCCTTTTTCCACCATTGCGAGGCCTTCGCCGGAAATCGCCGCAAGATTGCCGGGGTCCCGCTCCAGCGCTTCGCGGTAATAACCGATCGCTTTGCCTTGCAGCCCTTCGCGGCGCGATGCTTCACCCAATTCGATCAAAACGGCACTGGAAGCAGGTTCAACCGCCAGAGCAGCTTCAAAGGCATCGATGGCTTTTTGCGATTCGCCCTGGGCAAGGGCAGCTTTGCCTTCCGCAAGCAGCATCGCAGCGCGGGGGCTGAGCTTGGGTTCGGCGCTGAAGCTGACGCTCGATGTCACCGCAACCAGTAACGACAAGGCAACTGCAGCAGGAGCAAAACGCATGAGAAACTCCATCGAGATGGGCCAGAAAGGGCGAGCAGGACCTGCCATAGCCCCGCTGGCTAGCACGGAGAAGCGAGACTCGCGATGAAAAATCCGTCTGTGCCGTCATGAAACGGTGTCAGCCGCGTACCATGCCCACGAATACGTCCGATCGGAAGGTCGAGGGGGATCGGTTCCCAACCGGGATGTGTGGCTAGAAAGGACTGTATCCGCCCGCGTCCTTCTTCATCGAGCAGCGAGCAGGTGACATAGGTAATGCGGCCGCCAGGCCGAACCAGTTTTGCCGCAATATCCAGCAAGCGTGATTGAATGTCGGCAAATCGCGCCAATTGCTTGTCATCCAGGCGCCAGCGCGCTTCCGGATTGCGGCGCCACGTGCCGGTGCCCGAACAGGGCGCATCGATCAGAACCGCATCCACGCCGGTGTGATCGTCCGCGCCCACATCGGACAGGGCCGGCCAGCTACGGATCATTTCCAGTTCCTTGCCGGGATTGAGCAGCAGGGTTTCGACAATTCCGGCCCCCGCCCCCTCGGCACGGGGCCGCAAGCGCGACAAGCGCCCACGATCGGTGTCCGTAGCGAGCAACCGGCCCTTGTTTTCCATCATGGCTGCCAGCGCGAGAGTTTTGCCCCCTGCCCCGGCGCAAAGATCAATGATGGTTTCGCCCGGTTTGGCCCCGACCGCGTGGCAGGCCCACTGGCTGCCGTGGTCCTGCACTTCGATCAAGCCGGACTTGAAGGCATCCCATTGTTCAACCTGCGTACCCGCGCTGAAGCGCAGAGCGTCTGGCGCCGCCAACAGTTCCCCTGCCACCGGCAGTTCCAGCATGGTCCGATCTGCCTTCAGTGAATTGATCCGCAAATCCAGAGGCGCGCGGCCCAGCATGGCTTCGGCTTCATCGCCCCAAATGTCGGACTTGCTCAAGCGTGTGACCAGCCAATCCGGCGCAATTCCGCCCTCACCAACCGGTTCATCCGGTTCGACCGGCATGGGGCCATGCCCTTCACCGTCGAATAGCGGCAGAATTTGCGGATCGACCTGGCCCAGCCGCAACATTGCCGCCCGCCCGCTTTCCGGGACCGGACCACAGGCACGAATTGCGGCATAGACCAGCTCGCGAACTGCGCGCCGATCTTTGCTGCCCGCGTAGCGACGTTCACGGAAATAGTCAGCGATCAACCGGTCGGCCGGCGCGCCATTGTTCCGCGCCGCCCCTATGATTGCATCGAGAAGGTCAATCGCGGCTTGTACGCGGGCAGAGGGCGTCACTTAATTCTCCAAATAATCCGTTCGTGTTCCCGCCTTGTCAGCGCGTCGGATAATTCGGCGCTTCGCGGGTAATCGCAACATCGTGCACATGGCTTTCCTGCAAACCGGCATTGGTAATGCGAACGAATTTCGCATTGGCCTGCAGATCCTCGATTGTGGCGGAACCGGTATAGCCCATGGCGGCCTTAACCCCGCCGACAAGCTGGTGGACAATATCGCGCGCCGGCCCCTTGTACGGTACCTGACCTTCGATCCCTTCGGGCACCAGCTTCATCGAATCCTTGATGTCCTGCTGGAAATAACGGTCCGCACTGCCACGGGCCATGGCGCCGACGCTGCCCATTCCGCGATAGCTTTTGTAACTGCGGCCCTGAAACAGGAATGTCTCACCCGGTGCTTCCTCGGTTCCTGCCAGCAAGGAACCGACCATCACGCTCGAAGCCCCAGCGGCCAGTGCCTTGGCCGCATCGCCCGATGTGCGCAGGCCGCCATCGGCAATCACCGGGACACCCGAGGCGGCAGCCGCTGCGGCGCAGTCCATGATCGCGGTCAACTGAGGCACGCCCACCCCGGCAACGATGCGCGTCGTGCAGATCGAACCCGGTCCGATTCCGACCTTGATCGCGTCGGCACCTGCATCAATCAAGGCGCGGGTTGCTTCGCCTGTGGCGACATTGCCAGCCACGATTTGCACCGAATTGCTGAGCTTCTTTGCCCGTTCCACCGCACGCGCCACATCGCGGTTATGCCCGTGAGCCGTATCGATAATAACCACATCGACTTCCGCATCGATAAGTGCCTGGGTCCGTTCAAACCCCTTGTCTCCCACGGTGGTGGCCGCAGCAACACGCAAGCGACCGGTCGAATCCTTGGTCGCGCTGGGATAATTGACGGCCTTTTCGATATCCTTGACCGTAATCAGACCAATGCAATGGTAATTTTCGTCCACCACGATCAGCTTTTCGATCCGCCGCTGGTGGAGAAGTCGGCGGGCTTCGTCTTGTCCAACGCCAAGGCCTACAGTGGCCAGATTTTCGGTTGTCATCAGTTCACGGACTGGCTGCGCAGGATTTTCGGCAAAGCGCACATCGCGATTTGTCAGGATACCGCAGAGCTTGCCGTTGCGATCGGCCACGGGAATACCGCTGATCCGGTGTTGTACCATCAGCGCCTGCGCTTCGCCAAGAGAAGCGTCTGGCGCAATCGTGATCGGATTGACCACCATGCCGCTTTCGAAACGTTTCACCGCACGCACAGCTGCGCATTGCTGCGCGACATCAAGGTTGCGGTGAAGCACCCCGATTCCGCCCAGCTGCGCCATGACGATCGCCATGTCAGCTTCGGTGACGGTATCCATCGCGGCCGACAGGATCGGAATGTTCAGCCGGATATCGCGCGTGAGCCGCGTACTGGTGTCAGCCATGCTCGGCACGATATCGCTTTCAGCCGGACGCAAGAGCACGTCGTCATAGGTAAGGCCGAGGGGGATATCCATAAACGCCACTTTCCTTGGGCACATCGCCTTGCGAACAAAGCAGGCCGATTCGTGGCGGCCCATGTAACCGCAGTTTGTGACAACTGCTAGGGGGCCTCTGGATCCGGGAGCCGATTAATCGCCAACGGGGGCTGTCGGACCGGGCCAACTTGCAATGCTGGAAAAATGCCGAAGCAGTGCAAGGTGGAGCAACAGGTCCTGGGCCGCCCCTCCCAATTCGATGCCCTCGATCTGATCGGACGGCCGGTGGTAGCGATCACGCGTATAGCGATCCAGGGCAGCCTGATCGGCGTAGGCGCTTGATACCATCAGTGTCGGAACGTCTCTCTGCAGCAGAACCCAACCATCCTGCCGGCGCAGAAATTCCTGCGCTGCGGTTTCTTCACCAAGGGTTCGGCCCTGGTGCCGAACCACTTGCTTGACCGCTTCATCAAGCGGGGTCAGTCCTTCGCCCACAATGGCGACCGGTGCGCCGCGTTTGGCCACCGCTATGGAATCGACGTTAAAGGCCGCCACGATGGTGGATAGCGGAACGGGCGGATCGGCAACAAATGCCTGCGCGCCCAGCAAGCCCCATTCTTCCCCGGTTGTGGCAACAAAGTAAATATCGCGATCAGGCTTCGGACCTGCTCCCAATCGCCGTGCCAGTTCGATCAGCACGGCCAGTCCGCTGGCATTGTCGACAGCACCGTTGCAGATACGGTCGGCTGCGCCCGCTGGCGCACAAATACCGAAATGGTCCCAATGGGCCATCACCAGTACAGCACCGGCATCCGGCCTGGCCCCCGGTAGGCGCGCGACAAGATTATGCGTCTCGATCTTCCCCGATGTCGCCGTCGCTTCAATGGACACCTTACTATCAAGCGTCACGGGCAGGAATCCGTCTGAATCGGCGGAACGGCGCCAGTTGGCCAAGGTTGCCCCGCCAAACAGTTCTTCCGCTGCGGCCGGAGACATGAACCCGTCAAGCAGGCTGCCGCCATTGTCATCTGCCAGTCGGTAAGATCCCGCGCTGCGCCGCCCGGCAAGCGCCGCCAGTTCCGCATCGTCCTGCACGATGGCCAGCACCGCACTTGCCCCTTTGGCCAGCAAATCATCGCGCTGTTCGAATTGTGCAGGATGATCCCAAAGCATGATTGCGACCCTGCCCGTCAGTTCCGAACTTTCCAGAGGCTCCGATTGCTTGCCAACGAATACCATTGGTGCCTGATCAAGCAGGGCGCGCAGACCCGACGAATAGGCGATCACCGATCCTTGGGGTACGGCAATCTTTTTGCCCCGGCGGTAAAACACAACCGAACTTGCCCCGGGCTTGCTGACCGACAAACTCACTGAGGAAAGCCAGGGGCTCGCCGGGTTGTTGGTCCCTGGCTCCAATCCGGCAACTTGCCATTGGCGGGTGAGGTAGGTGAGTGTCTTGATCTCACCTTCGGTACCGGGCTGGCGGCCACCAAAATCATCGCTGGCGAGCACGGCAATATGGCCGGAAAGCTCGGCTTCGATGGTGGGTAGCGTGTTGGACAGGGAAATTGTTTTCGGAGGTACAGTCGAACAGGCGTTTAATCCGGCGGCCAGTGCAAGGCCGGCGAAGAACGCACGACCGCGCGCCGGAAATTTCCCGCGCGTCTTTCCTTGTGTCTCTAAAACCCAGCCAAGCTGGCCCAATTCCCGAATGCCCCCGTGTTCACGCCTTGAATAGCATAATCATTCAGCGGTCCAACCGCCATCGATACTCCAATTAGCACCGGTCACATTGCCCGCTTCGTCACGGCACAGGAACGCGGCCAGCGCGCCCACTTCAGCGGGCTGGACGAATTTCTTGGTCGGCTGCTTTGCCAGCAACACATCATTGATCACTTGAT
>JAHEAV010000037.1 GCA_024642565.1 Erythrobacter sp.
CCAGCGCGATATCCGGCGCAGATATACCTACGCCGTTTGCAAAGAAGTTGGATTGTGCAGTCTAAATTCGGGCCGCAGGAGTGACAGGCTTTAACGCCCGAAATCCAGCCCGATTTCCTCGTAGATTTCCTTATCGTCAGCCCATTTCTCGTCCACTTTGACGTGGAGGAACAGATGTACCTTTACACCCAGAACTGCCGATAGTTCCTTGCGCGCGGCTTCCCCAATCGATTTGATCATCGAACCACCCTTGCCCAGTACGATGGGGCGCTGGCTTTCGCGGCCAATCACGATCTGCTGACGCACTTCCACGCTGCCGTCCTTGCGCTGGGTATAGCTTTCGGGCCGTACGGCGCTGTCATAGGGAAGTTCTTCATGGAGCTGCTTGTAAAGTTGTTCCCGAGTGATTTCCGCCGCCAGTAACCGTTCGCTGGCATCGGACACCTGATCTTCCGGATAGTGCCATTCCCCTTCGGGCATCAGACTGGCAAGCCGCGCCTTCAATTCAGGGACGCCGTCCCCGGTATAGGCGGAGATGAAGAATACTTCATCGAACGCAACCTTGCCGGTCAATTCCTGCGCCAGCGCCAGCAAGGGTTCCTTCTTTGCCTTGTCGACCTTGTTGAGCACCAGCAGCTTGCGTTCGGGCCGCTTGGCCAGGGCTTCGAGCAAGGGTTCCAGCTCGTGACGCCGCTGCTTGATTGGATCGACCAGCAACAGCACGGCATCCGCTTCTGCCGCACCTTCCCACGCGGCGCTGACCATGGCCCGGTCGAGCCGCCGCTTCGGCGCAAAAATACCCGGTGTGTCGACCAGGATGATCTGGGTTTCGGCTTCCGCGCTTTTGGCAAGGGCAATCCCCAACATGCGCGCACGGGTGGTCTGGGCCTTGGCGCTGGTAATGGCGACCTTTTGCCCCACCAATTGGTTGACCAGCGTGCTCTTGCCCGCGTTGGGTGCCCCGATCACCGCGACAACGCCGCATTTTGTTGATGTATTGTCGGTCATATCAGTTCCGTTCGCTGTCAGCCTGCCGGTGGACAGCTTTGTGTGAAGGTGAAGGGCGGGGCATTGATCCAGCCAGCCATAATGCGTTGCGCAGGGCAGGGTTTTTCCTCATCCGAACTGCGCCATGAACCGGCGCGCGGCTTCGGTCTCCGCTTCCTGCTTGCTGCCCGCTGTCGCTTCGGCTTCCCCGACCTTGTTCACCGTTACACGTACCGTGAATTCGGCGGCGTGGTCAGGTCCGGACCGATCGATAACGGCATATTCTGGCGGCTTTCGGCGGTTGCCGGCCGCCCATTCCTGCAGCGCACTTTTCGGATGTTTGGAAGTGCCCGTGCCATCTTTGACCCAAGGCAGCCACAAATGGCGGATCAGTGCACTGGAAGCATCGAAGCCGGCTTCCACGAAATTGGCACCAAGCAGTGCCTCCATCACGTCGCCCAGAATGTTATCACTGTCGGCGGCGCCATCGTCGCGCGCCTGTTTCCCCAGATTGATGTGTTCTGCCGCACCGATTTGACGCGCAAGCGCCGCACAGGTCGAACGGCTGACCAGCGCGTTAAGCCGCTGCGCCAGTGCGCCTTCGGTTCCGTCGTGCCTCTGATACAGCCAATCGGCAATGGTCAGGCCCAGCACACGGTCGCCCAGAAATTCAAGCCGCTGGTAATCGCGCGCGTTGCCCGTGCTGCCGTGGGTCAACGCTTCTTGCCATACGGTTTCGTTCTTCACAGCGAAACCATGACCGATCAGCCAGCTGCGCGCTTCACTTGGCAGTTGGGTCAAAACCTGTCTCCGATACGGTCCCAGCGGGTTGCCGTGATCCAGCTGATTGGGTTGTACCATTCGGCGCTTCCATCGGACGACCACATCATGATCGTGGCCCGCGCAACCAGATTATCCTGTGGCACCAGTCCCACGCCGCCGTTCGGTTCGACAGGAAACCGGCTGTCTTGGGAATTGTCGCGATTGTCGCCCATTGCAAAGAATGTGCCTTCCGGAACCACTATGGGTCCATAATTATCCTGAGGAAAGTCACCGAAATCGAGAACGTTGTAACTTCGGCCTGATGGCAATGTTTCGCGGTATTGCTGATAATGGCATTTGGCCGATCCGTCAGCCGCTATGACTTGCTCGGAAAAGGCATGGCAGCGGGTATTGGGGGAAACCGGGATAATGAAATCCGCAATTTTCACCTTGGGTACCGGCGTGCCGTTCAGGATAATCTGCCCGGCGCGCATTTCCACACTGTCGCCGGGCAGACCAATCGCGCGCTTGATGTAATCGGTGCCGTCGAGGGGGTGTTTGAAGATCACTATGTCGCCGCGTTCAGGCGGCGATGCGAAATATCGGCCGGGAAGCAGCGGAAAGGAATTTTCGCTGTAACCATAGGCCCATTTCGCGGCGAGCAGTTGATCGCCTTTTTCCAGCCCGGGCAACATGCTTTCGCTGGGAATATTGAAGGGCGAAAAGATGAAGCTGCGGAATATCACCACCACCAATGCCAGTTTGAGAAGAAAGACGAAAAAATTATCCTCTTTCTTTTCCGGTTCGGTGCCAGTTGATGGGATCGGATCGACCAAAGTGGTACTGGAGTCAGTCATGAAATACATCCAGATCCGCTAATTGGGCCGAATTCGTATCCAGGGAAGGGGAATGGGTTCCAAAACATCGCCGCAGTCCCTACTCGCGAGGGGCGGGCCAAGGAAAGGATTTTCATGTGAGCGATGCGGTTGCGGCGTGCTGGGCGAAGCTGGAAAGTCATGGTCGCAAGACCTTGATCGAGCTGTTTGGTACCGATGATCAGGCCGGAGAAAGGGTCCGGATGCTGTCCAACCGAATCGAATGGGGTGATGGTGATATGCGCGGCGGGATGCTGTGCGATTGGTCCAAGACCCATCTCGATCGCGAACTGGTCGCGGATTTCGAGGCCTTGGCCGATGCGGCCGGCTTTTCGGCAAAACGCGCAGCCCTGTTCGCTGGCGAAAAGATCAACACCACCGAAGGCCGGGCGGCTGAACACACAGCCCAACGCGGGGTCGGCAAGGAAAGCTCTGTCGAAGAGGCTGCGGCGCTGCACCGGCGGATGCAGATGCTGGTGGAAGCGGTGCACGAAGGCGCTCTGGGACAGGTCAACCACCTCATCCATATTGGCATTGGCGGCTCTGCCCTTGGTCCGGCATTGGCAGTGGATGCCCTGTCGCGCGATCTGGCGCTGGTTGATGTCCATGTTGTGTCGAATATTGATGGCGTTGCACTGGAAGCGGCTTTCAAGGCCTGCGATCCGGCAACCACGATTGTGGCCGTGGCGTCCAAGACTTTCACCACGATTGAAACAATGACCAATGCGGCAAGTGCGCTGAAGTGGTTGGCGGAAAATGGCGTAAGCGATCCGGTGGGCCGGGTTGTGGCGCTGACCGCCAATCCCGAAGCCGCCGTGGCATGGGGCGTGGATGAAACCCGCGTACTGCCATTTCCGGAGACGGTAGGCGGGCGCTATTCCTTGTGGTCCAGCATCGGTTTTCCCGTGGCAATTGCCGTGGGGTGGGATGAATTTGCCCAGATGTTGATGGGCGCAGCCGCGGTGGACCGGCATTTCCGCGATACCGACGGTGCCGAAAATTTGCCCTTGCGGGCGGCCTTTGCCGATCAATATTACACGAGACTTCGCGGCTGTCAGACCCGTGCGGTTTTTGCCTATGATGAACGATTGGGGCTGTTTCCCGATTATCTCCAGCAGTTGGAGATGGAAAGCAACGGCAAGCGTGTGACGGCTGATGGCGTGGCCGTTTCCGGCCCGACAGCGCCGATCACCTGGGGCGGGGTCGGCACCGATGCGCAGCACGCGGTGTTCCAGTTGCTGCATCAGGGCACGCATCTGATCCCGGTGGATTTCATCGCCAGCATTGCTCCGGGCGATGACCTTGATCCGGCGCATCACCGGATACTGCTTACCAATTGTTTCGCGCAGGGCGCCGCACTGATGGTGGGCGATCCGGGCGACAGCCCAGCGCGTAATTTTCCCGGTGATCGGCCAAGCGCGACCATCCTGTGCGATGATCTTGATGCGGCGACTCTGGGTGCCCTGATTGCGTTTCACGAACACCGGACTTTCGCCAATGCGGCGATGATGGGGATCAACCCCTTCGATCAGTTCGGAGTGGAATTGGGCAAACAAATGGCAAAGCGTATCGAGGCCGGCGGTAACACATTCGATGCGAGTACGGATGCCCTGTTGGCCGCCGCTGGCCTATCACTGGTTTAGGGACAGACAATGATTGAATATGACTATGATCTCTTCACCATTGGTGCCGGTTCCGGCGGTGTGCGCGCATCACGAGTGGCTGCAGCCCACGGCGCAAGGGTTGCGGTCGCAGAAGAATACCGGGTTGGCGGAACCTGCGTCATTCGCGGCTGTGTGCCCAAGAAAATGCTCGTCTACGGCGCGCATTTTGCCGAAGACCTTGTGGATGCCAAACAGTTCGGTTGGGATATCCCGGAATGTACATTCAACTGGATACGACTGCGCGATAATGTGCTGAAGGATGTCGACCGGCTCAACGGGCTTTATACTGAAACGCTCGAGAACCATAAGGTCGAAATCTATCACGAGCGGGCCGAAATCACCGGTGAGCATGAAATCACTCTGGCGAGCGGCAAGGTGGTTACGGCGAAATATATCCTGATTGCCACAGGCGCGCGGCCTTCGCTGCTGGAGTTTCCCGGCTGTGAACATGCGATAACTTCCAACGAAGCCTTCCATCTCGATGAAATTCCAAAGCGGATCATCATTGCCGGCGGCGGTTATATCGCCAATGAATTTGCCGGAATTTTCAATGAATTCGGCAGCAAGGTCTGTATCGTCAACCGGTCCGATCAGTTGCTGCGCAGCTATGATGAAAGCCTGCGTGATCGGTTGCTGCAGATCAGCCTGATGAAGGGCATCGATTTCAAGTTCAACACGACGTTCAAGAGCATCGAAAAACAGGCTGATGGGCAGTTGCTGGTCAAATTTGCCGGCTGCGATGATCAGCTGGTCGATCTGGTCATGTTCGCCACCGGGCGCCAGCCGAACATTGAAGGTCTTGGCCTCGAAAACGCTGGCGTGGCGACAGGTGCGAAGGGCGAAATCCTGGTCGATGACTATTCCCGAACCAATGTCGATCACATCTATGCCGTGGGTGATGTTACCGACCGTGTGCAATTAACCCCTGTGGCGATCCGCGAAGGGCAAGCCTTTGCCGACACGGTCTTCAACAACGATCCCAAAACTGTCGATTACAAGGCGATACCAAGTGCAGTGTTCAGCCATCCGCCCCTGGCCGCAGTTGGTATGACCGAGCGGGAAGCGCGCAACGCATTGGGCTCGATCAAGGTTTACCAGTCCGATTTCCGCCCGATGAAAAACGTCGTCGCTGGCCGCAACGAGCGCGGGCTGTACAAGATGATCTGCGATGCTGACGATGGCCGCATTGTCGGCATCCACATGATCGGGCCGGATTCACCGGAAATCATGCAGGCTGCGGCCGTGGCAGTGAAGGCGGGTCTGACCAAGGCCGATTTCGATGCGACCGTGGCGATTCACCCGACGATGGCGGAAGAACTGGTTTTGCTAAAGTAAGTTGCCGCCTGCAACCTTCCGTTCTAGTCTCCTGTCTTAAGGGAGAAGACAGATGGCTGGCACGGTTTTGGTTACAGGCGGGACGGGATACATTGCAGGCGAATTGATCAAACAATTGCTGGCCAAAGGGTGGACCATCCACACCACCGTGCGCAGCAAGGCCAAGAGCGAGGCCGCATTGTTCGAACGATTTGGCCAGCCGGGCGAAAAGCTGAAGGTTTTCGAAGCCGATCTGATGTCCGATTCCGGTTGGGCAGAGGCAAACGCCGGTTGCTCCCATGTCGCCCATGTCGCGTCGCCGCTTTCGACCAAAACTCCGAAGGACGAGAACGAGATGATCGTTCCGGCCCGCGAAGGCACACTGCGCGCGCTGCGCTTTGCCAAGGCGGCCGGGGTTACGCGATTTGTCCAGACCAGTTCGATCGCGGCGATCGCTTACGGGCGGCATGAACGCGAATATACCGTCACCGAAGCAGATTGGACGAATGTCGATGATCCCGATGTTACGCCCTATGCGAAGTCCAAGACCATTGCCGAACGGGCTGCACGTGACTGGGTGGCGGCAGAGGGCGGCGATCTGGAGTTTGTCTCGGTCAATCCGGTGCTGGTGCTCGGTCCGGTGGACAGTGCGGACTTTTCGCCTTCGGTTCAGCCGATCAAGCTTCTCCTGAGCGGATCGGTACCCCGCGCCCCGGACATTGGGTTTGGCGTGGTCGACACGCGCGATGTTGCCGATCTGCATGTCCGCTGCCTTGAAACGCCGGGGCTGGCTGGCGAACGTTTCATTGCCGCTGGAAAGTTCATGAAGATGATCGATGTGGCGGATGCCTTGCGCAGTGGCCTGAGCGCGCCACAGTCTCGCAAATTGCCAAGCAAGACCATGCCGGCATGGATGGCCAGTGTCTTCATGCTGATCAATGCAGAATTCCGTTCCATAAAGAACGAGATAGGCAAGGTTCGCCATTCCGATGCCAGCCACGCGGAGAAGGTTCTGGGCTGGAAAACCCGACCGGTCGAGGAAAGTATCGTCGATTGTGGCCGCAGCTTGATCGAACATGGCGTGGTGAAAATATGATGTTTTGGCCATCCGCAATGCGAAGCTTGGCTTGACCCTGATCGGCCAGCATGGCTAGGCCAGATTTCCGGTTCAACAGGGGTCCTGAATGTCAGCCAATATCGCCGAATTGGAACGCCGCCGCGCCGCCGCCCGCATGGGTGGCGGGCAAAAGCGGATCGATGCCCAGCACGCCAAAGGCAAGCTGACCGCGCGCGAGCGGGTCAAAATATTACTGGACGAAGGCAGCTTTGAAGAACTCGACATGTATGTCGAGCATGACTGCACCGATTTCGGCATGGCGGAGCAGAAAATCCCGGGTGACGGGGTTGTAACCGGCAGCGGCACGATCAACGGGCGGCTGGTTTATGTTTTCAGCCAGGATTTCACAGTGTTCGGCGGCAGTCTTTCCAAACGCCATGCGGAGAAAATCTGCAAAGTCATGGAAAACGCCATGAAATATGGCGCACCGGTGATCGGGATGAACGACAGCGGCGGCGCCCGTATCCAGGAAGGCGTGGCGTCACTTGGTGGTTATGCCGATGTGTTCCAGCGCAACGTACTGGCATCGGGTGTGGTACCGCAGATCAGCCTGATCATGGGCCCATGTGCGGGCGGGGCTGTGTACAGCCCTGCGATGACGGACTTCATCTTCATGGTGAAGGACAGTTCCTATATGTTCGTGACTGGCCCCGATGTGGTCAAAACGGTGACAAACGAAGTCGTTACGCAGGAAGAACTGGGCGGCGCGATCACGCATACCACCCGAACCAGCGTAGCAGATCTGGCCTTCGAGAATGACATCGAGGCACTGTTGGCGACGCGCAGTTTCTTCGATTTCCTGCCTTTGTCCAACCGTGAGGAAGTGCCTGAGCGGCCAACCGATGATCCTTTTGATCGAGAGATTCCCAGCCTCGACACGCTGATTCCGGATAATGCAAACCAGCCGTATGACATGCACGAAGTTATCCGCAAGGTGCTGGATGAAGGTGATTTTTTCGAAATTCAGGCGGCCCATGCCGGAAATATCCTCTGCGGTTTTGGCCGGGTAGAGGGGCGCACGGTGGGCGTGGTTGCGAACCAGCCGATGGTGCTGGCGGGCTGCCTCGATATCAATAGCTCCAAAAAGGCCGCGCGCTTTGTGCGTTTCTGCGACGCCTTCAGCATCCCGATTGTATCCTTTGTTGACGTACCCGGCTTTCTGCCTGGTACGGCGCAGGAATTGGGCGGGATCATCAAGCATGGTGCGAAACTGCTGTTCGCCTATGCCGAGGCGACCGTGCCAAAAATTACCGTGATTACCCGCAAGGCCTATGGCGGGGCTTATGATGTGATGGCGTCAAAACACCTGCGCGGCGATCTGAACTACGCTTGGCCCACAGCCGAAATTGCGGTGATGGGGGCCAAAGGTGCTGTCGAGATCATCTTCCGGCAGGATGCCGGTGATCCTGCAAAAATTGCGGAAAAAACCAAGGAATATGAAGACCGCTTTGCCAATCCCTTTGTTGCCGCATCGCGCGGCTATATCGACGAGGTGATCTACCCGCATTCTACACGGCGGCGCATCGCGCTGGGGCTACGAAAGTTGCGTGGCAAAGTGCTGGAGAATCCGTGGAAAAAGCACGACAATATACCGCTATGATATCAGGAGTAATCTGCCTGTTTGACGATGTCGGATTTGCCCCGATACCGCATTTGGCAATTGTTGCGAGGCGAAGCGCAGCCTGAGCATTGTTTGGCATTGGCTGGCCCAATTCAGGATTGATTGCGGTCTTTTCAGCGCCCTTTTTCACCCCCTTTTTGGACCAACCTTGATGAATGACCGCCTTGAAGCACTGGAAAGGCTTACCCGTTTGCGGGATTCCGGCGCGCTTTCGCAAGACGAATTTGCAGCCGAGAAGGCCCGGATTCTCGCCATGCAGGCCCCGACAGATGATGCCTCTCCCGCCGATGAATCGGGTGGGGTGGAAAATGGCCCGGCTGATACACTGCAAGGCAGTGCCAAGATTGATCTTCCGGTCCAAAAACATCGGCCTTCGCCAATACTGGTCGCCGGCGGCGCCATCTTGGCGCTGGGCGTTGCTGGCTCGGCAATCTGGTTCGGCGGCAATTTGAGGGGCACTGAGCAGGGCGAGGGCATGACTGCGCCGGTGCTGGCAATGGATGCATCCGAACCGGCCACCGAAGATAACACTGCCCCAATCCCATCGGCTGAACAGCCGGTTGCCATTAATTTGGGAAGCAAGCCCCAGGACATGGGCCGGTTGATCGCGGCATTCGCAGCGGCTTTTTCGGCGGATGGTCTTGATGCGGACACAGGGTCCGTAACCCTATCCGATGATACCGGAACGTTCGAATACCAGCCCGTTGCCCTCTATTCGCTTGGGGGCGATCGCCATGTCCTGTTCAGTATCGGTGTGGACCCGGCCGCCGGGCACAGCAGCACCGGCGTAAATGCGATTCACTATTTGCAGGGCGGCGAAGGCGGATATCGGCTCATCCGCGGCTTTTTCGGTTATGGTGCCACGGGCAGTGTTGGCAATGGCGCAACATCCTGGGCCTTGAGCAGAGCATTGGCCCCCAATCCCGTATTGCTCACAGCGGGAGGCGGAACCTGGCAGGGATGCTCTGTCGAAACGACTGTGTTGACCGAATTGGGTCCGCAGGGGCCGCGCGATATAGGTAGCTTTGAAAGTGCCGCTTCGGGCGGAGCGGGAAGCCCGGTTCTCAAACAGAAACGCTACAGCTATGAAGGGAAGATAACCTCGGTTGATCCCGGTAAAAGCTTTACCGTAACCTATGTTGGCACCGAACCCGTTACGCGCCAATGGATCATGCAGGGCGGAGCATATGTGGGGCAGGGCACCGACAGGTTGCCCGGATGTTGAACCGGAAGCGGAACATGCAATGAAACTAGGGCGTCTCAATCACATTGGAATAGCAACGCGATCTATCGCGGAGTCGATCGCCCATTACCGCCAAACGCTTGGCGCGGCGGACATTACGGAACCGTTTGACCTGCCCGAACAGGGGGTGAAGGTGTGCTTCGTGAACACACCGACGGGCACCGGTATGGACGGCACGCAGATCGAACTGATCGAACCCTATGACGAAAGTTCCCCCATAAATGGCTTTCTCGCCAAGAATCCGCTGGGCGGGCAGCACCATTTGTGTTTCGAGGTTGCCGATATTGCCGAAGCGCGCGATTGGTTCGAAGGGCAGGGCAAGCGAATTCTTGGCCCCACGCGCATCGGGGCGCATGGCACGCCGATCTTTTTTCTGCACCCAAAAGACATGATGGGGCAGCTGACGGAAATTATGGAAACCCCCAAGGGCGAGGGACACTAAATGAGCTACGAACACATTCTGGTCGAAACGGCAGATGACGTTACCACCATCACCTTGAACCGGCCCGACCGGCTGAATGCCTGTCCGCCCGATATGGCGATGGAGATCCGCGATGTTCTGGTCAGTCCGGGTGATGCGCGGGCGATTCTGATCACGGGATCGGGTCGCGCATTCTGTTCCGGCGCAGACCTTGCCGCAAACGCGTCCAGCTCGGTCACCGGAGGGCGGCGTGCTTATGATTCTCTCAGCCGCAGCTACAATCCGTTGATGGCGGAATTCACCCGTTGTCCGGTGCCGATTATCACTGCGGTGAATGGTCCAGCCGCCGGGATCGGTTGCTCCATCGCGCTGGCCAGCGATTTCGCGATTGCGGGTACCAGTGCCTATTTCCTGCAGGCCTTCGTCAACATTGGTCTGGTGCCTGATGGTGGTGCCAGCTGGATGCTGCCGCGCCTGGTGGGCAAGGCACGGGCGAGCGAAATGATGCTTTTGGGAGAGAAGATTCCGGCAGAAAAGGCCGCCGATTGGGGTTTGATCTACAAATGCGTGGCGGATGATGATTTGTTGGCCGAAGCGCAGGCCCTGGCACAGCGGCTGGCCCGCGGCCCGACTGTCGCGCTTGGTGTGATGCGCCAGAACATCGCCAAGGCGCTTGATATGAGCTATTCAGACGCATTGGCCAACGAAGCAAAAGGCCAGTGGACGGCAGGCGACAGCGCTGACGCTGTGGAAGGCGCGATGGCCTTCCTCCAGAAACGGAAGGCGGAATTCCAGGGCAAATGATCTATTACGACAGTCCCAATCCAGCCCCCAATCCGCGCCGCGTTCGTATGTTCGCGGCGGAAAAGGGCATCGACTTGCCGACGCAGACTGTGTCAATTGTCGCGCGGGAGCAAAAGTCACCGGAATTCCTCAAGGTCAATGCACGGGGGCAGACCCCGGCGTTGCAGTTGGATGATGGCACGGTTCTGACCGAAAGTGTGGCCATTTGCCGCTATCTTGAGGCGATTCATCCGGAACCGTCCATGTTTGGCAGTTCACCGCAGGAAATCGGCAAGATCGAAATGTGGATACGCCGAGTGGAACTGGTGGTGATGGAGCCGGTCGGGAAGGTCTGGGTCCATACCCACCCTTTCACTGAAGGGCTGCCGATCAAACGTTTTCGCGAATATGGCGAAAGCTGCATTCCCCGCGTTCTGGAAGGCTATGCCATGTGCGATGCGGCCCTGCAGGGCCACAATTGGCTGGCGGGCAAGAATTTCAGCATGGCGGATATCGTCCTGTACACAACGGTCGAATTCGCCTGTTTCATCGGGATCGAAGTGCCGGATGACATGCTGCAATTGCGCCATTGGCACGACCGCGTTGCCGCCCGCCCAAGCGGCGCTGCCTGAGGAACCGTGGGCATGGACGACAAACCCACCCGTCAAGACTGGAAAGCCTTGGCCGACAAGGAAGCTAAGGGCCGCGACCTGACCTGGCACACGCCGGAAGGGATCGCGATACAGCCGCTTTACACGGCAGAGGATGCCGTCGATCCCGGTCTGCCCGGCTTTGCGCCTTTCACTCGGGGTGTGAAAGCCACGATGTATGCGGGGCGCCCCTGGACCATCCGGCAATATGCGGGCTTTTCGACAGCGGAAGAAAGCAACGCCTTCTACCGCCGTAATCTGGCAGCCGGACAGAAAGGATTGTCCGTCGCGTTCGATCTGGCAACACACCGCGGGTACGATTCCGATCACCCGCGCGTTGTCGGCGATGTCGGCAAGGCCGGCGTAGCGATCGATACGGTTGAAGATATGCAGATCCTGTTCGACCAGATCCCGCTGGATCAGATGTCGGTCAGCATGACGATGAACGGCGCGGTCATTCCGATTCTGGCATTCTACATCGTCGCGGGTGAGGAACAGGGCGTAACGCCGGACCAGCTATCGGGCACCATCCAGAATGACATTCTGAAGGAGTTCATGGTCCGCAACACCTACATCTATCCGCCGGCACCTTCGATGCGGATTGTGTCGGATATAATTGGTTATACTTCGGTCTATATGCCGCAGTTCAACAGCATTTCGATCAGCGGTTATCACATGCACGAAGCCGGGGCGACGGCGGTGCAGGAACTCGCCTTCACCATCGCGGACGGCAAGGAATATGTGCAGTCCGCCATGGCAACGGGCCTGGATATTGATGCCTTTGCCGGGCGATTGAGCTTCTTCTTCGGTATCGGCATGAACTTCTTCATGGAGATCGCCAAACTGCGCGCCGCAAGGACGCTGTGGTACAAGGTGATGGACGATCTGGGGGCGAAGTCCGAACGGTCCAAAATGCTGCGCACCCATTGCCAGACCTCGGGTGTCAGCCTGCAAGAGCAAGACCCATACAACAATGTCATCCGCACCACGGTGGAGGCGATGGCAGCGACGCTGGGCGGCACCCAGTCGCTCCACACCAATGCGTTGGACGAAGCCATCGCGCTGCCAACCGATTTCAGCGCCCGCATCGCGCGCAACACGCAGCTGGTGCTGCAGGACGAAACCGGCATCTGCAACGTGGTCGATCCGCTGGGCGGCAGCTATTATATCGAGGCGCTGACTGCGAAGCTGGTGCAGGATGCCGAAGCGCTGATGGCTGAGGTCGACGGACTTGGCGGCATGACCAAGGCGGTTGCCAGCGGTATGCCCAAGCAGCGGATTGAAGAGGCTGCTGCAGCCAAGCAGACCCGCGTCGACAAGGGCGAAGATGTGATCGTCGGGGTCAACAAATATCGTCTTGCCAAGGAAGAACATCTCGACACGCTGGAAGTGGACAACCACAAGGTCCGTCAGGGGCAAATCGCGCGACTGGAGAAGAACCGTGCTGGTAGGGACGAGGCTGCTTGCACAGCGGCTTTGAAGGCGCTGACCAGGGGCGCGCAAGGGGACGGCAATCTCCTGGCACTGGCCGTGGAGGCTGCGCGGCAACGGGCGACCCTTGGCGAAATTTCTACCGCGATGGAGGCGGTCTTTGGCCGCTACGATACAGTCCCGACCCCGGTGAAGGGGGTGTATAAAACCGCTTACGAATTCGACCGGCGCTGGGAACAGGTGGTCGATGGTGTACACGCGGTCGAACGCCGACTTGGCCGTAAACCGCGCATCATGGTGGCCAAGATGGGCCAGGATGGGCATGATCGCGGGGCAAATGTGATTGCCAGCGCATTCAGCGATATGGGTTTTGAAGTGATTTCCGGCCCGCTGTTCCAGACTCCGCAGGAAACACTGGAAATGGCGCTGGAAAACAATGTCGATGCGATCGGCGCCAGCAGCCTCGCAGCGGGTCACAAGACGCTGATCCCCGAATTGGTCGCCTTGCTCAAAGGGGCGGGCCGTGCCGATATCAAAGTGGTGGCAGGCGGCGTGATCCCGCCCCAGGACTATGATTTCCTGCGTGACGCGGGTGTGCAGGGCATCTACGGCCCGGGTTCGAATGTGGTTGAATGCGGCGCGGATATGCTCCGCCTGCTCGGCCATAACATGCCGCCAATTGGCGAAGAATTGGAGACGGCCGAGTGACCGCCATTCGCACTGACTGGACCCGCGCCGAAATCGCCGCGCTGTTCGATCTTCCCGTTACCGAACTGCTTTTCCGCGCCGCCAGCGTCCACCGCGAACATCACGCGCCCGATCAGGTGCAGTTGTGCACGCTGCTCAGCATCAAGACCGGCGGTTGCCCGGAAGATTGCGGCTATTGCAGCCAATCTGTGAAGGCCGACAGCGGCGTGGAAGCGACCAAGCTGATGGACGTTCAGGCCGTGCTGCAATCCGCCGCTCAGGCCAAGGATCACGGCAGCCAGCGGTTCTGCATGGGCGCCGCCTGGCGCAATCCCAAGGACCGCGACATGCCCGGACTCGTCGAGATCGTGAAGGGCGTGCGCGCGATGGGGCTGGAAACCTGCATGACGCTGGG